>NZ_QPJQ01000007.1 GCF_003337275.1 Marinomonas foliarum | reverse complement strand
CACTTGAATGTCTTTGGTAATCCACTGGTTTTCACTTACCGTCCCCTGTCTATTTATAATAACAAATGAGGCGACAACTATCCTGACACAGGGGGATACTATGCAGTAAGAGTAGGTTCTCTAGTCTGTTCATCTTGCCCCTCCTTGAACATACAATGAAATTTGAGTCTAAATGGGGAATTTATAGTGCGTCTTGATTTAGATTGTTTATCGATCAAAGGCGATATTTTTACAACAAATTTTTGACCCCATATACGAGATACGCAACCGTAGTTTTCCCCCATAACCCCCTAGAGTTTTGGGATATTTACGTGTATGGGGCATGTACGCTTTGTCAAATTTAGAATTCTAATAGAGGGCTTAATCATACAAAGAACGACCCTATATCAATATTAGCGAATTGACTCATAACTTAGCTTAGGTACTTTAGTTTTGCATTCTTCCATGAGAAGTTGGGCGGCATATTCTTTGGGGATTATTGATATATGTTCCCTAGCCAAGAGTACTCTCACTTTAAGATCTAGCTCTTTACCATTAACATCCCAGTAATGTGAACGAGCATCCTGCAAGTGCTTTAGATGCTTCTGAGCCTCATCGTATAGCATGAATCTTTCAGAAGAAGCTATACAGAGTAGTTCACGAGCAATCTTGTCCTCCAAAGTTTTATCATTAACCCTGTCAGGGTTACTGCATCCTATCAAAATTAGTGGGATAACACTGATGACACTCTTGACACAATTCATATGCCTACTTCCTTTCAATTACCCTACAAAACAAGACTATCAGCAATCTATGGTGATTAGCTAGTGCGATGGCTCACAGGGTATACCTTTTGATCCACCCTAAAGATCCTACCTAATAGATGGCTCAAAGCTGTTGACAAGGCTATGATCCACATTAATATAATGATCCATACCTTTTGACCTACTTATGGAGTATTTATGGCCGTAGTCGCTTATGTTCGTGTTAGTTCTGATGGACAGTCTACAGAGAGTCAGCAATATAAAATCAGTGAGCTTTATTCTATTGATAAATGGTTCATTGATGAGGCTGTCTCAGGAGTGGTGAAGTCATCTCAAAGGGAGGGAATGAAGGCACTCTTAGCTTATGTACGAGAAGGCGATACAGTGATTGTAAGCGCAATTGATCGTTTAGGTAGGGATACGATAGATGTTCTAGAAACTGTCTCTCTAATGCAGTCTCAGAGCGTCTCAGTGGTATCTTTGAGAGAGGGTTTTGACCTATCAACACCGATAGGCAAAGCCATGCTAACAATGCTATCAGCAGTAGCAGAGTTAGAAAGATCAAACATTAAAGCTCGACAGATGGCTGGCATTGAAAAAGCTAGGTCTGAAGGAAAAAACTTAGGTAAGGAAAAAGTGATTGATGATGAAGCCGTAGCCTCTTGGAGAGCTTCAAACCAAACGTCTATTAAAGTCACTGCGGAGCACTTTGGGATCTCCACATCATCAGTAAAAAGAGCGTGTAGAAATGCTAAAGCTGAGAGTTTTTAATCCATTGATAATAAAGACATTTTAATTAGGGGACACTTATGGGAGAAGAAAGCTGAAATTCAGGCTATAAGAATTGATTTACCCTTAGATGGTCTTTAGAAGATCTTAGGATAGATTAATCATCATAGATTCAGAATAGATTGATAAGTTTACCTTGGTGAAGGTCTATAGATTGTCTTTGTGAGTGTCTTAAGAGAGATAACTAATCATTGATCATTCAAATATGAATATTGATGGGGGGTAGGGGGGGGGACCTTAAAGATAGATCTATAGATAGACCTATAGATAGACCTATAGATAGATCTATAGATAGACCTATAGATAGACCTATAGATAGATCTATAGATAGACCTATAGATAGACCTATAGATAGACCTTAAAGCTTGAGCGGTTAAGTCATAAGCTCTTGTTGTATGAGTCTTTTACCTTCATTTCAAACATCTAAGAATTGATGTGTTAGTTCTGTGACTTCGCTTCTTCATTTTCTTTTATTCAGCTCATTAGCAACCTCATTAACAGTAAGTCATTGCTTATTAGGGAGTCTCGTTGGCTTGCTCTTAGGGTTGTTAAGTTAATTCAAACGGGTGATGTTAAATGAGTTTAAATATTAATGTGTATGCAGATGGCTCTTGTCTAAACAATGGTAAAGAGGGAGCTTCTGGAGGATGGGCTTTTATTATCTTAAACGGTAGTGAAACGATTAAAGTAAGTGGCCGTGAAGAAGGTACTACAAATAATAGGATGGAGTTAATGGCCGTTATTAGAGCGATTGAGTTCCTATCTAATAGTAAGGCTGATTTAACTATTTATTTAGATAGTCAGTATGTCAAAGATGGATGTGAGCAGTGGTTGTTAAAGTGGAAATGTAATAATTGGTTAACTAGTTCTAAGAGGCCAGTAAAGAACAAAGATTTATGGATTCAATTAGATGCTCTATTGGGCAATATTAATGTTAGTTTTCAGAAAGTTAAGGCGCATTCAGATCATCCGATAAATGATCTAGTTGATCAATTAGCTAGAAAAGCAGCTCAAGGAACTCTTCTTAATAAATACAACTGAAGAAGGCTGAATTAAATGTATTTTTTATGAAATTGTAGGTTTATCTAGAAGAACTTTCTTTAGTAATATAAAGATATGTCTTTAATATTTCTTGAAATATGGGTATATCGTCATGAGGATGTGCCTATATTTAAGATGATGAAGAGGAAGGCTGGTGGTGCTCTGATTCGAAGCCTTTCTGTCGGTAGCAGCTTTTCTAAAGGTAAGCTTCTCTCTGGCCTTTTATATGTTCGATGGAAAAAACCACAGGCAACCAAAAAGGTAATGAGAAAAGCACAACAAGAATCAGAATCTTGAGATATGACCACATTTTCACCAAAGATACACGGATTCTTTAATGAATCGAATAATTTTCGGCTAAATGTTGTTGAAATCATAATTCTTGATCCTCAGCAGCGAGCTATCAATTTCAGGTATTGCTACCTACCTTACTTTTAATTGCATGAGAGTATTAACAACTCTCGATGTTGATAAGTTTATTTACTGTTAAGTGTTTGTGTTTCAGACGAACTGGTGAGGCTTAGCCTCAAATCTTGGCCTAAAGCAAATAATCTATCATCCATTGTCACCTCCATTACTTGGTAAGTTGAGTATAATTCTGGTTAATCGCATAATTTCTCTAAGAACCTTTACCCTTTGAATTGTCTTGGGGTTATAGGTCACTTCAAGATAGAAAAAGTACAATAAGATAAATTCAGTTTTCGCTTTACGGTAAACATCCGTTAACCATTCTCGTAAATTCATAGGTCTCCATGAATCGAGAAGTGGCTAACACTTAATCAGTCAGCACGCTCACTGAATGCTGACATAGAACATAATAGCATACTGGTCATTAAATGACCTAGGCCAGAGATAAAGCTTAGTAGATGCCTAGCTTGGACTATTAATAGGTTAATTCTGATTATGAAGGCGGTTTGTTTAGAGATCGGATCTTCTTAAATATTGGTTAGCACTCAGTTCAACATCAAGGCTATATGTGTGAATGACACAATACAGACTGAGGATGTGTTTTACTCATGAAAGTATCGTGAAACAACTCTTGCCCTTAAAAAAACTTTTCAGCTTCTTTATCTATGTACCCTTGCATGGGTCTCCTCTATAGGTCAATAGTGGCCTGAGTTCGTATGTATTCATAGTTGCATCATTTGTAGAGTGTAATATAAGTCATTGATTTTTAGTTCTTTTGTTGATTTTTTCTTTGTGCTAAAAGTGAAATTTCTTATGGGAAATGAGGTGTGAATCATGAAGTTGACGATAGATAGGTGGGGTGTTGGTCTTGAGATTGGCTCACTGATTATCAACTTATTTGTTGGTGATGTTTACGTGAGAATTCCTAATGTAGGCGAGCTTGCATACAGCTCAGCTGGCTTTTATTTAGATCATTGGAGAGACCCTAAGAAAGGCTTTAAGGAGGTTGAGTGATGTGCGCAAAGACATTTGATAAGTCTAACTTAAAGCGATTTTGTGAGAGCATTAAGGTTATACGAGTGATGTACCCAGAGATGACTCTTAATGCCTTACATGCTTTCCTTATATCTGCTCTAGAGGAAGGTGTAACTATGGCGGATATGGCTCATAGAGCTAACTTTTCCCAGTCCTCGAGTTCTCGGAATACAGCTCTACTTTCTGCTCACCATCGTTATGGGAGGGCTGGATTGGATTTGATTAGAGCAACTGAAGACCCTAGAGAGAGGCGAAGGAAGCTTGTTCATCTGACTGCTAAGGGGAGGCGTCTGGTGAGTTTACTGGCTGATATAAATAAGCCTGACGTTTAAGTATATGATTAAGAGGGCTCTTTAAAAGGAGTCCTTTTTTTAGTAAATACTTCAAAACTTTTAAGGGTTACTTTGAATTTGGTGTTGGATATCAATCTAGAAAGATAAGAGGGGGGATTGCGTGGGGGAAAAACGTGGGGGAAATAAAAAGGCGGCCAGTCCATAAGTTGTTGAAAAATATGGAAATCTGACCGCCTTTTGCAATTGGTGGAGGCGGGGGGGGTCGAACCCACCGCGCAGGAAATAAATTATCAAACAAAATCAATCATTTAAGGTTTTTTCGTGCGCTCATTATCCCATAAAACACTGGTTATAAACACAGCTTTTAGGTGTTTTAAGGTGTTTGCGTGGACACTTTTTGGACACGAGAAAAAGCCGCTTTATAGCTTTCTGATTTTTCTTATTGAATGGAACACCTAAAGATTATTTAATGAAAGCTCAACAATAAATTAAGGACGTTACCAAATGAAAAAGCTTGCTTTCTCTCTTATTGCTACTGCTACTCTTGGCCTTGCTGGTTGTCAATCACTTGGCACTGTAACACCATTGCAAGATGGTTATATTGCCGAAGCTACCGTTGAAAATGGCGATACAAAAGAAGCCAAGCAAATAGCCCTAGAAACAGCAGCCAATCAGTGTAAAAAATACGGTAAAGAGTTTTATGTTATTGAAGAATCCCAAGAAGAATCAAACGACTATGATTTAGACGATAATACCACTACCCTCGCTAATACCGCATCTTCATTACTACTCGGCAAAAGCGCATTCAATCAAACTAGAACAGTATCCTTGAAA
Source organism: Marinomonas foliarum (assembly GCF_003337275.1). Lineage (GTDB taxonomy): Bacteria > Pseudomonadota > Gammaproteobacteria > Pseudomonadales > Marinomonadaceae > Marinomonas > Marinomonas foliarum. Next base: position 152,789 of record NZ_QPJQ01000007.1, on the reverse strand, counting down.
TTTGATTGTAAGTAACACAAAAAAGCCGCTACTCGGCGGCTTCTCTTCTTTCTGTTTTTACTTCTCTTAAGTCTGGCTGATTGCTTCGGCGCTCTAATCTCTGGCCTCGCCTTTCCGCTTTGATCTTAAAAATTAAGTTGGTGAGGTAAGTCGCACCCGCAAAGAATAAGCCGCCATACATGGCCACTTCGTTTGCTGTTAATCCTCCCATGACTAACACGCCTCCAGACGTTATATAGGAATTTGCCGTGGCGTTGTCGATCATTCCGGCGACACCTCCGCCACACCGTCAACGATCAGCGGGGCGGCAATTGACCAGATAGCAGAGGGGATTGGCGTTACTGCCACACCCACGACCACTAATAACGATGCAAGGCTTTTTTTGTGCTTTTGAATAAATGACTTCATCAAACAAATTCCTTTATTGAATTATTGATATACCAGCTTGAGAAGGGCACAGCACCAATTTCAAAGTTAATAATCGCTTTAACCAACTCGGGCAACTTTTCTTTTACCGTTATTGGTTCGTCTGCATCAACACCCGCCGCACTTGCTACGCTTTGAATGTATGCGTTCGTTGGGTTTTCGTGCGCTGGTGCATAACGCGAGATAAGGCCGCGAACGGTGTTAATTCCATGCAACGCTTGATAGTTCACAAGCAATTTTGCACCCGCTCTAATTCCGTATGAGTAGCTTTTAAACGTCTCAAACGTTGGATCATCGCCTTGTACTTTTCCATCCCATGCAATGTTTGTTTTAACCACATTCATTGGGTTTTTGTTGCGCATGCCGCGCACGTTATCAACTTTTAGCAATTTGCTACTCCTGTAAATTGCGTAGGCCAGCCCCAGCCCGCCAACGGCTAGAACTAGGTTTTTCATTATTCTTCCGCCTGTTCTGGTTCTTCCACTTCTGGCAATACCCAAACGCCACCCGCCGCCGTGTGCTCTGGTGTAGGGCGCTCAACTTGCATCAGCATGTATTCAGAACCAAGACCAGCGGATTTTTTAGTAATTCCAGTATCTAGAATTCTTTGCTGGCTTTCGCCATTTTTCGCATAAATTTTCATGGTTTCTAATCCTCTCGAACACAGCAAACACGCCATTTGAGCTGCGTACCTGTATTGCCGTCTTGTAAATTCCATCCCCCGCCGTTCTCAGGATTATTAATAATATTAATGGCACCGGTTGTCACAACAACTCCGCCTTCCTTCACTCTAGGGTAAGACAAGCAACCATGACCCCCAGCGCCGCCACCACTGTGAAAATAAAATGATGTCTGATGCCTTACCCATTCATTATTAGTTTCTGAAAAATATTCAGTGTAAGTGGAAAAACCAACCCCAGCGGGAAAAGGTGAAGACATATAGTAGACACTGTCTAAAGAAAGTTGTTTTTCATCTCCTTCACTACCGCCGTTAGGATATGCATATTTAACGCGATCACTTGCCCATGTTTCTAATGTTGCGGTTTTTGCTTTTTCAGCATCAAGCGCAACTTGTAATTCCGTTATTTGCTGGCCCATCAAAAACGAGCCTATATATGATGCAGACATTGTTAAAATTCCTCCTGCAGAATTATTTCTATTACATCATCCTCGGACGGATTCCAGACTTTTAAAGCGGCGGCGTGTTTGTGTTCTAATTCACCCAGCAAGCCACCGCCAGCCGCCAATATTTGCCCTTCAATGCTTGTTTTTGCTGTGTCACTCACTCGGCAAATGGTTGTATTCAATGACGGCGTGTAAGCCTGTATAACTAAACGCTTGCGCCCAACTTTTGCCGGAATCGTTACAACACTTTCAGTTGCTACCGTGTAAGTGGTCGTTAGGACATTGGAAACATCTTTTTTAACCACTTCGGGCAATTCAGATACTTCTACCGCTGGCAATTGTGAAACCTGCACAGACGGCAAACTTTCAACTTCCACCGCTGGCAATTGGGAGATTTGCACCGCTGGCAAGCTGGCAACATTTGCAGTAATGGCGTTAGTAATGCCTTGTATCTGCACAATAGAAACATCAGAAAGCCTTGAATATTCGCCTTCGATCAATAAAAACTCAGCGTTATTCTCAACGCTCCCCATGTTTTTAACGCTGATAGATTCAAACACTTCTGGCAGTGTCACCTGCCCGCCCGCTGGGATTCTAAAGCGAGATAAACCCGCTTCAAAAAGTAGGTCTGTTTCACCACTCAGATACACAACGGTTTGGCCGCGTTGCGGGATTTGTGCTTGCTGATCTGGTTGCAATGTAATTTTCATTATCTACGCGCTCCCAACATTGCAAACATTCCAATACCCACAACACTAACCACGGCCCCGGCCACATAAAGCGCCTTTAGGTTGCTTTCGTTGTTGTCGGCCCCTGTTAATGTGCTCGTTAAGTCACGAATGGCCGCCACGGAATTTGCAGAATTTGTAGCATTTTGAGTAACCAAATCTTTAGAAAAATCTAAACTGCTTTCTATCGCATTTTCTGCAAAGCCGATTGTTTGCCCCGCTAAATCGCTATTTTTATCAATTGCGTAGGTTGTTACTTTTTCATTGCTACCAACCACGCCGCCTGCAAACTCTAAAGCCTGTTCTCCAAACCCAAAAGCGCCATCAATTGCCCCGTGGTCGGTTGTTGTAACCGTGTTACCTGTACCCGCCACCACCGCGCCATTAGTTTCTAGCCCTTGGAGGTTATAATTTGAGACGTTGTTTGTTGTTGAATTTGAGCTGTTCGATTTACTCGACATTTACGCCCCCTTTTAAATCCACTTTATATACGCGCTCAACTTCAGCACCACCAAAACCATATTTTTCATACAGTTTATAAACTGCTAAGTTTGGTGTGTGGTATCGAATACATGAAAACCCCATTAAGCGGGCGCTGTCTTTTAGTACTTCACCCGCATCTTTCATGCCGTAACCCGCCGCGCACAAAATAACCAGTTCATTTCCTTCTGGGTATTCTTCACCTCGGGTAACCAGCCAAATGTCGGTTTCGTTTCCTGTGAAGTGGTAAAGGTGGGCAATCCCGCTTTCAACTTGCGCTTTAATGGTTTCAACATCGGGGCCACATGCGCCACGCAAAAGCGCGGGCGTTTCAGGTTTCCATAGCTCGCGTGAAACATTCATTTTTTGCGGCCTTTAAATAGATACCAAACACCAGCCAACACCACAGCCCCAATAATATATGGTGTGTAATTTGTTGACTCGTTGTAACTACCAAAGCTAAAGCCGCCTAGTGCATTGGTACCACCTGTATTTGTGGCGGTAGCCCCTAAATCGGCGCTAACGTCACCGCCGCCAGTACTTAAGCTGCCTAAATCGGACATTTAAACCACCCCCAATTTTTTAGAGATAAAGAAGGAAGCCACCGCCACAATTAGGGAACGCATTAAATAGCTAATCAAAGTCATTATTAAATTACCCCCATCTTGTGAGCACCAAACACCGCCAGCGCAAAAATCAAAAGCCACTTTACCCAGCCGAACGAATCGCCCGCCCACCAACCAGCACCGAACCCCACGACTCCAGATAGAAGGGGAGCCAATAAAACTATAGGCATTATTTCCTCCGCATCATTAAAGCCAAAAACAGCAAAACAACAATTAACACGCCGCCCCCAATGAAGTACGGCGTGTAGTTTGTTTGGGCGGTTGTTGTTACTTGCGCCCCTGTGTTGTTTTGAGCATCTGGAATTTGTGAGACTGTTTCACCAGTGGCCGACTGTTCAAGCGATGCTGTTTGTTGGTATGTTTGCGGCGCGTTTTCGCTATCCTCTACATCAAACAAACCGTATACCCCCTCCGCGGCATCACTTACAGAATCCGCCGCAGAATTGTAGATAGAGCTTGCACCGTTACTAATATCGTCCCATAAACTCATACAACCCCCTTAGACGTTAAGCGGGCCAACTTGTAAAACAGACTCGACAAGAATCGGCACAGAACTCGCCGCGCCTAGATCAAGACGGAATACAAATTCCGAGTTATAGCCAGTATTCAGCACGTCGGCCTGTTCGTATCCATACATAGTAGGATCAAAAACAAAGTAGCCATCTTGTGGTACTCGATCTACACGCTTTTGCTGTACTGCTTGCACTTCCTTGGTTACATCGAAAAGCGTTGTTGTATCACGATCAACAATCAAACGATTGACTTCACCTTTGAAGTAAGCGCGTCGAATATTCACAGCCGCGCCCGCTGGGAAGGTTGTAAAATCATTCCACCCAATCGCGTTTGCTTGAAAAATATGCTCACGAATTCGCGGCATAAAGATTCGGCGTGTTTGACTTGGTGCGAGAAAGGCCATGCCTTCTAATGACAGTGAACCCGAGCCGTTATCTATCTCAACTTCTAACGTTACGTTTTCACCCTGCAATGTCACCAAGCCGCCAAAATATGCGCCGTTTTGGTTTTTCGCGGTTGGATTGGTAAACGGAATAACAAACACACCGCTTTGAGTTAGTGTGGTTACTTCGCTTTCACCTTCGCCCGTGGTTTCAAATTCAGCTTCCTGTACAAAATGTTTTTTGTACTTTTCCATCATTACAAGCTGTGCACCGCTTACCTGTACGATAGTTTCACCGTTCACACTCACAGTAACTTGGCGAATTTGCGCCGCCGTCAGCGAAGTGATTAACTGAATCTCGTTATAAGTCGGGCCAACTGGTAAAGACATTGAAGCCTTGCTACCCCAGCCCACACCATTAAAACCATTTAATTTTTTAGGTACTAAAAGCATTGTTTTTTTCCCCTTAGCCTATTGCGTCTTCAACAACGTCAACATTGTTAGAAGACCAAACAACAGCCACCGCGATCAGTACCGCTACCACTGCCATTGGTGCATATTTTTTAACGTTCATATTTTTTACCCTTGTTATTAACTAAAAACTAAACCTAACAACGGCAAAACTATTAAACGGCTTCGGTTTAGGTCAACACACAAAAAAGCCGCTTAACCTTTAGGTTAAAACGGCCTTTTATTTACACTTCCTTTACGGTTCATGACTTAAGTTTGCGTAGTTTTCCTTGGTCAAATTCACCTATATCATGATCATTGGTTTTTATTAAATAGTGATACCGTGGCAAGGTTTTAATCGCTTGCTCTGGAAAATCCAATTCTTTCGACAAATAAACGGCATCATTTAATCTTTGCTGGCGGCCCACCCATTTATTAGCGCAATTGCCCACAATCGTTTTGGGTACTTCTTGCCCGCGCTGAAAAATACAAATCGCCTCTAATCCAAACTTCCGGCCACCTGTTAATATTTCCCCAAATGCTCCAGTCGCTTTGCCGCTGGTTGTCACACACTTGGCGAGTTCTTCCATTACCACCTTAAGCGGCTTTTTATGGTGACCATTCCCAGCACCCCAAACAATCTTTGAAAAAGCTTCCAAATTTTTAGGCGTTGCGCCGTCCACTGGACTAAACGCGATTTTAAACCCTTGGGCTTTCTTGGCCGCTCTCCCAGCAAATAATGCCCGCGCAAATTTTGCTAGGGATTCATAACGGCGAACCTCCCGCCCACACAAATCGTCATAATCTTGGTATGGGTCAAACAGGGCCACTTGATCAGTAGCCCCCACGATTCCCAATTGCTTAACCGCTGTTGTTTTTCCCGAACCAGACGATCCAACGATCAACCAATGGTTCTCAGTTAGTTCATTATTTTTGTTGATCGGTTTTAAACTCATGCCGCCACCCGAACGCGCGCTTTTTCTTCCGCGCTGGCTTTTGCTTCGGCTTGGTCTTTTTCTTTGAGCGTTTGCGCCGTGCTCACACCCTCAGACACCAATTTACCAACGGCCATAGCCGCTTTGATTTCCGCATCATAAGCCGCCAACCAACCTGGCAGTAAAGCGCCATATTTCACTAAAACAGGGCCCAGATTTTCGATTGCATAGGCTTTAGTTTCTGCCGTGAATTCGAAATCTTTATGGATAACGCGCTTTAAGCTGAATTCAATCATGCCTAACCCACTCATGGCTGTTAAAAGCGCCGCCTGTTCGTCCATTTGCACTTGCTCGGCTTCGGCCTGTTTTTCGGCCTTGGCTTCTTCTGGGTCAAAATCCGCTTGGGCTTCTTCCGCTTCTAATTCTTTTAGGAAGTCGGCTTGATCTTCGGTTATGTTGGCCACTTCTGGCGCTTCTAGTTCTTGGCTAATATCGCTCATACTGTTTTTTCCTTTGATTTTTTGGTTGCTAAAAATGCACTAACTACGGTTACCAAAAGCGCCATGATACCCAGCAAAGCGGGTGGGGCGGCTTCAAGCCTTTTAGGTTTAATTTCTGGTTTCACCTCGGCCACTTCTTCGGCCTGTTCTTGTTCGCTTGAAACCTCGGTTTTATTAGGCTCAGCGGCTTTTTCTTCGGTCACTTCTGGCCGTGAATTTTCCACTTCTTCACGGCTGGCCTTTAGGTTAGCGTTTAACCATGTTTGGCGGTTCGTACCGGTGCCTTGATTCGTTCCACAGCTCGGGCAGATCGTGTATAGCGTCCCACGTCGGCCACCCGCTTTTTTAACTTCGACGATTTCTTCACAGTGCTTAAAATCGCATTGAATAAACCCCACTGACTCAGCCATTCTTTAAAGCCCTCTCTGCTAGTTCATTGATTACGGCATCATTCAAAAACGCCACGCTTTCGAATTGCGCCGCCACGCCTTCAAGCGATTTAAAACCGCCCGTCATAATCGCCATTGGGCTAATGTTCTTTAAGCCCGCAAATTCTCCTTTTAGCTTGGCTTGCGCCGTTTTCCGTTTTGCAAGTAACGCTTTTAATTCTTGGTTTTCCATTTTGACCGCTCCTTTTATTGATAAATTGGCACTTGGTATGGGGGAGCTACGCCCCCCGTACAGTTATTGACACGATTTCTAGGGAACGGCTCCGCCGCTCCTAAAGACAAAGCCCCAGCCCCTACGCGCTGAATAGTCCACTCAAACAAGCGTGTGGGCACATATTCCGCAAAAACATTCCAAAGCCCTTTAATTTTCATCGTAGGCTCTCCAAATTGATTATTTTCCCCTTGCTCGTAAAACGGCCTTAAAGCCTGACCTTTACCCGATCCCATCAACTCACTAAAACGCTTCCAATCATTGGCAACCGCCGCCGTGTAAATCTCAGAAAAAGCTTTCGGGATTGAATCTTTTAGGCGGCGGATTTCACGCCACACCGTGACCGATGAAGCGCCCAAAAATTGAAATTGTCTTATGCCGTGGCGAGCCTTCCACGCTTGTACCCGCTCAGCACTGTCTACAAACGTGCGGCCTGTTTCTTCGTCCAGTATTTCTAGCGGTTTTCCATTTGCGTCTTTGCCATCAATGTTTTTCGCTATGTATTTCGCCACATACGCCACCGCGCCGCCTTTTTCTGGGTCAAGTAATATTTCATCAAAGCGGCTTTTGTCTGCGCCTTGCTCATGGCCGTCTACTTCTAAAGCGTATTCTTCCGCTATTTCTAAAAGTCTCGCGCTTTGGTTCTTGGCTACAAATAGGATCAAATGCCAGTGAGGCGTGCCGTCATGATGTGGTTCCACTGTTCTAATCCCATAGAACTTGATGCCTTCTCGATCATAGGCGGCGCGTATCTTTGCCCATTGTTTATTTAAGTATTGCTGAGCCTCGCGGGGAGAAGGGCAACCGAACGCATAGAATTTTCTATTGCGAAACCCAGTATCTTTATGGACAGGGTGATATTTAGAAGGGCATGTAATCGTTATGAATCTCGCTTCGTGGCCGCTTTGTACCGCCAAATATTGCAAGCCCCTGATTCTTACACTTAACTCAGCTTTATTATGTATAGGGTTTGAAATGCTTTTATCTGCCAATTCCGACAATAGAAAGCTTTGTTCATGCTGGTTTATGGCTTCCCAGCTTTCTAAAAAAGCGCGGTTTGCTTGGCGTTGTTTCCGATAGCGATTGATTCCCCAGCGGGAAACATAGGGGGATTGTTGATTGCACACTTGCCCACATTCGCGGCGTATATTTTCAACAGCTCTATAATGTCGCTTAGCTTGGCGAGCCCACCATTCGGGCGTACACATGCGCAACATTAAGGCTTCCACTTTCTCGGCATCGTCCCATTGATTGAAGTTAGCATTTACTGCTTCAGCTTCTTTCTTCACATAATCGAAAACCGTTAACCCTTTACGTGCTTGAAGCCCTTTTGATGACATTTCAAAACGGCGGCTTTTTTCATTGGCCCAGTTTGCCAACTTGTCGCCCGTTAAGTCTGTTATCCATTCGTCACAAAAAAACAACCGATCAACCACCGAACGCACCCAAGCATAGGCCACCGCTTGGCCTTCACGTTTCTGTCTTCTCTCAGCCTCTTTTAAAACTGTTTCACGCATCCCAGTAACACTTAAGCGGCTGATCAACTCAACATTCTTAATCGCACCTCTAAGCCATGAATTAGATTCAACATAACCCTTTGCGCGGTCCAACTCGTCAAGACGCGCGGTTAAATACCCCACGTCTTGAGGGCTTAAACCGTCTAACAGTTCACTGCGCCATTTTATGCATTCTTTTGTTGGTTGATTCATTACTTTGCCCACTCGTCACAAAAGAACGGATCAGCCAACCAGCGGCGCAAAATCTTACGGTCTCGACCTTCCATAGATTTAACCGCTTTAATAAAGTCAAATTTGAACATTTCCGAATTGCCGAACCATACCGAACCAAAAAAGTTTAAAAGCGCGGCGCTTCCTTTGCTGTTTCGATCTATGGCGATCTGGATAGACTTAATTTTTGCTACGCCCTCGGCTTCGTCCCAATACTGTTTTAATTCTGGCGCCGCGCTTAGCATGTTAAAAAAGCGTTTTTCGTTTTCTTGGTTAGTCATCTATCCATTTCCTGTTTTTTCATTTCGAGATAAGAACGCCACAAAGCCGCCGTAATTTGTCGGGGCGGGCATGTAGTTAAAAACGCGGTTAATTGTTTGCGCTGTTCTTCTATGGCGGTCATTCGCACAACCCATAAACAGAATGGCAAACAGAGCCCTCATCATCTCCCAACAAGTCAAATTGACGGCCTCCACGTGCGGTCAACGCCCATTCAGCGATTCTGTCTATTCCGTGAGTCTTATAGAAAATACGGTCATCACCCTTCACCATTGCATCAGTCACAGCAGGAAAGAACGTTGATGATTGACGCTTTGAAGCGATAGATATAATCTCCTCCCACTCTCTTAAACGCTCAATAACATCAGGAAATTGACGTGCTATTTTTCTAAGCTCGGTTTTATTGCAGTTAACACAAGGCATACAACCAACACGCCCCATGCCTTGCTCGTACAATGGGTTCCACTCAACCCCATGCTTTCTATGGAACTCAAAAACCTCAGTAGCAGACCAAGACAAAATAGGCCGATAATTAAAAAGACCTTTCCCTTCTTCAATATCACCAAATTCCACTTCTATTTCTGGTAACTTCGCTCGGCTTGGCGACTCGTCAGCCCTAACCCCCTGCCAAGAATAAATAGCTCTATACTCCTTTAACATTGGCTCAATAAATTGATTGATAGGTAAAACCTTCAATTCCTCTGTGCAGAACCTCGCCTTCATTGATGGAAACCGCCCCTTCCACAGACACAAATCTAAAAATGGGTTTCCAGTTGGCTCTAAAACAGAAATCGCACGCTCAATAATGCTTTCATCAATCTTTTCCTCTCTCCATTTAGCCATTGTCAAATCGCGCTTTCTGGCGATCTGCTTAGAAAAATCTGCCTTAACACGCTCTATCTCTAGGCCAAGCCGTTGTTCTAAATAATCAAGGTATTGATAGGTTTGCTCGTGCTCATTTCCTGTATCAGCAAACACTGGAGTAATGTTTTTTGTGTTACGCTCAATAGCCAGAAGTAATGTTGCAGTTGAATCTTTACCGCCTGACACATTAATAATATTTGCAGTTTTCAAAACATCACCCCCTAAGCCCTTGCTCGTCTAATTCACTTCCCGAAAATAAATAGTCGTATTCCTTGCACTCTGGGCAAGCTTCCCAGCCGTCTAAAAACAAGGTTTCGTCAGCTTCACCGCTCCAACCGCAATTAATGCAGGCATGAGTAATGTCTTCACCTAAACCCACGACGAACCCCCAAAACCAAGAAAAACCAAACAGCCAATCAAAAGTGTGAACGCTCCCAAATCATAAATATTCATAATTAATAATCCGGCGCATTTTCGGCGCGCTCAATTTCTTTGATGACGTTCACATAAACACGGCCATTTGCTACCGGCTGATAGCGGGCTACTGTTCCCATTCTCAAATCCTGTTTTATAGCCGCCTCAGTTTTACCCACTAAACGCGCCCATTCCTTAGGGGCCATGTAAGGGGGCAAAGCCTGCACAACTTGTACAAATGCGGGTGTTTGTTGGTCTTTTGTTTCTTCGTCCATCGCGGTATGCTCCAAAATAGTGTTTTTTATTACCTTTTTAGAGTCGTTTGTCTCTAATTTGGTGGATTATGGTAATGCTAGATAAAAAATTAGAGCGTGTAAATTACATAATTAGAATTTGAGGGTTTTTTAAATGAATAATTCGATTGAAGTTATAGGCAGATTGAAAAGTATTCATAATGCGACAACAGACAAACAGCTTTCTGAAATTTTCGGATTGAGCAAAACGGGCGTTTTCCATTGGAAAAACAGGGACGTAATACCTTACAAAGAGGTATGTATGACCGCATTAGAAAAAGGGATTTCTTTAGAATGGTTGCTAACAGGGAAGGGCGACAAAATGGAAACAGGAAGCACGGCGCAACAATTAACAATTCCACATTACGCAATACAGGCCAGCGCGGGCGGTGGGGCACTGGTAGAAGCTGAGCCGATAGAACAGCATTTAAGCTTAAGCCGTGAATGGTTAAAACGTGAAGGCATATCAAGCAAAGACCTTATAGGTATTTACGCCAAAGGTGACAGCATGGAGCCGACCATTAATAGCGGGGATTCTTTACTAATTGATCGTGAAAAAAACATAGTAGGAAGCGAGGGCGGTATTTACGTTATTAATTTTGAAGGCGAGCTATTTGTAAAACGTGTACAAAAGTTACTTGATGGCCGTGTAGCGGTAACCAGTGACAACAAAAACCACTTAAGCATAGAAATTTCAAAGCATGACCTGGAGCGCCTAAAAATCATTGGTCGTGTTGTTTGGTTTGGTCGCAAACTATGAGCATTAAACAAACACCTAGCGGCTGGAAGGTCGATTTCCGCGCTGGCGGTTCAAATGGTAAGCGATACCGCAAAACATGCAAAACCAAAGCGGAGGCCGAGCGATACCAAAAATTTGTAGAAGCTCAAGAAACCACAACAGGTAAAGCTTGGAATCCAAAGCCCAAAGACTCCCGCCGCCTTCTTGAACTTTTAGAACCTTGGTTTTTACTTCATGGTCAGCACCTAAAAGACGGCGAGCGCCGCTTGTCTAAACTTAGGCTAATAACCGAAAAGCTAAGCAACCCGATAGCCGCCGATCTGCAACCGCTTACGTTTTCACGCTATCGAGCCACCCGAACTAAAGAAGGCATTAAGCCCAAAACGCTAAACAATGAACTCGGGTACATAAATTCGCTTTTTAACTCACTCCGCAAGTCTGGCGAGATTGATTATGCAAACCCACTGGCCGAAATTGACAATATTAAAGTTCCCGAAAATGAACTCTCATACCTAACAACCGACCAAATAGAAACCCTGCTTTCTGCCTTGGACAAATGCCAAAACCCCCACGCGAAACTTATAACGCTCATTTGCTTATCAACTGGCGCACGTTGGGGGGAAGCGGAAGGGATAACCACACAAACAATACACCATAACCGTCTAACCTTTACCGATACCAAAAACGGAAAAAATAGAACCGTCCCAATATCTCAATGGCTATTTGATGAACTACTAACCCACGCCAGAAAAAGCGCGTCCAATAATGTTTTTACAAGTTCAATTGGTGCATTTAGGCGAGCATTAAAAAGAAGCAAAATTGAGTTACCAGCGGGCCAAGCGGCGCACGTTTTACGACATACGTTCGCCAGTCATTTCATGATCAACGGCGGAAACATTCTTACCCTTCAAAGAATTCTAGGCCATTCTGATATTAGAATGACCATGAGGTATTCGCACCTCTCCCCCGATCACCTACTAGACGCGCTAACACTTAACCCACTAGATAAACATGGAATTACAGGCATAAAAAAAGCCGCTGATTAAGCGGCTTATTTTTCTTGATGGACACCTTTTGGACGCTTTACCCTTTTGAGAATAAAAAACCCTTATACATCAAGTGTTTAATTGGTGGAGGCGGGGGGGGTCGAACCCCCGTCCGTCAGTCCTCTGCCATCGGCTCTACATGCATAGTCACTTCTATTATTTGACCACGAACCGCCCGAAGGACAGGGTGTTAATGGCGAGCCTACTTAATCTTAGAACCTTATCCCTAGGCGGGGCATCAGTTAGCATCTTGTAATTTATGATACTGCAGAATCTCTGGCTACAAGCAACCTGAGGGCAGCACACTAGCAGCGGTTTAGGCTGCTAAAGCGTAGTTTTCGTCGTTTGCGACTATAAAATTGATGCGGGGGATTTACGAGATCACGCATCACTCTCGACATGCACCTTTGGGTTTGTAACCGACGTCGAAACCATGTCGCCCCCAAAAAGGTAACGCTAGTCTATCGCAAACAATGTGCTTACGCTAGAGATAACGCTGAAATGCTTAGTGTGTTCATATTCATACAGTATTAAGTATAGCCTATGTATATTAAATACTAAGCACTGTGTTTCATTAGTCGTTCTTTATCTCTTGACCAATCACGATCACGCTCGGTATCACGTTTATCGTGTTCTTTTTTACCGGTTACCAAGGCTACTTCGCATTTGATCTTGTTGCCTTTCCAATACAGCGCCATGGCCGCACAGGTTTTGCCTTTTTGCTCGGTAACTTGGATGATCCGGTCAAGCTCTTTGCGGTTTAATAGCAATTTGCGTTGTCGCATCGGTTCACAAACAACATGCGTTGAGGCGCTAAGCAATGGCGTAATACGCGCACCGACGAGCCACGCTTCGTTTTGGTGAATGATGACGAAGGAGTCTACTAATTGGGCTTTGCCTTCGCGCAGGCTTTTTACTTCCCAACCAGATAAAACCAAACCGGCTTCGAACTTCTGGTCGACAAAGTAGTCGTATTTTGCACGTTTGTTAAGCGCGATGGTGCCCGTGCTGCTGGATTTTTTCTTTGCTTTACTCATAGTTAGAAATTATACGGTCGATAGAGGCAAAAACCTATGCTTTTCTTGAGGTATGCGCCTGAATGTTAGAAAATTCGTACTTGTTGATTATTTTATCTGGGTAGGTAACGCGGATGTGTTGGCCACGTTTGCGTTTTATTCCTATCCTTAACCAATGTTGTGCAATTAGAGCCTAAATTTATGCCGGAAAGTCGATGTTTACAAGGTATCTGGTCAAGTCCGTGGATATTTATTTTCGCGGCCAGCGGATCGGCTGTGGGATTAGGGAACATTTGGAAGTTTCCTTATGTGCTCGGGCAAAATGGCGGCGGTGCATTTTTGTTTGTGTATTGTGCGTGTTTGCTGTTGGTAGGCCTGCCAGTGTTGATGGCCGAAGTGGCTTTGGGTCGTACCGTTCGTTCTAACCCAATTGATACGGTAAACGATTTAAGCGAGCGTCGCATTGTTCATCCCGCTTGGGTATTTGTGCCTTGGTTAGCAGGTTTTACAGGCTTTTTGATTTTGACGTTTTATAGTGTGATTGCGGGTTGGTCTTTGGCTTACTTGGATCGTGCTGTAACGGGCGATTTTGTGTCGATTACGCATGATGGTGCCTTGGGCATGTTTGATACATTGCTTTCGACGCCAGCGGAAATGCTGTTATGGCATACTGTGTTTATGGCGCTGGTAGTGCTGACTGTGGGTCAAGCTGTAACGCGCGGTTTGTCTGCTGTGGTACGGATTTTGTTGCCTATTTTGGTAATGACTTTACTGCTGTTGGCGGCCTATTCGATGATGATAGGCAATATTAATGAAGCGTTGAGCTTTATGTTTCGTTGGTCTTGGGAAGACATTACTTTTGATGTGGTGTTGTCGGCGGTTGGATTGGCGCTGTTTAGTTTAAGTGTTGGTATGGGGGCGATGTTCGCCTATGGCGCATACATGAGTAAGCGAATGTCGATAGCTCGAGCTTGCAGTATTGTCGTTGGTGTTGATTTGTTGGTTGCCATATTAGCTGGGCTGGTTATTTTTCCGTTGGCTTTTGCATTCCAAATAGACGTTGAAGCTGGGCCAAGTCTGACGTTTGTATCGCTTCCTATTATTTTTGGTGGTTTGCCGGGTGGTCAGTTCTTTGCGGGTGTGTTCTTTTTATTACTGGTGGTAGCAGCGTTAACTTCTGCTATTTCTATGCTGGAACTGTTTGTTGCTTGGCTGCATGAGAAGTTCTATATGGCACGCTTAAAGGCGGCCTTTTTAATGGGACTTGCCGTTTGGTTTGTCGGTATTGCTGTGTTGTTGTCTTTTAATCATTGGGACAGCAAATTTTTGTTTGGGTTAAACTTTTTCGAGTTGTTGGATAAGTTTACGTCGTTGATCTTGCTGCCCGTTGGCGCGATTGCGTTGTCTATTTTGGTGGCATGGTTTATTCCTCACTCTATGTTGCAAAATGAGATGATTACTAACAAGGTTAGTCATTTTCAGTGGTGGTATAAGACGTTAAAATACATCAGTATTCCGGCAATGATCGTGATTACATTTGCAGGTTGGATAGGAGTTTAGTTTGAGTCATATAGAGCGTTTTGCTCATGTAAATTATAGCTGCGAGCAAATGTTCGCACTGGTTAATGATATTGATGGTTACCCTGAATTCTTACCGGGCTGTTTGGACTCTACGTTGATTTCTCAAACGCCAACAGAGATAGTGGCGTCTTTGGAAGTAGGTAAAGGGCCGGCTCGCCAGTCGTTTACAACTAAGAACTTTTTGCAGCCTTGTCATAAAATAGAGATGACCTTGGTTAAGGGGCCGTTTAAACGTTTGCATGGTGTGTGGACCTTTACAGAACTGTCTCCAACCAGCTGTAAAATTATGCTTAGCATTCAGTTTGAATTGAGCGGTATGCTGAAGTTTGCTTTTGGGAGTGTCTTTAGCCAAATTGCGAATACAATGGTAGATTCCTTCAGTAAGCGAGCAAAAGTGGTGTACGGTGAATAGTATGAGAGTCGAAGTAGCTTATGCTTTGCCTGAAAAGCAAAAGATTATTGCTTTAGAGGTTGAGGAAGGTTGTAGTGTACGTGATGCTGTACGACGTTCTAATATTAATGCCTTTTTCCCTGACGTGGATCTGGAAACCGTGAAAGTCGGAATTTTTGGAAAAGCGGTTAGAAATGCGGAAGAACAAGTGTTAAAAGAAGGTGAGCGAGTTGAGTTGTATCGCGAGCTGAAAGTTGACCCTAAACAAGCTAGGGCCAACCGTGCAGCAAAAAATGGCTAGTTGTTTTTGATTTCTTTCAAAATGCCATTGTCGAAAATGAGCACTAAGTCGTCGACTTCACTTCTTTGAGTGTCTGGTGTTCCATGTATTGATGTGAACATATAGTGCCATTCATTTGGCTTAAAGGTGTCTCTTAGCATGGGGTTACCCAATAGATAAGTGACCTGCGACTCTGACATACCAATTTGTAACTGTGACAACTGTTCCTTTGTTACTAGGTTCCCTTGCGATACTGGAACCTTGTAAGGGGGCGGGAATAAACTGCAAGCGCCAAGTGATAGCGCTGCACATAATATTAAAACTGTTTTTTTCATTTGTATTATCCTTACTCTGGTATGCTAATGATAAAGTAATTATCAACAAGATCGAATAGAGAATGACTCATGACTAGCGAAAATCAAGAGCTAAAGAAAGCGGGACTCAAGGTAACCCTTCCTCGAGTGAAAATTTTACAGATTCTTGAAAGTGCGGGCGACCGTCATATGAGTGCTGATGATGTTTATCGCACTCTGTTGGATCAAGGCGAAGATGTAGGCTTAGCAACGGTTTACCGTGTATTAACTCAGTTCGAAACGGCTAGTTTAGTGCAGCGCCATCATTTTGAAGCGGGTACGGCTGTTTTTGAATTGGCAAAAGGCGACCATCACGATCATATGATTTGCTTAGACTCAGGTAAAGTTATTGAGTTTGTTGATCCGATTATTGAAAAGCGTCAGCATGAAATTGCAGAAGAGCATGGTTTTGAAATTGAAGACCATAGTTTGATTTTGTACGTGCGCCCTAAAAAGAAGTAATAGCGCTCTTACTTTATGGTTGCAGAAAAAAAGGCCCAAACTGTTTAGTTTGGGCCTTTTTGTTTTTTTAAGCTATTTAACGCTTATTCTTGCTAGAGTATGTGCTAGCTTTTATTGCAGTTGGACGTTGCCAAGCATTTCACGGGCATGCGCCAAGGTCTGTTCTGTCAGTTCCAATCCGCCTAGTAAGCGAGCGATTTCTTGTGCTCGGTCTTGGTCTTTGAGTAGTTCAACTTGGGAAGAGGTGGCTTGGTTTTCAACCAATTTGCTAACGCGTAAATGCTGGTTGCCCTGCGCGGCGACTTGCGCCAAGTGGGTCACGCAGAATACTTGTCCGCGTTTGCCTACTGAGCGCAGCATACGGCCCACCACTTCAGCGATGCCACCACTGATACCCACGTCTACTTCGTCAAAGACTAGCGTTGGAATAATAGAGGTGTGCGCCGTAACGACTTGAATGCCTAAGCTGATACGAGATAATTCACCGCCTGAGGCCACTTTGCGTAATGGTTGTGCTGGTTGACCTGGGTTAGAGGCGATCATGTATTCGACGTCTTCAAAGCCATTGGCAGACACTTGGGTAAGTGGCTGGCACTGGATATAGAAGCTAGCGTGGGGCATGCCCAAGCCGTGTATTTGTTCCTCTACTTTTTTGGCGAGTATGTCTTTTGCCACAATGCGTTTTTCAGTCAGAGTGGTCGCTAAAGCAGTCAGCTTTTCGTAGGCTTGTTCTTCTTTTTCTTTGAGCGATTCGATGCTTTCTTCGCTGCCTTGTAGGCTGCCTAACTCTACTTCGACGCTTTCACGAAGAGAGATAAGGCCTTCTGGTAAGGTTCTGTGTTTGCGAGCAGTCTCGTAAATATCAGATAAACGTTGTTCTATATCGCTTAGACGTTCTGGGTTTTGTTCTAGCGTGTCTTGATAGTGATGCAAGCTGTCGGCGGCTTCTTGTGCTTGTATTAAGGCGACATTCATCATTTCTAGCGCGTTTTCTAGTTCTTTGGTCGCGGGGCGGATTTGGCTGGCGCTGTTAATGGCTTGGTGTAGTAAAGAACAAACGTTGCCTTCGTCACTGTCGATCAAGATTCCGCTGGCTTGATACGCTTTAAACTGGGAATCGGCAATGTTCGATAAGAATGCTTGCTCATTTTCCAGTTCTTCGATTTCACCGTCTTTCAAGTCGAGCTGTTGCAACTCTTGTGCTTGATAAGATAAAAGCTGGATTTTGGCATCTTGCTCGGATGAGCGGTTCTGCTGAGCGGATAACTCTTCTTTAAGTTGTCGCCATGTTGAGTATTGCTGACTGACTTTTTTGCTCAGTTCAGTGAGTTGACCGTATTCATCAAGTTGTTGTCTTTGGGCGTTTTTCTTTAGTAGGGACTGGTGTTCGTGCTGACCATGAATGTCGACAAGGTAACTGCCCACTTCTTTTAGATCACTGAGCGTACAAGGGCGGCCGTTGATATAGGCTTTCGAGCGACCTTCCTTACTAATGACTCGACGTAAAATGCAATGTTGCTCGTGCTCTAGGTCTCTCTCTTCAAGCCACTTAAAAACATGCGGGTATTGCTGAATATCAAAACTAGCACTGATATCGGCTTTTTTTTGTCCATGCCTTACTACAGCGGCATCAGTGCGATCGCCTAAACAAAGTGACAAAGCATCCACCATGATAGATTTACCTGCGCCTGTTTCACCAGAAATCACGGTCATGCCTTGTTTGAACTCAAGTTCAAGGGATTCAACAATAGCGAAGTTGGAAATAGCAATGCTAGTCAGCATAGTGGGCTCCAAAGAGAGAATATATTTATATGGTTATTTATACAGTACTTGGTTGTTTTTTGACAAGTCTTGTTAGTAAATTTAATTCCCATGAAAATTATGCGTCATTAGTGTTGAAAGGAAAAAAGCTGTCCCCATATAACCAGCACAGACAAAGAATTGTTTCTGTTATTTGGAGTTGAAGAATGAGTGAGCAGCAAAAAAATCCTAATCTAGAAGCGGAGCAAGTTTTGAATAGCGAGACACAAAACGAAACAGTAGAAGAGCTTTTAGAGCCTGAAGTAGAGACATTAGAAGAAGTTACTGAGAATGATGAGCTTGCTAAAGCTCTAGAAGAAGTCGCTCAGTATAAAGAAGCGGCACTTCGTGCTCATGCGGATGCACAAAACGTGCGACGTCGTGCAGAACAAGATGTTGAGAAAGCGCATAAATTTGGTTTAGAAAAGTTTGCTAAATCTATTGTGAACGTAGCGGACAATCTTGAGCGCGCTTTAACATCAGCACCTGATACAGGTGAATCAGACCCTGTACGAGAGGGTGTTGAGCTGACGTTAAAAGATCTGCTAGAAACCTTGGCGCGTTTTGAGGTGAAAGTGGTTGATCCACATGGCGAACCTTTCAACCCTGAACTGCATCAAGCAATTACTATGGTGCCGAACCCTGAGTTAGAACCAAACACCGTAATGGATGTTGTACAGAAGGGTTACACCATTAATGGCCGCCTATTGCGCCCAGCTATGGTAGTGGTTTCAAGCGCGGCTTAAAAATACTGTCATTTTTTTGACACTGGACGCTTGAAATACTTTTAAGCGTACCCAAATACAGAATTATCATTGTAATAAACGAATTTATTGGAGATACAAACCATGGGTAGAATCATTGGTATTGACTTAGGTACAACGAACTCTTGTGTTGCTGTGTTAGATGGCGAAAAAGCGCGCGTTATTGAAAACGCGGAAGGCGATCGCACCACGCCTTCTATCGTTGCCTTCTCTGAAGACGGCGAAGTACTAGTTGGTCAATCTGCTAAGCGTCAAGCGGTAACAAACCCAACAAATACTCTATTTGCTGTTAAGCGTTTGATCGGTCGTAAATTTAAAGACGACGTGGTTCAAAAAGACATCTCTATGGTGCCTTACAAAATCATTAGCGCAGACAATGGCGATGCTTGGGTAGAAGTGAAAGGCGACAAGAAAGCGCCACCACAAATCTCTGCTGAAGTTCTTAAGAAAATGAAGAAAACAGCGGAAGACTACCTAGGTGAGAAAGTAACTGAGGCAGTAATCACTGTTCCTGCTTACTTTAACGACTCTCAGCGTCAAGCAACAAAAGATGCGGGTAAAATAGCAGGTCTTGATGTTAAGCGTATTATTAACGAGCCAACAGCAGCGGCATTGGCTTACGGCCTAGATAAGAGCTCTGGCGATTCTACTATCGCGGTTTATGACCTTGGTGGTGGTACGTTCGATATTTCTATCATCGAAATCGCTGACGTAGATGGTGAGAAGCAATTCGAAGTATTGTCTACCAATGGTGATACTTTCCTAGGTGGTGAAGATTTCGACATGCGCGTAATCGAATACCTAGCAGCAGAATTCAAGAAAACATCTGGTATCGATCTACACAACGATCCACTAGCGCTACAACGTTTGAAAGAAGCGGGTGAGAAAGCGAAAGTTGAGTTGTCATCTTCTTCTCAGACAGAAGTTAACTTGCCTTACATCACTGCTGACGCGACTGGTCCTAAGCACTTGAACGTGAAATTGACTCGTTCTAAGTTGGAGTCATTGGTTGAAGAGCTAGTGTTGAAATCTCTTGAACCTTGCCGTCAAGCATTGAAAGATGCTGATCTTTCAGCTTCTGATATCGACGAGGTTATCTTGGTTGGTGGTCAGACTCGTATGCCTCTTGTTCAAGCGAAAGTAACTGAATTCTTCGGTAAAGAGCCACGTAAAGATGTGAACCCAGATGAAGCGGTTGCTATTGGTGCATCTATCCAAGGCGCGGTACTTTCTGGTGATGTGAAAGATGTTCTTCTTCTAGACGTTACACCACTGTCTCTAGGTATCGAGACAATGGGCGGTGTCATGACGGCGTTGATCGAGAAAAACACGACGATTCCTACTAAGAAATCTCAGACGTTCTCTACAGCAGAAGATAACCAAAATGCGGTAACTATCCACGCATTACAAGGTGAGCGTAAGCAAGCGTCTCAGAACAAATCTCTAGGCCGTTTCGACTTGGCGGACATTCCACCTGCTCCACGTGGTGTGCCACAAATCGAAGTAAGCTTCGATATCGATGCTAACGGTATTTTGAGTATTTCTGCGAAAGACAAAGCGACAGGCAAAGAACAGTCTATTGTTATCAAGTCTTCTTCAGGCCTAAGTGATGAAGAAGTAGAAAAAATGGTTCAAGATGCTGAAGCTAACGCAGATGAAGACCGTAAGTTCGAAGAGCTTGTACAAGTTCGTAACACAGCGGACGGCATGATTCACGCAACTCGTAAAACTTTGACTGACGCTGGCGATAAAGCAACAGCAGAAGAAAAAGAAGCGATTGAAACAGCCATTACTGAGCTTGAAGAAGCGCTAACATCTAATGACAAAGAGAAAATCGAAGAGAAAACCAATGCGTTGACTCAAGCGTCTGGCTCTTTGGCTCAGAAGATGTATGCAGACGCTGAAGCAGCTGAACAACCAGCAGGCGAAGGTGAGCAGGCTAAGTCTCAGGATGATGCTGTTGATGCAGAGTTCGAAGAAGTAAAAGACGATAAAAAATAAGCGTTAAACACTTATTTTGCCTCTATTGATGGGGCGGTAAATAGCAAGCACGGTTTTGAACCGTGCTTTGCTGTTTACACTATCTTCGATTAATGAGCGCTAAGTAATGTCGATCTATTCTGGCGATTTTCGACTCAGAACATCTTAGATAAAGAATACTTTTAAATTCAGACTTTTCAAAATTCAGGAATGCCTGCGATGAGCAAAAGAGACTATTACGACGTTCTTGGTGTTGCCAAGAGTGCGGATAAGAAAGACATTAAAAAAGCTTATCGTTCTTTAGCGAATAAGTACCATCCAGACAAAAACCCAGATAACCCAGAAGCGCTTGATAAGTTTAAAGAGTTAGCAGAAGCCTACGAAATTTTATCTTCTGATGACAAGCGCGCCGCATATGATCGATTTGGTCATGAAGGTGTAAATGGTCAGGCTGGCGGAGGCTACGGCGGTGGTGCCGGTGCTGGTGGTTTTAGCGACATTTTTGGTGATGTGTTTGGTGATATTTTTGGCGGTGGTGGTGGCGGTCAAAGCCGTACTCGTCGTGGTTCGGATCTGCGCTACACACTAGAGCTAGATCTTGAGCAAGCTGTTTGGGGTTGTGAGGAAAAAATTCGCATCCCAACGCTGGTTGGCTGTAACACGTGTGATGGCTCAGGTGCGAAAAAGGGTTCCACTCCGAAAACATGTGGTACCTGTGGTGGTGCTGGTCAAGTTCGTATGTCACAGGGCTTTTTCTCTGTACAGCAAGCGTGTCCAGAATGTCATGGTGCAGGTCAGGTAATCAGTGATCCTTGTAATGACTGTCATGGTCAAGGCCGAGTTCAAGAATATAAAACACTGAATGTTAAGATTCCTGCGGGCGTTGATACAGGTGACCGTATTCGTTTGTCAGGTGAAGGTGAAGCTGGGACACATGGTGGCCCTGCTGGTGACTTGTTTGTACAGGTTTCTGTTAAACCACATAACATTTTTGAACGCGATGGTGCGAATCTGTATTGTGAAGTACCTATTAGCTTCACGACTGCAGCATTAGGTGGCGAAATTGATGTTCCTACGCTGGATGGCCGTGTGCGACTAAAAGTCACAGCAGAGTGTCAGTCAGGTAAATTGTTCCGTCTACGTAATAAGGGGGTAAAGCCTGTTCGTGGTGGACCAGTGGGTGATTTGATTTGTAAGGCGGTTGTTGAAACGCCGGTTAACCTTACAGCTCGTCAAAAAGAACTGTTTACTGAATTGGCTGATAGCATGGGTGAAGGCACAGATCATTCACCTAAGCAAAAAAGTTGGTTTGATGGCGTAAAACGTTTTTTTGATGACATCAAAAAATAACTGTTTTACAGCTGATGTATTGTAAAAAAGGCGCCTATTTGGCGCCTTTTTCTTTTAATAGATAGTCGATGTAGTTACGTAGCAAGCTAGCGGCATTGGTGAAGCTTTTATTATTTGGAATAATAAAGTCCGCTTTGCTGCGAATGTCGATGGTCTTGAGAGATGCTTGGCGAACATGTCTCATATATCGGCTGGTCACTTCATTAACATCGCGTCCGCGTTCAGCGATATCGCGTTTTAGTCGGCGTACGATAGCGATGTCCATGTCAGTGTCAACGTAAAGCAAGTAATCAACGGCGTCTCGAATTCCTGCGTCTTGAAACATCATATGGCCTTCTACAAGAACAATATGGGTTGGGTCAAGATTACGATAACCAACACGTTTGTGTTGAGAATGATCGTAAACTGGGATTTCGTTAGGTTGTTGACGATTTTTGCAATTGTGAATAGCAAGGGTGATGCTTTCTAGGTCGAGCGAGCTAAGGTCGTCGAAATTGTATACGTCAGGGTCGATACTGCCGCATCCATTATAAAAGCTGTCTTGGCATAATACGGTGATTTTATCACCTTGGTCTTCTGCTAATAGAGAACATAGTCGACTTTTCCCACTTCCGGAAACGCCGGTAATGCCGATTACAAGTGCCATTGGTTACCTCTGAAAATAAAGTGCGAGCGCTTCTTGAATTGAAGGTGCTTATAGTGTGATATTATATATCAGCTTTGACTGTTTTTGACTGATAAACTGAATTAAGACCTTAAATTGAGATGATTGATGTCTAGAAAAGTTGCTCCAGTGTTGCTCGTGTTTGCTCTGGTTCTTTTGGTGAGTAGGCCTGCTTCTGTTATGGCTGAAACAAACGAAAGTATTGCTTTATCTGATGCGGCAGAGCTGTTTGGCTTGCCTGTTAAGGGGTTGGCGCTATCTCAGTTAGAGTCTCGGTTGGAGAGTATGGGGTTGCAAAGTTACCCTTCCTATAAGCCAGGTGTTGTGAGTTATAGCTTGGGGTCTGAAGGTATTTTGGGCGTAACCAATGCGACGATTCATTTCAATAGCTCTAAATATGTTCGCCAAGTTCTTTTATCGGGCGTGGTAGAAAGTAATGAGAAACGTAAAAATTTAGGCGAATTATTGGGGCGTAAGTATGGCCCCCCCAGTGAAGGCTTTTTGAATGGTGGTTTGGGGCGTTCAAAATGGAGCTTCAGAGATGGTACAACAATAGATTTTCGTAACACGACCTATGATGTATCTGTTTTGTATGTTGATGAGCAGCCTAAGGTCATTTCTCGATCTGGCAAAATCGATGTAGAGGCTTTGTCTAATAAAAAATAATGGAATTTATTCTGCCGTGCTTTTGGTGTAGTTAGTTGTATATGTTTATTTTAGATCTCAACCTTCGTTTAGCGCATTTCATCCAGCCTCATTTACAAGATATTTCTTTGGCGCTGGTCGCAACCTGTTTGGTCGTATATGGCGACAAGGTAAACGGCATTTTAAAGCGATGGGTATCTTCTTGGGTGTTTATCGCTAGGGTGTCAGCGTTTATTCTTATGTGTACATTTGGTTATGGCTTATTGACGTTGTGGAGTCAGCCTCTTGTTTATTGGGGAATTACGCGTATCGATTTTGTTTATCGACCAGCTTTTATCTTCTTCTGTTTTTGTGTTTTGGGGATTTTGGCTGAAAGAAAGCGTCATTTGTAAAAAAAATCATGAAAGTTCCTGTCAGTTTTTGTTGCCAAATTACCACATAACACTCTTGTTCTTGGTGATATCCCTTTAAAAATTGGAATTATGTAGTAAAGTTCCTAGACCCTTCTCGTTATTTCGTTATTTCTATAAAAAAATGCCCTAAAGTCCCGATTTTAAAGGTTTTTTGTAGTCTTCTTACAATTTGTTTTTGTCCTTCTCTGCCGTTAGACTGCGCCCATATTGATATAACAAAGTCTTTTTTCGGGGGCAGAAAATGACAAGCACTTGGTTACAAGCACTTTCGCAAGCAGAATCCATGATTCCTCTTTTAGGTAAACTTGGTCGTGAGAAAGCGGTAAAAGTTCAACTAGCAGGCAACACCTT
Organism: Marinomonas foliarum; assembly: GCF_003337275.1. Lineage (GTDB taxonomy): Bacteria > Pseudomonadota > Gammaproteobacteria > Pseudomonadales > Marinomonadaceae > Marinomonas > Marinomonas foliarum. The sequence continues at coordinate 128,552 of NZ_QPJQ01000007.1, read as the reverse complement.
AATGGCGGATTCTGTTACTGGTCTTATGGCTGCATTTGATCAACATCCTGAATTAGATCTTGTTCAAGTCTATCAAGTGTTAGAGCAAGTATTGGTAAGCGATGTTTCTAATACTGTGGTTGAGCTAGAGTCTTTGGTTGCTGAGGCGGATGTGGCAACTGTGTTGGCGAATCAATCGAGCGATGGGTCTGAAACTCCTGTTGTATTGTACGGTTTTGGTCGTATTGGTCGATTGCTTGCTCGTCGTATGTGTACGCTTGGTCACACGACACCTGGTATGTCACTTGCTGCCATTGTTGTACGTAAAGCGTGCGACAACGATCTTGCGAAGCGTGCTAGCTTGCTTAAGTACGACTCTGTCCATGGTACTTATGAAGGTTTGGTGAAAGTTGATGAAGCAAATCAATCCTTGATTATTAATGGCTCACCCGTAAAAGTCATTTACGCATCAGACCCTGCTGAAGTTGATTACCAAGCTCACGGTATCAACAATGCCTTATTGGTTGATAACACAGGGCGCTGGCGAGATCACGACGGTTTGAGTGTTCACTTGAATCGCCCTGGTATTGAGCGTGTTGTTCTAACTGCGCCTGGCAAAGAAATGAAAAACATTGTCTTTGGTGTTAACGATAATGATGTAACCGATCAAGATCGTATTGTTTCTGCAGCGTCTTGTACCACGAACGCGATTACCCCGATCTTGTCTGTACTTGAAGATAAATTTGGCATCGTATCGGGTCATGTTGAAACCGTTCACGCTTACACGAATGACCAAAACCTAATTGATAATATCCACAAAGGTGATCGTCGTGGTCGTGCTGCAGGCATGAACATGGTGATGACAGAAACTGGTGCAGCAAAAGCTGTATCTAAAGCGATTCCTTCTTTAGAAGGTAAATTAAGTGGCAGTGCGATTCGTGTTCCTGTGATTAACGTATCTATCGCTGTATTGAGTTTGAACTTGAAATCAGCCACCTCTGTTGATGAAATCAACCAGTTGTTAAAAGCTGCATCTGTTAGCGCTGAATTGACAGGGCAGATTGGCTACAGCGATGAGGCTGATGCTGTGAGCTCTGATTTCATTGGCTCTCAACAAGCGGGCGTTGTTGATTCTCTATCGACCAAGGTTCGTGGTAATCAAGCGATCTTATACGTTTGGTACGACAATGAGTATGGCTACAGTTGTCAAGTTGTTCGCTTGATGGAGAAGCTGGCACAAGCAAATTTTATTAGTACTGAGTTGCTTAAGGATGAAGCGGCTTAAGCGAGTGAAGAGATGATCTAACACATTTATATGTGTTGTTGAACGGCGGCCTTTGGGTCGCCGTTTTTTTATTTGTTCATTATGTGATTTTTGGGCAAAAAAAAACCGGACAAATGTCCGGCTTTAAAAAAGTAACTAGCAGTTATGAATAACGTCATCCTGTGGGAGATGATGGTATTCATCTAAACCATGACTGTGGGGACATGATTTAGAGGGATACAGTTAGGGCTGTATCGATACATATTAGGCCGCTGTTCAACCTAAGAGATATACATATTCTAGCTTTATTGATTGTTCTTACAAACGATATAAATTGATTTGTTGGATTAGTAAAATTAATGCAAAATACTTGTATCCGTTTCTATGAAAGTGATCTTCTTTGGGCACTTTATTAAATTCTGGGTGGTTTTCCTGAAATTACTATCATATAGCGCTCTTTCCTAGCCTTTTATAGGGTGTTTTTTGAGTGGTTTATGTTGCGATGGAAGGTCGGTTCGGTCATTTGTTGTTTTGCAGTAGCTGAGGTTGTCTTATGGTGGTTTTTTTATGAAGTCTGTCCCTTTGGCTGGCTTGGGTACGTTTGCCATTGCAGCACGTCATTTGAGTTTTACCAAAGCCGCTCAAGAAATGCATTTAACGCAAGGGGCGGTTAGCCAACAAATTCGACAATTAGAAGAGCGTTTAGGTTTAACTTTATTTGTTCGTTACCATCGCCGGCTTGAGCTGACGGTGGCAGGTGCGCGATTGGCAGTGCAGCTTAATCTTAGTTTTACTGAGATTAATGATCTAATTTTAGAGCTTCAGGAAGAGGAAACATCCAATATTCTGACAGTGTCTGTAATGCCTTCTTTTGCAACAAAGTGGCTGATTCCTCGACTGGGAAGTCTGCAAGAAGCGTATCCAGATTTGCAGCTGCGTATTCAGGCTAACGATAGAGAGGTGAACTTTCAGCGAGATCGTATTGATGTTGCTATTGTGCATAGCCATGTTCACAACTCAAAAGGCTATATTGTGCCATTAATGAAAGACAAAGTTTTTCCTGTTTGTAGTCCAGCTTTCGCCCATGCTCGTTCATTAAGTGAGGCCAATCAGTTAGCGCAAATGTCTTTATTAAATGATGATTCCGAATGGCGTTTTTCTAGTCCGTATGCTGAATGGGAAAAATGGCTTTTATTGGCAAATGCGAAGGGCGTGAAGCCGTCCCGTGGTATCAGCTTCAACCGTGGTGATCTTGCTGTGCAAGCCGCTGTGGCAGGTCAGGGCGTCGCTTTGGGAAGAACGCCCTTGGTTATGGATGATATTCAACAAGGGCGACTAATGCGGCCGTTTACCGAGACGCTAGATGAAGGTCACGCCTATTTATTTGTTTGTCCAGAAATGCAGCGTCAGCGGGAGCCCGTTCAGCAGTTGTTGCGCTGGTTGGTGACAGAATGTTATGAATATTCTCCCGATGATGCTTTGACGATGTTGAGTGAGCTTGGTTAGCTTTGGTTTATGAATTAGTTATCTAATAATAATTTGATTGAAATAGCCAAGCACATAATAATCACCATTGGGCGAATGAGTTTCGCACCTTTGGTGATTACAAGGCGTGAGCCCAGTTGTGCTCCAAACCATTGCCCTATTCCCATCACAATGCCTAAAGCCCAAATCAGGTGGCCGCTAAAGGCGAACATCGCCAAAGAGGCCAGGTTGCTTGTTGCATTCAGTACTTTGGTGTGTGCGGTTGCTGAAACCACGGTCAGCCCCATCAAGCACAAATAGGCGGTAGAGAAGAAGGCGCCAGTTCCTGGGCCAATCAAACCATCGTAAAAACCAATGCTGGTACCGATAATAACCGCAAATTGTATATGAGTGAGTGAGAATTTGCTGGCAATATAAGGTTGAACTTTAGGTAAAAAGAAAAAGAAAATGGCTACTGCGATTAATATAATCGGAACGGCTTTGAGTAGTAAGCTACTGTCTAAATACGAGACTAATAATGTACCGCAAATAGCACCGGTGGCTGTCATTAGAATGGGGAACCACATATCAGACAGTGTAACTTGTCCCTTTTTAATAAAGTGATAAGACGCCGAAACCGTGCCTGCGCAACCTTGCAGTTTATTTGTTGCTAGTGCCTCTGCTGGTGACAGTCCAGCGGCTAATAGAACAGGAACAGTAATGAGTCCACCTCCGCCCGCGATAGCGTCAATAGCACCGGCAAAAAACGCTGCACCAAAGAGGGCAAGGTAGATCCAAATGGAGATATCGAAAAAGGCAAAGTCCATTGTACATTTTTTCCAGTAGAAGAGATAAGCGATGCTATTTAGTAGAACAAAAAAAGCCCATCTAGACAATCGTTTAGTTGGGCTAATGAGTAGTAATTTGAACTCTTAATCTGAATTAGATTTTAGTTTTGATATAGTTCTCAAGTGCGATTTCTTGATCTGTTGTAAATTCAAGACCTAGCTTAGTACGGCGCCATAATATGTCTTCAGCCGAATGTGCCCACTCGTGATGGATCAAATAATCTACTTCTACTTGATAAAGCTGGTTGCCAAAGTCTTGGCCTAGATCGTTTTCTGAGTTCGCTTTATTCAATAGTGTGTGTGTCAGTGAACCATAGCTATTGGCAAAACGACGAGCAAGATGCGCTCCGATAAAAGGATAGTCTTGTTGCAGTTTCATCGCGAAAGCATCAAGAGACATATCTAAGTTTCCGCCAGGCAAAGGTTTTGTGTGTGTCCACTCATCACCTAGGTTGTCAAAATAAGGCGCCAGTTTTTTCATCGCTGATAAAGCGAGTTTTCGGTATGTAGTGATTTTGCCGCCAAAAATGCTAAGTAATGGCGCTTGATGGTTTTGATCATCAAGATGAAGCGTGTAATCGCGGGTTACCGCTGAAGGATCTGAAGACTCATCTTCCAATAAAGGACGAACACCTGAATAGCTCCATACAACATCAGTAGGAGTTAACGTCTTTTTGAAATGATCGTTAGCCACTTTTAGTATGTATTGTGTTTCCTCTTCGGAAATCGATACATCATTTGGATTGCCTTTGTATTCAACATCCGTAGTGCCTAATAAGGTGTAGTTTTCACGATAAGGAATAGCGAAAACAATACGTTTGTCGGTGTTTTGCATAATGAAGGCGTTTGAGTGTTGGTACATCTTTGGTACGACAATATGGCTGCCTTTAATCATACGTATTCCGTATGGCGCTTTTTCTTCGAGTTTGGTTTCGATAAAAGAAGATACCCATGGGCCTGCTGCGTTAACCAAGGCTTTGGCGGTTATTTCTTGAGTTTCCTTAGTAGTTTGATTTTCTAAGGTGATATGCCACTTGTTATCGACACGCTTTGCTGAGGTACAGCGAGTGCGAGCAAAGATAGAGGCACCATTTTGTTGGGCACTTAGTGCGTTGGTTACCACTAGGCGAGCGTCATCAACCCAGCAGTCAGAGTATTCAAAACCCTGTTTTATATCGTCTTTAAGTGGGCTGTCTGAAGCGTATTTAACGCCTTTCGATCCTAAAAGTGTTTCTCGTTTGCCTAAATTGTCATAAAGGAATAAGCCAATGCGAATTAACCACGCCGGACGTAAATGCGGTCTGTGGGGCATTTGAAAGCGCATAGGCGTAACAAGATGAGGGGCTACTTTGAGCAATACTTCGCGCTCTGTCAGGGCTTCTTTGACAAGGCGAAACTCGTAATGCTCTAGATAGCGTAAGCCGCCATGAATTAGTTTACTGCTTGAAGATGATGTTGCATGGGCTAGGTCTCCCATTTCACAAAGGCCAACATCTAAGCCGCGGCCTGCTGCATCTGCAGCGATTCCTGTGCCGTTAATGCCGCCGCCAACAACAAATAGGTCGAAATGGGAGTGATTCATGCAAAGCCTCACGGTTATATTCGAATTTATATGTTCGAAAGTGAACATTTGTTTTCGATATTAAACCTCTAAGCGTCTTATGACAATAACGCTTTGTGAAGTTTTGGTGAATATTCTTTCTTAATTTGCAGTTAAAGGGGAGAGTTAAGTGCTGGAGAGGGTGGTTTTGTGCTGCCCAAGGGTTATTTGGGCGAGCACATTTCTAGGCGAATTTTATGTTCTTTGATTAGCTTTAAAATGGCTTTTGGTGGTTGCTCATCAGTAAAGAGTCTATCGACTTGGGTAATATTGCCTAACCTCACAACGGCATTTCTACCAAACTTTCCGCTGTCAGCTGCAAGAAAGACTGTGCGCGAATTAGATATGATGCTCTGTGCAACTCGAACTTCTTGGTAATCATAATCCAATAATGAGCCGTCGTTAGGATCAATGCCACTGATTCCTATGATGCCAAAATCGACTCGAAATTGGTTTATGAAGTCGATGGTTGCTTCCCCCATAACACCTCCATCCCTTGAGCGTACTGTGCCGCCAGCGATGATAACAGTAAAGTCTTCTTTTCCACTTAAAATCGCTGCTACGTTAAGGTTGTTGGTGATTACTTGTAGACCTTGGTGGTTTAGAAGCGCCCGCGCAACGGTTTCGGTTGTGGTACCGATGTTGATAAACAAAGAAGCGTGATTTGGAATTTCGGCTGCGATGCGTTTGGCAATTTGCTCTTTTGCCGGGAGTTGTAAAATTTGTCGAGTGGCATAAGCAACGTTTGTTGTGCTGGAGTCGTAGCTTGCGCCACCATGATGACGACGTATTTTGTCTGCTTTTGCTAGCTCATTAATATCACGTCGAATCGTTTGTGGTGTGACGGCAAATTGGCTGGCCAATTCGTCAATGGTTACATAACCCTTTTCTTTTACTATGGCGACAATTTTGTCTTGGCGAGATAACTGGCCCATGTTGTTTTCTTCTCCTGGTAAAAGACATTACTTGTTAAACGAGGCTTGCTAAACGAGTGCTCATTGGTTTTTAATAGAGATATTCGTATTTGAATATTTATGTTCAAAAAACAAAATAACAATGTAAGTTGCTTACTATCAAGCGACTGTGACTTCTAAGAGCATTCATCATGACTCATTATATTCTTGCTATCGACCAAGGTACTACAAGTTCTAGGGCTATTTTATTTGATGAGAAAGGTACTCGGGTTGGTCAATCCCAACAAGAGTTCCCACAAATTTTCCCTGACGACGGTTGGGTTGAACATGACCCTGAAAATATTTGGTCATCTACTTTAGCTGTGTGCCAGTCTGTTCTCAAGGATACAGGGGTAGATGCGCAAGCGATAGCAACGATAGGTATTACCAATCAGCGTGAAACGACCATTTTATGGGACACCGAAACAGGTAAGCCTGTTTACAATGCGATTGTTTGGCAAGACCGCCGTACTAGTGCTTTTTGCCAATCATTGAGTGATCAAGGTTTGAGCGAAAAAGTACAAGAAAAAACCGGTCTATTAATTGATCCTTATTTTTCTGCAACAAAAATTCGTTGGATATTAGACAACGTTGAAGGGGCCCGTGCAAAAGCTCAGGCGGGTAAGCTCGCGTTTGGAACCGTTGATAGCTTTTTATTGTGGCGGTTAACGAATGGCAAATCACATAAAACCGATGCCACAAATGCGGCTCGAACCATGGCGTTCAATATTCATACTCAAGAATGGGATGATGAGTTGATTGGGTTGCTTGGTATTGGTGATGTGTTGTTTCCTGAAGTGATGGATTGCAGTGCAGATTTTGGTGTGATCGATGCTTCGTGGTTAGGTGCTGAAATACCCGTAAATGGTATTGCTGGTGATCAGCAAGCCGCTTTGGTTGGTCAGGCATGTTTTACGCCAGGCATGGTGAAAAGTACTTATGGCACCGGCTGTTTCATGATACTGAATACGGGTGATAACGCCATTCGTTCTGAGCATAAGTTGCTGACAACGGTGGGTTATCGTTTAAATGGTAAAGTGACCTATGCCTTAGAAGGCAGTATTTTTGTGGCGGGCGCTGCTATTCAGTGGTTGAGAGATGGTTTGAAGTTGTTTTCGGATGCCAAAGAAACCCAGAGTTTGGCTAAACAGGCTTTGAATGATGACTCTGTGTATTTGGTGCCGGCATTCACTGGTTTGGGGGCGCCTTATTGGGATCCTGATGCTCGTGGGGCCATGATAGGTTTAACACGCGATACGAGCGTCTCAGACATTGTGAGCGCAGGCTTGCGTTCGGTGTGTTATCAAACCCGAGATCTTGTTGGCGCGATGGCGCAGGACGGTGCTACTTTTAGTTCTTTACGTGTTGATGGCGGTATGGTTATCAACGACGTGATGGTTCAGTTTTTGAGTGATTTGTTAGAGATAACAGTCGAACGTCCTTGTGTGACGGAAACCACCGCATTGGGAGCTGCATTTTTAGCTGGTTTGCATGTTGGGCTTTATAAATCTTTGGATGAGGTTGGAGATTTGTGGGTTGCAGACAAACGCTTTGAGCCAACAATGGAGAAAGGAACTGGCGATAAGTTGTATCAAGGTTGGCAAAAAGCAGTAGACCGTGTAAGAACTCGAGATTAGTTTTTACGATTTGATACACGCTTTGACTTGTACGATTAGGTGATTATGGCTACTTTAATAGGCAAGGACGTCTTTTTATGAAGGGTTGAGATAATGTCAAAGCAGTTTGCCGAAGTGCAGCAAGATGATTTTATGAAATTTGGTGGTGAACGCCCAAGCTATTTAGAAATTGAAGATGCTTTGATGAAGCTAGGTGGGCATGGTGTTAACGGTAACAATTTCAAAAATGAAATGGTGAAGTTAGCAGGTTGGACTGGTGGAGCGTTAACAACTTATGCCCAGCGTGCAGCGGTTGCTCAGGCTGCGTTTAATCGCATTCGAGAAGTGTTACCCAAAGCGACTACTCCTGAAGAGTTAAGGGCGTTATTGAAAAGCTTAAAATAGCACTTTCTCTCGAGCTGAAACCCTTAAAAAGGGGGATAGACTTTAATGTCTATTCCCCTTTTTTATCGCAAAATTTTTAGAAAAGGCTACTCGGCGTCAGCAATGGCCTTCATGCCGTACTCTGCATCTAAGATACGACCAATTACATTGTCGCCTGCCAAGTGATGGGCGTATTGCATATGTAGGCAACGCACTTGGTCCCAATTAGCGATACCACCAATGCCAAGTTTATCAAACAACGGCTTGAAGCCTTTTTCTTCAATAATAGCTTTGTGTTCATCGCTCATTACATCCCAGCGCCTCGCAATGTAGTCACGGTGGGAGGCGTGGTGTGCTTCTCTTAGCGTCTCGTCTTCTTTGATACGCTGTTCTAGCTCTTTTACCACACCTTGGCTTTCTATTTTGGCTAATGCTTTGTCTATGGCTTTACTAGAGAGCCAGTAGAGAGTCGGAAAAGGTTGATCAAATACCCAAGTTTCCATTTCTAATACTTGTGGAATGCCATTAGGTGAGTAGTGAGCAATTGCGCTGATGCCGCTTGGTGTTCGACCAAGTTGAGCCGTGATGATATCAATATCACCTTGAGAAAGAGTTATCATAATGTCTTATTGAGTTGAGTCTTCTAGGTAGAAGAATTAAATAATAAACGCAGGGAAACTTGCGGCGAATTTTTGTATCCATTCAGCGGCGGCTTCATTGTAATTCAGTCGTCGGCCTTGGACTTTAGCTTGGCGTCGATAATGTTCTATCTGAGAAAGCTGTTCTATCATGCGAACACAGTAACATTCTTCTTTGGTCGGGAATTCGATGGCGATGTGGTAACCGTCATCTTGTTTGTTGCACCAAGCTACACGGCCAGAGACACAAAAATTTGGGTCAATTTCTTCCAATGTAATTCTTACTGAACGTCCATTATCAAAAGGACGAAGGGCAACATATGTGATACCGACAAACCCAACTCTTTCATCACTAATGGGAGGAAAGGGTTGATCTTCTATTAGCGTAATGTCTAACGGAAGGTCTCTCGGATGTGCAACAAATTCCATCGCAACAAGCCAGCTACTATTTCAGATATTTATGTTATCGGCCAATGTGGCAGAGTGTTTAAAAAAGAATGGGAATTGTACGCTTTTTGCTCTGCCTGTACAGACGAATTTTAAGATGTGTAGAAGCATAATCATAACTTTTACTTATATAGGTGATTGCTCTGTATTGCCCCTAGCACATGGGGTTGCTCTGTTTTTATTGTTCTCTTAATTTAGCTTAACTGTTGTTGGCAAAGTTTGCCCAGTTCTTTTAGTGCAGCGTCTGTTTTGTTGTCCCAAGTTAGTGCGTAATTTAGCCTGAAATGATGGTCAAATTGAGCCGTTAAACTGAATGCTAGACCGGGCAATAAGCCAATTTTTTTTTCTAAGGCCTGAATGTGAAGTGTCATGGCATTCACTGAGCTTGGTAGGGTGATCCATAGTAGGAACCCGCCTTTAGGTTGTGAGGTTGTTGTCCCTGTAGGAAAGTGCTCATGAATAATCGCTTGGCAGCGAATAAGGTTGTCTTGGTAGGTTTGTCTTGTTTTACGTAAATGGCGATCGTACGCGCCATTTTCGAGAAAATTCGCAATGGCGGTTTGAGTCAATGTTGGGATTGCAAGAGATTGTACATAGGCATAATGCTCTATCTTAGCTTGGAATTGGCCGCCAACGATCCAGCCAATTCGAAAGCCTGGCGCGATACTTTTTGAAAAGGAGCTGCAATAAATAACAGTGTTATTCGTGTCGTCTGCTTTCAAGGCACGTTCGCGCTTGTCTTTGTAGCTCAACTCTCCATACACGTCGTCTTCAATAAGTGTAAAGCCAAACTGTATAGATTGCTGGATTAGGCGCTGTCTAGCCTGATGGCTAAGTGTTGCGCCAATCGGGTTTTGGTTGTTGGGGGTGACAATACAGGCTTTGACACCCCATTCTTTGGCTGCATTTTCCAGTACATCCAAATCTATGCCTGTATCTGCGGAGCAGGGAATTTCCACCGCTTTTAAATTTAGTACCTCAATAGCTTGTAACACGCCGTGATAGGCTGGGCTTTCGATAGCGATAGTGTCGCCCGCTTTAGCAACGGCCTGTAGCGACAGCATTAAGGCATTTTGACAGCCAAGGGTGATGGTGATGTCATCGGGCTGCAATTGGCAGCCACTGTCTAGCATTCTTATCGCGATTTGCCGGCGTAAACTAAGAGAGCCGGGAGTGAACTCATAAGCCGCACATATTTCTGGTTCTAAGCGCATTAAACGACCGACAGAGCGTTGTAATTGTCGGATCGGTAAAAATTGGCTTTTAGGGATGGCGGCGCCAAATTGAATAATGTCGTCATCTTGTGAGGCATGGAGTAAGCGGCGCAATAGTGTGTGTATGGTTGCATCGTTCTGAGTCGGTGCGATTTTTGCAGGTTCTTTTGGCTGTAATCGGTTCTCTTGAACAAAGTAACCTTTTTGAGGGCGTGCTTTTATAGCGCCTCTATCTTCTAACAAACTGTAGGCTTGTAATACTGTAGCGACACTGACTTCCATCTGTTTACTGGATTTTCTTACAGAAGGGATCTTTGCTCCGGGCAGAAAAATACCTTCTTGGATTTGCAGCTCAATCTGGTTGGCAATTTTTTCGTATAACGGGCAATCCATAGGTATGAGTCAGTATCAGAGGGAAGATAGAGTAATTTATCAGATTGGGAGGTCGAAGGAAATCTATGTACTTACTGGTAAGTAGCGCGCTGAAGCCTATTTTGGCGTAATCAGGTGCTTGTTGTTCTTATTGATTGTAAGCAAAGTGTTATGATATTCCTGTATCCTTGGTCAAATTTTTGAAATGTGTGCAATTGTTTAACATGGGTGCACAAATTAATGTAAAGCAGATATGAATGTAGAGGTCGATTATGTCGTTGTCCGTCATCCAAAGAATTTTGTTTGGCTTTGGGGTTTTATTGCTGCTTTTGTTGATGATTGCTGCATCTGGATTTGTGGGTATCAGCAAAATTGAAGACAGATTGAATGTAGTGACTGGAGAGGTTGCTAGCATTTCATCTACGAGTACAGCTTTGAAAGAGGAGCTGAGTTTGGCGAATGCTGCGGTATTGCAATATCTATTAAGCAAATCCCCTGATGCATTAGAAGAACTTTCAGAGCGCTTTTCAGCTCATAAGCAAGCGTTCGCTGATGTTTCTAATCAGCTATCTGAGCAGCTGCAAGAGCAGCCGATTATGAGCGAGGCTTTAGAGAGCATCAATCAAGAGGTTGAGCGTTTTTTTAGCATTACCGATGTGGCTTTTTCAAATCATAAAACCATGCTTGAGCTTCAAGCTTCGGTGCCAGATGAAAAGCTAGACCTAAAAGACGCCATTATGTTCACTGGTGAAGATTTAGGGATACTGGTGACAGACGGAGATACATCTGAAATTCAGTTTGCAGCTTCGTATATGCAAAGCCAGATAGGCAGCCTTCAAGTGTCGGTTAACGATTATTTTGATGTACGTAGCTTGGAGAGTATGCAGGATCTACGAGACAGTATGGCGTCCGTTATCACGAGCTTAAAGGATAAGCAGGCTTATTTGAATGACGACAACATCAATGAGTTGATTAATGAAATTGAGTTTAGCGTTGTTTCTGACGATGGCGTGATTGCAAAACAATATGAAAATATCCGCTTGCTACAAGAGTCAGAAGTATTGGCCAAGGAATTATCTGACAGCATGATGATTGTCAGTGCTTCGGTACAGAAACTGCTCTCGGAAGCCTCTGTCATGGGGGAGAATGCGAAACAAGAAGCCAGTGAGGCAGGCTCGCTATCAATGCTCATTATTGAAGTGGTTTTAGTTATTTCGATTATTATTGCCGTGTCGGTGGCGCTGTGGGTTAGTCGCAGTATTCGCCAGCCACTAAAAGAGGTGATGTCGGTATTAGGAAAGATTGCCGATGGCGATTTTACTCAGCGTAGTAGTGTAAAAACGAAAGACGAGTTTGGCGAATTATCCCGATGGGTAAATGGCTTGGTGGCTAAATTGCAGAGTGTGATGGCGGAGATTGATCAAGCCTCTAATGAAGTTGCTAGTTCGGCAGGCTCTAATGTTCGTTTAGCTGGCGATTCGAAGCGCCTAATGGTGGCGCAAAATGAAAGAACCACAGAGGTCGCTTCGTCTATGTCGGAAATGGTTTCTACGGTTGATCAGGTAGCAAAAAGCTCTGAAGTTATTTTGCATCAGATCCAATCCGTTGACCAAGGAACGAATCAAAGCCGAGCTAAAATGGATGCCAATATCCAGAAAATTGAGGGACTGCTCGAACAGATAGAAGAGTCGACGACGGTAGTAAATGAGCTTGATGAGCACTCTAAGAGCATAGACCGTATCTTAGATGTTATCCAAGAAATTGCAGAGCAAACGAACTTATTGGCGCTCAATGCAGCGATTGAGGCTGCTCGTGCAGGCGAGCAGGGGCGTGGTTTTGCTGTGGTGGCGGATGAAGTACGAACATTAGCCACAAGAACTCACAGTTCAACGGAAGAGATTCAGAATGTGATTGCCCAATTACAGCAGGGTGTTACCAAAACTGTTGGCAGTATGGAAACAAGCAGACAAAGTGCCAGTTCAAGTGCTGAAGAAGCGCGTGTAGTTGGTCAATCACTGGTGGAACTGCAAAGTAGTATGGCTGAGATTCGTGATTTGAGTACGCAAATCGCGACAGCGGCTGAAGAGCAATCGGCCGTGGCACAAGAAATAAAACAGAATGTGATAGAAATCTCAGAAATGTCTGAAGAAGCGGCTTTAGGAGCTGATCAAAGTGAGAAAGACAGTGAGGGTCTATCAAAGCTGGCTTCTCATCAAAAACAGTTACTGAGTCAATTTAAGATTGTTTGATGGTTTTTCTAAGACGTGTTGCGTTAATATGAGAGCAACTTAATTCTCAGGAGATACGGTTTATGTCAATTCTTGTTGGTGATATGTTGCCACATGGTGCGTTTCAGGTGATGGGGGAAGAAGGGCCTGAGACGATTGATGTCACCGAATTTTTTTCGGGAAAAACTGTGTTGATGTTTGCCGTTCCTGGTGCGTTTACCCCAACGTGCAGTGCGAGCCACTTACCAGGCTATGTTGTGCATTATGATGACATAAAAGAAAAAGGTGTTGATGAAATAATCTGTCTTTCTGTTAATGATGTTTTTGTTATGAATGCATGGGATAAAGCCAATAACGCTGAAAACCTTGTGATGGCAGCAGATGGCTTGGCTGAATTTACCTGCTCAATGGGATTGGAGTTGGATATCTCTGCAGCGAAAATGGGCATTCGTAGTCGCCGTTATGCAATGTTAGTGACTAACGGTATTATTCAACATTTATGGTTAGATGAGCCGGGTGAGTACAAAGTAAGCTCAGCGGAATATGTTTTGTCTCAGCTGTAAATGAATTGCTTTTATCCACACAAAAAAACGACGCTATATGCGTCGTTTTTTTGTGTGTGGATATTTACCAATCGTCAATAGCCGAATAGTGTCGGCAAAAATGTAACCGTGCTTGGTACAAAAGTGATCAGTATTAACACAGCCAATTCGACTAAGAATAATGGCATGATTTGCTTAGATATTGCAGCCATACCGACATTCGCTATCGAGTTCGAAACAAACAAACATATACCCATGGGTGGTGTGACAAGGCCAATCATTAGATTGAAAATAACCACTATACCGAAATGAACAGGATCAATACCAAGGCTCATTGCAATAGGATGCAGAATCGGTAGCAATATTAGCATTGCTGCTATCCCTTCAAGGAAGAGACCAACAACTAACAAAATGACGTTCACTAGGATCAAGAACACCCAAGGGCTAGACACTTGTTCCAGCACCATTTGGCTGACCGTTTGAGGTACTCTTGAGAAGGTTAATAACCAGTTCGCTGCTGCGACTACTGCAATCACAATCAGAATCACAGAAGAGTCACGCATAGCCCGAATGAAAATGCCCGGTAAGCTAGAAATCTTCAAACTTTTAAGGATAAAAATACCAGCTAACAAAGCATAAGCAGCAGCGAATGCAGCGGCTTCAGTTGGTGTAACAATACCAGTAAGTATTGAGCCAACGATGAATACCGGCATGAAAAGAGGAATCCAAGCATCAACGAATGCTTTTAAACGCTCTTTCATCGATAGCTTTGCTTTTAGTGGTGCGTAATGGCCTGCAAAAAAATAGACATAAATGGATAAGCCTACAGCCAAAAATAATCCAGGAGCAACGCCTGCTAAGAAGAGTGCAGGAACGGACACGCCTGTTGTGATTAGTGCATAAATTATCACAGGAATGCTAGGTGGAATCATCGGGCCGATAACAGAAGAGGCTGCGGTCAGAGCCGCTGCAAAGGAGCGAGGGTAGCCTTCTTTTTCCATTGTCGGAATAAAGACACGACCTAGTGCTGAAGTGTCTGCCACGGCTGAGCCAGACAGACCTGCAAAAATGACCGACGCCCAAATATTCACATGAGCTAAGCCCGCTCGCATGTGGCCGACTAGCGCATTGGCAAAATTAATAATGCGGCTGGTGATACCACTTTCGTTCATCAGTTCGCCAGCTAATACGAACAAAGGAATAGCTAGGATAGAAAAGGAGTCGAGCCCACTAAAAATGCGTTGTGCTACAAGGCTCACATTAAAAGGCAGAGTATATACGTGCCCCACAACCCCTAACAAAATTGCGAATGCAATTGGGCTGCCAATGAGCAAAAGAACAATAAGAATTCCAAAACCTAACATGATTATTGTCCCTTCTCTAATGACGTAGACTGAAAATATTCAGCAAGTCTTATGAGCGCAGCGATAGTAAGGCAAACACCACCTATGACCATGGCCACTTGGAAATAGTACATTTGAATCCCCGTTCCTGGTGCTTGAATTGCACCTCGCTTTATCATGAAAAGGTAACCGGAATACGTAATAACACTGCCACTGATAAGGGCGATAGCGTCAGAAACAAAGTGAAGATAATGACGTATTTTTTCTGACACCATGTCTTCTAAAAAAGTAAAACGTATGTGAAGACCTTCTAGGTAACACAATGCCATGCCGAACATGGTGCCGTATATCATGGCGTATTTTGCGACTTCTTCACTCCATTGAATGGGGGAGTTGAGCAAGTAACGGCTCAAGCTGCTAACGAGCACAACGCCAAAAATAACGAATAGAGAGGTGCCAGTTAAAAGTGCGAGAGTATTTTTATAGAGGCGCTTCATGGTGAGCTTTCCGGGTAGAGGCAAAGGAAAAACAACCGAAAGCCCGCCAAAGGCTTTCGGTTATCGGTTTACAGAATTATAGCTTATTGTGAATTACTAACGACTTTTACAGACATTTGAGCACGTTCAATCCATTCTGGCTCCACTTCACCTTTTAACCAATTAATGACAGCTGGTTGCGCTGCATCACGGAATTTAGCCATTTGTTCTGGCGTTGGTGTCGTAATTTGCATGCCATTTTCTGCTAATGATTTTAGACCTTTTGCAGAATTAAACTGCTGAATTGCGCGGCCAAGAGTACCTGCTACTTTTGCTGCACGGTCAATAATGGCACGGTCTTCATCACTTAATGACTGGTAAACATCTTCATTCATCAACAAGAAATCTGTGCCGTAAACGTGGCCATCTAGTGTTAGGTATTTTTGGAACTCATAAAACTTGTTCGCTTCGATAACGCTAACAGGGTTTTCTTGTCCGTCCACAACGCCTGTTGTTAATGCAGATGGTACTTCAGGCCATGCAATTGGGGTTGGCTCGGCGCCCATTGCTTTTACCATTTCAACGTACAGAGGCAATGTTTGAACGCGAATTTTAAGGCCGCTCATGTCTTTTGGTTCAGCCACTGGGCGCTTAGAGTTGGTGAAATTACGAAAACCTGTTTCACCGTAGGCAAGGGTACGCAATCCACTTTCTTTTAAGCAATGCTCAGACAATGCTTTACCGAATTCACCATCAAGCACTTCCCAAGCAACAGGTGCAGATGGAAAAAGGTATGGAATTTCCAAAACAGATGCTTCTTTACAAACTTTAGCAAAGGCGCCAGATACCATCGCCATGCTTAGTGTACCTTCCTGTGCTGATTGCACTAGGTCTGTTTCACCACCTAGCTGACTAGAAGGATATATATTTACTTCGATACGACCAGCGGATTCTGCTTCAACAAGGTTTTTAAAAACCTCAGTTGCAGCGCCTTTTTTAGACGTTGTCCACTCTTGGGGGTCAACATGGCCAATTGTCAGAGTTAGATCTGCAGCACTAACACTGCTTACTGCGCCGGCAGCAAGTAAACCAAGCGTAAGTTTTTTTGTTAGGTTCATTTTTACGTCTCCAAGTTCGGGGTGTCCCGATAGTCTTATTTTTGTATTTCTACTCTATAGTCTAAAGATATAGGTAGGTGATTCACTATTCGCTCTTAGCGTTCTGGTTTTGCAAATAATATAGGATCATTTGAAAAATACCCTATATTTTTTAATGGATCCACAAAAGGCAAGTCAAACATAGGTTTAAACTTGTTTCCTTGTGATGCTTTAAAGCTTTGCTCTCGACCTCATTCAAGTGGAGAGTTACATCAAAATGTAGCAATTTTTGCATTTTTAGAAATGAATTTTTAATGTTTCATGTATATCAAAAAAGGAATATGAAAATACTAAGATGCAAGTTTTTTTTGAAAAAGATCATATATATCAATGCTTTTTTGCACTTCATGTTGATTGAGAAGGTGTTTGGTCTATGCTGTTTATCATATTGAATAACGTAAATAAGCCAAAAAAGAATTGGACGAAAAAACATCTATATCAAAATTTAATACCCTTTCGGTTAAATTGAAATAGCCAAAATGTCTTTAGATAACGAATACTCAGTGAAGATTTTAATGAGATGGCGGTGTTAATCCAGAAGGCGAAAGGCGTATAACGTAAAGTTAGGCCTTCTATATCACCGTATTGTTACCTTAAATAAGAATAGAGAGCAGTAACATGATTATAGATTGCCATGGGCATTATACGACTACGCCACCAGGTGTGGGTGAATATCGCGATAATCAAAAAGCACAAGTTGCTAAAGACCCTGCGTTTGTTGGTGAAAAAGGTAAAGTCATTGTTTCGGATGATGAAATTCGCGACAGTATTATTAATAATCAGCTTCGTCTACAGCAAGAGCGTGGCACTGATCTGACTATTTTCTCTCCCCGTGCTAGTTGGATGGGGCACCATATTGGTAATGAATACACTAGCCAATACTGGACAGAGCATCAAAACGATTTGATTCGCCGCGTTTGTGATCTTTTTCCTGAGAACTTTGCTCCTGTTGCACAATTACCACAATCACCAGGTGTTGACCCAGGCAAGTCAGTTGCTGAGATCGTTCGTACTGTTGAAGAAATGGGCTTTATCGGTATCAACTTGAACCCAGATCCAAGTGGCGGTTATTGGCAAGATAAGTCTTTAGCAGACCGTTCTTTTTATCCTATCTATGAAAAAATGTGCGAATACGACATCCCTGCGATGATTCATGTAAGCGCGGCATGTAACGATTGTTTCCACACTACTGGGTCGCATTACTTGGGGGCAGATACTACTGGTTTTCAGCAATTGATGATGTCCGACGTTTTTAAAGATTTTCCAGAGCTAAAAATCATCATTCCTCATGGCGGCGGCGCTGTGCCTTATCACTGGGGACGTTTCCGTGGCATGGCACAAGATCAAGGTTTTGATCTTGCTGAACGTGTGTTGAATAACATCTACTTTGATACCTGTGTTTATCATCAGCGTGGTATTGATCTACTTCTTGATATTATTCCTACTAAGAACATTTTGTTTGCTTCTGAAATGATTGGTGCGGTACGCGGTGTTGATCCAGAAACGGGTCACTATTTTGATGACACCAAACGTTACATAGATAACAACACAGTGTTATCCGCGGAGCAGAAACAAGCTATCTTTGAAGGCAATGCTCGTAGCGTTTTTTCTAGATTAAAAGCGTAAGGCTAACGATTAAAGGGATAGGAAAGCATCATGCGAAACAATGTAGTAGTACAAAATATTGAACGAGCTGACCAAGCTGTAATCGACGGTTTAGCTGAGTGTGGCGTAGCGACCATTCATGAATCTCAAGGTCGTGTTGGTTTATTGGCACATTACATGCGCCCAATCCAAATGGACAAAACCATTGCTGGTTCTGCGGTCACCATTTCTGGAGCGGCGGGCGATAACTGGATGATGCATGTTGCCATTGAGCAATGTAAAGCAGGGGATGTGATGGTTTTTGCGCCAACGTCGCCATCGAATCACGGCTTCTTTGGGGATTTGTTAGCAACCTCTGCGCAATCTCGTGGTGTAGTGGGTTTGATTATCGAAGGCGGTGTTCGTGATACTCGCGACCTTCGTGAAATGAACTTCCCTGTTTGGTCAAAAGCCGTGTTTGCTGAAGGTACGATTAAAGAAACCGTTGGTTCAGTGAACGTACCTATGGTTTGCGCTGATGCCTTGGTTAACCCAGGTGATGTGATTGTAGCCGACGATGACGGTGTGGTTGTGGTGCGCCGTGAGAATGCAGCTGAAGTATTGGAATTATCTCGTAAACGTATGGCAAACGAAGAAGCAAAGCGTGTGCGTATGGCTAATGGCGAATTGGGTCTAGATATTTATGAAATGCGCCCTCGCCTAAAAGAGAAAGGCCTAAAATATGTCTAAACAGACAGGCGTTTTAAAAAGTGCGCCTTGTATGTGGATGCGTGGCGGCACATCAAAAGGGGCGTATTTCTTAGCGGAAGATTTACCTGCTGATGTTGATGCGCGTGCGCAGTTTTTGTTGCGGGTGATGGGCTCGCCAGATGAACGTCAGATCGACGGCATCGGTGGCGCTGATCCATTGGCATCCAAAGTGGCCGTAGTGAAAAAATCTGCACGTGACGACGCTGATGTAGATTACTTGTTTTTACAGGTATTTGTTGATCAGGCGATCGTGACCGATGCGCAAAACTGCGGCAATATTTTAGCGGGGATTGCACCGTTTGCGATTGAGCGGGGTTTGGTTGCTGCGGAAGAAGGCGAAACCTCCGTACGTATTTTCATGGAAAACACAGGTCAAATCGCGGTTGCTCGTGTGTTGGTAAAAGACGGTGAAGTGCAGTACGAAGGTGATGCTCGCATTGACGGCGTACCGGGCTTTTCAGCGCCAGTTCCCATTGTTTTCCAAGATACGGCGGGTTCCAGTTGCGGTGCTTTATTGCCAACAGGTAACGTAGTCGATGTGATTGATGGCATTGAAGTAACTTGCATCGATAACGGTATGCCTGTGGTGATCATCCGTGCTGTGGACATGGGGATTACGGGTACTGAGTCTCGTGAAGAGCTTGAAGCCAATGATGTTTTACGCGCCAAGCTAGAATCCATCCGTTTGCAAGTCGGGCCTATGATGAATTTAGGCGATGTGAAAGAGAAGTCTGTGCCCAAAATGACCATGGTGAGTGCCGCGACGAATGGTGGTGCTATTTCTACGCGTACATTTATTCCTCATCGTTGCCATGCATCGATTGGTGTATTGGGTGCGGTTAGTGTGGCGACAGCTGCCGTTCTGAAAGGCTCGCCGGCTAATGAAGTGGCTAAGTTTGAGCTGAGTGCGCGTATGACGCTGGATGTTGAGCATCCGATTGGCGCGATGACAGTGATCTTGGATCAAGAAGAAAATGGTGATGTTGGCTCTGCGGCCATTCTACGCACCGCGAGAAAACTGTTTGATGGGCAAGTGTTTGCTCATAGCAACGGCCTTTAGTTGCCTTTCTTCTATTGACGATATAACGACTGGTCAAACAGAAGGCTGGTTAATTAGAACGAATAATAAAACAGGTATTTGAACATGATGGACAAAGATTATATTCCATTTCACGCAAACCCAAGCGTGCCTACTTTTAAAGCGCCAGCGGGTGCGGTAGATGCCCATTGTCACGTTTTTGGTCCAGCGGATAAATTTCCCTACCATCCAAAACGTAAATACACGCCTTGCGATGCATCCAAAGAACAGTTGTTTGCGCTGCGTGATCATTTGGGTTTTTCTCGTAATGTGATTGTTCAAGCATCTTGTCATAGTACCGATAATTCCGCGTTGATCGATGCTTTAGAAACAGCCGGCGATTTAGCGCGTGGCGTGGCCTTTGTTGATGATTCAATAACCCATGAAGACATTGAAAAAATGCACGCTGTGGGTGTTCGCGGTGTACGTTTCAACTTTGTGAAACGCCTTGTTGATAGCACGCCAAGAGACGTTTTTTTCTCGATAGCTGAGAAGATTCGCCCTTTCGGTTGGCACATTGTTGTCTATTTCGAAGTGGCCGATTTAGAAGAGTTGATTCCTTTTTTGAAAGAATTGAATACCACCATTGTGGTTGACCACATGGGGACGCCAAATGTTGCCAACGGTGTTGATCACCCTGACTTTCAGCGCTTTGTTAACTTTATGGCGGACAACGACAATGTATGGTGTAAGGTAAGTTGTCCAGAGCGTTTAACGCAACATGCGCCTGATTACTCTGATGTCTATCCTTTTGCTCGTACGTTAGTTGAGAAGTTCTCTGATCGTGTCTTATGGGGAACCGATTGGCCGCATCCTAATATGAAAGTGGAAGCACCAAATGATGGTCATCTTGTGGATGTGATCCCACATATCGCGCCAACGCCTGAATTACAGCAAGCGTTGTTGGTGGATAATCCAATGCGTCTGTATTGGGCATAATCCACATTCCGCCGTAAAGTATAAAAATAGAGGTTAGCAAGATGGCTAGTAACTATACAGATCGACAGTTTCAAGGGACGTACCTTTTTGATGGCCAAATGGCCAAGAAAGGCTATGGCTTAAATAAAATGTGTTACTCGTTTAATGAGCAAGTAGCACGTGATGAATTTAATGCTGATCCAGAAGCTTACTGTGAAAAGTTCAAACTCACAGAAGCGCAAAAAGAAGCCATTCGTAATAGAGATGTGATTGGGCTTTTGCGTGAAGGTGGCAGTATTTATTATTTAGCAAAGTTTACGGGTTTGCTAAAACTAAACATGCAAGATATTGGTGGATTGCAAACCGGTATGAGTACGGATGAATTCAAAGCAATGCTAGAAAAAAATGGGCGAGGAGAAGTCTAATGGCTAACATTATTGGTGCAGTAACGACTTCCCATATTCCTGCGATTGCGAACGCAATGGCGAATGGGTTGGAAGAAACGCCATATTGGAAACCATTTTTTGATGGTTACCCACCAGTGCGTGATTGGCTAAACGAGAAGAAACCAGACGTTATCATTTTGTTTTACAACGATCATGGCTTGGAGTTTTTTATTGATAAAAAGCCGACCTTTGCGATGGGGGTTGCAGACGAATATTATAACGCGGATGAAGGCTGGGGGATTCCTACCATTCCACCAGTGACTGGTGAGTCAGATTTGTCTTGGCACATTGCCAACAGTATTGTCGACGAAGGTTTTGACATGACGATCTGCCAAGAAATGAAGGTTGATCATGGATTAACGGTTCCGCTGAATCTTATGTGGCCAGGTCATAAATACGGTCATGTAAAAGTTATTCCTGTCTGCATCAACTGTGAACAATACCCAATGCCACAACCTAAACGTACGTTTGAATTGGGCAAAGCGATCGGTCGTGCTGTGGCATCTTACGAAGAAGATCTTAACGTGGTTGTCTTTGGTACTGGTGGTATGTCTCATCAGTTAGACGGTGAGCGAGCGGGTATTATTAACCGTACTTTTGATATTGATTGTCTTGATAAATTGGTGTCAGACCCAGAAGCGTTAACGAAATACACCAACTTGGATCTTGTTGAGCAAGGCGGATCGCAAGCGGTAGAGCTGAATATGTTGATTGCGATGCGTGGTACTTTACTGGGTAAAGTGACCGAGCTGCATCGAAATTACCATGCGCCAATTTCGAATACAGGTTCTGGTTTGATGTTGTTAGAGCATGAAATGCCGAAGTAACAAATCTTCTTGTTAGAGCATTCCATGGTGAATATAAAAAATCCGCTATCTACGATAATAGATAGCGGATTTTTTTAGTTTTTCTCAATATCCAATAATTTGTTAACGGTATTGGAAACGTGTATCGCGCCTTTGAGTATCTCATCAATGATGCCGGATGCTTCGTCTATAAATTGAGCATTCTCTTTAGAGCGTTCACTCACCTTGCTCATACTTTCTTTGGCTTGACGAGTTAAGTTGCTGTTCTGTTTTACCATGTCATCAATTTCGATCGTTGATTTGCTTGTTCTTGCTGCAAGTGTTCGAACCTCGTCGGCCACAACCGCAAAGCCTCGACCATTTTCACCTGCGCGAGCGGCTTCAATAGCAGCGTTTAATGCAAGTAAATTGGTTTGATCAGCAATGGAGCCAATGGTTGTCACTATCTTGGCGATACTTTCAGACTGATGGTTTAATTGCTCAATTAGCTCTGTAGAAACGTCAACATCGGCCACGATTTTGTCTGATGTTTCGACTGTACGGCGTAAAATTTGAGCGCCATTCTCTGAAACTTGTGCGGTTTCTACTGACGTGGAGTGAGCTACTTTTGCAGCGTGTTGAATAGCGAGTTGCGTGTTCACACGCTCTGTAATGTCAGAGGCAACTTTAAGGACTTTTACAACCTTACCAAATTGATCGAAAATGGGGTTATAGCTGGCTTCTAGCCACACAGTTTGACCTTGTTTGCTGACTCGCTCAAATTGTCCTGTTTTGAAATCTCCATTCGCTAACTCTGCCCAAAAATTCGGATGCTTTTCATAGAATTCATTAGTACAAAATTTGCGATGCGCCTGACCGATAATTTCTTTGCTAGACTGATAACCCATTGCACTTAAAAAATTATCATTGGCTGTAATAACTGTTCCGTCAGGGGTGAATTCAATAGTGGCAGAAGAGCGATCAATAGCGTTGTAGACGGCTAGTTGGCTGTCTGCAATAAGTTTGGCTTGGGTAACATCGGAAGCAATTTTGACGACTTTTGTCACTACACCATCTACTTCAATTGGAAAATAGGTCGCTTCAAGCCAAATGTCTGAACCATCTTTATGTCTGCGTAAGACGGTCCCTTCTTTACTTTTTCCTGCTGCAAGATCTGACCAGAAGTGTTTGTATTCGGAGCTGGAGGTTACTTGGCTAGGGCAAAATAGAGCATGTTTTTGTCCTTTAATTTCTTCTAGAGAATAGCCTACTGTATTAAGGAATAATGAGTTCGCAGCGAGTATCGTGCCATCTGATGAAAAGCTAATTGTTGCGCAAAATTTTTTCATGGCTTTAATAAAGGCATTGTCTTCACGTTGAGAAACGGCCTGTTCAATCGCAGTATTCCTAGCGATTTTTTTGTCTTTGTTGCTGAAAAATATGGTGATATTCCTCAATCTGATTGTCGGGATTTTATCGTATTCCTTGTAGTCAATCTCCTACAAAACAGATCAAACAATATACTATATCGTCTTTATTTGTTGTTGGTGATTTGTTAATTCCTTGTTATGTGTTGTATACGTTTGATTCAAATAAATAGTTTATATATTTATCAACTATTTATTTAGAAGAAGTTAGATTTACGTCTGAGGCTAGCGATTTAAGGCAGGTGTGAGCTTCATGAAAATGAGGCGGCTATCTATCTTTCATTCGAGAAAACATTGTTTCAAATTGGCCGATATTTTGTTGAATGTAATCAATAAATGATCGCATCGCAGGAGTGGGGTGGCGTCCTTGTGGGTGGATCAAGCACCAAGATCGGCGAAGGGGGAAATCTTTGATCGGTACTTCGATTAAAGTGCCGAGTGTTAATTCAGAAAGAATGCTAAGTTTAGGTAATACAGCGACGCCAAGCCCTGCAATAACGGCATGTTTTATGGCGTCGTTAGAACCGATTTCCATTTCTGCTTGTAAGCGAATGCGTTGTTTTTGGCAATGTAGTTCAAGAGCTAATCGACTGCCTGAACCCGCTTCTCGAAGCAATAAATTGTGTTCTAAAAATGCGCTCAATGATATGTCTTCTAGGGCGAGAAGAGGATGGTTTTGTGGTGCGACAGCGATAAGCTCATTGTTCAAAAATGGTATGCTAAACATAGGTTTATCATTGGGTACCATGCCCATTATGGCTAATTCATCATGATTCTCACCAAGACGCTTGATAGCTGCAGCGCGGTTCATGACTTTCACATTTATGGTGACGTTTGGATGTAGGCTAGTATAGGCCCGAAGCAAATAAGGCACCACGTACTGCGCTGTACTCACAGCTACTAAGTTCAACTCACCAGATATCAGCCCAGCTTCCTCAGATAAGTCGTCTTGAAAGCGCTGTATTTCATCAAACATGGCGTGAATACATTTGGCTAATCGCTTGGCAGTCGCAGTGCTGTAAAGTTGGCGACCAACGTATTCAAACAGCGGTTGTTCTAATGCACTTTCAAGCTGTCGTATTTGATTACTTACGGCCGGTTGGCTCAGCCCCAGCATATCACCAGCTCGGCTGTAGCTACTCAATTCATAAACGCTATTAAAGACTTGTAGTTGTCTAAAAGTAAGCCGGTTGACTAAGCTTTGTACACTTTGAGGCATTGTTTTTGTTTTCCCTTGGTTTATCTATTAGCGCTTATCTATCGGCTTTTATCTATCAGGAATAGCTTATACATAAATGTCGTAATATCAATTTTTACTTTGGTTGATCTTTGAGTAGTCTGAATATTCAGAGATATTTGTACAAAAGTTGTGCTCGCTACGTTGTGCAGTGATCTCTTCAAACAAGAAAGGAGTGACTCATGTTAAAAAAAGTGTTGATCGCCAACCGAGGTGAAATTGCGGTTCGTATCATTCGCGCTTGCTCAGAGGCTGGGATTCGCTCTGTCGCGATATTTACGGAACCGGATCGATATGCGTTGCATGCCAAGCGTGCAGACGAGTCTTACTCGTTGGGTGATGATCCACTTGCCGGTTATTTAGACCCCTTGCGTCTAGTGAACTTAGCCATAGAAACGGGTTGTGATGCGATTCACCCAGGTTATGGCTTTTTATCTGAAAATGCGCATTTTGCTGAATTGTGTGAGCAAAAAGGCGTTACCTTTATTGGCCCTCATTCGTCTGTTATTCATAAAATGGGCGATAAAACCCAAGCTCGTGACAGTATGCGTGCGGCAGGCATTCCGGTGACACCAGGCTCAGAAGGAAACCTGGCAAATCTCGACGAGGCATTAGCTTTAGCAGGGAAAGTGGGTTATCCAGTGATGATTAAGGCCACTTCTGGTGGTGGCGGTCGCGGTATTCGACGCTGTGATACCCCAGAAGAATTAACCTCTCAATACCCTCGTGTTATTTCCGAAGCGACTAAAGCGTTTGGTTCCGCAGAAGTATTTTTAGAAAAATGCATCGTTGATCCTTGTCATATTGAAGTGCAAATATTAGCGGATTCCCAAGGTGATGCGATTCATTTGTATGAACGTGATTGCTCGATTCAGCGTCGTAACCAAAAGCTTATAGAGATTGCACCAAGCCCACAACTCACTCCAGAACAACGCCAATACATTTGTGATCTCGCAGTGCGAGCAGCCAAAGCGGTAGGCTATGTTAACGCGGGTACGGTGGAGTTCTTACTGTCTGGCAATGAAGTGTATTTCATGGAAATGAATACACGAGTTCAAGTTGAGCACACGATTACCGAGCAAATTACCGGTGTTGATATTGTGCGTGAACAGCTTCGTATTGCGTCTGGTTCGCCGCTTAGCTTCCGCCAAGAAGACATAAGTTATCGTGGTTATGCGATGCAATTTCGTATCAATGCGGAAGATCCAAAGAATGACTTTTTACCTAGCTTTGGACGTATTACCCACTACTACGCACCAGGTGGTCCAGGTGTTCGTGTTGATACGGCGATTTATACGGGTTACGAGATTCCGCCTTACTTTGATTCCATGTGTTTGAAGCTGGTGGTGTGGGCATTGACTTGGGATGAAATGGTGGCGCGAGGTCGTCGAGCTATTGATGATATGCGTTTGCATGGTATTAAAACCACGGCCAATTATTATCAGCAAATTCTAAAACATCCAGATTTTATTAAGGGCGAGTTCAACACAGGATTCGTTCCAGCGCACCCTGAATTATTAAATTATTCCGTTAGACGCCATCCAAGTGACATCGCTTTGGTGTTGGCAGCCGCTATTGCAGCGCATGTTGGTCGATAATCCGCAGGAGGAAGAAAATGAGTCAAGTTAAACAAAAAATAGAAGTGACAGATGTTACCTTGCGTGATGCACACCAATCGCTGATTGCCACTCGTATGCGTACGGAGGATATGTTACCGATTTGTGAGAAACTCGATCAAGTGGGCTTTTGGTCTTTAGAGGTGTGGGGCGGCGCGACTTTTGATGCCTGCGTACGCTTTTTGAAAGAAGACCCTTGGGAGCGTTTGCGTCAGCTTAGAGCAGCTTTGCCAAATACCCGTTTACAAATGTTATTGCGTGGCCAAAACCTACTGGGTTATCGCCATTATGCTGATGATGTGGTGGAAGCCTTTGTGCAAAAAGCGGCTGACAACGGTATTGACGTGTTCCGTGTTTTTGATGCTCTCAATGATCTGCGCAATATTGAAACAGTCATGAAAGCGGTGAAAAAAGCCGGTAAACATGCGCAAGGTACGATTTGTTATACGACCAGTCCTGTGCACACGCTGGCTTTGTTTGTCGAGCAAGCCAAAGCCATGCAAGCCATGGGGGCAGACTCTATTGCGATCAAGGACATGGCTGGATTGTTAACGCCTTATGCGACTTATGATTTGGTAAAAGCGATCAAAGAAGCGGTTGATTTGCCTTTGGTGGTTCACAGTCATTCGACGTCAGGATTGGCGCCCTTGTGTCAGCTTAAAGCAATCGAAGCGGGAGCGGATCGTATTGATACCGCGATTTCATCCTTTGCCAGTGGTACTAGTCATCCAGCGACGGAGACTCAAGTAGCGGCGTTAAAAGATACGGACTACGACACTGGATTGGATTTGGCTCTGTTGTCAGAGATTGCTGACTACTTTCGTGATGTTCGTAAAAAGTATCATCAGTTTGAAAGTGAATTTACTCGCGAAGATGTGTCTGTTCAGGTTAACCAAGTACCGGGCGGCATGATGTCTAATTTGGCGAATCAGTTAAAAGAGCAAAATGCGTTAGATAAGATCCGTGAGGTGTTCGCTGAGATTCCTCGTGTTCGTGCCGATCTTGGCTATCCGCCTTTGGTAACGCCTACCTCGCAAATTGTTGGTACGCAGGCGGTTTATAACGTCTTGGCAGGTCAGCGTTATAAAACTATTACGAATGAAGTAAAACGCTATTTATTGGGTGGTTACGGTCAGCCGCCAGCGGCAGTGAACTCAGAAGTACAGAAAAAAGCGGTGGGCAATGAGACCGTTAATGACGCGCGTCCAGCGGATTCTTTGTCGCCAGAGCTTTATAAGTTGCGCAAAGAAATCGGCGAGTTAGCGAAATCAGAAGAGGACGTACTGACCTTTGCTATGTTCCCAGAACTAGGCCGTGAGTTTTTACAGCAACGTGCTGACGGAACCTTGGTTCCAGAAGTCTTGCTACCGCCAGAGCAGGCTGGCCAAGGTGCAGCAGCGGGTGGCTTAGCTACCGAGTTCAAGATCGATGTGCATGGTGAAGTCTACAATGTGGAAATCACCGGCGTGGGTGACTTTGGGGTTGGCAAGCGCAAGTTGTACTTGTCTTTGGACGGTATGCCAGAAGAAGTGGTGTTCGAATCTCTGAACGAATACGTTGCTGAAGGTGGTGCGGGTCGCTCTCGTGCCACAGAACCAGGCCATGTTAGCGCAGCAATGCCAGGTAATATCATTGATGTCTTGGTCAAAGAAGGCGACACGGTAACAGCGGGTCAAGCTGTACTCGTCACGGAAGCGATGAAGATGGAAACCGAAGTACATGCCAATGTGGCAGGTACGGTAAAAGGCGTTTTCGTTAAGAAAGGCGACCGAGTTACCCCGGGTGAAATGCTAATTGAGATTGCGTAAATCTAAGTTCGGTTAATACCCTAGAAAACGCTTTAAAAACAAAGCCCCTTTGTATCGACAAAGGGGCTTTTTATTGGTTGAGCAGGTTTGCTAAGGTTAAAACTCTTCTGTATCGATTTCGGCTTGTTGGGCTGCAGTATATCGCGTGCCGTGGACGTTATTTTGATTGATCATCTCGTCTAGCAAGCTGACTTGTTTGGCATCCAGCTTTAATTGCGCCGCTTCAAAATTGTCTCTCATATGGTTAACCGAACGAGTGCCCGGAATAGGGACAATATTTTCATCTTTTGCGGTGAGCCAAGCCAAGGCCAGTTGCGCTGGAGTACAGCCGATATCTTTGGCAAGGGCAAAGTAATCGTTCAACAAGGTAAGGTTATTCGGGTAATGCTCGGCGTTAAAGCGTGGCATGTTATTGCGAATGTCTTTAGCTTCTAAATCCGCGATGTCTTTCAGAGTACCGGTTAAGAATCCGCGTGCTACTGGGCTGAAAGCGACAAAAGTAATATCTAATTTTTTACAGGCTTCTAAAACCGCGATTTCTGGATTGCGTGTCCATAAAGAGTATTCGGACTGAAGGGCGCTAACAGGGTATTCGCTATGGGCACGGGTTAAGGTCTCGGCGGACACTTCGGATAAACCTATTGCACCAATTTTGCCTTCTTTTACTAGCTCACCCAGTGCGCCAGCACTTTCTTCGATTGGCACATTGAAGTCACGACGATGCAAATAATACAAATCGATGTGATCTGTTTGCAGGCGTTTTAGGCTGTCTTCGCATTGCTTGCGGATGTTTTCTGGTCGGCCGTTAATCTCTTTTTTACCATCGACCATTGCCATGCCGCATTTGCTGGCGAGGAAGAATTCATCACGACGATCTTTTAGTGCTTTGCCAACCAAAAGCTCATTTTTGCCGCCGCCATATAAAGTCGCGGTATCAAAATGGCGATAACCCATCTCAAAAGCCTGATGTAAGGCTTTAATAGCTTGTTCTTCTTCAACCGGTGAGCCATAAGCATGGGACAAATTCATGCAGCCTAAGCCTATCTTTGGATTGGCTAAGTGAGAGTGTTTTGACATAACAATATCCTTAAATAAAAACAGGGAGCCGAAGCTCCCCGTTTGAGTGTTGTTGAGTCACTTTAGCGTCTTGTCACTTTAGACTATTGCGCCTTAGGCTTCTAGACATTCTTCAAGGCGATGTAGGGTTTCCATCGCTTCGATAGCCTGTGTGACACAAGAGTTTGGTGCACGACCTTCTTGGATCGCAGCAATGAACTCACGATCTTGTAGCTCGATGCCGTTGTTTGAAACCGCAACGCCAGATAGGTCTATCTTGTTTTCGCTGCCATCAAATAGGTCGTCGTAACGTGCGATATAAGTACCATTGTCACAAATGTAACGGAAGAAGGTGCCGAATGGACCGTCGTTATTGAAAGACAAAGACAAGGTGCAGATTGCGCCGTTAGGTACTTTCATACCAATGCTCATGTCCATGGCAATGCCAAGTTCAGGATGGATTGGGCCTTGTAGTGCTTGTACTTTGCTGGCTGTTTCACCTGTTTGGTATTGGAACAAATCCACTGTGTGGCAAGCATGGTGCCAAAGTAGATGGTCGGTCCAAGAGCGGGCTTTGCCAAGAGCATTTTTGTTCGAGCGACGGAAAAAGTAAGTTTGCACGTCCATTTGTTGAACGTTTAATTCACCCGCCATGATTTTATTGTGGATCCACTGGTGGGAAGGGTTAAAACGGCGAGTGTGACCAGCCATCGCTACTAGACCAGTTTTCTTCTGCACTTCAACCACTTTGCGAGCGTCTTCGATGTTGTCTGCCATTGGGATTTCAGACATAACATGTTTGCCGGCTTCAAGGCACTGAATAGTCTGCGCCGCATGCATTTGAGTTGGTGTTGCTAGGATGACAGCGTCAACGTCGTCACGAGCTAAGCTTTCTGCAAGGTCTGTCGTGTAGTGAGGAACGCCGCGCTCTTCAGCAAAGGCTTTAATCGCATCGATTTTAGTGCCAACGACAGAAACGACTTCTGCACCTTCGATCGCCGCAATGGCGTCCATGTGTTTCATGCCGAAAGCGCCAGATGCGCCTGCGATACAAATTCTCATTAGTCTGCTCCTATTCAAGATTTCATGTCGTTATTATTGAACGAAATTTAGGTTTATATTAATAACAAATCTAACATTCGACATCTAATGGGCATAATCCATAAACCGCATAAGCTATTCATTTTTTGCAATGATGTCTTTCAAAAAAATCATCGAAAGCGTTCTGAGATATCGCGTAACAAGCTAAGAAAATGAGATTGTGTGACAGTCGGAAGCCAGCTTTTTCGGACGCAAAGCCCAATTGGTCGACGAGTATGATCCAGTGGGAAGTTAATCTCATTGAGTAATTCAATATTAATTTCGCGCTCCACTTGGTGTGCAGATATTAATGTTAATCGGTCGCTTTCAATTAATAGTTCACGAATCAGTATCTGTGAACTGGACTCAACTAAGCGTGTAGGTAGGGCGATACCTGCGTCGTTGAAAATGTCTTCGAAGGCTTGTCGAGTGGGTGTGCCTTTGGCGGGAACAACCCAAGCAAACTCAGCGAGATCTTTTGCGCTGATATGTTGTTTGCCCATTAAAGGGTGACCTTTACGTGCCACCACTGACAATGGTGGTGCCCATAACTCCTCCTGAACGACGTCGTCAGCTGGTGTTGGATGACGTAATGCACCTAAGATAATATCGATGTCACCTTGGCGTAAGTGGTGAAGCAAATCGGTGTATGGACCTTCTGTGACATTGATGTTCACATCAGGGTGACGTTCGTTAAATTGTAAAATCGACTTGGGCAGAATGGTCATACGCGCTAGAGGCATACTACCAACGGTTATCATGCTGACATCTTTGCTTTGTAATGCGTTGATCTCATAAATACCTTGGCGTAATTCGCTGAAAGCCAACTTTGTAGCTTTGGATAACGTCTGAGCCGCTTTCGTCGCACTTGTGCCAAGGCTGTTTTTTTCAAACAGAACCACCCCAAGCAGTCTTTCTAGGTCTCTTGCTGCGCGATGCACTGAAGACTGTGATACGGCCAAATTCCGGCTGGCAATGCTGAAGTTTTGTGCTTCGCTCACGGCAATTAACGCTCTTAATTGGGTCGTGCTGATCAAAGCGATTAAGTTCTTTGGTGCGCGCTCTTTTAGAGTATTGTCTTTGACGATGTCTTGTGTCGCGCGTTGGATATGATCAATCGCGCGGCTAACACGCTTTTGCCAGACTTCGCCAGCCGTAGTGGGATACATGCCATCAGAATGCCTCTCAAACAAAGACGCACCCAGTAAGCCTTCGAGTTTTGCAATGGCTTGTGTTATGGCTGGTTGAGATAGAAATATATGCTCAGAAGCTCGTGTGATGCTTTTGAGTTCAGCCACGGCAAGAAATACGCGCAGATGCCGTAAGTTTGGTATCGCTATTTCCATATGACCTCCTTATTTTCTTCCAACTATATCAAAAATGAATATTTAATGAATAGACATTATGGGTTCATCGCTTATTTATTCTTAGTCTGGACAGAAAAAAATCATTTGATAAGTTTACATGGAATGTAGGTGTTCTATTTTTTAAATGGAGAAAACTGGGCCTATATCAAAGTTGGAGTTGGGTATGTGTTTCCTATTCGTGGCAATGAATTCATCACGTTATTGAGTAATCATAAGGTGGCTTTGTTGAGCGTGGTGGGTTTGTGTGTCTGTTGGATAATCTTGCTTTTAAGTAGTTTTGATATGACTGAAGACGGCGGAAGTCTCTAGAAATAGTTTATACTGATATGAATTTTCCTATCAAAATACATGTCAAATTGTCATACAACAAACCGTGAGTTTTGGTATACGCTTCTTTTACCCCAGATAAAGGAGGCTTTTTATCCTTTTCTATTTAATTATTAAGAATATGACGTTCTTTTTTGGAATACGTTGGAGACAGCTACAATGTTACACCTAGGTCTAATTGGTCAGGCTATTGCCGCTTCTCGTTCTCCTTCTTTGCATATGATGCTAGGCGAACTTAAACAGCTGCCAGTGGACTATCAGTTACAAGTGCCTGAAGATGATACTGCGGGTTCCTTTAATGCCAAACTTGCTGAAATTCGTTCCTTGGGCTTTGTTGGTACGAATGTAACTTTTCCTTATAAGCAGATCGCTATAGACAGCGCAGACGAAGTAAACGACGCAGTGAAAAAAGTCGGTGCTAGCAATACCTTGTTACTGAAAGACGGTAAAATCCGTGCGTTTAATACTGATTACACTGGTTTTATCCGAGGTTATAAAGGCCGAGTAGGAGATTTACCTGCAGGCAAGGTATTAATGATCGGCGCGGGTGGCGTTGGTCGTGCTATTGGTTTTGCTCTATTTGAAGTGGGTGCGACTGAAGTACTTGTTACCGATTTGAGTGAACGCAGTGCTCAATCATTGGTCGATGCTATTAACGAGGCAGGCTACAAGGCGCGAGTTGTTGCGAAAGAAGACATGGCAGCCGCGGCTGCAGAAGCTGATGGCTTGGTTAACTGTACGCCAGTAGGACATATTAAAAGCCCTGGTATGCCATTATCCGCTGAGTTTATTGGCAATCAGAAATGGGCATTCGATGCTGTTTATACCCCAATGGATACTGAGTATTTGGTAGAAGCGAATAGAAAAGGTCTGCAAATTGTGTCTGGCTTTGATTTGTTCTTTTATCAAGGAATCGATGCTTTCGAAATCTTCACTGGTCAGGAAGTAACGGATGTGAAACCTGTTTGGGATCAATTCCGTGAAAAATACGATGTAGTGAGCTCATTGATCTAGAGAGATTGTTGGTAACTAAATAAATTCATAGAATGAGTGATGAAGAGAAGACGCCAAATGGCGTCTTCTAGTTTGGTTTATCCACTAAGATAACTTTGCTCGTGATATAGTGCAGAGGTCTTACAAGAAAAAGAAAAGGCCTTTAAAATTTTCTATGATTAACTCCGATGACCGTAAATTGGTTGGGCAATCTGTCTATGAGCAGCTACGTTCAGATATCGTAACGGGTAAGCTTTCTCCAGGTGAAAAGCTTAAATTAAACGCCTTGCGTATTCGTTACAGTGCCAGTGTGAATACCTTACGTGAAACCTTGATGCGCTTAGTATCAGATGGTTTTGTACTATTTGTAGATCAAAAAGGTTTTACGGTAAAACCCGTTTCTACCGCCGATTTGCGTGAATTATTAGAGCTGAGACAAATGTTGGAGTTGTCGGCAGTACGCAAATCAATGGAAAATAAAATAGGTCATATGGAATGGAAGTCCGCTTTGATCAGCGCGCATTTTCGTTTGAACTGTGTTGAAAAGCTGATGATGGAAGATGAAGGTAGCCATGTTCAGGCATGGGAAAAAGCTGACCGAGACTTTCACGTTACCATGGTGTCTCATTGTGGTTCGCAGCAGTTGATTCGTTACCACGCATCAGTGATTGAGCTTTATATGCGTTATCAGGTGTTGGCGTTACACCGCCGGCCATTTCGCGGCCAAGCTTCTGTAGAAGAGCATCAGAAACTGCTTAAACATCTTCTTGATGATGAAATTGAGTCAGTATTGACTATCTTAGATTCGCATATTCAGAAAGGGTTGGTCCTACCAGATCCTGAAAAAATATCACTCAATACAAAATCTAAAGCTATCGCTTAACGCTCATTCGATATGATTTCTATGATGAAAACTCTAGCCGAGTTAAAAGCATATAACGCAATAAACCACGAGGATATGGTGACATGGAAGCCGTAATAAACATCACAGCACCGATCTTTTTTTTGATATTTGTGGGATTTATCTGTGTTCGATATTCCTTTCTGCCGCAAGCTGCAATTCCTGGATTGAGTCGGTTTGTTTTGTATCTTGCCTTGCCGGCTCTAATTTTCATGAAACTCTCTAGCATGGAGTTAAAAGAAGTTCTGCATTTTGATTATCTTGCGGTGTATGCCGCGAGTGGTTTAGTGACCTTTTTTATCATTGTATTTCTGAGCTGGCGATTATTGAAAAGTAGTTTGGTAGACGCCGGTGTGAGAGGTGTTGGTGCGACCATGTCAAACAGTGCCTTTATTGGCTTTCCTATCTTATTGCAGTTCTTTGATGATTCATTGACGCAGGCCTTTGTCATGTCGTTGATGATCGAAAATATTATCTTTTTGCCAATTTGCTTGATTTTTATAGAGACAGTATTGGGTAAGGGTGAGAGTAATGGGAAAGGTCTTTTTATCGTTGTTTTAAAACGTATTTCAACCAATCCACTGTTAATTGCTTTAGCCGCAGGTCTGGTGTTTTCTATTTTTGAACTCAGTTTGCCAAACTTTGTTGGTAAAGGTTTTGACCTACTGGCTGCATCTGCTTCTGCGGCAGCACTGATTGTGATTGGTGGGTCTTTGGTTGGTGTATCGATTAAAGGCCAATTAAGCCCCATTTTACTGGTGGCAGTAGGTAAGTTGGTACTATTTCCAGTGATTGTTACCTTGTTATTACTATTAGTGCCTAATATGGCTGAAGAGTTAAAAATCGCGGTGATTATTTTTGCTTCAGTGTCCATGTTTAGCTCTTATCCTATTGTTTGTGGGGAATACGGCGCTCGCAGTTTTTGCGCCAGCACCTTGCTGATTACTACAGTAATGTCATTTTTTACTTTAAGTGTCTTGCTGCGATTCTTTGTATAAAAATTAGAAAGTTTGATTGAATATTTACGCTGATTTATAGGAGCTACTATTATGTCTACCATCATGGTGTTGAACGGTCCAAATTTAAATTTATTGGGGACTCGTGAGCCTGCCACCTATGGCTACGAGACGTTAGCTGATGTAGAAGCTATGTGCCGCGAAGCAGCGCTATCATTAGGCCATGAAGTGGAATGTCATCAATCTAATCACGAAGGTGTACTGATTGATCTTATCCACGAGGCAGGTCGTCGAATTAAAGCGGGTGAAGTGTTGGGTGTTGTATTCAATCCAGGTGCTTATACTCACACATCCGTTGCACTTCACGATGCAATCAAAGGTGCCGACGTGCCAGTGATTGAGGTCCATATCTCTAACGTACACGCTCGCGAAGCGTTTCGTCACCACTCTTATATATCACCTGCTGCAGCGGGAATTGTGGTCGGTATGGGTGTGCAAGGTTATGTTTTAGGTATTCAAGGTTTGGTACACAAGCTTAAGGCATAAGTCCGTTAAGCCAAAACAGATACAGGCAGATATTGGCGGTCTATATCTGTTTTGTCTCAAGCGTCTACCTTCAAATTATGGGACTGTCTTTGTGGTGGTGGTCAATGGGTTTATAGTAGCTGTCTAATGTTTGTGCTGTGTCGCGAATAGCATTCATAAATAGCTTTAACGCTAGAGAGGGGTGTGAATCGGCGCGTGTGGTTAACCCAACAGCACCCAAGGTCTCTTTTGTGTCAATTGGTAGCTCATCTAGCTCGCCATCCGAAATCTCGCGAGCAACAACACCACGAGAAATAATCCACACCGCATCGTTGTTGCGAATAAACTCTTTACCAAATGAATCAGATACTGTGTCGATTCTATCGGTGAGAGTGCTAACCCCTTGGGATAATAAAAAACGATCTACATAAGGCGCTGTAATGGAGCCTTTTGGTGGGTAGAGCACGGTGTAATTGGCAATATCGCTGATTTTAAAGTTTTCTTTTGTCAGCAAAGGATGATTTGGGCGAACGGTAAAGGTGACTTGCTCAGAATATAGATGTTGGAAGGATAAGCCAGACATGGTTTCAGGAACGCCTAAACGTCCGACAACTAAATCTAACTCACCTACTCTCAATTGACTCATCAACAAAGCGTTGGGGCCAGAGACGAGGTGAAGTCGAACATCAAGACCGCCAGTGCGAAAGCGTTTTACCGACTCTGGTAGGATACTCGTGGCAACGGTAGGCAACACGCCAATACTAATACTACTAATGCCTTTTTGTTGTGCTTGAGCGACGCGCTCGGTACCTTCTCGCAATGCTGCAACACTAGTGCTGGCATGTTCTAAAAACACTTTTCCAAAAGGCGTGAGCTCAACACCTTTCTTGCTTCTTTCTAGTAGTCTAACCCCCAAGATATCTTCTAACTCTTTGAGTTTTTTGGATACAGCAGGTTGGGTAAGCGCTAATACATCGGCAGCGCGAACCACGCTCCCTTGGCGCGTGACTTCTAAAAAGCATTGAAGGTGGCGATATTTAATACGGTTTTCTAACATGAAAAGTCTCCCATCGTACACGCATGGTTTCGGTCGCAGCTAACTTGGCTATTAGGTCGTCAGTCACTAAGTAATCAGGCGTGTTACAAGCGCCAATAAGGGAATGATTTTCCTATATTACACTCCTATGTTGCGCCATTGAAAAGGTGTCATGTATTCCTTTTTCGATATATTTTTGGCGCTTTATTTCATTCTTAAGATGACGTCCAATCTCAAAATCTTGTGCTAGCATCAATATTAGTAAATATTGAAGCAAAAAACAGGTTTGTTTCTCATATATCGTTTTCGTTATGAAATATAGACAGACAGGGCGTAAGAATGAAAACAGCACTCGCAACCGTAACCATATCTGGCACGCTGAGAGAAAAATTCGAAGCAGCGGCAAAAGCCGGCTTTCAAGGCGTGGAAATCTTCGAAAATGACTTAACTCAGTTTGATGGTACGCCAAAAGATGTGCGCCGTATGGCGCAAGATCTAGGTTTGGATATTATCGCCTTACAGCCATTCCGCGATATGGAAGGTATGCCTGAGCCAATGCGCTCGCAAAAGGCAAAGATGTTGCAGCACAAAATCGATGTTGCTCATGAGCTGGGTACGAATCGTTTGTTGTTTTGCAGTAACGTGCAGCCTTATTCATCTGCGGATCGTGACGTTTGCGCCGCGGACTTATTTGCTCTGGCTGAAATAGCCAAAAAAGAAGGCATCATGCTGGGTTATGAGGCGCTTGCTTGGGGTTACCATATCGCCGATTACCATGAAGCATGGGATTTAGTTAAACGTGTCGACCATCCAAACTTGGGGATTATTCTAGACACTTTCCATATGTTTTCCCGTGGCAACACCTTAGATGTGTTACGTGATGACATTCCGCTAAACAAGATTGCCCTTGTGCAAGTCGCTGATGCGCCAAGTCTACAAATGGACGTGTTGCAATACAGCCGACATTTCCGTTGCTTCCCAGGCCAGGGTGACATGCCTGTCGTTGAGTTTTTACAAGTTTTGAAAGACAAAGGCTTTGATGACTATTTGTCTCATGAAATCTTCAACGACGAATTTCGTTCATCTTCTCCTTTAGAAAAAGCCATTGATGGCATGCGTTCATTGATTTGGCTTGATGATCAAACGGTGAGCAAACGTGAAGAGAAAACGGCTCCAATTGAAGCGCCACAAGTGAGTGATGTTGAGTTTATTGAGTTTGCCATTGAAGGCGAAAGCGGAGAAGCGTTAACCAATACTTTGGCCCAGTTAGGTTTTCATGAAACCCATAAACACCGTTCTAAAAACGTTAGCTTGATGCGCCAAGGAAATATTAATCTGATCTTAAACCGTGAACCGAAAAGCCAAGCCCACGAGCATTATCAAAAACATGGTGTGTCAGTTTGTGCAATGGCGTTTGCTTCTGAAGATGTTAAAGCGACCTTGTCACTGGCTGAGCGTTATCGAGTAGAGCGTTTTGAAAACCAAGCCGGTCCTGGGGAATTAAACATCCCAGCGCTTCGAGGTATTGGTGATAGCTTGGTGTATCTTGTTTCTGCAGACGCTGCGGTACGTTTTTTTGAAGTGGACTTTAAACCCATTCAAGGCATTCAAGGTGAAACGGGCGTTGGCTTAACTCGCTTTGATCACATTGGCCAAACCGTTTCCAACACTGACTTTTTGTCGGCGTCTTTCTTCTATAAATCCGTGTTTGGTTTCGATATCGATGCCAGCCAAGACTTGCCCGATATTCACGGGTTAGTAGTGAGCCGTACCGCATTAAGCAAAGACAAACGTGTGCGAATTCCATTGAACATGACCAATGCTCGTGATGCCTCGGCACAACGCTTCATTCAAAAATCTAAAGGTTCTGGCGTGCACCAAATTGCGTTTGCTTGTGATGATATTTTTGCCGCGGCAAAAAACATTGATAGCGAAAAACAGCTACCCATTCCACAGAACTACTATCGTGATATTGAAGCACGCTTTGGCTTGTCTTCAGATATGATTAAAAAATTGCAGTCACACAACATCATGTATGACCAAAATGACGAAGGCGAATTCTTCCATTTTTATACAGAAGAGGTGCATGGCGTCTTTTTTGAAGTTATTCAACGTGTTGGTGATTACAGCCGTTATGGCGAAGCCAATGCATTTGTCCGTCTTGCCTCACAGGCGCGCCAAGAGAAAAAATAAATCATTGTCATTGCGGGGAATGATGTATTTTAGGCGTATCCTTTTGTGAGGAAACTATGCCGGAGGAAGGAAGCTTCCTCCGGTTTTTTTACGCTTATGATTTTCTAATCTATTAATTATTAAGCTTGGGAGTTACCTGTCACTTGAAATTGACCTACCAACGAATTGAGCTTCAAAGCCGACAATCCAACACGTGATGAGCGTCTTTGTAGTGCGGCGATTGAACGTTGCATTTGCTCTGTCGCTGCGCCCATTTCATGAGCTGTTTTGGCGTTTTCTTTATTGCTTTCATTCAGCAATAAAATGGCATCAAACATGGTGTCGACTAATTCGTACAAGGCGCTGTCGCCCGTGTTACTTTGTTCATTCGCCAGTAGATTCTTATCGACGTTTTCGGCGCCTTTTTCCATAAAACTTACAGCACCGCGTGTTTCTTCCTGAATACCTTCAAGCATGGCTTGTATCTCTTCTGCTGCTGAAGCCGTTTTTGAGGCCAAACTACGAACTTCGTCAGCAACGACAGAAAACCCACGACCATGTTCACCAGCTCTTGCCGCTTCAATAGCTGCATTGAGTGCCAGAAGGTTGGTCTGATTAGTGATGTCTGAAATAGTGGTAATTATACCTGCCACTTCGTTGGTTTTTTGGTCAAGGGATTTAACCGACTCTGCTGTGGCTCGTACTACATCACGTATTTCTTGTGTGCCTGTTTTGGCGCTTTCTAGGCGAGACTGTGTTTCTGCTGCGACTTGATTCATAGCTTGCTTCAAATCATCTGCAGTTTTAGAAGCGCTTTGTACTTCGTTTATTTGTTGTTGAAATACGTTAAGCATGCTTTCAACTGTGGACTCGAGATAATGCGAGGCTTGGCTAGCTTCTTCATTAGTACGAACCATAAAGTCATTAGACTTTTTGACATTAGTACTGGCTGAAATAACTTGGCCCATGGTGGTATCTAGGTTGTCGATAAAACTGTTCATCCAGCGTCCCATATCGCCTGTTTCATCGTTGGAAAGATTATCGTCAAGGCGTTGTTTTAGGTTGCCTTCACCTTCAGCGATGGTTTGTATCACTTCGGTCATTTCGTTCATGCTATTGCTTATTCTTTTGGTGCTGAGCTTATTAAATAGGAGTCCTGCAACGCCTAAACTGGCGAAAGCCGCTATGCTGGTCAAGATGATAGATAAGTTTGTGAAAGCTTGTAATGAGGTGCTAACGACAAGAGGAATACTGGAAGCCAGTAGATAGCTTTTCATTAGTTTTAAGTTGATAGAGCGGCGACGGTAAACTTCTTCTAAATCGCCTTCGCACATCATGCCCCAAGTGTCTGGGCTGCCTTTTAGTTGAAAGGTTACGCCTTTGCCGATAACCGGAATATGTCGATAGTCAGAATAACCTGGGTAAGTCACAAAAAGATTTTGGCCATTCTTAATGGTTTCTCTCACACCTGGATGCAGTTCTTTTGTTGCTGGATCGGTAAAGCGGATTTCAAATTCAGTATGTTGTTGAACTTTTACTGTGCCGAATTTTGTATTGATACCGCCTTTTAGATTTTCACCATGACTGAATGCGTTATCTTCAAAACGTGAACGGGAAAGTGCTGTACCGGGAAGTATGGATTTGTCGAATTCAGGTCTCACCATGAATAAATAGTTATCGCCGGATTCCTTATAAATATGACCAGCTTCGCGCTGAATAAGATCACTAACAGCATCATTAGGGACTCTGGCGCAAACAGCTCCGACACTGATACCGTTTTGTTTAATTGGTAGATAGAACATCAGTGTGACAGCGTCATGGAATTTTGAGCTGGAAGCACCGATGCTTAGTGTGTTTGGGTCAACATAAGGACCATGAAGGAAGGGTTCTTTGATACCGGCTTCGACGGCTTTTGCTTGTAGATCTATTTTGTTTACATGAGCTTTTGACGTTGAGTTGAGCACTTTTCCTTGGGTATCAATGATAAAGTATTCAGACACATCAGGGACGATATTTAGACGTTCTTCTAAGGCTCCTTGATCTATTTTTGGGAAATTTCCTGCAATGATTTCGAGTAGCACATCCAGTTGGGACCATTGATTGTTAACCCAAGTATCTAATAGTTTCACTCTTGTGTTAGCGATACTCTCGAAAGTCTTTTCGACATTTTCGTAAGTACCTTTGTTTAGGTAACATGACCAAAAAAGTGAGAGGCGGCCATTACTGCCAAACCAAGGTAACCAACGACGTTCAGCCTGTGAGAGTAACATCTGATTGCTTTTTAAACTCATATATTGGGCTCCATTACAGTAAGCATTACTTCGTTGCAACGCTTTGAGGGGAGTTAATATTGAGCAATAATCTAGCCATAGTTAAGTATTTATTAAAGTTCAGTGTGATGTTCTATTAACTTATAAATAAGCATTATAATTCTCTATCTCTGATTAATTATGCAGTGGATTTATTGAGTAGGATAAATCCCATAATGATGGTTTGATTTTTTCTTGCTTTGTTTTGGTGCTTTTTTGCTGTTAAAAGTGAAAAAATAGGCGCTTTTTTGGGGCGGATTTCTTTTTCTGTTAATAATTAGTTGATCTAAAAGAGTTTCATACTAGTTCCATATTCCACTTTTGAAATATAAAAAAACCTCATTAATATCTAATGGGCCGATATTAATGAGGTTTTAAAGTATGAGGCTTAAAAGGTCTACAAATGCTTAAACAAAAAAAGCATTGCGAGTGAGGTTCTCGGGTAGGTCATTTTTAACTACCACATTGTCTTCAATTCGAATGCCGCCATAAGGCATGAACTGCTGAATACGTTTCATATCGCAGCCATGATTTGGAATGTCTGCTTGCATTTTATCCAGTAGCATCGGAATAAAATACAGTCCTGGCTCTATGGTGATTACCATATTTTTCTCTAGTGTTCTTGTAAGACGTAAAAAGGGAGCATGCTCATCAGGCATACTGAGACCGCCCATTTTATCTGATTGATGTCCGCCAACATCGTGAACTTGTAAGCCAAGTAGGTGACCCAAGCCATGAGGGAAGAAAACGTGTGGGATGCGTTTGTCTAATTGTTCTTCGACACTCAGTGCACAAATTTTATGTTCGTGCAGCAAAGACGCAATGCCAGCTAACGTATCTTGATGCAAATCGCGGAAGCTAACACCAGACATGGCGCTGCGACAAAGCTTTTGTTCCATCATATCAAGACTTTCTACCAA
The DNA here is from genome assembly GCF_003337275.1 of Marinomonas foliarum. GTDB lineage: Bacteria > Pseudomonadota > Gammaproteobacteria > Pseudomonadales > Marinomonadaceae > Marinomonas > Marinomonas foliarum. The sequence continues at coordinate 86,715 of NZ_QPJQ01000007.1, read as the reverse complement.
GGCGCTGAAGTCATCATCGTGACGGGTAAAAGTACGAGTGATGTCACTGGCATAACCATGTTCGTTGGCGCCAGCGTCAATTAACAATGTGCGAGAGTCTGGCATTCTCTCTATGGATTTATGCTCATAGTGCAGCACAGCAGCGTGCTCATTTAAACCGACGATTCCTGGGTAAGGCTCTTGTGTGGCAGTTTGTTGGCTGGCTTTTAAAAAGGCAAGATGGATCTCTAGCTCGCTCATGCCCGCTAAGAAAGCTTCTTTCGCCGCGATATGACCAGCTGCGCCGCGAATGCTGGCTTGACGCATGGCTTGAATCTCAAAGTCGGTCTTCACTGCTTTGTCAAAATCTACGTAGGCTTTTAAACCCTCACAAGCGACAGCGAATGACATGGCTTGTGGGCCAAGCCAAGCGGTTTGTTTGGGTAAATCGGTAAACCATTTATCCGTTTTTTTCGCCGTAACAATATTCCAATTTTGCTGCCAATCACCGCTCGGAACAGGATTCGGCGCATGCCAAAAATCGTCTCGTACTGGCCAAACCAAAGTTGGTTTTTCACCCGTTTTAAGTACGATAAAGGTTTCTGCACCTAGGCTGAAGGGCAACCATTGTTGGGCGCCAGAATAAGCGTGAAACGGGTGAGTATGATCATCCTGAAAGTAATAACTTTTTTCCCCAGAGGCTAAAACAATGGCGTCTAGGCCAAAATATGCCATGGCGTCTTCGTATCGATGGGAAAGAACGTCGAGGTGTTCTTGGTAGACTGTGGTCATAGAAAGCTCGTGTATATCTGTAGTGTTAGCTCGAACGCAGTCTTGCGTCCTTTAAGACTGCGTTATGTAATCAGGGGGAATAATACTATTTAGAATTCGCTAAAATTAACGTGTTCTGACATTATTTTTTTGCTGTTACTTTATTGAATATGATAACTAATCCCTTAAAGGTAACAAACGCACAAAGGATAGAGAAGAAGGCCAGCAACAAATCGTTATCTACTTCAAATAAGCCTTTGAACGCATAGAAGAAAAGAATGGTTAAAATAATGCGCAAGAGGCTTTCGACCAGTTGCATAATTTTGGGTGAAGCAACCATTTCATGTTTCCTTGTTGTTGTGAGAACTTAGACTTTCCCACAAAACGTCACTTAAGCCAATTATTTGATCGGTAAATACACGCAAGTCACATAATCTTTAGTGATATGAGTTTGTAATGGGCCTACTTCAAATATCTCGACGCCATAGTGTCGACGATTTACGCGTATGTTATTTAGGCGCATAAAGGTATAGAGCACGTGCCAAGCGAGGGATAAATTTTGGTAACAGCCCGTATAGCGCAAGTGTAAATAGTTGCCTCGTAAAATTATTCGCTCGGGGGTTAGTTCACAGGGCGACAAATTTTGTATGGGAATGCCAAGTTTCCCCGAAAAATAATGATGGATAATATCCGCTTTTTTATAAAGAGCGAAGCTGGGGCCTGCAGGAGGATTTTCTGGGCCCAGTTCGGTAATTAAATCATGAAAACCTTGATCCATTTTTTGTGACATTGGCTGATTATTTACAACGAAAGGGCGGGTGACTGCATCGACATTATCTAACTTGGTTTGCGCCAACCATTCAAATGTTGGCGCATTGTATTCTTGATCTGATGTTGTGTTGTATTTACCGAGATACGCTAAAACTTTTAGAAGAGCCAATTCTGCGTCTTTTTCGGCGCGGATATTAAAAGCGCCTTGTTTCCAGCGTTGAAAAAATGGCAAGTTCCCTGTGATTTGGATAGTTACTAAAGTACGACCTTTTTGCTTGGTCAGGTCAATATTGAAATGCACGTCGCATGGGTAAAACGCTGGCGCTTCTAACAATGTATGAAAATAATGCGCCCCAGAGCGTGATGGCTCTAAAGTAATATATCCCTCTTTAATCAGTTTACCTTGCCATACTAAGCAGGAGGGAAAAATTGAATGAATACCTGAGTTTAGGTATTCATAATCGACATGGGCTTTTGGTTCATAAAGCAGCCAAGGTAACCAGCTTTGCCAATTTGTTAAATCGCCTAGGTCTTCTGAAACTATATCGATAGGAGCATCAATGACTGCATTTTGTCGGCTAAAAAACCGACCTTTTAAGAGAATAAGATACGCAAATATTAGAGCACATAAAAACGTAACCAGTAGTAACATGACAACCATATTTGCCTCACCTTTCATGTGCATATGCAGCATTTGATTTAGCGCTTATCGGCTAATTTTCGTTATTAGGCAATCAGAATCTTGCTTTTCACAGCATAGTGTTTAATGTCTCTATATTGCAAGCGCGCGATTTTTGAGCAGTCTACGAGCACAATGAGGATAATTAAGATGAAGTCGACACTGGTATGGGATTGGCCTGTGCGAATTAGCCATTGGCTGATAGTGCTTTTGTTTACGGGTTTAATTGTCACAGGAAAATCAGAAAGCGATTATGTCCAGTACCATTTTTATATGGGTTATGGTTTGTCGGCGGTGATTATTGCTCGTGTACTTTATGGCTTTTACGGTTCCTACTACGCGCGCTTTAGTCAGTTTGTTAAGGGGCCAAAGGTTGCTTTTCGCTTTGCTATGTCGTTGTTATCAGGGCGACCTAAGAAATACTTAGGTCATAATCCAGTTGGTGCATTGATGGTGGTTATTTTATTGCTCGCACTTTCGGTTCAGTGGGGAACTGGGCTGTTTACTAGCGATGAAGTATTTTGGTTCGGGCCTTTTAATGCTCTGGTACCAGAAGAGTTTGCCAGTCAGTTAGCGTCTATCCATCGCTTTTTACCCAACGTCTTGCTTGGTTTAGTCGCTGTGCATGTACTTGCTGTACTTTACCATGAGCTATGTCTTAAAGAGCGCCTTATTGATGCTATGGTTCACGGTCGAAAAAAGCATCAGACAATGACATCGGTTGAGGTGAAGACGCCTCGCTGGGGTGTGATCTTTTCTTTATTGATGGGGCTTTCTTGGTTAGCAGCATTATGGATGATGCCTATTTAGCTCTGCTGATTTAATTGTATAGACAGGCTGGATATTTGCTATTATTGCCAGTAATAGAAATTTTTTATAAACACATGATCATATGGAAACCTTAGTGTCTGACGTAACAACTTCTAATTTACTTAATTTATTTGACGATCTACCGGATGCCCCTTTGCCAATATACGCCAAGTTAAAGCAGGCGATTACGATGAAGATTTCTTCTGGTGAGTGGCAAACGAATCAACGCGTTCCCTCTGAAGCAGAAGTGGTTAAGGCATTAGGCGTAAGTCGTATGACGGTAAATCGTGCACTAAGAGAGTTGACGGCAGAAGGGTATCTTGTTCGTCATCAAGGTCTGGGCACTTTTGTAGCAGAGAAAAAAGCTCACTCAGCCTTGTTTGAGGTTCATAACATCGCAGAAGAGGTGGCTGCTCGCGGCCATAAACATCATTCTGAGTTATTAGTACTGGAAGCGGCCAAAGCCACCATGGAAGAAGCTATGACGCTTGGTGTTCGAACCAATCATGGGATTTTCCGCTCCGTTGTTTTGCACTTTGAAAACGATTTGCCGATTCAAATAGAAGAACGCATTGTTAATACGACGTTAGCGCCAGATTATGATAAACAAGATTTTGCCAAACACACGCCTTATGAATATCTAATGAGCGTGGCGCCAATGACAGAAGGTGAGCATTTGGTGGAAGCTATTTTGCCCAATGCTATTGAATGCGAACGACTGCAAATTCAAGGCTCAGAGCCTTGTTTGCAAATAAAGCGTCGTACTTGGGCGGGCGATGACATAGTCACCGCTGCGCGTTTACTCCACCCAGGCTCTCGCTTCCAATTATTCGGGCATTTTGGCCGTTAATCCAACTTAGTAATTTTGATGAAAACGCCACTGCCTTTTCTTAATGTGGCGTTAATGTTTTCTGATCCAATCACCATGCTGTGTGCTTTGAGTGACATAGCGTCGGCATTCTCTATTTCAAGCACGCTGTCTTCACAAACATAGAAACCATTAAACAAGGTGTTGTTTGAAAATGAGAGGGAACAGGGCGCTGTGCATGCCTGAACTTTGGCTTGCGTGTCTGTGTCTCTCACCATGATGTTCAGGTCTTCAATCTTGCCGTTTCTTAGTGTGGCGTAAGTTTCATCTCCGCCTGAAAAGCGTGCTATGTCTAAAGGCTTGCTGAGAATGTTAAGGTGACTGTCACTGCTATTCGTGTGTTCCAGAGCCATGCCTTCGCCAGACAGTAAGACCAGGGTACGATGCAATTCGCTGAAGTCTGAAAATACGCCATTTTCAACCACAGACGCTTGGCTGATACGAAAACGCAGGCCATCGTTATCTTCATAACGTTGAATTTCTAGAGTTTCCCCAAGGCCGTTTTTCCATGGCATTCGCTGGTATTCTGCTTGCTCTATAATAATGACGCTAGGCATGATACATGGCCTTTTTAATAACTTGAGTAAAGGCCAAGCGGCTGCTGTCTTCTTGCTGGTGGCGGAAGTTTTTAATAGTGTGATTGCCAGCGACAAACACGTCTTTCACAAGGTTTTCATTAGTGGCGAAGAGCCAGCGATTGAGCAGGTCTTTGGCTTCGCTCGCTGCGATAAAAGGATGAGATTCGTCGAGTACCATAAAGTCAGCACGGCTGCCTTGATTTAATCCTAATGACACATCGCAGGCTTGGTTACCGCCTAATAAAGCTTGCTGGTAAATATTGTCGCCAACGCTGGTTTGGTTTGGGCGATACAAGCGGTTACGCTGTTGATCCCGTAGGCGCTGTCCGTATTCATAAGTGCGTAACTCTTCGACAATCGATAAACTCACATGACTGTCCGAGCCAATCCCCCAACGACCGTTTTCTTGCTCGAAGGCCACACCGGGAAAAATGCCATCACCTAAATTCGCTTCTGTGGTTGGGCAAAGTCCAGCTACCGCTTGGCTGGTGGCGATAGACTGACGTTCAGAATCGGTGAGATGAGTGGCGTGAACCAAGCACCAGCGCTCATTCAAGCCGATTTCATTGTGCAGCCATTCCACTGGGCGTTGACCACTGAAGGCGATGCTGTCTTGCACTTCTTTTTGCTGTTCGGCGATGTGGATATGTATTGGAGTGTCCTTTTTTAACGCAGAGAGAACGGTTTCTATTTGTGGCTTGGTCACTGCGCGCAGTGAGTGAAAGCAAATCCCCAATTTATGGCGAGGGTGATTTACTAGTGCTTTATCACAGGCTTGATGCAACGCCAGGTACGAATCTGTGCTGTTGATAAAGCGCGCTTGTCCGGCGTTCGGTGCTTGTCCTCCAAAACCGGAGTGAGAATACAGCACAGGTAACAAAGTTAAGCCCAGCCCAGACTCGTCTGCTGCAGCGATGATCTGATTCGACATTTCTCCGAGCTGACCATAATGCTTGCCGCCAATATCGTGATGCAAGTAATGAAATTCGCCGACTTGTGTATAACCGGCTTTTAGCATGTCGATATAAAGCTGTTTGGCGATGATATGTGCGTCGTCTGGTGTGAGCTTTTGCACGATTTTGTACATCAGATCGCGCCAACTCCAAAAACTATCATTCGGATTTAAGCTGACTTCTGCGGCTCCCGCCATTACTCGCTGAAAGGCATGAGAATGCACGTTGGCAAGCGTCGGTAAGACGGGGCCAGATAAAACGTGGCAGTCTGTTGTTGGCACGCTGTCTGCTGAAAAAGAGTGAAATTGACCATTTTTAACAGAGAAAAGCACATCTTTTGCCCAGCCAGAAGAGAGCAAAGCGCGTTGTGCAAAATAGTATTGAACCTTGTCGCAATGAGTGGTGTGTTGGCTGGTCACAAGTCATTCCCTAATAAATATTGGTATTTTGAGTGTAATTGAAAATACGATGTATATACAAGTGTGTTTATGTGGGGTTTATTACCTATCTATTTTATGCCGTTTTTAATGGTTGTTTCATAAGGATTTTTTTCATTTTTAGTTTGATTGATTATCCACTATTGTTGATTTCAACTCGATTGATTTAAAAAAATGGCTTGCATCTAGAAAAGTTAGATTCTATCTTTAAGTTAATTGTATATACATGTTGGTTAAATATTTCTTTAAGCAGAATAAAAAAAGACATTCTTTGATAGGTGAAAAAATGACTAAGCAAACACTCGCTCAAAAACGTTACCGCGCAGGTGTCGTAAAAGCCGCAACAGGAACAACACTGACTGCCAAATCTTGGTTCACGGAAGCACCAATGCGTATGTTGATGAACAACCTTGATCCTGATGTAGCAGAAAACCCAGAAGAATTAGTGGTTTACGGTGGTATCGGTCGTGCAGCACGTGATTGGGAAAGTTATGACAAAATCGTTGAATCCCTCAAAGAGCTAGAAGAAGATGAAACTTTGCTGGTGCAATCTGGTAAGCCAGTGGGCGTTTTCAAAACCCACAGCAACGCACCTCGTGTATTAATCGCTAACTCAAACCTAGTGCCACATTGGGCCAACTGGGAACATTTTAACGAGCTAGACGCAAAAGGCTTGGCGATGTACGGCCAAATGACAGCGGGCTCTTGGATTTACATTGGTAGCCAAGGCATTGTGCAAGGCACTTACGAAACCTTTGTTGAAGCAGGTCGTCAGCATTACGATGGTAAATTGGCTGGTCGCTGGGTATTAACGGCGGGTCTTGGTGGCATGGGTGGCGCTCAGCCGCTAGCGGCTACCTTGGCAGGCGCGTGTTCATTGAATATTGAGTGTCAGCAAAGCCGTATTGATTTTCGTCTTCGTACTCGTTATGTGGATGAACAAGCGACAGACCTAGACGATGCCATGGCGCGTATTAAAAAATACACCGCAGAAGGCAAAGCCGTGTCCATCGCGCTTTGCGGTAACGCGGCCGAAATCCTACCAGAAATGGTAAAACGTGGCATTCGCCCAGACATGGTGACAGATCAGACCTCGGCCCACGATCCGTTAAACGGTTACTTGCCATTGGGCATGAGCTGGGAAGAATACCGAGAAAAATCTCAGACAGAACCTCAGGCTATTGTTAAAGCTGCGAAACAATCCATGGCTAAACACGTTCAAGCCATGTTGGATTTCCAAAAAATGGGCGTGCCGACCTTTGATTACGGTAACAACATTCGCCAAATGGCGATGGAAGAAGGTATCGAAAACGCTTTTGATTTCCCAGGGTTTGTACCTGCTTACATTCGTCCTTTGTTCTGTCGTGGTATCGGGCCTTTCCGTTGGGCAGCTTTGTCTGGCGACCCAGAAGATATCTATAAAACCGATGCCAAAGTAAAAGAGGTGATCGCGGACGATGAGCATTTACATCATTGGTTAGACATGGCGCGTGAACGTATTCAGTTCCAAGGTTTGCCTGCGCGTATTTGTTGGGTTGGTCTTGGTCAGCGTGCGAAACTTGGTCTAGCCTTTAACGAAATGGTGCGTAGCGGTGAATTGTCTGCACCAATCGTGATTGGTCGTGACCATTTGGACTCAGGTTCTGTATCCAGTCCGAACCGTGAAACAGAAGGCATGAAAGACGGCTCTGACGCTGTCTCGGATTGGCCACTATTGAATGCTTTATTAAACACAGCATCTGGCGCAACTTGGGTATCTTTGCACCACGGTGGCGGCGTTGGGATGGGCTTCTCTCAGCATTCCGGCATGGTAATTGTGTGTGACGGTAGTGACGATGCGGCAGCGCGTATTGCTCGTGTTCTTCATAACGATCCAGCGACTGGTGTGATGCGTCATGCGGATGCGGGTTATGATATTGCTATCGATTGCGCGAAAGAGCAGGGGTTAAATTTACCTATGATCACTGGCGCTCAAGCTAAATAAGCTATTGCGAAACTTGCCTACTAACGCTTATTAGGCAGATCGTAGCTTTAATAAAATAGTCATTAAAAATTTAAAATAATATTGCAGAACATCGCTTAGAAACTGGAGATCACCATGTTTGAATTGACCATAAAACCAGGCCAATTGACGCTAAACGAATTGCGTCAAATCAGCCGTCGTCACGTTAAATTAGCCCTAGACGAAAGCGCTTTCCCTGCGATTCATGCCAGCACACAAGTTGTTAATGATGTGATTGCACAAAATCGCACGGTATACGGTATTAACACAGGTTTTGGTTTGTTGGCGAACACGCGTATCGCGCCAGAAGATTTAGACGAGTTACAACGCAGTATCGTACTGTCTCATGCAGCGGGCATCGGTCAGCTAATGGAAGACACAACCGTCAAATTGATTATGGCGCTGAAAGTAAACAGCCTTGCCCGTGGTTTCTCTGGTATTCGTCTTGAAGTGATTCAAGCGTTGCTGACCTTGATTAATAAAGAAGTGTATCCATGCATTCCTAAAAAAGGTTCGGTAGGCGCGTCGGGTGATTTAGCGCCGTTGGCACATATGAGTACTGTTTTGCTGGGTGAAGGTAAAGCTCGCTACCGTGGTGAAGTGATTTCTGGTCAAGCGGCTTTGTCTATCGCAGGGTTAGAGCCAATCGCTCTTGCGCCAAAAGAAGGTTTGGCGCTACTAAACGGCACGCAAGCTTCTACCGCATTTGCCTTAGAAGGTTTGTTCGAAGCGGAAGATTTATTCGCCTCTGCCATTGTTTGTGGTTCTTTGTCTGTGGAAGCGGCGTTAGGTAGCCGTAGTCCATTTGACGCGCGTATTCATGAAGTGCGCGGGCATCAAACGCAAATGGATGCCGCGGCAGCGTATCGTCACCTATTAGGGGAAACATCAGAGTTGGGCGATTCTCACCAAGGTTGTGAGAAAGTCCAAGATCCGTACTCACTACGTTGCCAACCGCAAGTTATGGGGGCGTGCCTAGAGCAAATTCGCAGCACTGCAAAAGTCTTGTGTGTGGAAGCGAACTCAGTATCGGACAACCCATTAGTATTTGCTGCGGAAGGCGACATCATTTCTGGCGGTAATTTCCATGCAGAGCCTGTCGCTATGGCGGCAGATAACCTTGCTTTGGCGATTGCTGAAATTGGTAGTTTGTCAGAACGTCGTATGGCGTTGTTGATCGACAGTAACTTGAGCAAACTGCCTCCGTTTCTAGTAGACAATGGCGGTGTAAACTCTGGGTTCATGATTGCGCAAGTAACGGCAGCGGCATTGGCGAGCGAGAATAAAACCTACGCGCACCCTGCGTCTGTTGATAGTTTGCCGACTTCGGCGAACCAAGAAGACCACGTTTCTATGGCGACCTTCGCAGCGCGCCGCTTGAAAGACATGGCGGAAAATACCCGCGGTATCTTAGCAGTGGAAATTCTGTCTGCGGTACAAGGTTTGGACTTCCGCGCACCATTGAAATCCAGCAAACGTCTAGAAAACGCTCGTGCGACATTGCGTGCTCGTGTGCCTTTCTATGATAAAGACCGTTACTTCGCGCCAGATATCGAAAAGGCCAATGAATTGCTATTAGAAGCGGTGCATAACGAGACGATGCCAGAAGGGCTATTGCCTAGTATTAAATAGCCAAGTTTAGTGGTTTAAGAAAAGGAAAAGCTATGACAAACGATACTCCAATGAAGTTAGACAGTTTATGGCGCAACGCGCACGTGGCGACCATGGTAAATGGTCGTTATAGCGTGATTGAAAACGCAGCGATAGGCGTCGTTGGTGGCTGTATTGCTTGGATTGGCGAAGCACATGACCTGCCAGCCTATGAGGCTCAGGCTGAACATGATTTAGGCGGTGGTTGGGTTACACCGGGTTTGATCGATTGTCACACGCACCTTGTGTTCGGCGGCAACCGCGCAGGTGAATTCGAACAACGGTTGAATGGCGTAAGTTATCAAGAAATCGCCAAGCAGGGCGGCGGTATCGCTTCCTCTGTGAAAGCCACTCGTGACGCCAGCGAAGTGGAGTTAATCGCTAGCGCTTCTCGTCGTCTGAAAAGCTTAATAGCCGATGGTGTGACCACAGTTGAGATCAAATCTGGTTATGGTTTGTCCCTCGATTCAGAATTGAAAATGCTTAGCGTAGCGACGGAATTAGGAAAGCAATTTCCCGTGACGGTAAAACGTACTTGTTTGGCAGCACATGCCATGCCGCCAGAATATGACGATAAAGACGCGTACATTGATTACCTTTGCGAAACAGTGTTACCAAAAGTCGCGGAATTGGGCGTAGCTGATGCTGTAGATGCCTTTTGCGAAGGCATTGCCTTTAGCACCGAGCAAGTGGCGCGCTATTTTAAAACCGCAGAGTCATTGGGCTTGCCGGTGAAAATCCATGCGGAGCAATTGTCTTCTTTAGGTGGCACTTCTATGGCATCGTCGTTCAAGGCGTTGTCGGCGGATCATATTGAATTTATTGAAGAATCAGACGTAAAAGCCATGGCGGATTCCGGCACGGTTGCCGTGTTATTGCCGGGGGCGTTTTTTACACTAAAAGAAACTCAACGTCCGCCGATCGCCTTGCTGCGCCAATATGGCGTGCCGATGGCAATTGCCACGGATGCAAACCCCGGAACATCGCCTGCATTGTCGCTTCGACTGATGATGAACATGGCGTGTACCTTGTTCGCACTGACGCCAGAAGAGTCTTTGGCGGGTGCGACAATTCATGCAGCAAAAGCATTGGGAATGGAAGAGTCTCATGGTAGCTTAGAAGTGGGTAAAGTTGCTGACTTTGTGTGCTGGGATGTAGAAAGCCCAGGCGAGTTAAGCTATTGGCTTGGCGGCAACCTAGTAAAAAATAGAATCTATGAAGGCAAAAGTAGTTAAGAGGAAACATAATGACAACGCATGACGTATTAACCGTACCGGCATTTGATTTTATTCAGGGCGATTCGCCTTTGCTGGTCAGCATGCCGCATTCTGGTTTGAACTTAACGGCTGAGGTACAAGCTGGATTGACAGATCAAGCTAAAAAACTGCCGGATACGGATTGGTTCATTCCTGAGCTTTATGATTTTTTGGAGTCATTGGGGGTGGGCTTTATCAAGGCAAATTACTCCCGTTATGTTATTGACCTTAATCGTCCCTATGATGACAAGCCACTTTACGCGACGAAAACCACGGGTCTGTTCCCCGACATTTTATTCGAAGACACGCCTGTTTTTGCTGAAGGTAAAGCACCAAGTGACGAGCATAAAACCTTTTGCAAAGAGCATATTTGGAAACCCTATCACGGCACGATTGAGCAAGAACTCGCGCGACTCAAAGCCAAATTTGGCTATGCTATCTTGTTCGATGCCCACAGTATCGCAGCGGAAGTGCCTATGCTATTTGAAGGCACGCTGCCGGACTTTAACTGGGGCACCAACGAAGGCAAAGCCTGCAACGAAGTCCTTGCTAATGCCGTCACACAAATACTGCGCCCAAACTACACGCAAGTGCTTAATGGGCGTTTTAAAGGCGGCTACATTACTCGTCATTTCGGCCAGCCTGATAACAACATTCACGCGATCCAACTCGAACTTTCTCAAGCAACGTACTTAAATGATGAGTTGGCAAAACAGTCAGAATATCAATTGGATGAAAAGAAACAGCCATTGATTACACAGCAGCTGAAAGACGTGATTGAGGCTTGTCAGCACGTTCGTTTTTAATCTCAGCTGTTAATGGTTTAAGAATCCCCATGTTGTGAAAACGGCATGGGGATTTTTTTGCGATACGATATCTAGCCTCTTTTTTCTTGACGATAGTGCAATGGAGCGTCATCGTTGTTTTATCAAACTTTATAGGAAAAGGAATTCTTATATGTTCAAAAGCTATGCTTTAGCGTCTTCTGCTTCTATTTATTGTTGCTCAATTATTAATCGACAAATTACGCCAATGGCGTATAATTTGGTGATGTTATGGTAATTGTTGAAACGCCCATTTTCACCAAACTCATCAATGAAATAATGAGTGACGATGAATATAAAGAGTTGCAGGAAGCTTTGGTTATTAAGCCCGATCTTGGTGTGTTGATTAAAAGCAGTGGCGGTTTAAGGAAAGTTCGTTGGTCTGTGGATGGTCGTGGGAAAAGGGGTGGTGTACGAGTCATCTATTACTGGATGACAGAGAATGAACAACTTTACATGATGTATATTTTTCCCAAAAATGCACAAGACAACTTAACCGATGTGCAAACCAAAGCGTTAAGACAAATTGTAGAAAGGTGGTCACTATGAATGACGACATGTTTAATGAGCTACTTGAAAGCGTGCAACAAGCAGATAGCATTATAAAAGGCCAAAGCACAGCTGCTCGAATCACGGAATTTGCAGACCCAGAAGTGAAGGCAATTCGCACTAAAACAGGTTTGAGTCAAATTCGTTTTGCTAACCTACTTGGTGTAAGCAAGCGTACGTTAGAAAACTGGGAGCAAGGTCGTCGTCATCCAACTGGACCAGCTCGCGCCTTACTTAAAATCGTCGATGCTGATCCAGAGTATGCCCTAAAAGCGCTGCATGGTTAGTTTTAATAGTTATTTCTGGAGATGGCAAAATGGACGATATGGATACAGCGATTAAAGTTGCAAAAGAACTAGGAATTAAAGAGATTGCTCCTAAGGTCTATGAAGATTTACTACAGCCCTCTGTGCAAGAACTTGGTCAAGGACTTGTGGTTGTTGCTAAAGCTATTTCTGTTTCATTAGCTCCACTTGAAGCAACTGTTTGGGGGTATGAGCGTATAAAGGAGTGGCTATCCATCAAATTGACAAAGAAATTAGCAAGTAAAGATCCTTCTACCTTGCAAACGCCACCTTTAATTGTTGCTGGACCAGCTTTAATGAATTTGGCTTTCGCATATGACGAGGCTGGTTTGAGAGAGATGTATGTGAATTTACTTGCTACTTCTATGGATAAATTTGAGTCAGAGAAGGCTCATCCTTCTTATGTACAAATTATTCAGCAGCTAAGTTCCGATGAAGCCAAAATTCTTGGTGGCTTAAAAGACTTTGACCTAACAACTACAATTTTTTATTACAATGATAATGAGTCAATAGATAGCAACTCAAAAACTATTTCGAGCCAATTTAAGTTGCTTTGTTATTCGGTTGGGGTTTCTAATATTAGTCAGTCAGATACATATTTAGATAATCTCATTCGGCTTCGTATTCTTGCTGAAACTAAAAGTACAGAAGCGCGATATGTATCTGCTGGAGGCGATTGTTCGGGTACTTGGGAGGCTCATATTTCTCAAGACTATTCAGATATAATTGAGTTTACTGAATACGGATATGATTTTGTTAAGGTGTGTTTGGGCTATTAAAAATAGGTGTTTTTTTGTTATATGAGAGTGTTTTTTATTGATATTTAATCCTGTCATGATTCTTGTGTACAAAGGAGGAGCCTTATGAAATCCGCCATTCTGATCATTGATGTACAAAGTATCTTATTCGATCCAGTCCCTCGGCCATTTGATGCGGATCGTGTTGTTGAGCGAATAAATCGTGTCACATCGTGGGGACGTACTAACGATGTTGCGGTGATCTATGTGCAGCATGAACTAGCAGGTTCTGAGATTGAGTTCGGTTCCATTGGTTGGCAGTTGCAGGCTGGTTTGAAGGTAGAAGAGGGTGATGAGTTTATACGTAAGACTACGCCGGATTCTTTTTTGCGAACGGATTTAGAAACCCTTTTAAAGCAACATGGTGTTGAGCATCTGATTGTCTGTGGTTATGCCTCCGAGTTTTGTGTCGATACTACAGTCAGACGCGCGGCAGGCTTGGGTTATTCGGTTGAATTAGTGTCTGATGCGCATACTACTCACGATAAACCTCATGCCAGTGCTGAGCAGGTTCGAACACATCACAATGCTACTTTGCCGAACATATCGAGCTTTGGTGTCAAGATATCATCACTAACGACACAAGAACTGGTTTCTTCAAAGTAAAATTTTTCTTTAAAAAAGACATATAAAAAAAGAGCAAGTTACTTTCATGGCTTGCTCTTTTTGCTTTTTAAATAAGCTTTAAAGTACGGTTACTACTTCTTTCATTGCTAGACGCGATTTAGGCAATGCGGCGTTGTAGTCTTCGTCTTTGTGGTGATAACCGATCGCGAGTGCGACGTCGCATTGGTAGCCTTCCAGTTCTGCACTGAAGATTTCTCCGATCAATTCTGGGTCAACACCTTCCATAGGCGTGGAGTCAATACCAAGGCGAGCGGCTGTATGCATAACATTACCAAGTGCGATGTAAGTTTGTGACTTTGTCCATGCTGCGTTGTTACCGTTTTCGTCCATGTTCATTTCTGCAAACACAAAACCGCCAAAAGCTTGCTCTCTGTTTTCGGGTTTGGTGCGGCCATCTTCAATGCCTTTATCCACCACATTTGCGTAGTCTTCACGGCTGTAGTGAGTTTTGTGTGCAAATAAAATAATGTGCGAAGCGCCTTTAGCGTGTTTTTGGTTGAACTGGAATTTGTTCGCAAAAGTATCGTGGAAGCGTTGTTTTGCTGCGTCGCTTTCAATCACGATAAATTTCCACGGTTGCGAGTTAATAGAAGAAGGCGATAGGCGCATTGCTTCGTAGATAACCTCTAAGTCAGCTTGAGAAATTTTCTTCGTAGCATCGTAATGTTTTGCCGTATGACGGTTTTTTAGATCGGTAATAATCTGGTGTGACATCTTCTTTCTCCAAAATAAGTAAAAGCGCTTGGCACCCTGGAAAGCTAGAGGCGCTAAATTCAATGGCGCTATAGTAACGAGACTTTACTGAATGAAAAACAGGGTTTTTATTGAATTATTATCAAATATTAATTGATAATAAGCGGTGTTTTTCTTATCCAATAGGGGCTAATTCATGCAACTTGAAGATCTTCGAGTCGTTCTTAAGGTCGCGGAGTTTCGCAGTATTACGGCTGCAGCCACGCATTTAGACATGCAAATGGCGACAGCGAGCGCCGCTGTTAAGCGAATAGAGGCTGCGCTTGGTGTCGAGTTGTTTGTGCGTACTACGCGCCATCTACGACTTTCTAGTGCGGGCGAGCGTTACTTGCCCCAGTGTATTTCTGCTATGTCTATGTTGGATCAAGCAAAACAAACTATTCATAATGATCTGGATATTATTAGTGGTGAAATTCGCTTAGCTGTTTCGTCTGACTTGGGGCGCAATATCGCGATTCCTTGGGTGGATGACTTTATGGTGCAACATCCAAAAGTGACACTGCGGGCACATATTAGCGACAGCAATGTCGATTTTTATCGGGATGCGTTGGATATTGCCCTGCGTTATGGTGCACCAGCAGACTCAAATGTCTATGGCTTTAAAATTTGTAACGTACCGCGTTTATTGGTAGCCAGCCCAAGTTACTTGGAATTACAGAATGCACCGAAACACCCTAAAGATTTGCTCAATCACCAAGGTTTGTTTTATCAGCTGCAAAATATTTTGAACGATACATGGCACTTCTCTGGTAACGAGTCTGGGGCAGATAAGACTTACAAGGTTAAGCCTAAAGCCTATTGTGCGGCGAACGATGGCGACTTAGTGAGGCGTTGGTGTGTGGCAGGAAAAGGGGTAGCGGTTAAATCCTCTTTGGAAATAGCTAATGATTTGCTTGCTGGTCGCGTAGTGCCCTTGTTGACAGATTATAACATCCCACAAGGTGAACTTTGGTTGATTTGTCCAAGTCGCCAGTCTATTACGCCAACGGTGCGTTTATTGCGAGATATGTTTCGTGAGCGCACCAAAGCACTTTTGATGCAATTAGTCGAGCGAGGCTTTTTACACAAAAACGTTCTGGCTGATTAAGGCTATTGATAAATCAGTGAATCTCTTACTGCGTCATTGGGTAAAATTGCTATAGTGATGAGAGAAGATTGTTTTTTATTGGAATGATGTCGAGGAAGGAATATGGCAGAGTTTCTTGTGTTGGGCGCAGGAATGGTTGGGGTGAGCAGTGCCTTGGCGTTGCAGGCAAGAGGTCATCAGGTGACTGTCGTTGACCGTACTTGTGCAGGGTTAGAAACCAGTTATGGCAACGCTGGTATGATCCAAGTAGAAGCGGCCGAGCCCTATGCGTTACCAAGAGATATGGTGACGCTGTTTAAATATGCGCTGGAAATAAGTAATGACGTAACTTGGAAAATGAGCGGAGCGTTACCTATGCTGCCTGCTTTATGGTCGTATTTTCGTCATTCGTCACCCGAAAAACACGCTAAGGTTTCTCGTGTGCATTCCCAATTGACGATTCGTTCCACGGCAGATCATGCCCCTTTAATTCGTGACTCTGAGTCTGAGCATTTGATCTCTCGCTGCGGTCTGGTTATGTTGCACAGAGACGATGCCGAGTTTGAAAAAGCCTCTAAAAAAGCCAGTTTTTTGCTTAGTGAATACGGTGTCACCTCGAATGTTTATGACGGCAAAAGCTATATGAAAGAAGAGCCTGCGCTGAAAAAAACGCCAGCAGGCGCAGTGCATTATACGCAAAGCTGGAGTTGCTCTTCGCCAGGAGGGTTAACCGAAGCCTACAGTGATTTATTTGTTAAACGAGGCGGTCGTTTTGTCACGGGTGATGCCAGTACCTTTCAGCATACATCGAAGGGTTGGCAAATACTTACCAGTGAGGGGGAAGTTAAGGCCGAGCAAGTGGTCGTAGCACTTGGTCCTTGGTCGCCAGAGTTATTAAAGCGTTTTGGTTATCGAATCCCGATGGTGTACAAGCGTGGCTATCACGGCCATTTTAATGCGCCTAAAACACTGCTGCGGCCATTTCTCGATGTGGCAAATGGTGTGCTGGCAGCGCCCATGGTAAAAGGATTAAGAGTGACAACAGGCGCGGCTTTGGTACCACTTAATGCTCCAATGGACACTAGACAGCTTGAACGTGGGGCCGCGGCGCTTAATGACATGATTGATTTAGGCGAGCAAGTAGAAGAGCCTCAATGGATGGGTACGCGTCCTTGTATGCCAGACATGCTGCCACTTGTGGGTGAAGCACCAAACCATAAAGGCTTGTGGTTTCATTTTGGGCATGGTCATCAAGGTTTCACGCTTGGTCCGACAACATCACAGTTATTAGTTCAAGCGATCGAAGGCGAGAAAAGTGAACTGTTAGATGCTCTTTCACCTGCTGATCGTCTGTCATGAGTACAAAAAAAGCAGACGTTTTTTCAAACGTCTGCTTTTTATTGGCTAATTCATTAACTCTTCGAATTAGTTGCTTTTCAAGTAGTTCAACATGGTGTCGGCATCAGATACTTCAAACGGATCACTTGGTGCGTCGTCTTGGAAGCCAGCTTCAGAGAATACTTTTTTGATGGCGCCATTTTCAACAAGCATAGAATAACGCCAGCTGCGCATGCCAAAACCGAGGTTGTCTTTTTTGACAAGCATGCCCATTTGACGAGTGAAGTCACCGTTGCCGTCAGGTAAAAGGAAAACGTTTTTTGCGTTTTGGCTTTTGCCCCACTGGAACATAACGAATGCATCGTTTACAGAGACACAAATTACCGCATCAACGCCTTGCGCTTTGAATTCTTCGTAAAGCTCTTCATAGCGAGGTAGATGAGACGTTGAACAAGTTGGTGTAAATGCGCCTGGTAAAGAGAAAACAACGACTTTTTTGTTGTTGAATAAGTCTGCAGTAGTAACGTCTTTCCATTCAAATGGGTTTGGCCCGCCTAATTCTTCGTTGCGAATACGAGTTTTAAAGACAACATTAGGTACATTAGAGATCATGTTCTTTCCTTTCCTTTAGAGAGTTAACAGTTGATTGATTACATATTAGCGTTTCAAAAAGCCACGCTTCTGTAAAAAGCTTAGCATATGTTCGCGTTTCTTTTTCTGTACAGCTGCGGCGGTTTGTTCTGACCAATTACTGCTTTTCTGATTATCGCCACGGCTCTGGTAGTATTTTTGCATTTGAGCATCGTAAGCTTTTACATCTTGAGCGCAGCGGTTGTTGTCATAGCTGTCCCTATGAAGGATAACATCCACTGGTAAGCGTGGTTTTAGATCCGGTTGCGCGTCAGGATAGCCAAGGCAAAGGCCGAAAATTGGATAGACTTGGTCTGGCAAGTTTAGCAGTTCAGCGACTTGTTCTGGGTCGTTGCGAATACCACCAATAAATACAGCACCAAGGCCAACGGATTCGGCGCCTAGCATTAGGTTCTGCGCAAAAAACGTTGCATCAGTTGTCGCTGCGATGAAATGTTCCGTATTTCCTTCTAGTTCACCTAAGCCTTGTTCTAAGCTGCAATGTTCTACACGAGTCAGGTCCGCACAAATTACCAAAAACTCCGCCGCCGATCCCACCCATTTTTGACCGCCAGCAAGCGTGGCAATTTTCTGGCGATTGTCTTTGTTAGTTACTTGGATAAGTGAATATGCCTGAATAAAGCTTGAAGAGGCTGCACCTTGTGCAGACTGAATGAGTTGCTTTAGTAATGCCTCATCGATAGCCTTGTTTGTGTATTGGCGGATAGATTTGTGGTTGGTTTGGGCTTGTAGAATGGGGTTCATAATTAGCATCTTGTCAAAAAACGATGCATAGATATTAGAGGCATAGTCTTTTAGGGTAAAGACTATGTTGCTGAGATAAAGAGGAGATATAAAGAAAAGGCTTACTCAATTGAGTAAGCCTTTTCTTATGCTGGTGGACGCACTTTTTTAGAAGCGGTATTCAGCACCGACACTAGCTTGGTTGAAGTCTGTTTCGAATTTAGAATCAGAGCTGACGTTATCCGCGTTTAGATCGACGTCATACCAAGTGTATTGCGCATTTAATAACAAGTTTTCTGTTACGTTAAAGTTAATACCGGCACCAGCGAACAAGCTTCTATCGTCTGAGCTGCCTTTGATAGAAGCGACATCGTAGTCTGTTTCGTGCCAAAGTTGACCAGCTTTAACAAACAACTCAGTCGTTTGAGTAATCGGCAAGGTGCCTTTTAGGGCGGCGGTATAACCTGTTGTTGATGCGCTAGCCGCACTGCCGCCATATTTACCAAAATCAATGTAGCTACCTTCTAGTGCTAGGAAGGAATTAAATCGATAACCGACAATGCCTTGTACTACATCGTTGTTATCGTCGAAGTCGTCATCGCTGTCTACTTTCAGGTAGCCATAGTTACCACCTACATAAAGACCACTGTCGTTTGACATATCTTCCGCTTTTACTGCGGCACTGAATGATGTGATGGCAATACTGCTGGCGATGATTGGAATGAATTTTTTCATAGTAAAACTCCTTTTCGTTAATTAAAAGAACTCCGCGAGTTGAGTATCCAATGTGGTGTATGACAGACAGAAAGGCTAGGATTTCGCCGCTACTTACCTATTTGCTTCAATTTCTATGCGCTTAACGTAGGTTAAAAACGCTTTGTTGATAGTACGAAAAGGCAGAATGGATTTTGAACAGGTCGTAATCGATTGGTGAGCATGCTGGAATAGATGAATGAGATAGATGGCAAAAAAAATGAGGAGGGATGAAAGAACTCAGCCTAAAATAGGCTGAGTTCTTTTTACTTTTTTAATGGTATTTCTTACTAGCGACTTCGCCCCATAAATCTTCAATACGACTGTCACGACCACAGCTTGCGCGATAGTAAGCGTAGCGAATCGGGTTCTTTGTATAGTAGCTCTGATGGTATTCCTCTGCTGGGTAAAACTTTTTGGCAGGTAGAATCTCGGTCACAATATCGTCTTTAAAGGGTTTTGACTTTTCTACTTTTGCCAAAGAGGCTTCAAAAACCGCTTTTTGTTTGTCATCTTGGTAAAACATCGCTGTCTTGTAGGGTGAGCCTTTGTCACAAAATTGGCCTGCGGCATCGGTTGGGTCGATGGTTTTCCAGTAATAATCTGCTAATGCTTTTAGTGAAACCACGTCATCATCAAAATTGATCACGACGGCTTCAAAATGGCCTGTCTTTCCTGAGGATACTTGTTTATAGGTTGGGTTGTCGGTGTGGCCTCCTATGTAACCGGAGACAACATCGCTGACGCCTTGGACTAATTCAACATCAGATTCTACACACCAGAAGCAGCCGCCAGCGACTATCATGGTTTGTGGTGCGGCTTGGGATAGACTACTAAAAGTAGCAGCTCCAGTAAGCAGCAGTAAACCAAAGGTGTTACTGAATAAATGTCGAGTTTTCATGTCGGGTGTCCTTATTATCATGTGAGCGCGCCTGTTCTATGGCGCGGTTAGCAATGAAAGTGTTGCTGTATCTTTATCTTTGACGTATAGCAGAACACTTTTCTTACAATGAATTTTACCTTCCTACTTCTTAACGTATTTGCTGTCCATTTGGATGACATACTAACCATACTATTGTTATCTATATATGCTTAGCATATTAAAGTCATTTAAAATATCGATTAAGTGAATATAAGAACGTGCTGTATTATGCAGTGAAATCAGATTATTTAATTGGAGGGATCATGAGTGCATTTGTTACTGAGCGTGTATTAAGCGTTCACCATTGGGATGAAAATCTCTTCAGCTTTAAAGTCACACGCAACCCCAGCCTGCGTTTTGATAATGGTCAGTTTGTTATGATCGGCTTAGAAACAGAAGCGCGTCCTTTGATGCGAGCTTACAGTATCGCTAGCCCTAACTATGAAGAGCATTTAGAGTTTTTTAGTATCAAAGTACCCAATGGACCACTGACTTCACGCTTACAGCATTTAAAGGTTGGTGATGATGTTTTGGTTAGCCGCAAACCAACTGGTACCTTGGTAACTCGTGACTTGCATCCGGGTAAAAACTTGTATTTGTTGTCTACTGGCACAGGTTTAGCGCCTTTTTTAAGTGTTATCCAAGATTTTGATGCCTACGAGCAGTACGAAAAAATTGTATTGATTCATGGTGTTCGCCATGTAAGTGAATTGGCATATGCTGACTTTATTGAAAAAGAATTACCTGAAAATGAATTCTTTGGTGAGCAAGTAAGAGACAAGCTAATCTATTACCCAACCGTGACTCGTGAACCGTTTCGTAATCAAGGACGTCTGACAGATTTGATTCGCAGTGGTAAGCTAGCAGAAGATATTGGCTTGCCTCAGTTGAACCCAATGACTGATCGAGTCATGATTTGTGGTAGCCCAAGTATGCTTAAAGACACGTCAACCATGCTTGATGAACTTGGTTTTACAGAATCACCAAAGATTGGTGTGCCAGGGGATTATGTAATCGAGCGAGCTTTTGTTGAGCATTAATTGCGAGAGTGACTTTTCGCTGACTAAGAATTTTAGGAGATGTTATGAGTTCAGACTCTATTAAAAATGAAGAGTACGTTCCACCAAAAGTATGGCAATGGGATGCAGAAAGCGGTGGCAAGTTTGCTAGCATAAATCGTCCTATATCCGGAGCGACCCACGAAAAAGTGTTGCCAGTAGGCAAACATTCACTTCAGCTGCATTCCCTAGCGACGCCGAATGGCCAGAAAGTCACCATCATGCTGGAAGAGCTATTGGCGCTAGGAATCAGTGCTGCTGAATACGATGCTTATTTGATTAACATCGGCGAAGGTAATCAATTTGGTTCAGGCTTTGTTGAAATCAATCCTAACTCAAAAATCCCTGCCTTGATGGATCACGATACGACGCCACCGACTCGCGTCTTTGAGTCTGGTTCTATCCTGCAATATTTAGCGGAAAAGTTTGATGCGCTAGTGCCAAAAGATCTAGCGGCAAAAACAGAATGTCGTAACTGGTTGTTCTGGCAAATGGGTTCTGCACCATATCTAGGCGGTGGTTTCGGTCACTTTTATGCGTATGCGCCGACTAAAATGCAATACCCGATCGATCGCTTTACCATGGAAACCAAGCGTCAGTTGGATGTGTTGGATAAGCAATTAGCCAATAACATTTTCATGGCAGGCGAAGAATACTCAATCGCGGATATCGCGATTTGGCCTTGGTATGGCAATTTAGTGTTGGGTAACTTGTACGATGCCGCAGAGTTTCTTGATGTTACTAGCTACAAAAACGTGCTGCGTTGGGCGAAAGCAATCGAGCAACGTCCAGCGGTTCAGCGTGGACGCATTGTGAATAAGTCTTTTGGTGATGGCGCTCAGCTCCAAGAACGTCATTCCGCTGCGGATTTTGACGGTCTTGCTGAGTAAAACATAACGCAGGAATTGAGTGTTTTAAAAGAGACAAGCTATCCAATAGCTTGTCTCTTTTTATATATTTGAGAGCAAGCTTTTCTTAATAAGTATAAAATTGCGCTGAAAGCGCATGTGATTGAACGATGATCCGATAAAAAAGCCTTGAATGACATCCTCATGCTGAACCTCCGCTACCCACACCTAAGAGACATCGACTGAAATGCTAAGCAATGTAAACGAACTCCAGCTTGAACCAATTGATGCTGTCATCACTTGGGTCGATGGAAACTCTGCGAAACACCGTCAGAAACGACAAAAATACATGGCAATGGAGTTATTGCCATTAAATGAAAATGCGTCGAATCCTCATAGATGGGTGTGTAACGATGAAATTTTGTACTGCATCCAATCAATCGAAAACCATGCTCCTTGGATAGGTAAAATCTGGATTGTTGTTGATGATGAGGGGCCAGATCTATCAAGCCTTTCTGAAAGCATTAGAGCCAAGGTGCATCTTGCTTATCACGCGGAAATCTTTGCTGGATTCACGCATGTTTTACCCACCTTTAATTCTTTGACCATTGAGAGCATGTTATGGCGAATAGAAGGGCTGAGTGAGCGATTCATCTACTTTAATGACGACGTGTTCTTGGCCGCGCCATTAAAACCGACTGATGTGTTTGATGGGCTAGCGCCTGTTTTACGAGGCAAATGGGCGGATTTTAGTAAGCGGATTAGCGGCACTGAAGCACGCGTTGATCCCGCGAAATTTCATTACTTTATGCAGGCGAATGCGGCTAAAATTATTGGGATTCCGGCTTCTGAGTTGTTCTCTGCTGCCCATGTCGTCCATCCTTTTCTACGTTCAAAGATGGCCGAATTGTTTGCTCGCTATCCCGATGAGTTCCTCAATAATATTAAATACAGATTTCGAAACTTAGCTCAATTTTTCCCACAGGGACTGCATAACCATGCCTGTATATTGAATAAGGAAGCCAAGCTTAGCGCCGAAGATGACCACCTTCATATCTCTAGCGGATATGGGAAAGGGAAACCGCTTACGGACACTCTAGCGATACTCAGCAGAGCAACAGACCCTGACATCAAATTTCTATGCGTTAATGACCTTCCTCAGCTGGTAGAAATTATCCCAAATGCTGCAGAATGGATAGCTCTGGCAGTTGGCGGATTCCCAGTACAAACTAAAAATACAACAATGGAGATGTTGGGTCTGCAATTAGAGGAAGTGATGACTAATCAGGCAGAAGCATGATGCTACTACTTGGAGGCTAGTTTTGAAACTTAGGGTCGATTTTTATAGCTACTTAGGTACTCTTGACCAAACATCAATAATTCAGGTGAAGGTATTGCATGTCAGATCAACTTAACGATACAGCCATCGAGCAGCAACTCGATTTTTTGCGTGAAATAGACATACTGAAGTCTGTCATCCGTAAATCGCCATTGATTGATCAATCTCGCAGAGAAAACTCCGCCGAGCATTCTTGGCATTTAGCCATGTATGCCTTAATCCTAAAGGACTGTTCGGATAAAGAAATCAATATAGACCGTGTGATTAAGATGCTCTTGATCCATGACATTGTTGAGATCGACGCGGGTGATCACCCAATTCACGAAACCTCGGACAACACTGCTCAAGAAGAGGCAGAACAAAAAGCCGCAGAGCGTATTTTTGGTTTATTGCCAACGTCACAAGGCGAAGAACTCAAAGCCTTTTGGTACGAATTTGAAACGGCAGAAAGCAACGACGCTGTATTTGCCAAATCCCTAGATCGTCTACAGCCACTGATTCATAACGTCGCCACCGAGGGTGGCACTTGGGGCGAAGGTAATGTCAGTCACGAACAAGTTAAGCAACGCTATGGTTCAGTGATTAGCGCGGGTTCAAAGAGAATCTGGAGCCTAGTGCAAAAGTTGGTGAGCCAGCATTTTCAGCGATAGATCCCGCTGCCTTGCATTCGTGTGCTGATATTTGCCAATAGTAGAAAGCAGTAAAAAGCCGAAAACTCAATTTTCGGCTTTTTATCATTTGACGCTAATAAAGAGAATAGCTTAGTACTGAGAGTCTTTTAGTACTCGCTCACCATAGATGCCATTCTTAGGAATGGGTTTGTAGCTAGAGTTCGCCGCGCGCATTACTCGAATGCCTTCTGCGCCAGCATTACGAGCTGAAATAATGTCACCATCGGCATCGCCATAGTACATTTTGATGTCATTCTCTTTGATGTACTTGGTTTTTGTGTATTCAGTACGGCTTGATCCTGCAAATATGACATCATGCATATCTTTGATATCAAAAGCCTTTTTCAAATACTCTGTAGTGAAATTACAATCAGAACCGGTACGACCAGTGATGAAATAAATGCTATCACCACGTTCTTGGTGCATAGCAATCAACTCTTTAGCAATGTTCTTAGGCATGCTGAACGCATCCCAGCCACAATTCGCCTTATCCCAAAAATCTTGATTCGATAGGTAAGAATAACCATTTGGCGAGAACTCTTGCTGGCCACGATAAAAAACCGGCGTGCTGAACAAGCTAGTGTCATCAATATCTAAACCAACGGCAAAAGGTGCTTTGCCTTGCAGTTCCTTCTTGATATCCGCAACAGAAATCATCTTCACATCTGCTGGCATGCCCGCCGTAGTCATATCAATGGTGGAATAGCCTTTATGAGTACCAGGTGTTTTTGGATCCGCGTTAGCAGATAAACTAGCGACACAAGTCAGTGCAAGTGTTATCGAGCGTAAAGTATGGTTCACAGTGTTCCCTATAGGTTTCATTGTTAAAAACGGGCGTATCTTATCGCTAAAGTTTATGACTTTCTATCTTCTTGTTTTGGTTAGAAAGAATCTGCGAATGAGGTTGCTTAGATAGACTGACTTCTTACCAAGGAACAGGCTTCATCGATCTACTGGTAAGAAAGGGAACCAATAGACCGATGTTTTCGCTTTATTATTTACTGCTTAGCTCAACAACGACGTTTACCTCGCCTAAATCGGTGCTCAAGCGTGAGCCCGATTCAGATACCTTGGTAAAACTCAACGTATTAGCCAAGGTTTCTGTCTTGATGTAATCGAGGTGATGCTGGCACCAATGAGCCAGTACGTCACTCGCTTCGATACTAATGTCGATGCGATCCAATACCTTGTAGCCCTGTTGTTTACGCATTTTCTGAATGTGGCTAACAATTTCTCGCATGGCGCCTTCCGCCACCAATTCCTCTGTCAGTTCTGGGTCGATGCTGATCGACACAAAACGGTTGGACGTGGTGTGCGTACCCGCTTTGGCTTGACGATAGACGTGAATCTCTTCTTGGTTAAATACTTGCCCATCCACCTCGATTTGCCCGTGAGTTTCTAGATGCTCCAGCTCTTGCTCATTGAGTTGCGCAATACGTGCTGCATAGTATTTCATTTGCTTGCCAAGGCGTTTGCCTAAAACTGGGAAATTCGCTTTAGCGTAGAAGTCGATGTAGTCATTTTCCTGTTGGCTAAAGAGTATGTCTTTGATGTTCAGCTCGGTTTGAATGTAATCCGTCAAACGAGCGATGTCGTTTAGTACCTTAGCCTCTTTATGCAATACGGTCAGAGATTTGAGAGGTGTTTTTAGTTTAATTTTCAAATCGTTACGCAGTTGGCGGCCCATTACCAAGATGTGCTGAACACGAGCGACACTGGCTTCTAACTTTTCGTCTTTTAACGCCGCATTTGCCGTGGGGTAGTCGCATAAATGCACTGACTCTGGCCTTTCGTTAGCGGAAAAAGGCAACAGCTCTTGGTATAAATGCTCCGCAAGAAACGGTGTAAAAGGCGCCATTAACCTGCTGAATGTATCCAAACAAGAGTACAAAGTGTGATAAGCCTGCTGTTTGTCTTCATTCATTTCTTTTTGCCAAAAGCGGGCTCGATTCAAACGGATATAGCCATTGGTGAGATCTTCGATAAACTCAAAGAGCGCTGGCACCACGTTATAGAGATGGTAGGCTTGCATCTCCTGATTGACCTTGGTTGTTAAGGTTTGCAGGCGAGACAATATCCACTGGTCCAAGATGTTATCAGAGGATTTGTCCGATCCTGAGTCTTGCCATTGATCGATCTCGGCGTAGGTCGAGAAGAAGCGAAAACCATTGAGCCAAGGCAACAACACCTGACGCACCATGTCTTGTACGCCAGCATCAGAAAAACGTTGCTCTTCCGCCTTTACCAAGCCTGAGTTGATCAAATATAGACGCAAAGCATCCGCCCCATAGTGCTCCATCAGAGTATCAGGGGGCGTGTAGTTTTTGAGGCGTTTGGACATCTTTTTGCCATCTTCTGCCATCACTATGCCATTGACGATAACGTTTTTAAACGCTGGTCGCCCGAACAAACATTGGCTGAGAACTTGTAAGGTATAAAACCAGCCCCGTGTTTGATCCACCCCTTCGGCGATAAACGCAGCTGGGAAGTTACGTTCAAATTGCTCTTTATTTTCAAAGGGGTAGTGCACTTGTCCATAAGGCATGGCACCGGACTCAAACCAGCAGTCGAATACTTCCGTAATGCGTCGATAGGTGCCTGGTTCCTTTGGAAGGGAGAAAGTCAGTTCATCAACATGATCACGATGCAAATCGTCGACGGTTACGCCAGTGTAGTTTTTTAACTCTTCTATAGAGCCAAGACACAAATGCTTTCCTGTTGTATCGTTTACCCAGATTGGCAGCGGAGTACCCCAATAGCGGTTACGCGATACCGACCAATCGATTGCACCTTCTAACCATTTTCCCATTCGGCCTTGTTGGATATGCTCTGGTACCCAATTGATCTGATCGTTGTTGGCTTGTAGCTCGGCACGCATTTGCTCTACCTTGATGTACCAAGAGGGCACAGAACGGTAGATGATGGGCGTATCGGAGCGAGGGCAAAAAGGATAACTATGGGTGATGGTTTCCTGACGGTACAAAAGATCACGCGCTTTTAATGTTTGAATGATGGCTTTATCGGCCTCTTTCACATACAAGTTCTCGAAGTCAGTCACTTCATGGGTGAAGCGGCCACGGCTGTCCAAAGGGCAAACTGAGGCATTTAGACCATTGGCCTTGCAGACGCGGTTATCGTCTTCACCAAAGGCGGGAGCCATGTGAACAATGCCTGTACCACTGCCAGTCGAGACAAAATTATCGGCAAATACATGGAAAGCGCCGGACGCATTCAAGTGGCTAAAATAGGGGAAAAGCGGTTCATAGCGTTTACCACTCAAGTCGGCTCCCACAACTCTATCAAGCACCTCTACATCATGGCCCTTGCACACAGATTCTAGTTGCGCCTCGGCGAGCCAAAGGGTTTGGTTGATAGTGGTATCATGGACTTTGACATAAGGAATGTCTGGACCAACACACAGGGCAAGGTTTGAAGGCAGTGTCCAAGGTGTGGTTGTCCAAGCGGCAAAATAGGCGTCTTCCTCTACGAGTTTAAACAACACTGTGACCGCAGGGTCTTGAACGTCCTTGTAGTTAGAACTGGCTTCAAAGTTGGATAATACGGTTTCCAGCTCAGTGGAATAGGCGATAACTTTGTCCCCTTGGTAGACGAGCCCTTTGTCCCACAATTGTTTGAAGACCCACCAAACGGACTCCATGTACCAAGGCTCCATGGTGCGATAATCGTTGTCAAAATCTACCCAGCGGCCAAGGCGCGTGATGGTCTTTTCCCACTCGCTGGCATAACGCTGAACAATGCCACGGCATTCCGCGTTGTAACGGGCGATACCCAGCGATTCAACCGCTTCTTTGGCGGACATACCAAGGGATTTATCGATTTCATGCTCGATGGGCAAACCATGACAATCCCAACCAAAACGCCGCTCTACATGGAATCCTTTCATCGTAAAGTAACGCGGGATGATGTCTTTGATGGTTGATGCCACCAGATGACCATGATGGGGCAACCCCGTTGCAAACGGTGGCCCATCGTAAAACACATAGTCAGGCTTATGTTTCGAAGCGGCAAGAGAGCGCTTAAAAATCTGTTTGTCCTGCCAAAATGTCAGCACAGCATGTTCAGCATCCACGAACGAAAAACGCTCGGATGCAGAGGGATTGTCAGCCTCAGGGGCTAAATGCGAAGGGGAGTCTTGAGTACTCATATCGGCTTCCTGTTAAAACCCAAGAAGCAGAAAAAAGAAACCCGCCTCTTGGGCGGGTTTGCTTTATTTACTCAACAACGAACCCACCACTCCTAGGAATGATGATAATAATTCGTTGCTGAGTAAGGGATACGTTTTTCATAGCTCTATTTTTACCTTTGATCAGAATGACAGTCAAGTGTGGTTGAGGTATTTATGATTCTCTTAATGATAGGTATCTATTTCGCAGTATTTTTTATATAGTCTTAAAATCAACGTAAATTTGTTGGAAATTGTTTTTTATGATTATTTCAATGCGGTTTAGCAATTTTTATAGCTTTGCCCAAGAAGCATCGATTAACTTTGCTGTGGGGAAAAAGCCAATCCCATCTGGGTTTGATGTCAACTTGCCTGACATTCGTTTAAACAAAGTGCTTGCTGTAGTTGGGGCAAATGGATCCGGTAAGACGCAATTTATAAAACCACTGGTCTTTTTAAGCTGGTTTGCCAGTTCGTCCTTTTTAAAAGGTGATCCTGATAGTCATGTTCCTTTTCAACCTCACCGTCTTCACCTTGAGGAAGACACCATGGTTGAAGTCGATTTCTTATTAGACAATCAGACTTATCGGTATCGACTTGTACTTAATAATGAACGTATTCAATTCGAAGGTTTGTATGTAAAAACAAGCAGTCAGTTCAGTTACCTATTTAAGCGAGAAAAAAAGGGTGAGACGTTTTCTTTTAAAGAAAAGGGCTTTCCTTTCCCTGCAAATAAGGCGGAAACACTGCGTGATAATGCCTCACTTTTGTCTGCGGCCTATAGTTACGATATTTTAGAAGCTCGCCCATTTATTGATTTTTTTAAAAGTGTTGCAAGCAATGTGGCTTATATGGGGCGTAGACATTTTCGGTCTGAAGCCTTGTTTCATGCCGCAGAATCGTATGAAAAGTCACCAACGCTTAAAGATCGCATGATCGAAGTAATGGGAATGTTTGATTTAGGGCTGTCTAACGTGGAGATTAAAGCGTTTAAAGCGACGGACAAGGATGGCTCATCTGAACAACTTTATATGCCTATTGGCATACATCAATCTGCTGATGGAAAAGCGTTTTCCTTACCGTTTTTGGAAGAGTCGAGTGGTACGCAATCCGCCTTTGTTATGTTAGAGCGTTTGTTGACCGTGCTTGAAAAGGGCGGTTGTGCTGTGATTGATGAAATCGATAATGACCTACATCCATACTTGATTCCTAAAATCATAGAATGGTTTCGCTTTGAACATACTAATCCCCATCAAGCTCAACTCATCTTCACGTGTCACACACCAGAAGTCCTTAACCGCTTGCAAAAACACCAGATTTATCTTTGTGAAAAACAGCAACAAATCTCAGATGCATGGCGTTTAGATGAGATGGTTGGCGTACGAGCTGATGATAATCTCTATGCCAAATATATGGCTGGAGCACTTGGCGCAGTACCAGAACTGTAAACTCTGCAATTAAAAGATGGCTAGCAAAGGAATGACATAATGGCCAAACGTAAACAGATTAGAAAAACAGTCAGCACATCGCTTCTGGTTGTAGGCGAAGGAGCTGATGATAAAGCCTTTATTGATCACATGAAGCGATTCTTTTGTCCGAGATCTTGTGGTCGAACTGCCAAAGTGGAAGCGGGTGATGGCGGCTCAGCAGGAAATATTATTCAAAATGCCATTCGTAGTTTTAAAGCTGTTGATTACGACAAACGTTACCTTGTTCTAGACTCGGATCTTCCTCCCACTAATGCTGAAATGAAAAAAGCACATCAGAATGGCTACAAGATAATACTTTGGTCACCACAATGCTTAGAAGGTGCATTATTAGATGTACTTGGAGAGCGGGTGAACGACCATGAAACCAGTCAAGACCTTAAAAGGCGACTACATCCACGACTTGATGGTAAGCATACCGACATGAATTCTTACCAAACCCTTTTTCCAGAAGACATCTTAGCGACCACGAAGAATCAATCTGTAGGATCTGTTAAAAAAGTGTTGCTTGATAAATGATCAGTCGAAAATTAAAATGACCTTTTATTAGGTCGATTAAAGGTGCTTTAAAATGACTTCTAGAATCCTTTCCGACGTGGCTGCCAGCATTACAGAGTTTAAAGCTAACCCAATGAAAGTTGCCGCCAGCGCACACGGTAAGGCGGTTGCTGTATTAAATCGCAATGAACCTGCGTTTTACTGTGTTCCTGCCGAAGCGTATGAAGCCTTAATGGATAAATTGGAAGATATGGAATTGATAGTACTCGCGAAGGAACGCGCCAATGAAGAAAGTATCTCAGTCAGCATCGCTGACTTATAAACTCGAATTCAAAAAGAGCGCTCTGAAAGAGTGGCAAAAACTTGGAGCCACGCTACAGCAGCAATTTAAAAAGAAGCTGATCGAGCGTTTAGACCATCCACATGTTCCTGCTTCAAAGCTTTCAGGCGCTGACAACCTCTACAAGATAAAATTACGTCAATCAGGTTATCGCCTTGTTTACGAAGTACAAGACGATGTCGTTATTGTCACTGTGTTGGCAGTAGGAAAGCGGGAGCGTAATGAGGTTTATAAAAATGCTATTAAACGGGTTTAGATATCGTAGTCGTGTGTGATTAGCGACTTTCTGTTTTTTCTGCTGTTTTATCGATCATATCAATCCCTGGAAGGACAAAGGGCTCAATACCTAGGATCATGGTGGTGTTTTTTAAGCTAAGGTTTGCCAGTTCAATTACCAATGGCGTTATTTTGTAGTCTGTTAGATATGCCTCTTCCTTCTCAGTTAAATCATCACTTTCTTTATTAATCAGTTGTTTTAATTTTTGTCGCTTTTGCATGTCATCAAGATTATTTAGATATTCAAAAGCAAATAGTGTCACCATCATGGGGAAGGCATGTTCACTTCCTGCTTCTTCGCTTGTTACTTCTACTGGCTCTTTATCCTCTCCGGGGTAAAAATTACGAAGTAGATTAAAGCTGTTATTCAAACGTTTTATCTGACGAGGGTTGGATAACTCGAAATGCTTTAGCCAATAGGTAAAGGCGAGTTTTTGTGGCTCGGCGAGTTGTTCCACTTGTTTAACATCTTTGGGTGTTTCTGCTGTTTCTTGCTCTACTGGAAAGTCTGTTTCCGACGTTTCTGTGTTGGTTCTTTCGGTATTCCGTCTAATGACGTTTCCTTCTTGCTCAGTCTTTACTCTTTGCTCAATAGTATCTGTCTGGTTTGCTTCATCTGTGTTGTTGGTGTTGTCTTTAATAGAGTTTTCATCCTGTTGGGGTAAGGTGTCTGTCTTTTCGGCTAGCGCTTTACTTTCCGGTGAACTGGTTTCATTCCAAAGGTGTTCCAGGTAACTGGATACAGATGCTTCATCTGGCTCAGTGAGCACAATAGGAAGGTGGATAATTTTCGCTAAGTAATCGCGAGCGATCAGCCTAGGATCTTCAATGTGATGTTGCGTGGCGAGTTCTTTGTAATTCAGCGCCAGTGCCGCTAAGGCAATTCGTTGGTCTACGGCGATTACCACAATGACGTTGTCTAAATCCAGCACCATTCGCACTGCTTCGAGCACTTTAACAATGCCCTTGTGTCCGCAACGGTCCAAATCGTCCACTACATACAACAAGCGTTTTTCATTGCCCAAACGCACCTTGGTGAGTTTTTTAATGTGCTCACGCATCACCGGAATCATGCCTAAGTGTTCGCCATAATCAGGTAATTTCAAATAAGTTAAAAACTCTTTTGCTAGAGGTCCAGCTAATACCTTTTTAATTTCTTTCCACGTTGGGTATAAAAATCCGATGAACCAAGTGGTAGAGAAAATGTAAATAACCGCATCATTTATTTGATCAAATTGTTCTTTGAAAAAGTATAAAAACCAAATAGGTGCAAGAGCGAAAACAAGAGGAAATAAAGGCGCTAATATCTTCCAGCTATGTAAGCTCCATGCAAACCGTAATGTCAGCAAGATTTTTCGGAAAGGCCAAAATGACTTTTCCCAACGATTAGGTTTGGGTTCTGGACTAGACAGCGCCTTGATCATTTCTTGAGCGATACCTGCTTGTAGGTTATCTGTGTGTTCATATTCCCAGGCATTAAATTCGGCAAATAGAAATTTTGGCTTATCTCTATGTTTTTTTGTTTGGAAGGTAGTTTTAAGCCGTTTGGCAATGGAAGATTTGATAGCTCTACAATATTTCAGTAAACCAATAGTTTGACAGTGTAGTAGGATGTCTTTTAGCCGTTTAGCTATAGATGTTTTATCTTCTTTCTTTTGCAGGGCAGTTTTAAGTAGCTCAACAACGGAGGTTTTGCCAACGCCCCAATGACCTAACAAACCAATGGTCTGATGGTGATGATTATTTTTGTCTTGTAGTAAAATCGCCAAGGTATTCACTAGATGTTGACGATTGAGCTTATCTTCAACTGCATATTGATGGCTGTTGTGGCGATTACCCGCAATGCTTTCAATGTCATATTCTGTTTCTTCGAGTTTAGTTTCAGAATTCGGTTCATTTTTTCTTTTATTAAACAGCTCGTCGCTTTTCCCATAAGCAGGCTCATCATCTTTACCATCGAAGAGCTTATTGCTTTCTGTTTCGTCAATGCCCTTATTGGAAAAAAAATTTTCCAATTGATCGAGTGCGTTATCTATGGCTTTCTGGTCTGGCTTGCCATCGAAAATCCCTTTATAGATAGGCCAAATATCATTAATGAGGGTTTGAGTTTTTGAATGGCTTTGCCTTATTGATAGTCGGTACAATGCTTCCTTAAGATGTTTTGTCATCCAATTTTTATAATCTATATTTGGTTTATGCCATAGCGGTGTATTTCGGAATGGATAAATTTCACTTTTTTCTAATAATATTAAATCTGACTCGAACTCCACCTTAATGTTTGGAAAAGGGATATTAGCGTCTAAGGCAGCATCTGCCGCATTAGCGGCATTTGTAAAGGTGTAATCAAAAGTAGCAGAGCTTGTTATATTTAGAAAGGTGTTGGCGGCGAAGGCTGCAGCATCAGTTTCTGCAGCAGCATAAGCTGAGAAGGATAGGTTTGTATTGCCAAAGTTTTCGCTGGAAAATTTATTGACTGCATCTGCGGCTTTATATAACGATTCTTTGTCAAAACTGACTGATGCACTGTCTTCTTTATTTACTGCTTTATTATAGTTGTTGGTAGTAGTTAGTGATACCCACCAAATTGACAATAGATATCGAGCTTGGTATTCATCTGGCCAATATGGGAAATAGTCATTTGGGTCTTTTTTTACTGCTAATAATGGAAGACATCGTAATGCGCAACGGGCTGTAAGAATAGATATAGCTTTTTTATTTAGTTTTTCAAATTTGTTTATTAGCTGTACTTCTTCATAAGTAGTAAATGGTTGATTTGTTGGCACAGCAATGTCCTTTTGCGACAGTTTTTTGTAGGTGAGTTAACCCTGAATGCGTTAAATATATCAGCTTTTGAAAACAAGTGTGACGCTTCATGTGAGGTAGGCGGCAGTTTCGAGTATGAAGCGTCACACGGTTTTCTGTCTGAGGCAAAGAGCCTGCAAAAGCTTAGTTATTCTTCTTCAACCCCAAGTAGCTTTCTATTCCTTTGATCTGGTCTTCCGCGTGGTGGTTGACGTAGAGCACCGTGGTTTCTTCTTTGCCTTCACAAATTTTCTCGATAAGAGCGAGGACGAGCTGGCGGTTCATGTCGTCTAGTCCGAGGCAGGGCTCGTCTAGGATCAATAATGGTGGGTGTTTCACCATAGCGCGGGCGATAAGTAATAAACGCTGGTCGCCGTAGGAGAGTTTGTTAAAGGGTTGGTCGGCACGGTCTTTCATGCCGAGCAGTGCAAGCCATTGATCGGCGATTTTCTTCTGGTTATCGGAGGATTTTGTGTACATGCCGATGCTGTCGTAGAAGCCGGAAATAATCACGTTTTTGCAGCTGGTGCTGACTCGGTATTCCCATTGCAAAGATGTCGAAACATAGCCGATAAACTGTTTGATCTGCCAGATGCTTTCGCCGTTACCCCGTTGGAATCCGAAGACGAAAATGTCGTTGGTGTAGCATTGCGGGTGATCGCCGGTGATCAATGACAATACGCCGGTTTTGCCGCTGCCGTTGGGGCCGCTAAGTTGCCAATGTTGGCCTCGTTCAATGGTCCAGTCCAGCTTATCAACAATGATCGTATCGCCGTATTTAATCGTGGCTTGCTTGAGTCTGACCAATGGCTGACTTGGGTCGAGTACTGGCAAGGTGTTGGCTGGATCAGCTTCAGGTACTTGTAGGTCGGTGGTTTTCAAATGCAGTAGCTGATACAGCTCGTTAAAGGCACTTTCGTCTTTTTTGTCTACTGTTAGCGCCAGTTCACCCTTGTCCACATAGGCGACATGAGTAATAAACTCAGGCATTTCATCGAAGCGGTTGAGCACTAAGATCATAGGCGTGGTGTCTATGATGGAAACCAGATGCGCTTGCAACATGGCAAGCGTATCTACGTCTAAGCCATCAAAAGGTTCATCTAAAATTAATAAATCCGGTTTACTCGATAGGGCGCGAATCAGCATGACTTTGCGTGTTTCGCCGGTGGAGAGTTTACGAAAGGCGCGGTCGAGTAGTGTGCTTAAACCGAATTTTTCTACCAAGGCGTGAGCAAGCTCTGGGTCTTGGCAGTTCTCAAAAATCATTTCATGTACAGGCGTGCCGAGGGAAATTACGTCCATAATGTCGGCATCGTCTTTTTTCAGCTCTTTGGCAATCAGCTCCGCTTGGGCCTCAAAAGACACCAATCCCACATTTTTTGGCAGACCGGTGATTGTGCCATTTTCAATTTCCCCCACGCCTGCTAGCACAGCAGCCAAGGCCGATTTGCCCGCACCATTTGTGCCAGTGATCACCCAATGTTGGTTTGATTCAATGGTCCAGTCGATCTCGCTTAGGGTAAAGCGATCATCAAAGTTCACTGTTACTTTGTTGAGGAGGATGTTGTCTAAGCGGATGCTGTCCATGGTATTTCCTAATGTTTTGTTGATAACAAGTAGAGACAAAAAAGCCGAGTTTTGAAGCTCGGCTTTTATGGGTAAATTACGATGTTATGAGTCCGCCAATACTTGGTTTAACAAAGTATTGGCGAGCGCAACAATCGTATTAAACGATCTTTTTCATATCCGCCATGTGGCCACGAAGAACCGAACCAACCGCTTCTACTGGGTGAGAGCGAAGTGCTGTGTTTACTTCGATCAAGCGCTTGTTATCAACGCCAGTATCTTCTAAAGAAAGACCTTTACCGATAACGTCGGTTTTGATGTCTTTCATGAAGCCAGCCAATAATGGAACACAAGCGTGGTTGTATAGGTAGCAACCGTATTCCGCTGTATCAGAGATTGTCGCGTTCATTTCGTACAATTTCTTACGAGCGATGGTGTTCGCGATTAGTGGCGTTTCGTGTAGAGACTCGTAGTAAGCCGATTCTGCGATGATGCCTGCAGCAGTCATGGTTTCGAAAGCAAGCTCAACGCCCGCTTTAACCATAGCAACCATCAAGATACCGTTGTCGAAGAATTCTTGTTCAGAAATTTCTACATCGCCAGCTGGTGTTTTCTCGAAGTTAGTTTCCGCTGTGTCTGCACGCCATTGAAGAAGGTTTTTATCATCGTTCGCCCAGTCTTCCATCATTACGCGAGAGAAAGTGCCGTTGATGATGTCATCTTGGTGTTTGTTGTACAAAGGACGCATGATCATTTTTAGCTCTTCAGAAAGATCGAATGCTTTGATCTTAGCTGGGTTAGAAAGACGATCTAGCATGTTAGTCACGCCGCCGTATTTCAATGCTTCAGTGATGGTTTCCCAACCGAATTGGATCAAGCGAGATGCATAGCCAGCGTCGATGCCTTCTTCAATCATTTTGTCGAAGCAAAGGATAGAACCAGTTTGTAACATACCACAAAGGATAGTTTGCTCACCCATTAGGTCAGATTTAACTTCTGCGATGAAAGAAGACATTAGAACGCCTGCTTTGTGACCGCCAGTACCAACAGCGTAAGCTTTCGCTAGTGCAAGACCTTCGCCTTTAGGATCGTTGTCTTCGTGAACCGCGATAAGTGTTGGAACACCGAAACCACGAACGTATTCAGCGCGAACTTCAGAGCCTGGGCACTTAGGTGCAACCATGATTACTGTAAGGTCGTCACGTACTTGCATGCCTTCTTCTACGATGTTGAAACCGTGAGAGTAAGATAGGCAAGCGCCTTCTTTCATAAGAGGCATAACGGCTGTAACAACTGGAGTGTGTTGCTTATCAGGTGTTAGGTTCAATACAACATCAGCTGTTGGGATCAAATCTTCGTAAGTACCTACAACAAAACCGTTTTCAGTCGCATTTTTCCAAGACTGACGTTTTTGTGCAATCGCTTCAGGGCGCAATGCGTAAGAAACATCTAGTCCAGAATCACGTAGGTTCAAGCCTTGGTTAAGACCTTGTGCACCACAACCGATAACAACCATTTTTTTGCCTTTAAGCGCTTCTACGCCGTCTGCAAATTCAGAGCTGTCCATGAAGCGACATTTTGCTAGTTGAGCTAGTTGCTCGCGTAGCGGCAAAGTATTGAAGTAATTAGCCATGATAAACACACCTTTTAAATTAATGTATCAGCGATAAAAACACGCGGATATTAAAAATGGATGACACAGTCGCCAAGCAATGATTTTCCTGACATTCTGCGAGTAGGGTTAATCTATCCTAGTAGAACCTTTTCGTAAATTGATATATTCGCAATATAGTATCCCATTTATTGCAATCATGATTTATGATGAGTAAACAGCAATAGGGTGCAGGCTTCATTATGAATATAAAAACGCTTAAGCAGTTTCTCGCCTTAGCGGAAACGTTGAATTTCGGACGCGCCAGTGACGAATGTCACATCAGTATTTCTGCCATGTCACGAAACATCCGACACTTAGAAGACGAGCTCGGCGTGGCTTTGTTTAACCGTGATAATCGCACTGTAGTATTAACCCAAGAAGGACAGAAATTTCTCAAGTACGCTCGCGATACCAGCCGACAATGGAACTTGATTCGTCATGAATTGACAGATAATTCCGACCAGCTTAGTGGTGAAATCAGTCTTTATGGATCAGTCACAGCGAGTTATAGTTTTTTGTATGAATTACTGCGTCGTTTTCGTATTGCTTATCCAGCGATTGAGATAAAGCTACGTACTGGCGATCCAGAGCATGCGATTGCGCATATTCTGGATGGTAAAGAGGACATTACCATTGCTGCCCGCCCAGCTAACTTGCCTCGTGGCTTAGCCTTTAAGCCAATCGCTATTTCGCCTTTGTTGTTTATTGCGCCACTTGAACAGCAAGTGCCGAATGTTCCAACCAACACGCCAACGTCGCCAGAGGAGTGGGCTAATATCCCAATGATTCTTTCTGAAGGTGGTGTATCTCGAACACGTATTGACGAATGGTTTCGTCAACTCGACATCGCGCCAAGGATTTATGCTCAAGTCACCGGTAATGAGGCGATTGTGAGCATGGTGAGTTTGGGTTTTGGTATCGGAGTTGTGCCAAAAATCGTCTTGGATAACAGCCCATTGGTGGATCGAATTAAGGTGCTGGATGTGCAGCCAGAGTTGGAGCCTTATGATATTGGCCTGTTTACACTCAAGAAAAGTTTGAAGAACCCATTGGTAGAAGCATTTTGGAGTTTAATGGAAGAGGAGGCTAAATAGCCTCCTCTTTTAAGTATTACAGTGTAACTATTTGGATATAGCTGGAGTATTACTTCCAACCACCTTGGTCCATTAGTTTAACCGCTTGGCGGTTGTTTTCACCTAATACACTCAAAGACACTTTATCAGCTTTGAATTCACCAAACGTCGCTAGGCTTTTTGGTGGCGCCACGCCTTCAATCACGGCGTATTCGTTGTTCACGTTGGCGTACCATTCTTGGCTTTGCTTATTGGTCAAGAAATCGATTAATTGTTTGGCGTTGTCGGTGTTTTTAGAGGATGCCGTGATGCCAATACCGCTGACATTGACGTGAGCACCACGCTCGTTAGCCGCTTGGTTAGGCCAGAACATTTTTAGTTTATCAAAAACTGCACGGTCTTCTTTTTTGTTGCTTAAACCTAAACGGCCAAAGTAATAGGTGTTTGCGACCGCGATATCACAAACGCCTGCAGCGGCCGCTTTAATTTGATCTGTGTCACCGCCAGCTGGTGGACGTGCAAAGTTAGCAACTAGACCTTTGATCCATTCTAACGTTTGTCTTTCTCCATTGGCATCGATCATGGAAGCAACCAAGGATTGGTTGTAGATGTTGCTAGAAGATCGAATGCAAATTTTGCCTTTCCATTTTGGATCAGCTAGGTCTTCATATGTCGATAAATCAGCAGCGGAGACAGTTTCAGGGTTATAGAATATAACGCGAGCACGCTGAGACAAGCCATACCAGTAACCGTCACGATCCTTTAGATGCTCAGGTACAACTTTATTTAAGTTGCTTGTTTCAAACGCCTGGAGCACACCTGCTTCTTTTGCGCGATATAAACGTCCTGCATCAACCGTGATGAATACGTCGGCAGGGCTGGCGTCACCTTCTGATTGCAGACGGCTTAGCAAAGCGTCTGCACTGCCGGTAATTAGGTTTACTTTGACGTTATTTTCTTTTGCATAAATGTCTAGCAAAGGAGCAATCAGTGCTTCGCTGCGCGCTGAATAGACATTGACCTCACCACTGGCGTGGGCAGAAGTACTGCTCAAAGCAAGCATAGTTGTTGCACCAGCTAGGGTTAAAAGCGATGTTTTTATTGTTGGACGTTTCATTACAAGTTCCTATCTATCAGAGTGGGATTTATAAATTGTTTTGTATGTGACAGATAGTAATGCAAATCGTTCCTGTTAACATTTATTTTTTTTTAGGTTATTGGAATACATGACAAACACAATTTCGACCGTTTGATTTTGCTTCGTATAATGCTTTATCTACCATCTCGAGAGCGTCGTCTAATGGAAGGTTTGGAGTTAATTCAATGACTCCTGCGGAAAAAGTTATGTAGATTGATTTATGATTGATCATAAATGGGGTTGTTGCCATGTGTTTGCACAAGCTTTCCGCCATGCCCAACGCGCTTTTTATGCTTTTTCCGCGCATTAAAATATAAAACTCTTCGCCCCCAACACGGAATGCGTGGTCTGTTTCGTGTAGCTGGCTTTGTAGCCAGCTAGCAATTAACTGCAGTGTCCGATCTCCTCCGCCATGACCAAACCTATCGTTTATTTGCTTAAAGAAATCGATATCCAATGTCATTAAACTGAGCTTTTGCTCTGAACTCTTCTGTTCGTTAAGTGCTTCTTGGATGGTAAGATTAAATTCTCTTCGATTAGACATTCCGGTTAATGGATCAGTACGAGTTGCTTTGTCTAACTTACGAATTAATTCGTTACGTTCTGTTACTTCTAGCATGACACCAACTTGGCCGATTGCTTGCCCTCCTGCATTTGTGAAAACGGCTTTATTAAATTCCATTTCATGGAGAGAGCCATTGCAAAATCTTACTTCTGCTTCATAGCGTTGAGTGCCACCTTTTGCCAATAATTCACAATCAGCTTCATAGTAAATATCAGCGAGGTGTTTAGGGGCAATATCATAAACAGAATGGCCGACGACTTCGTCCCGGGGGCGTCCAATAAATTCACAAAATGCGGTGTTACATCCGCGATAAATATGGTGTTGGTCTTTAAAAAAAATGGGGGCAGGAATAGCGTCGATAATGACCTGTAAAACATCGTCGTCTGTCTTGCGTGTTCTTGTCAGGGCAAATTTTGAGAACTCAGATAGAAGCCAGCTGATCAGGTGCTCATCATGGTGGGCAAAGCAGTTATCTGCCCCTCGATTTATCCATTTAGCGCTGACTTCTAAGCTCCATTCATCAACAATGACAATGGTTTTTCTGGACGGGATTAAGAGGATGTCTTCTGCACTGATATCATTTTCTGCAATGAGTACCAGTGAAAGTGCGGGGGACTGCTTAATCTGTTGAATGGGGAGCCATTCAACAGTGTGTCCATGTGCTTGTAACTTTGTATTTAATTGCGTCTTCCATGATGCTAATTGTGGTGAAAAATACAGTATAGAAGGGATCATTATTACTCATTCTTATCGATTTGCAACAGTCGTGATATTCTCATAAGAGCCGTTTGAATTGTGTAAGAAAATGTAGTTTTTTTATGAGTGGCGTTTTTATCCCTGCGATTTTTGGACCTTAAAATACATTGATGGGGGGTTGTGTTCGAAAACTGGAGTAAAATATCAATAAACATTCATATTTGAGTGTTTCGTTGAAGTTGAAAAAGTGGACAATAATGACCTTTCAAACACCTTACATTTCAGCAGGTAATCATGACGTCAACTTTCTCTCCTGAGGAAACGGTTTCTCGCCGTGTCCAATACTTGCGCGTGTTTATTTTGGGATTCAGCGCTTTTATATTTAATACGACAGAGTTTGTACCGGTTGGGTTATTGTCTGACATAGCGCAGAGTTTCTCGACTTCCCCTGCTCAAGTAGGCTGGATGCTGACGGTTTATGCGTGGATAGTGGCGCTGATGTCACTCCCAATGATGCTCCTCACTCGTAAGTTAGAGCGAAAATCTCTGTTGATGGGATTATTCGCGCTTTTCATTGTTAGTCATATTTTGTCTGTGATTGCGTGGGATTTCACGACCTTACTGATTAGTCGTATTGGTATCGCATTTGCGCACGCCGTTTTCTGGTCTATTACTGCCTCTATTGCGATTCGTGTTGCTCCACAAGGTAAACATACTTTTGCTTTAAGTGTCTTAGCCACAGGTACTGGACTGGCTATGGTTTTAGGTGTTCCGGCTGGACGTATTATTGGTCAGCTTATGGGGTGGCGTACTACCTTTGCTTTTATTGCCGTGATTGCACTTATTATTATGCTGGTCATGTATCGTTTGTTACCGAACTTACCTAGCTTGTTTTCTGGCTCTATGAGTAAAGTTCCTGAGGTTTTGCGTAATCGTGCGTTATTAGGAATGTACTTGTTTATCTTCGTGATATTTTCTGCCCATTATACGGCCTATAGTTATATTGAGCCTTTCTTGCATGAAGTTGGTGGTGCCAGTGGGCAATTCACAACCACAATTCTGCTGTTATTTGGAATGGCAGGGATAATTGGGAGTGTGTTGTTTAGCTATTTTGGTGATAAAGCCAACGCGCAAATGTTAGTTTCTAGCGTTGTAATCATTACATTT
The DNA here is from genome assembly GCF_003337275.1 of Marinomonas foliarum. Taxonomy (GTDB): domain Bacteria; phylum Pseudomonadota; class Gammaproteobacteria; order Pseudomonadales; family Marinomonadaceae; genus Marinomonas; species Marinomonas foliarum. Next base: position 45,292 of record NZ_QPJQ01000007.1, on the reverse strand, counting down.
TGTATGGGCATGCTGTATTTTGTGACCCCGAATAACTACTGGCTTATTAGTTGCGTGTTGTTGTGGGGCGCAGCTCTGATGATTATTGGCTTGAGTATGCAGATCCGAGTACTGAATGTTGATGGCAGTGCAGCGGATATTATTATGTCTTTGTACTCCGGTATCATTAATTTAGGTATTGGTGCAGGAGCGTTGATCGGTAGCCAAGTTATTCAGAGAGTTGGTTTGGAAAGTGTTGGATTATCTGGCGCTGTATTAGGAGTATGTGCGTTTGGTGTTGTCATTATGATACTCAAAAACACGAAAAAAGCGGATGGATAACAGGCTAATATGTTTACTTGGTTAAATGCGTCTATGACCAGAAAAATCAGCGGCCTTTCATTTGTGCTGTTGGCCTTTCTTTTTATTGTGATTCTCTACACGGCTTATAAATCCCAGAAAATCTATAAAGATATTCAAGAAGTTTCCAAAATCGACATTCCTTTATTGGAAGTGATTGCTGATATCGAAATTCTCCAACTTAAACAGCATCTTTGGATGGAAGGTATTCGTCTACAGGGGGATGTTTTTTTTGAGGACGAAAATCTTCGGAAAAAAGGTATGCAAGGTTTTGATCAGTTTAATCAGCGTCTTGCCACACAGCTTGAGAGAGCGATTAGCATTCTCCATTCTGCTTTAGCTCTGGACAGTGTGCGCATTAATGTTGCAGACCACCAAGTTTTACTGAAAAAAATCAAAGATCTACATAGTCACAGAGTCAGTTTTGAACATGCCTTTGTGCAGTTTATAAACAAAGATCAACACTCTGATATTGACTGGAATAATGTAGAGAAGCAAGACAACGCTTTGGATGACGAAGCAAATGAATTACTAATGAGTATCGATCAATTGGCTATTCAAGTTGCCTCATCTGTAGAAAAGCAAGAGCGAGACTTCTTGGTTATGAGTGCTACATTGGGCTTTGTCGCATTTGTAATTGGTATTTATTTAACGCTTCATACTATTTTGTCTTTTCGTCGTAAGGTGGATGTATTGCGTGGGCAGATTGACTCTTTACATAGATCAATGCCACATGATGCGGATGCAAATACCCCACGCTATAAAGGTACCGATGAGCTAGATGAGTTGGAGAAAGACCTCAGAATTTTGATTGGACGATTTTCTCAGGAGCGAGAGAGTCGTGATGAAGTCGAAAGTAAATTAATCGAGCTTGCCACACGAGATAAGTTGACTGGCGCCTTTAATCGCCACAAATGGGATGAGCAAATTAAGTATGAATTAGTACTCGCTCAAAGTGGGCATCATTTTAGTTTAATTTTATTAGATGTTGATTACTTTAAGAAAATCAATGACTCATACGGTCATGATGTCGGTGATAATGTGCTTAGGGTATTGGTTAAAACACTCCACCGCCGTCTACGTCAAACCGATGCACTGTTTCGAGTGGGTGGGGAAGAATTTGCCATATTGCTTAAAGATACCAATCTTGAAGAGGCTGAGTTTTTGGCAGACCAATTGCGTAAATCTATCGAGTCACTTAACGACCCCGATATTCCAAGTTTTACAATTAGTCTGGGTGTTACTGAGTACCAGCACCTTGACGACCAAAGCCGAATGATAAAACGCACCGACATATTGCTGTATGAAGCCAAAGGGGCAGGGCGTAATCGCATTATGGTTGGTTAGCTGGTTGATAAAAAGAAGCGATTTTTTGCAATCGGTTGACCATTCACGAGGATTTCCACCTCATGCAGGCCGTCATAATAAACTCGAGTGGTGATGGCTTTGAAAGGGTGTTTCTTGCTCATAGAGACTTGCTTACCAGCTTCCAATATCGTTTTTTTCCACTTAAAAACCTTAGCTGATGTTTTGCCATTTTTCTTTTGATGGTGAATAACGTAATCGATCATCAAGCTTTGATCACTTTCACTGGTGGATTCTAGTAACAGTGAAAATTCTAAGTTGCCATTTAGCTTCACTTGTTCTTCATGAACTTCCAACTTAATACTATCTAACTTTGGTCTGCCGTAGCCGAATACTTCGAGAGCTTTATCATTACCTTGTTTTAATAAGGTTCGACATGCATGGCGTATCAGCTTTTGGCGGTTTATATTGGCACCTTGCATCCATTTTTCGGCAATGTCTGCTACAAGGTCAGGGTGATCTTTAGCAATGTCATTAAGGTTATTGGCCACCGAGCGGCGCACGTATTCTTCTGGATCGTCTTTCAGTTCTTCAAGCAACTCAATAACGGGTGCTGGATTCAGAATAAAACTCGGCAACTGCATAGCCCAAGGTAAGCGTGGTCGCGTGCCTTCGGAGATGAGGCGTCGTACGTGTTTGTTGTCGTCTTTCAGCCAGCTTCTGAGTACTTCGAGAGTTTTTTCTTGGGACGTCAATAAGAAAAATCGAATGCTGAATTCGGACGTAAATCGACGGGTCATAGCGTTCAACAAAGTCATGGAAAAATCATGATGAGCAAGACCATGAAGACCTACATAATCGCCCATTGGCATCACTGCCCAGCCTGTAATACCGTCACTTTCGATTATTTGTTCCTCGTTGGATTCTGGCGCTAAGGCGGCTAGTAAAATTTGACCTGCGTGTTCGAAATCCTTTGGCAAATATTGGCTCATCGCAGCGGTAATTTGTTGAGAGCGTGCTTTGAGTTCCAATGCTTCAAGTTGATGAGAGGCGGCATCAATAAATCCTTGTTTATCGAAGTCTTGCCAATGGCGTTGAAAGTGTTCCGCCATATGGTTGATAACATGGTTATTGAAGAGGTTTTTAAAGGGTTCTGACATACGTTTATCTTCTTGGGTGATAGCTTAAAGAGTAACCTTATCGTTTCGTGTTGTCAGTTGTTGTCAGCGTATTCAAATATATTTGAATACAGAATGAAGAAATTGATTATGCTGTGTTTACTTTTGTATGAAAGCTTAGTCGATCAAGGAGAGAGGGATGTTTATTGCTGTTTATGAGTTTGAAATCAAAGAAGGGACGGAAACGTCTTTTCGTGCTGCATGGTTTGACGTCACAAAAGCGATTTATAAAAACTGTGGTAGCTATGGCTCAAGACTGCACACGTCAGATAAAGCCAATATTTTGGTGGGTTATGCTCAATGGCCAAGCCGAGATCAATGGGACAAGATCAATGATCTTGTCGATGGGGCTTACCAAAGCGCACGTAATGAAATGCGCAGCTGCCTAGTTCAGTCAAAAACGATTTATGAACTTGAAGTCTGTGATGACTATCTGCAAACCACTATCGCATCGGAGTGATATAAAGGGTATTTTGGTAAGTTGTTATCTTTTCACCTTCAATTTATTCTGGGATAAATAGTCCATTTTTAGATAAAGGAGCAATTTGATGCAGCATTCACCTCTTTCTGTACAAGTAACACGTGGTGGTATTGTTGAAAGTGAGCACAATATTAAAGCCGTTATTGTTTCAAGCATGGGTGAAGTCATTGAATCTTGGGGCGATGTAGAGGCCTTGGTTTACCCTCGCAGTGCAATTAAAGCAATGCAGGCGTTGGCTTTTATCGAGATGGGAGGGGCGGAACGTTTTGGGTTCAGTGACGATGAAATTTCCATTTGTTGTGCGTCTCATAATGGTGAACCGGAACATGTGGCAACTGTGCAAAGTATGCTGGATAAATTGGCATCGACTGAAGCAGATTTTGAGTGTGGTTGTCATTGGCCAATGCGCGTTGAAGCGGGTTATGTGTTAGCAGGCGAAGGAAAAGAGCCAAATCAACTGCATAATAACTGCTCGGGCAAGCATGCGGGTATGCTGGGCTTAGCGAAATTACTTGGTGTTTCATCAGAAGGTTACATTGGCATTGATCACCCTGTGCAGCAGAAGATTGCCGATACCATGGCGGATATGTGTGACTACGATTACAGCACAGCACCTTGGTCCCCCGATGGTTGCTCCGCACCTACATGGGCGATGCCCCTAACGAACCTTGCTTTGGCATTTGCTAAGTTTGCTAGCCCTGATAGCTTATCAACAGAGCGCCAAAAAGCCTGTAAAACCTTATATGACGCAGTAGTCGAGTATCCTTTTATGGTGGCTGGGACGGCGCGTTATTGTACCGATATGATGAGAATCTTACAAAAGCGCGTCTTTCTAAAAGTAGGAGCTGAAGGTGTTTATATTGCAGCTATTCCAGAATTGAAGCTTGCTATAGCGCTAAAGTGTGATGATGGCGCTGTTCGAGCTGCAGAGTCCGTCATGACCGCATTATTGGACCATGTGGGTATTACATCTTTTGTTGCGAATAACATCATGCAGAAATACCGCTCTGTTACGTTAAAAAATTGGGAAAAGCGCAAAACAGGTGAGGTTGTTTGCTCAACCTCTGCGTAATTTATTCGCTCAAATGAATCTCGGTAGAGGATTTCACCGTTCGCAGCGACACCGAGGTTTGGAATTTTCGGATGTTGGCTTCGGTGTGAAGCACTCTATCGACAAAGCTTTCAAAAGCTTGGATATCTGGCACAGTGACGACCATCATAAAATCATAGCTACCTGTGATTTGGTAGCAGTGTCTCACTTCTGGCGCTTTGCTAACGACGCGTTTAAAAGCGTCGTACACATCTTTTCGATCCCGCTCCATTTCTACTGATACTAGAAGAGTCAATTTATTACCGCTCAGTTCGGGATTCACAATAGCAACGTCACCGACGATGATGTTGTCATCTCTCAAGCGTTTTACCCTTTTATGGCAAGCTGGTGGCGATAATCCTACTTCTTCGGCCAGTTCAACATTTGCGATGCGATTATTTCGTTGCAAGATGACTAGGATTTTTCGGTCTATTTTGTCTAATTCCATAAATTTCTCAAAACAATAGTTATACGACTAGAAATTTCTTAATAGCTTTTATATTAAAAATATTAGACGTTATCAATTATTAAATTGATCAACATATTTCTTCTTATCTCAATAGACTTCATCCATACATTGTTTGGAGCAAGAGAAGTGAATAAACGTATATCCCGTTGGATTGGACTTTTGTGGAATGGTCTCTGGAAAGAGATCATTGATGTTACTTGGACGCTTTATAAAATCATGATTCCGATGATTATCGTGATCAAGGTTATTGAAGAGTTTGGTGGTATAGAACTGCTAAGTCACTGGCTGAGTCCTGTTATGTCTTTGGTTGGCTTGCCCAGTGAAATGGGGTTGGTATGGGCAACAACACTGGTTACCAATATGTACGCAGGGCTTGTGGTCTTTATGAGTATGGATGCCGACTTAACCGTCGCTCAAGTCTCTATTTTAGGAACGTTATTGCTGCTCGCACATTCATTGCCAGTAGAGGTGGCGGTGGCTAAAAAAGCCGGAGTAGGCATTGTTGCGACACTAGTGATTCGTCTGGGTGGTGGTTTATTAATGGGTTGGATACTTCACCATATTTATCAAAGCGGAGATCTATTAAACACAACTGCGCAGACTGTTTGGAAGCATACACCAACCAGTGACCCTAGCTATATGGCCTGGGCGCTTGATCAACTACAAAGCCTTGCGATGATTTTTGTGGTAATCGCCGCGTTAATGACACTGTTACGTTTGCTGAAATTACTGGGCATTGAAAAACTCATGGGGGTGTTACTTAAGCCGATCTTGTCTGTCCTGGGCATCAGCCGAGAGGCAACAAACTTAACGGTTGTTGGCATTACGCTAGGGGTGTCATTTGGTGGCGGTTTGCTTATTAACGAAGCAAAACGAGGTCATATTTCTCCCAGAGATATTTTCGTCGCCATGATGTTGTTGAATTTATTGCACAGCTTGATTGAAGATACTTTGCTGGTTCTTTTAATAGGCGCTGACTTTATGACGATCTTTTGGGGGCGAATTGTTTTTTCAGTGGCCGTGATTAGTGTGTTGGTTTTTGTGCTTAAGAGAATGGATGAAAGAACATGCCGTAAGTATTTGTATAAGAAAATTAGTCGTTAGAGTAGCTGGGTAATAAGGTTTAGCGGATTAGGCGGATAAAATCCGCCTAATCCGTTTTCTAGTTATGTTCACAAGCTATTTTTTGTAGCCTAGCTTCTCAGAAATACTGCTTGCTGCATCTTGCAGCAAGCTAACATATTGATCAAACTTTTCGCTAGAGTGGCGCAATGTCGGAAAGGATACGCTGAGCCCAGCTATAACATTGCCAAGACGGTCGTATATTGGTGCAGCAATGCAACGTAGCCCTTCCTCTTGTTCCTCATTATCGACACCATAGCCTTGGCTTTTCACGTCGTTTAGCTCTTCCAGCAGTGAATCAACAGAGACATGAGTCTTTGCAGTGGATGGAATAAAGTCTACTTTTTCAAAGATTTGTCTAATATCACTCTCTGAGCGTTCTGCCAAAAGCACCTTACCAATTGCGGTTGAATACAACGGGTTACGCCCGCCGATACGTGACTGCATTCGTAAGTTATATTGCGCATCGACTTTGTAGATATAGATAATACTATCGCCATCACGTACGCCTAAATGCAGTGCTTCTTTTGTCTTTTCGCCAATGCTAGCCATGTAAGGCTCGGTCAGGGACACTAGATCAACGTATTCTAATGCTTTTGAACTGACTTCAAATAACTTTAGCGTTAGCCAATAACGGTCATCGTCGCCTTCTTGGGAAACAAATCCTAGCATTTTCATTGTTTGTAGGAAACGATAGACAGTGCTCTTTGAGCTCATGACTATTTGAGATAATTCTGTAATACCAAGCGACTTGTGTTCAGCTAAAGCCGTGATAATGGCGAACATCTTCATCACAGATGAAACAGGTTCAATTTGCAGGGCGTTTTCTTCGTTCTTCATAAGTTTCATTTTTTTTGAAATGGGATTTTGTCTATTTACTATATGACATTTTTTTATTCAACAACACCCCATCCCATATAAATGCACGTTAACGTGCAAGCCAACCACCATCAACGGCAATGGTATAGCCGTGGACATAACGAGAGGCTTCAGATGCTAAAAAGACGATAGGGCCGGCCATATCTTCTGGTGTTCCCCAGCGGGCAGCAGGGATTCTGCCTAAAATTTCTTCGGACCTGCTCTCGTTGGCTCTTAATGCTTCAGTGTTGTTGGTCGCCATGTAGCCTGGTGCAATGGCATTTACATTGATGCCATGTTTTGCCCATTCATTAGCGAGTGATTTTGTTACGCCCATAACGCCACTTTTCGATGCGGTGTATGAAGGTACTCGAATACCACCTTGGTAGGACAACATAGAAGCGATGTTAATAATATTACCAGGTGTTCCCTGAGCAATAATTTGTTTAGCAAAGCCTTGGCACATGAAGAAGAGTGATTTGATATTGAGATCCATGACCTCATCCCAGTCTTTTTCGGTAAAATCTAATGCGTCATTACGACGAATGATGCCAGCATTATTGACAAGGATATCGACTTTTCCAAAGGCTGCAACGGCCTCTTTTATAACATGATCAACACTGTCCATCTTGCTCATGTCTGCATTTACGTTGTGAAATTTGCGACCTGCTTTTTGGATCAAATCGATTGTTTCTGCAGGGTCGCTTCTATTAACACCAACGATGTCTGCGCCTGCATTGGCTAGTGCTAACGCCATGCCTTGTCCCAGACCTGTATTGCATCCAGTGACAATGGCTACTTTACCCGTCAGATCGAACATAGTACTTCCTCTTTATTATAGTGATAGCAGCATGCATCGCGGCTGTTTTTCATATTGTAGAGCTATACTAGAAGAACAATTTTCAAATGACAATGTTAATTTTATTTTATTGAAACATCATTTCATTTTTATTTTGTTGTATTGTGAAAAATATTGAATATTGTTTTTCTATTGGTATAGTTGAGTGGTATGACTTATTAATTCAGGACTGCGACACCGTAGCCTCTACAACAATAATTGCTGAGAATCATTCAGACAAAATTAGGAGACAATGATGAAAATTGCATTAATGATGGAGAATAGCCAAGCAGGCAAGAATGCGACTATCTTGGAGCAGCTCAATACAGCTGTAGAGCCATTTAATCATGATGTATTCAATGTCGGAATGGATGGCGAGAACGATCATCACCTGACTTATATCCACTTAGGTATCATGGCTAGCCTTTTGTTGAATTCAAACTCAGTGGACTTTGTGGTTTCTGGTTGTGGCACAGGACAGGGCGCTATGATGTCGTTAAATGCTCATCCAGGCGTGGTATGTGGCTATTGCTTAGAACCATCTGACGCGTTTCTGTTTAATCAAATCAACAATGGCAATGCTATTGCTATGGCGTTCGCTAAAGGATTTGGTTGGGCGGCAGAATTGAATGCTCGCTACATTTTCGAAAAAGCATTCTCAGGTCCTCGTGGGCAGGGCTATCCAGTAGAGAGAAGAGAGCCGCAAGTGAAGAATGCAGGTATCCTTAATCAAGTGAAAGCGGCGACAATGAAAGACAGCTATTTGGATGGGTTAAAAGCGATGGATCAAGAATTGGTTCGCACTGCCGTGGCAGGAAGTCGCTTCCAGCAATGCTTCTTTGACAATAACCAAAATCCAGAGATCGAAGCTTACGTACGCTCACTGATTTAACCCAAGCAGTATTCACCAGCTTCCAAAAATAAAGGCGCTTCAGTAATGAAGCGCCTTTATTGTTTCCCATTCTTTTGTTTCAAACGATTCTTAATCGAGTTGTTAGTTTTATATCCTCATAGACCGAAGAACTTCGGTAAGAATAGCGTGATGACAGGCACGTAAGAGATCAGCGCGAGTAAGCTGAACAGAACAAGATAGAAAGGCGCGAGTGCGACAATGACCTTTTCGACTTTCACCTTGGCAACCGTAGCCCCGACGAATAAGCCAGTACCAACAGGCGGTGTGATAGTGCCGATGGCAAGGTTGAACACCATGACAACGCCGAAATGCACAGGGTCGTAGCCTACTTTCATGGCAATCGGTAGCAAGATCGGCGTGAAGATCAAGATTGCTGGTCCAATGTCCATAAAGCAGCCTATCACCAGTAATAAGATATTGATGATCAGCATAACCATGATCGGATCGTTAGAAATCCCGAGGATCAAAGCCGATATCGCTGCCGGAATACCAGTGAATGCCATGGCAAATGACAAGGTGGCAGATGCTGCTAAAAGCAACATGATGGTGCCAGTAATGTGCGATGTTTCGATTAGGAACTTAGGCAAAGCGCGAAGCGGTGTGGTTTTATGGATGAAGAATGCCAAAATCATGGTGTAAATGACCGCAATACCAGAGGCTTCTACTGGCGTCACCACGCCCATAACAATCCCACCAATAATAAACACGATGAGGAATAAGCTAGGAATCGCATCAAGAGTGATCTTAACGGCTTCTTTAAAAGGCACTCGATCTGACAATGGGTATTTGCGTTTTTTGGCAATAATAACGGTGACTAGCACCAAGCCCAGCGCCCAAATAACGCCCGCTACAGCGCCACCCAAGAACAACGCAGCGACAGAAGTGCCACCAGAAATTAACGAGTAAATGATAAAAGCCGTGGTTGGCGGCACCAGCATGCCTGTTGGGGCCGAGGCGATATTCACTGCCGCAGCAAAGGATCTGTCATAGCCTTCTTTGGCTTGAATCGGCACCATAACGCTACCAATTGACGTAGACGCCGCAATGGCCGAGCCTGAAATACAGCCAAATAATACGTTACCCGCGATGTTGGTTTGCGCTAAAGAGCCTGGAATACGTCCAGCCATGAGTTTTGCGAAGTTAACCAAGCGAATGGCAATGCCGCCGGAGTTCATGATGACGCCAGAGAGAATAAAAAATGGTACGGCTAATAGAGAAAAACTGTCTAAACTCGCCACCATTTTTTGGGCAGAAGTAAAGAGCGCCATATCCACTGGCACCATCATGGTGACTGCTGCCAATGACGAGGCAACCAAGGAGATAGCCAGTGGTAACCCTAAAAGAGACAGGATAGAAAACGTAATAATGAGCACAAGGCTCGCTTCACCCGCCATGTTTATTCTCCCATGCTTAGTGGTTGATCGATATCAGAGCCAGTCTTGCTGTTCATTGGCTCTTTTAATACATCAATCAAATTCAAAATAGCGTACAAAATCAGCAATACTCCGCAGACGGGTAAAGCCGCGTAAAAACTCGACATCGGCATTTGCAGTACAGCGGTGAGTTGTTTCGAAGCGATTTGCATGCTGTGTAAACCGCCCAGAATCAGTACGTAAATGCTGAAAATAATAAAGCTGATAGGGACTAACATCTTAAGGAGTTTTTGAAATCTACCGCGCGAAATATCGCGCAGTAGATCAATGGCCATATGAGAACCGCGGCCAGCAGAATAAGCAGCTCCTAATAGAGACAACCAGACCAATCCTAACCTTAGTAACTCTTCGGTGTAAGTCGAAGGGTCGTTGAATACATAACGGCTGATTACCTGCCAGCTAAGTATCACGACCATGCTAAGGAGTAAGAAAGAACACATTGTCCCTAGACAGATGTCTAGGAAACGTCTTATTTTGGGCATTATTTTGACTCCGCTTGCTGGCGGATTGCCTGATAAACCTTATATTTTTCTGGATCTGATTTTAGCTCTTCATACATTGGCTGAACGGCCGCTTGAAACTCGCTAACATCTGGGTAATAAAAGGTCACACCGAATTTTTCTTCGCTCATGGTTTTTGCGTCGTTAACGGCTTTTGTCCAGGCTTTCTTTTGGAACTCAGTAGACTCTTTTGCCGCTTCTTCAACTGCTGTACGCTGGTCTGGTGTTAAGCGATCCATGGTTGCTTTCGAGATCAACACAATATCTGGCACACGAGAATGTACGTCATAAGAATAGTGTTTCGCGACTTCGGCATGACGAGCAATCGTTAGGGCAAACTCATTGTTCTCCGCGCCATCTAATACGCCTTGCTGAATTGACGAATAGACGTCAGCTTGGCCCATCGCGATAGGCGAGCCACCCAGCATTTTTACCATCTTGATAGACGTTGGGCTTTGCATTACACGGATTTTGAGACCTTTCAGATCATCCACATTACGAATGATTTTTTCTGAGGTATAGAAGCTACGAGCTCCACTGTCGTAATAGGTTAGGCCCAAAATACCTTCGCCTTTCGATGACTCATAAATCGGTGTGGTGATTTTGGAGTTATCCATCACATTATAGAAATGCTCTTGGCTATTAAATAAATACGGCATCGAAAAGACACCATACACAGGAGCAAAACTTTCCATAAGCCCACCACTGACTTTGGTCATGTCCAGTAGGCCAGCTTGTAGTAGCTCGACCATTTCACGTTCGCCACCTAATTGGCTGTCAGGGAAAAAGGTGACAGTGACATCGCCTTTTGTTTTCTGATCCACTAATTCGGCAAATTTCTTCATCGCTTCTACGGTTGGTGTCGCGTTGCTCGCGTAGCCAAAACGTAAGTTCTCTGCGTAAGCGGATGCCGACGCTAGCCCTAAGCTAATTAGGGTAAGTGCTGTGGTAAATAATTTGGTTTTCATTTTCTTATCCTTTTTATGTTTATTGTTGATCTAAGAAATTGATAGCTGAGTTTCCTTTAACCTCAGCTAGATATAGCGACGCAAATATTCGCTAAGACATAAAATCGCCATGGCTTGTCCATAAGGCATAGAGGTGATTTTGATGTTTTTGTAATACTCTAAATCGTCACCCATGGCGGTACCAAAAGAGGTGTTTTGCAGTTCGCCTTGCGCGTCTATGTTGCTATAGACCGCTTTGATGGCCTTTTCCGCAATAGGCAAATAGTCGCTGGAGAGATAACGTTTACGTACGGCTTTTAAAATGCCATAGGCAAATCCCGCGGAGGCTGACGCTTCTAGGTAAGTACTGCTATCGTCTAACAAGGTGTGCCAGAGACCATCGCTGTGTTGTAGTTCGCTTAGGGCTTTGACTTGGCGTTCTAAAGTAGATAACAAGAAGCGGCGAATCGGATCGTTTTCAGCCAAATCCAATAATTCAATAAATTCAGGAATCACAATGGTGACCCAGCTATTACCTCGAGCCCACAAAGCGTCGGCAAAGTTGTGGTTGCCTTCGAACGTCCAGCCGTGAAACCACAGGCCGCTTTTTGAATCCATTAGGTATTGGATATGAGTCAAAAATTGGTATTTTGCTTCTTCTACATAGTCGGGTTTATTAAGTAATTTGCCTATTTTGGCGAGCGGCAGGACGCTCATCATTAAGGTGTCGTCCCACATTTGGTTGTGGTTTACGCTGTTATAAACGATGTGCTGAAGACCGCCTTCTTGCACGCGGGGCATTTCGTACATGACCCATTCTGCCCATTCTTCCAAATACGGCTGCCAAGACTCTTTTGGCGTACGTTCATGCAAACAAGCCAGTGTTAAAAAAGGTGCAACCGTGTTGATGTTTTTAGTTGGCGTGCCTTCACTCAGGCGTTGTTCAAACCAATCGTGAATAATTTTTAGCGTGTCTGGGTTGTTGGTGATTTGCCAATATTTGAATAAACCATATAAGCCAATGCCATGAGTCCATTCCCAGCCTGCCCAACCTTTGGTGTCGATCACTCGACCGTCTTCAAGGCGTAGCAGAAAGTCACCGGTAGTGTCTTCAATATTAATGAGATTTTGAGTTAAAAGATCGATTGCTTCGACGACTTGATCGCGTGAAACAACATGCTTCTTTTCTCTTAGTAATTCATGCATTTTTAATCCCTTTGTTATTTTTGGATTGGCTTCATGTCTTGTTTAATATAAATCACAATATTTCTATTTGAAATGAATATCTAAATTTATATTTTCAAATAAATATTTTTAATGAAACATTGTTTCTAAAATTAAAATAGTTAAAAAAATATAGCCTCTACGAAAGACTATATTTTCTGATAGCTACTCTATTTCGTGTGCGCTTTTGTCCGTTAGTTACACAATCCCTGAGCCTGTTTTATTCGGATCTGCAGGTCGAGATTTGGCAACGGCTGCGCGATAGCCACTTGCTCGATAGCAGCTAACAGGGTCGATGGCACCACCTGCTTGTAAACGGGCCATTTGTAAGATTGGCTCAACGTCCAAGTTATAGGCTTGCTTTAAGCTGGCCTGCGCCATCATTGGGTCGTTTGCTTCCTGGTATTGAGTTAAGGCTTTGCGATCTACTAATAAGCTTTTCACGAAAGCGCGTTGCACTTCCGCAGCGCTGTACATTAAGCTTTCTACAGGATCTGTCACATTGTGTGATTGATCCAGCATGTAGAATGGGCTGTAGGCAGGATTTTGCGCTCGAATGTCTGTTAGCTCGTTGAAGATCAAGAACAGCTGGTAAGGATTGATAGAGCCGCTGTCTAAATCGTCATCACCGTATTTACTGTCGTTAAAGTGGAACCCACCAAGCTTACCGAATTGCGCAAGGCGGCTAACGATCATTTCAATATTGACGTTCGGTGCGTGGTGTCCCAAATCCACCAATGACATACAACGCTCGCCCGTTTCTTTTGCTGCAAGGTAGTTACTGCCCCAATCTTGAATCACGGTAGAGTAAAACGCCGGCTCAAAGATTTTGTGTTCCAACAGCATGTTCCAGTCGTCTGGTAGGCTCTTGTAAACTTCTTTAATGCTTTCTAGGTAGTGAGTGAAGCTGTTTTTAAAGTGCTGTTGGCCTGGGAAGTTTGAGCCATCACCCACCCACACAGTTAGAGCTTTTGAACCTAGCTTTTGGCCAAGTTCAACGACATCGATATTGTGAGCAATGGCTTGCTCACGTACGGCTTTATCCGTATGGGTCAAACTGCCGAATTTGTACGACTCTTCCTGACCAATTTGATCTTGGAAAGTATTGGAATTCATCGCGTCAAAATGCAGGCCGTATTGTTCGGCATACTGGCGAAGTTCGTTTGGATCTTTTGGACGATCCCAAGGAATATGTAGAGACACCGCCGGTGTAGCTTGTGATAGCAATTGAATAACAGAACAATCATCCAGTTTTTCGAAAATATTGCGTGGTTCGCCTAAGCCTGGGAAGCGAGCGAAGCGCGTGCCACCTGTGCCTACTCCCCAAGATGGAACAGCGACGGCAAATTGCTTAGCTTGCTCTAAAATAGTGTCGATTTTGATGCCGGAGCGATCCAGTTTTTCCGCCAGCGCGTTGTAATCACTTGTGACGGCGGCTTCCTGCTTGGTGTTGTGTTCTTGCAGCAAGTTTTGATCAATGAGCTGTTTCATGATGAATCCTTTTTTATTTTTAGGGACTTTGCGCGAAGTCTCTATGTGCGCAAAGTCCTCGTTGCTCTTTGGAGACAAGGTTCTTTTCACTGAACTAGCGAGTAAAAGATGGCGCATGCCCCGCATCAACATTCAGAATATTACCTGTCGATTTAGACGACGCGTCAGACGCAAAGAAGTAAATGGCCTCGGCGATGTCTTCAGGGAAAACATTAAGCTTCAGCATGCTGCGTTGGCGATAATGTTCTTCTAAATCATCGGTCGATAGTTTGTAAGCGCTGGCTCTTTCTTCTTTCCATTTACCAGTCCAAATTTTTGAGCCACGCAACACTGCGTCTGGGTTAACCACATTTGAACGAATACCAAGTGGTGCACCTTCTAATGCAACGCAGCGCGCAAGCTGAATCTCAGAAGCTTTTGCTACGCAATAGGCGCTGGCGTTTGCACTGGCAACCAAACCGTTTTTACTGGCAATAAATACCATATTGCCGCCCATATCCTGTTGTTTTAACAGACTAAAGGCTTCGCGAGCAACCAAGAAATACCCTGTAGATAAGATGCTTTGGTTTTTATTCCATAGGGCAAGAGACGTTTCTTCTAATGGTGCTGAAGAGGCGATGCCTGCATTGGAGACAACAATATCCAAACCACCAAAGGCGACAGCACAATGTTTCACTGCACGGATCACATCGTCTTCGTTGGTCACATCCATCTTGATGCTAGACGCGGAATCTTTACCAAACTCGCCGATGATGTCTGCTTGTGCCGTCGTCAGAGCGTCTTCGTCTATGTCCATCAATACTATATTGGCACCTTCTTTGGCTAGACGTTTTGCCGTAGCAAGACCAATACCTCCAGCCGCACCCGTCACCAAAGCGATATGGCCTGCTAAGGATTTTGGTTTTGGCATACGCTGCAGTTTGGCTTCTTCCAATAACCAGTATTCAATGTCGAAGGCTTCTTGTTCTGGCAAGCCAACGTATTCGCTCACGCTGTCTGCGCCACGCATTACATTAATCGCATTAACATAGAACTCGCCAGCAATTCGTGCCGTGGCTTTGTCTTTTGCGAACGACAACATGCCAACGCCTGGAATTAGATAAATGACTGGGTTTGGATCGCGCATAGCTGGGCTGTTATCGCGTTTACAACGGTTATAATAGCCCGCGTAATCTTCACGGTAATCAGCAAGGCTTTTATCCAGCGATTCGATGACTTCGTCTAGGTTGTCTTTTTGCGGATCATAAGCCACAACAAATGGACGAATTTTCGTGCGTAAGAAGTGGTCAGGACAAGAGGTGCCAAGTTTAGCAAGACGGTCTAAGTCTTTCGAATTGACGAACTGCAACACTTCTTCGGATGCATTGAAGTGACCAATTTGACGTTGTTTTTCGCTGGTTTTGCCTCGAATGAGTGGCATTAAGCTCGAAACGACTTGTTGGCGTTTGTCATTAGGCAGAGTCTTGAATAGCTCGCCACCAAAGGCGGCTTTGCCAGCACTTTTTTGTTCTAGCCACGTTTGCGCTTTGTTAATAATATTCAGCGAGTTTAGGTAACAATCTTTGTTGCCATTCGACCACGTAAACAGGCCGTGGCTTTCTAGTACGACACCTTTTAGGTGTGGATTTTCAGTGGCGATTTTGTGTAAATCCATGCCCAGCTGAAAACCTGGACGGCGCCAAGGAAGCCAGCCAATCTCACCGTTGAAAATGTCTTCTGTCAGTTGTTTGCTGTTTTTGCTTGCCGCAATAGCAATCACGGCATCTGGGTGAAGGTGATCCACATGGAGGTAAGGCAAATAGGCGTGAAGCGGTGTATCTATACTGGCGGCGCGGGAGTTTAGGTTGTAAGTACAATGCGGAAGGTAAGCGACCATCTCATCTTCAAACTCAAGCCCGCGATAAAGAGGTAAAAGCTGGTTTAGCTTATCCATATAAAGTGTTGAAAAGCCATCTAACCCCATAGAGCCAATGTCGCCGCCAGAACCTTTTACCCACAATACAGTGGTTTTTTCTCCGGTAAGCGTGTCGTTCATTTCGATTTTTGCTGAGGTATTGCCGCCACCGTAGTTGGTCACGCGCATGTCAGAACCAAGCAAGTTTGATCGATATTGCAATAATTCTGGTTCGCTTAGAAGAGCCGCTTCAGCATCGTTCCAAAGGTTGGGGAGTAAGTTAGTAGACATCGTTTAACCTCAAGTTTTGTCTTATTTAACAGCCTAAAGCTCTGTTTTATGGCCATTTATCAAAGACTTAAATTTTATTTTTGTTATGAACAATCAGCGGGTTAGAATGATTGATAGATTTCATGTTAAAACAAAAATAATCATTTTCAAGCATTTTTTATCTTTTTATGTGTTTTTGTGATCGATAGTGCTTGATAATGATTGAAAATTAATTATATTGATTATCGAGGATTTAATCGATGCACGAAATTGAAAGGCATAGAGTGATCTTGTCTGAAGTTGAAGCTCGACCGATTGTGACGGTAGCGCACCTAGCCGACGTGTTAGGCGCTTCAGAAGCAACAGTTCGAAGAGATATCAGCTTTTTAGACAAGCAAAAGAGACTGCGTCGGGTGCGAGGTGGGGCGGAAGCCATTAATCCTCCATCTGATGTGAGTTTATTGGGAAGGCCTTACTCGGTTAGTCAAACGATTAACATGGACATAAAGCGTTGTATTGCGAAAGCGGCGGTGGATTTATTATCGGACAATATGTCAATAATGATCAGCGGCGGCACAACGACAGCGGCTATGTCTGAGTTTATGCGTGGCTTAAAGCTGCAAGTGCTGACCAATTCGTTTTCCATTGCTGATCAGTTGATTAAAAAGAGTAAGTGCAGCGTGACCGTGCCGAGCGGAAAAATCCATCGGGAACAGAACATTATTTTGAGTCCGTTTCCAGATGATATTTCCAATCACACGTACGCTGATGTTCTTTTTATTGGTGCATATGGCATTAATTCTCACGGTGTGATGGAGACAGATCCACAAATCGTACAAGCGGTAATGAAATTGATAAATCGAGCAGATCAGCGGGTGCTTTTGGTTGATAGTACAAAATTTCAAAACCGATCAAGTATGATCATTTGTCCTCTCTCACAGATAGATATCGTCATCACGGACGATGGAATAGATAACAAGAGTAAAGAAGTGATCAAAGCGGCAGGGTGTCGATTGATCATAGTAGAAAAACAAAAACAATAAACCGCGTCTCGGATACGACAACTTCTTGTTGTGTGACGATGAGCGCGCTCTTGGAGATAATTATGAAAAACAAACTCATCACGGCATGTGTGTTGGCTTCTGCAACTTTATTTGCTTCTGGTACGTATGCAGCGGATCAGGTTCGAGTGGCGTTGTTAGTGAAAGCATTAGGTATTGGCTTTTTCGAAGCGGCGTACCGCGGTGCAGAAGAAGCTAAAAAAGAGTTAGGCGATGTGGAGATTATCTACACTGGGCCAACGTCTACTACCGCTGAAGGCCAAATTGAAATCATCAACTCGCTGATCGCGCAGCGTGTTGATGCGATTGCGGTATCTGCAAACGATGCGGATGCCTTGGTTCCTTCCTTGAAAAAAGCCCAACAGCGTGGCATTAAAGTCATTTCTTGGGACTCTGGTGTTGGCAAAGAAGGTCGCCAAGTTCATTTAAACCCTTCTAGTAATAGTCTGATTGGCGAAATGAACGTACAGCTTGCTGCTGATGCTATTAAAGCCAAAGGCAAAAAATCTGGTACTTTTGCCATCCTGAGCGCAACGCCAACCTCGACCAACCAAAATATTTGGATTGGTGAGATGAAAAAATCCCTTAGCAAATTTCCTAACCTAAAACTTGTCGATACCGTTTACGGTGATGACTTAGCGGATAAGAGTTTCCGTGAAGCCACCGCCTTGATCAAAAACCACCCTGATCTAGATGTTATCGTGGCACCAACGACTGTCGGTATTTTGGCCGCAGCGCAAGCTGTTAGCGATTTGGGATTAACAGGCAAAGTGTATGTGACTGGTTTAGGTCTTCCTTCTGAATTGGCAGGTCATGTGCACAGCGGTGCCATTCATAGCTTTGCTATCTGGAACCCAATTGATCTTGGTTATTCAGCAACCATGCTGGCGTACAACCTTGTGAAAGGCAAAGGTACGAAAACCGAGATTCCAATGGGGCGCATGGGCACGCTTGAAGTAGATAAAAATGGTGACGGCGCAATGGCGAAGCCCTTTATCTACGATGCTTCAAACGTTGATGAGTTCTCTTCTATTTTCTAGTCGCTACTAACCCGCTCCCAACCTCCCCCTTAGCATGAGGAGGCGCTAAGAGCTTTTGTTCTTTCTACTTATGAAGGGAGGGCTAGGTTGGGGGGGGTAGAACAGAGCTTTCCCCACCTCCCCCTTAGCATGAGGAGGCACTAAGAGTTTTTGTTCCCTCCCCTTATGAAGGGGAGGGTTAGGGTGGGGTTTTACTCGTTCAATAATTTCATAATGAATAACAATAAGAGCAGCCGTTATGAACAATGCAATTTTCAGTCTAAAAAAGGTGAGTAAGGTTTTCCCTGGTGTGAAAGCACTGGATGGTGTCGACCTTCATCTTTATCCTGGCCAAGTGACCGCTTTGATCGGTGAAAACGGCGCAGGTAAATCGACTCTAGTAAAAACCATGACTGGCATTTATCAGCCGGATGGTGGGGAAATTATTTTTAACGGCAAGTCTGTGCAGTTTCATTCCCCTCACGATTCTCATGCTTTAGGCATCACTGCGATTCATCAGGAAACCGTGTTGTTTGATGATTTGGCGGTGGCGGAAAATATTTTTTTGGGCAACTACCCGATGACCAAACATTTCTCCATTGATTGGCCTGCGATGGAGGCGAGGTCACAAGAAATTCTGTCATCAATCAATGCTCACATGAACCCTAATCAAATCTTACGCGAATTAAGTATTGGCCAAAAACACATGGTCGGTATCGCTCGCGCTTTGTCTGTTGATGCCAAAGTAGTGATTTTAGATGAGCCAACAGCGGCTTTATCTCATCATGAAATTCATGAGCTTTATGAATTGGTAAATACTTTAAGAGATCAAGGCAAAGCGATTCTTTTTATAACTCACAAGTTTGATGAAATTTTTACCTTGGCGGATCGCTATACCGTGTTTCGTGATGGTTCTTTTGTGGGCGAAGGTTTTATCAAAGACACCAACGAAGCGCAGTTGGTGGAAATGATGGTGGCGCGTAGCATCGAAGCAACGTACCCCAAAAAAGACGTGGAAATTGGCGAAACTCTTTTAGAAGTTAGTAACTTATGCCACACAACGGAATTTGCCGATATTAGTTTTAGTTTGAAAAAAGGTGAGATCCTTGGTGTTTATGGTCTGGTAGGGTCTGGCAGAACGGAAGTGATGCAAGCTTTGTTTGGTACTACGGATCATGTGACTGGCTCTGTCAAAATGAATGGTAAAGAAGTAATTATTCACTCACCCAAAGAGGCTATCGATAACGGCATTGTGTATGTGCCAGAAGAACGTCAAAAACAAGGTATCGTGTTGGAATTGCCTATTTATCAAAACGTTAGTTTGCCGCAGATGGAACGTTTAGCGAAGCACGGGCAAATTGACCAAGAAGGCGAAATGGCACTGGCTCGCCAATATTGTGAGCGCTTGCAAGTGAAAGCGTCTTGTTGGGATGAGAAGGTGATGAACCTCTCAGGAGGCAATCAGCAAAAAGTCGTTATCGCTAAATGGCTCGCCACTAATCCGAAAGTCATCATTTTAGATGAGCCAACCAAAGGCATCGACATAGGGTCGAAAGCGGCGGTACATGAATTTATGTCTGAGCTGGTGGATTCAGGCTTGTCTGTGATCATGGTGTCGTCGGAGTTACCGGAAATTCTTGGTATGTCAGATCGTATTTTGGTGATGAACGAAGGTCTAATTGTCGGTGAATTATCACGTGCTGACGCGACTCCTGAGAAGGTGGTTTCGCTTGCGACGGGAGGCAGTGTGACATGTTAAAACGTTTAATTTACTCCCGTGAAGGCGTGCTCAGTATCATTGTACTGGCGATGTTTTTTGGTGTTGGAGTGATCAGTCCTGATTTTATTAGTCTATCGAACAGTGTCAGTATTTTTAATGACACTTCAATTCTGATTATGCTAGCTCTGGGGCAGATGTTGGTGATTCTAACCCGTTGCATTGATTTGTCTGTGGCGGCCAACGTGGCATTTACTGGCATGTTTGTCGCCATGGTGAATCAATATTTTCCAGAACTTCCTATGGCATTACTGATATTTTTATCGCTGTTTATTGGTGCCTTGTTAGGGGCGATTAATGGCTTATTTGTTTGGCTATTAAAAGTGCCTTCTATTGTGATTACCCTTGGCACCATGAGCATTTATCGTGGCGCGACTTTTTTGTTATCGGACGGCGCCTGGGTGAATTCTCATCAAATGAGCGAGTCTTTTATAGGCTTACCCCGCTATGAAATTTTATCCATGCCCGTGCTTGGCTGGATGGCCATTGTCGCCATTATCTTATTTTTCTGGGCAATGAAGTTCAGTGTATGGGGGCGTAATTTTTATTCGGCTGGTGGCAATCCAATGGCCGCATTTTACTCAGGTGTAAACGTGGGTAAGGTGCAATTTTATGCTTTTTTAGTGTCGGGTACCTTGTCTGGATTATGTGGTTATTTGTGGGTATCGCGTTTTGCAGTGGCCTATGTTGATGTAGCCAATGGCTTTGAACTGCAAGTAATTGCAGCCTGCGTAATCGGCGGCGTCAGTATAGTGGGCGGTTTGGGTACCGTGGTGGGTTGTGTGATTGGCGCCTTGTTTATCGGCGTGGTGAATAACGCCTTGCCAATTATTGGTGTCTCACCGTTTTGGCAAATGGCGATTTCAGGTTTAGTCATTATTATCGCCGTTATTGCCAATGCAACATCAGGCAAAGATAAAGCGCGGATTATCTTACGTAACCCCAATGCAAATGACGAAATACGAGCTAATTAGAGGCGCATATGGATACAACAATAAAAAAATCAGCAACGCCAGATTCAATGTTTACCAGCAAACTACAGGGCTTGCTACGCTGGGAAAGTTTTTTGGTCTTAATCGTCTTTTTAGTCTGCGTGATGAATTCTTATTTATCCCCTTACTTTTTAGACCCTTGGAATCTATCGGATGCGACCTTTAACTTTACCGAAAAAGCCTTAATCGCTTTGCCGATGGCGATGCTGATTATCGCCAAAGAAATTGATATTTCTGTGGCAGCTATTATTTCGCTTTCCAGTACCTTGATGGGGTTAGTCGCACAAATGGGCGCACCCGTTTATGCGGTCGCATTTGTTGGTATTTTGGCGGGGGCGGCTTGTGGTCTGTTTAATGGCGTCTTGGTGACGCGTTTCAAGATTCCCTCCATTGTGGTGACAATCGGTACCATGAGTTTATTTCGTGGTATCAGTTATATCTTGTTGGGCGACCAAGTTGTACGTGACTATCCAGATGGCTTTGAGTTCTTTGGGCAGGGGTATGTTTATTGGGTATTCTCGTTTGAGCTGGTGTTGTTTGCCTTCTTTGCTTTGGTGTTTTATTGGTTGCTGCATCGCACTACGTTTGGCCGTTACACCTATGCGATTGGTAATAATCCGACGGCGTCTTATTATTCGGGGATCAAGGTGGATAAGCATCGTTTGATCCTGTTTACCTTGGTTGGTGTGATGTCTGGTGTTGCCTCTATTCTGCTTACTTCACGTTTGGGCAGCACGCGCCCAAGTATCGCCATGGGTTGGGAACTCAGCATTATTACCATGGTGGTTCTAGGGGGCGTGAGCATCCTTGGTGGCAGCGGAACCATTGCTGGCGTGGTGTTGGCGGTGATCCTAATGGGCTTGGTCACCTTTGGTATGGGGCTGTTAAATATTCCAGGCATCGTCATGACGATTATCGTTGGCGTGATGTTAATCACTGTTGTGAGCTTACCCGTACTGATTACTCTATATAAAAACAAAAAGGCAAAAGCGTTATGAGATATGCCTCAGTAATGTATTTACACAAAGGCTGTGAAGAAGAATACAAGAAACGTCATGATGAACTCTGGCCAGAGCTTGCTGAGCACCTTAAGCAACATGGTATCCGCAATTATTATATTCATTTGGATGCTAATGAGAGTAACCAAAACTCAAACCGATTGTATGCCACCTTTGATGCGGATGATCTGGATTCACAAGCCTTAGCCGATCATCCCGTTATGCAGCGTTGGTGGGAATACATGGCGGACATCATGGAAACCAAAAAACCATCGTTTGAACCTGTCGCTGATGCGCTGCAAGAAGTGTTTCGCTTTAATGTGTTGCAGCCTGATAAAACGCGCGTGGTGGCGGTTTTAGATATTGGTAAAACCAACATTAAGATCTGCCTAATGGACGGGCAAACTGGCTCGTTATTGCATATTGAAAAGCGTGTTAATGGCGTGGTTGATACGCCGCCATATCCACATGTGGATGTGGATTCAATTTGGCAATGGATCAAAGATGCGTTGGCCGATTTGGCCCAGCGCTACTTTATTACCAGCATTGCGATTACGACACATGGGGCAACCATTGCTTGCATGAAGGGCGACCAACTTGCCTTGCCGATTCTGGATTATGAATACGATGGTGTGTCTGAGTTAAAAGAAGAATACGACGCTGCACGCCCAGATTTTAGTGAATCTTTTAGTCCGAGATTGCCCCAAGGCTTGAACTTAGGTGCGCAATTGTTCTGGCAGCAAAAACGCTTTGCAGATGAGTTTGCAACAGTCGATTCACTACTTTTGTATCCGCAATTTTGGGGTTATAAGCTCAGTGGCAACAAGGCAGCAGAAGTGACCTCATTAGGTTGCCACACCGATCTATGGAATCCGACCAGCTGTCAGTTTTCTACTTTATGCGAACAACAGTGGGCAGAGCGCTTTCCAGAAGTCATGGAAACGGGCGCAAAATTGGGCACCATTTTGCCAGACTTAGCCAAAGAAACTGGCTTGCCGCCGAGTTGCGCTATCTTCAATGGTATCCATGACTCCAACGCCTCGTTAGTGCCTTATATCGGTCAGCCGATGGAAAAACTCACCGTAGTGTCTAGCGGTACTTGGACGGTCATCGCCACTATTAACGGTAAGCTGGATGCGCTACAAGAAGACAAAGACATGCTCGCCAATGTGGACGCCCTTGGCCGTGCTACACCGACGATTCGCTTTATGGGTGGACGTGAATGGGAGAAACTGCGCAGCGACAGCAAAGCCACCTTGAGCGATGTGAACTTCATTTTAGAAAACGGTATTTTGGCTATTCCTGCCTTTGCCAAAGGCGGCGGGCCATTTTCCCACTGCGAAGGGCGAATTATTGACCGAGGCATTGAATTAACGCCTGCTCAGCAGTCTGCTTTGGCGGATGTGTACGTGACCTTGATGACGGATTATTGTCTAGATCTGATGGACAGCAGCGATACCGTGATTGTCGAAGGCGCGTTCAGCAATAACATCAACTTCCTTACCTTATTGGCCTGCATGCGCAGCCAAAATGAAATCTACGCCTCTCGGGATGTTACCGGTACGTCCGGCGGCGCAGCCTTGCTGTCTAACAAAAGCCTAAAACTAAAAGGCCGCCTCAGCCTCGCCCTGTGTGATGCACAAATAAAACCACTGCTGAACCTGTATCGTCAGCAATGGCGGGACTTGGTGGGGGAGTTGTAGGCTTATATTCAAATTAAAAAACCACTAACAAAGCCTTATTCTGATACTGACAAGAACAATTTATTAGGTGTTGTTAGTGGTTTTCTATCGTTTTGTAGATGGAAAAGTTACACCAAACGGATTTCGAGTTTTTTACCCAGAGCGGTAGCAAAACGCTCAAGAGTCGATAGCTTTACATCATCCGAATGGTTCTCAATGCGAGATATGGCGCTTTTTTGAGTATGCAGTTTCAATGCTAATTCATCTTGTGTTAACCCTGCGTTCTTGCGCGCTTCTTTGAGCAATACACCAAATTTAAAGGCCTGATAACCCTCGTCGTAACCTTCAGAAAAATCCTTATCGGCGGCTTTGCGGTCTGTTAAATACTGTTTTAAATCACTCATGTTTCTTCCTCGCTAAATAGTCGTGACGACGACTCTCTGCAATCTTGATGTCTCTTGGTGGTGTTTTTTGGGTCTTCTTCTGAAAGCCGTGATTTAAAACAACCAAACTGTCGCCGTCAAAGAAACCTAATAAACGAAATATATTGCTGCCGACTTGTACGCGTACTTCCCAGATGTTATCGGTATTAACCAACTTTTTAAGGTAAGTGGACGGCACTGCATCAAGTTCTTCAACTAATTGGAGTACCCAAGCAACTTTCTGTGCTTGTTTGCTAGAAAGCGAATCTAGAAATTCTGCTATTGGGGACTTGCCATCTTCCATGATGTAAAAATTTATATTCCTCATGCTTGAATGTTAACACTAAAGTGAACTTTTTCAAGGGTAAGTGTTCACTTTAGTGTTAACTTTATGGTGATTGAGAAAGTGGTAACTTTGACATTAAAACCACGAACAACGCCTCATTAAGACACTGGAGGTTATCGCTAAAGGCTGTCAGCGAAGATTAGGTGAGTTTTGTGGGCCTGATGAGGGAGGTACGACCGTAATCAGGCGTGTAATGTTATTTAGCCTGCAATTTGTTGATTTATAATAGTTTTTCTAGGTCGGCCTTTAGGCCGTCAAAAGCCCGATAACACCAAACCAAAACTCTTGACGCGCTAAAACACGACCTGCAAGACCGACAGAATTCGTTTAGCGGCAGCCGCAATGCTTAGTCTTTATACTTCGGAAGTGTAGTCAGCATTTTAAGACCTAAACCGTAAGTTTTCTCTCGTCAGTTGATCAATTGATGTTTTGCCCATGAGTTTCATATCCCGTTCGAGTTCGGCTTTTATGAGCCCTAGTGCGCGTTCGACACCGGGTTGTCCAGCGGTGGCGAGTGGATACAAGTGCATGCGGCCGATGCCGACGGCTTTGGCGCCAAGAGATAAAGCTTTGAGCACGTGAGTTCCCCGCTGTCGAAGATGACGTCTATTTCATCGCCCACCTCAACCACAATTTCTGCGAGCTGATCAAAGGAGCTGCGGGAACTATCAAGTTGGCGTCCGCCATGATTGGAAATGACCACGCTAGTGAAGCCAATTTCTAGGGCTTTAAGCAAAACTTCTGGTGGATACTACTTCATCTGACCTCAAACTATTTGCTCGCCGTATTTTTGCTATCAGTGATTTTCAGGCCATGCCTTCAAAGCTTGCTTACATAGTAAAATCAAACTGTTTTGTTTGACTCCATCGCGGGCAAGAACAGACATACCTTGGATAATAGCAAAAACTAAATCAGCAAGAGCATCTGCGGATGTATCGCTTGGCAATAACACTTTTTCAATATCTTGATCAATCCGCAATTTCAAATTAAGGCGCATGTCATTGCGGATGTCTGCAACGTAACTACGCACGTCTTCAGAATTAGCTGATCCGCTAGCGGTCGAGCTCGCCATTAAACAACCTGGTGGCGTATTTTCATTGGTAAACAAGTCAGCCGAATGCTGCATTAATAACCATGCAGCATCTTTTGCTGTTGGCGCATTGTCCATTTGGTTTATCACATCAGGATCTGCATAGACGTAAAGACGAATCGCCTCCAAAAAGAGCTGTTTTTTGTCACCAAAAGCCGTATATAGACTTGGTGCAGTAATCCCCATGGCAGTGGTTAAATCTGTAATAGACGTTGTCTCATAGCCACTTTGCCAAAATGTCAGCATCGCCTTTTTAAGCGCTTTATCTCTATCAAATGAGAGGGGTCTACCCACTTTTTTCATATCCAATTTATCCAAAAAAAATTCATAGTGTTTATTATGTAATTGTTGACAATAAAAATCAACGGCGTAATGTCTTAGTTTCATATCAGTCACTATGGAATTAAAAATGAAATTAACCTCTTATCGACCATTGGGTCATTCAGGTCTTATTGTTAGTCCTTTAGCCCTAGGCACTATGACATTTGGCGGCTCGAATTGGGGCTCCACTGAGCATGATGCACAGACAATATTTGATGCTTATCGTGAAAAGGGAGGTAACTTTATTGACACTGCTGATATCTACGGCCAAGGAGCAAGCGAGGAGTTGCTTGGTAAATTTATAGCAGAGTCCGGTAGCCGAGATGACATTGTGTTAGCCACAAAATTTGGATTCAATTTTTCAGCAAGTCCATTGGCGGAAAATAAAAGTGCCAGGATTGCCAACCCAAATGCAGGTGGTAGCGGCGCAAAAAACATACATAGGGCATTAGAGAATTCGCTTAAGCGACTTCGTACGGATTATATCGATCTTTATTGGATGCATATTTGGGATGGTGTCACGCCTATTGAAGAGATATTACAGACACTTGGTGATTTAGTTAGGGCGGGTAAAATTCGTTATTTTGCCTTTTCAGACATGCCTGCTTATATCGCCATGAAAGCGGCAGTTTTAGCGAGTGAACGCCGAATTCCTGCTCCTATTGCCATGCAATTAGAATACTCACTGGTTGCTCGTGAAGTGGAAAGAGAGCATTTCCCCGTTGCCCGCGATACATCTATGGCTGTTATGCCTTGGAGTCCATTAGCAGGGGGCTTTTTAACCGGTAAATATAGTAAAGAAGGTCTGCGTGGCGAAGGGCGATTAACGAAACCCAATCCCTTTGGTGATTCGAAATTTAGCGACAGAAACTGGCTCATACTTGATGCTTTGCACGAAGTGGCAAGTGAACTAGAAAAACCACTTGCTCAAGTAGCCCTTGCTTGGACATTGTCTAAACCAGAAGTTACTTCAACGATTATAGGCGCATCGTCTCTGGCTCAATTGCAATCCAACATTGCCGCACTGGATATTGAGTTAACAGCAGCACAACTTGAAAAACTCAATCAAGCAAGCCAATTGACACCTGAGTTTTCAGAGAACTTATCCGGCTCAGCTATTCGAAAAATAGTCTATGGAGGATTTGATGTGTTAGGTGTCGAATAATATTGAAGGTTGGAACAAGTCCTCTTGTCTCAGCCTAATTAAGAGGAGATCAGGGTTTGAATTATCACCACGAATTTGATCTATATAAACAGATCGGTAATCCTACCCTTGAAGGTAAGGGGAGGATTACTGTTCTTTCTAAGACCGAAAGCGCTAAGATCGAAACCGTAAATTTTCTCTCGTCAGCTGATCAATCGATGTTTTGCCCATGAGTTTCATGTCTCGTTCGAGTTCGGCTTTCATTAATCCGAGTGCGCGCTCTACACCGGGTTGTCCTGCGGCGGCGAGTGGATACAAGTACATGCGGCCTATGCCAACGGCTTTGGCGCCAAGAGATAAAGCTTTGAGTACGTGGGTGCCCCGCTGTACGCCGCTGTCGAAGATGACGTCGATTTCGTCGCCCACTTCATCGACTATTTCCGCTAGCTGATCGAAAGAGCTGCGGGAGCCGTCAAGTTGGCGTCCGCCATGGTTGGAAATAATTACGCCAGTGCAGCCGATTTCCACTGCTTTGCGAGCGTCTTCTCGGCTCATGATGCCTTTTAAGCAGAACTCTCCATCCCAGAATTTCACCATTTCCGCCACGTCATCCCAGTTCATCGATGGATCGAGCATGTTGGTAAAGTAGTCGCCAATCGAGGTCGCGCCAGAACCCATGTCCACGTGTTCGTCGAGCTGAGGTAAACGGAATTTCTCGTGGGTCACGTAGTTAATGCCCCACATGGGTTTGAGGACAAATTGCAGCATACCTTTTAGGTTTAATTTAAAAGGAATGGCGAAGCCGGTGCGAAGGTCGCGCTCTCGATTGCCGCCAGTAATGGAATCGACTGTCAGCATCATCACTTGTACGCCAGCGTCTTTTGCTCGTTGCATCATGGCACGGTTCAGTTCACGGTCTTTATGAAAGTAAAATTGATAGACCTGAGGCGTGGTGGTTTGCTTGGCGATTTCTTCCATGCTCACCGTGCCAAGGGACGACACGCCAAACATGGTGCCGTATTTTTCGGCGGCACCCGCGACGGCTCTTTCACCGTCATGATGGAATAAGCGTTGTAGTGCAGTTGGCGAACAATAAATTGGCAGGGCGAGTTTTTGCCCCATAACGGTAACAGATAGATCTACGTCTTTTACGCCAGTCAGGACGCTGGGCACTAGGTCACAGGTTTCAAATGCAGCTGTGTTGCGGCGGTAAGTTGTCTCGTCGTCGGCACCACCATCAATGTAATTGAAAATCGGGCTTGGCAGGCGTTTTTTGGCTAGGGTGCGAAAGTCTTGGAAGTTATGGCAGTCTTTGAGACGCATGGATTCAGCTCCTTTTATTTTTTATTAACTATAGACTGTGTTCTATTTATGATAAATACGACACAAACTAATAAACTCTTTCTTAAAACGTCTTAATAAAAAAGGGGTTGGATATTGAACGCAGCCGATTTAACGCTTTTTGTGAATGTAGCCGATGCCGGCTCATTTAATAAAGCGGCGCAGCAAGCAGGACTATCGACGCCTGCCTTGAGCAAACGTATTAGCAAGCTTGAACAAGATCTCGGTGCGCAGTTGATCCATCGTACGACAAGACGGCTCAGTCTCACCGAAGCAGGGGAAAGCTTATATGTTCACGCCAAGAATATAGAAGGCCAAGTGAGCGATGCAATTGCTTCTGTGTCGGCGTTTAGTCAAGGTCTCACAGGCACGATAAAGATGTCCGTGCCGACGATTTCTGGGGAATTGTTATTGGCTGAAGCGGTGGCGGAGTTTTGTCAAAAATACCCGAATATCACCGTGGATATGCGCCTTGAAAATGACTTTGTGGATCTGGTTGGCGAAGGATTGGATCTGGCGATTCGGACCGGCAAGTTGGAAGATTCAAGCCTAATTGCCAAGCCTTTGATTCAATCTAATTGGGTGGTGTGTTGCTCGCCAAGTTATATCGAGCGATATGGAGAAGTCGGTGATCTGGAGGCCCTGAGAGACCATAATTGCTTGGCTTATACCTACCAAGCACAAGGCTCTTTTGATTGGCGCTTTACTCGAAGTAACATTGAAGAAAGTGTGCGCATCAGCGGTAGTTTCGCCACGAATAACGCCCAAGCATTACGCAAGGCTGCCTTGGCTGGTTTTGGGATCGTCTATGTGCCGCGTTGCTGTGTGTATGAAGATTTGCAGCAAGGCAAGTTAGTCACCATTTTACCGGATTACCAACCGCGCCGACTGGGGGTTTACGCCATTTACCCTTTTACTAAATACCTACCGGAAAAGTTGAGGCTATTGATAGAGCACATCAAACAAGCCTATCAGGATAAGAAAGCGTATTTTTAGTAATGGCAGGTGATGGAAGTTGCTTTTCATTTATCTGTTTTGTCCTTATTCTTAATTTTTTAGCGGTTTTATGATGGGAGCGCTTATGTCTGGTCAAGGTTCAGGTGGCAATGTGATTGCTGCACTTTGTAATGTTTTTATTCCTGGATTAGGTCAATTGGTGCAGGGACGTATTTTTATGGCGTTGTTCTTTTTTGTAACCGTTTTTGTGAGCTATGCATTAGGGGCAACGGTGATTTTGTTCTTTATGTGGTTAGTTGGCGGAATATTACATCTCTGGTCAATTATTGATGCCGCGCGTTTTTCTCGATTTCGTTCGGTTTTATGATAGATAGTTAAGTTATTGACAGATAAAGAGTAATAATTGAAGGGATTCAATACGTGATTAAGAAAAGAAAGCCTATTGCTGCATTACTATTATCGATCCTGTCGCCGGGCTTTGGCCATATCTACGCAGGGGATTTTAAAAAAGGTTTATGGCTGTTTTTTCTACAAGCTGGTGGGCTATTTGTATTTGGTAAGCTTGGCTGGCTTTCGACAGCTTATGGCATTTGGTTTTTCATAGCCTTTTTACTGTGCCTCTATTTGTATGCCATGCTCAGTGCTGTGCGACTTGCCTTGTCGAATAAAACCTATGAATTGAAGCCTTATAATCGTTGGTATTGCTATCTGGCTATACTGGCTTTGATCTTGTTTCTTGGTCAAACACTTATCTCGTCTCGTGGTGCCTTGTTGGGTTTTGAGCTGTATCAGGTTCCTTCTCGTTCTATGATGCCAACGCTTCAGCCTGGCGATTACATTGCTGTCGATACAAAAGATTTGTCTTTAAACGTGGGCGATGTTGTGGTGTTTCGTTATCCCAATAACAGACAAACCTTGTTTACTCAACGAGTGGTAGCCCTAGGGAATGATAGAGTAGCCATTGAAAATGGCCAAGTGATATTAAACGGTAAGTCCGAGCTTATCGCTTCAGTGGATGAGCGTTTTAGACGCAACGAAATCTCTATTTCTATGGCTGAGCGAGTTGTGCCAGAAGGGCAAGTATTTGTCTTGGGTGATTGGCGAGATAACAGTAATGACAGTCGTTATTGGGGGGCTTTTTCTGAGTCTGATATTATTGGTAAAGTGACTTATATTTGGCTTTCTAAAGAGTTTAGTCGTCTGGGGAGCAAGGTTACACAACCGTTTTCTATAGAAAATTTGTTAAGTAGATAGCCAAGAGGCTATCTACTTAACAAATGTTGATTGGCGCAGTTCTGCGAGATATCACCATTCAGTGCATTGATCAAATTGTCCACAGCGCAAGTAATCATAGCAAGGCGTGTTTCTGCTGTTGCCGAGCCAATATGGGGAAACAGTACAGCGTTATCTAGTTTACAAAGCGGTGAGTCGCCTGTTAGCGGTTCGACTTCAAAGACATCTAAACCCGCTGCGCGAATAGTGCCATTGCTGAGAGCCTCGACAAGCGCTGTTTCATCAATAACTTTGCCACGAGACCCATTGATGAAAATAGCGCTTTTCTTCATCATGGCGAATTCTTTCGCACCAATCAAACGTTCGGTTTCTGGTGTTAACGGCGTCATAACACAAACAAAATCGGATGTTTTGAGCAGTTCTTCCAAGTCCATGTAAGTTGCGTTTAGATCTTGCTCGGCGTCTGGTTTGCGACTGCGGTTGCTGTACTGAATCTTCATATCAAAACCAAAATACCCGCGTTTGGCAATGGCATAACCAATGCGACCCATGCCAATAATACCAAGGGTTTTTCCATGTATGTCGGTGCCGTATAAGTCTTCACCTATGTTGCTGGTCCAACGACCTTCTCGTACCATGTTGGATAACTCAACAGCGCGTCTAGCAGTACACATGATCAGCGTGAACATGGTATCGGCGGTGGTTTCGTTGAGCACACCAGGTGTGTGCATCAATGGAATGTCTCGCTTTGCAAGGTACGCTAAATCGTACTGGTCTGTACCAACGGAAATCGTTGATGCCGCCTTTAGTTTGGGGGCAAGATCTAATAATTCTGGGCTCATGCCGATGCTGGAGCCAATCAGCCCTTCTGCATCGGCAAGGGCGGCTGTAAATGCCCCCTTATTGTCCTTACTGACACCATCAAAGAAAGTAACGTCAAATTCAGCTTCAAGTCGTTGGCGTTCTTCTGCTGGAATGTCTCGGTATAAAATGACTTTTTTCTTCATCTCGTTACTCCTTTTTGGCTGTCTTCGTATAGGTTGCTTTTCTCTTAATTATTTTTCTAAACTATTGAGGTACGCGCGAGTTGGTAAACCTTCACTGTCGCCACGAACTTGCACCGTTAAAGAACCTAGCAGGTTCCCGCGACGAGCAGCTTGTTCCATGGTTTTACCATCAAGTAATGCCGAAATAACACCAACGGCAAAGCTATCGCCAGCCCCCACTGTATCGACGACTTTTTCCACTGGGAAGCCTGCAACCGTTCCTGACTCACCAGTACTGGTTTTGAAGTATGCGCCTTTGCTACCGAGTTTTACGATAACTGTTTTGACACCATTTTGGAGATAAAAGTCGGCTATTACTTCTGGTTGATCACTACCCGCGAGAATTTTGCCTTCTTCTATACCCGGTAAAACAATGTCACTGGCAAAGGCAAACTCATTAATATTCGCAATCATAGTGGCTTCATCTGGCCATAAAGTTGGTCGCAAGTTGGTGTCAAAAGACACACTGCAGCCTCGCTCTTTTGCTAGGTTTAAGGCGTGTTTTGTCGCCTCACGCATTGAGCTAGATACTGCTATCGAGATGCCAGTTAGATGTAAATGGGAACCCGCTTTGAATAAATTTTCGTCTATGTCTGTAGAATTTAATGTAGAAGCGGCAGAGTTTTTGCGGAAGTATTCTACCTTAGGGTCGCTGCCGTCGGTTACGTTGGATTTCAGCATAAAACCAGTAGCGTGATTAGCGCTTTCAGAAATCCAGTTTGTGTGAATATTCTCATTGCTAATTGCTTGGCGGATAAATTGACCAAAGCTGTCTTTGCCGACTTTGCTAATGTAGCTGGCTTCAAAGCCTAAACGTGCCATACCAATAGCGACGTTGACTTCCGCTCCAGCTAAAGAGCGGTGGAATTCTTCAATGTCAGCAAGTTGGCCTGGCGTTTTGGCCACAAACATAGCCATGGCTTCACCAAGCGTGACAAAAGAGTGTGATTGCTTTGTTTCCATTATGGATGATTCCTTCTTTCTCTCTTAGATCAATAAGATAAATGGCATAAAAATAACGGCAATCAATACCAACACTATGACAGAAATATATGGCATAACTGCTTTAAATGATCGATCAATGGACAGTTCCCCAATGGAACTTGCGATTAATAAGCACAAACCATAAGGGGGAGTGATTAAGCCGATGGATAAAGTAATAATGACGACGATACCAAGTTGAACTGGGTCTATGCCTAATGTGAGGGCGACAGGATAAACAACTGGAACAAATAGCACCATGGCTGGGATCGCATCCATAAAGGTGCCAACAAATAGGAAGAACGCCACAATAATGAATAGGAATAAATATTCATTGCCACCCATTCCATCAAAAAAGCCGGATACAATCGCGTTAATTTGGTAATAGCCAAGGAATTCACCAAGAGCCGAAGCGGCTGCCAAAGCAAAAAGTGATAAACAACTTAACTTTAATGTTTCGGTAAAAATCTTTGGCAAATCTTTGAGGCTAATGGATTTATAGTAAAAAGCACTAACGAAATAGGCATAAACAGCGGAGAATGCGGCTGCTTCTGTCGGTGTGAATACACCAAAAACAATACCGCCAATAATGATAAGAGGCGTGATCATTGCTGGAACGGCGTCTTTCGTTAATGAAATAAACTCGACACGACTTATTGTCTCTGCTTTTGGTAAGTTGTCACGTTTCGCTATGATGCTAATAACAAACATCATTCCAAGACCAATTAAAACGCCAGGAATCATGCCACCAATAAAGAGTTGCCCAACCGATGTATTGGTTAATCCACCATAAATCACCATGGTGATACTAGGTGGAATAATGCCACCGATAGTAGACGAGGCTGCTGTAACGCCAACCGCCATTTCTCGGCTGTAGCCTTTGTTGATCATGTTAGGGATAAGAATTTTACCTACGCCCGCGGTATCAGCTGTGGAAGACCCACTGACACCTGCAAACAACATGGAGACCAATACGTTTGCGTGACCAAGCCCGCCTGGTTTGCGACCGACTAAGGCGATAGAAAAATTAATAAGTCGATGAGATATCTGGCCGCTATTCATTATGTTGGCTGTCAGCACAAAAAGTGGTACAGCGAGCAACACATAAGAGTTAAGGCCGTAGAACATCTTCATTGGGATCATAGTTGTTGGTGCACCAGTCATGGTGCCGATACCCACTAAAGAAGCAATGCCGATAGAGAAGGCAATCGGGATACCAAGAATGATAAGGCCAATAAATAATAAAGTAATTAGCGCGAGTTCCATTTAGCCCCCTTGAAGCAAGATAGTGTTTTCGCTTCGTTATAGATGTTATCCACCAGATAAACGCTGGAGCTAATAAAGGTGATTGGCATGATCAGCCACACATAGCCTTGTCGAAATTCTGGGATACTGATCCAACGAGAGTTCCAAAATGCTTGAGTGATTTCGACGCTGTATAGCGAGCAGAATACACAGAAAACCAACATGATAAGATTCTGAGTAATCACTAAAACCGAGCGTTTATGACCTTGGAAATAGTGAGTGAGAACATCGAATCCAAAGTGTTTGTTTTCTTTTACCATTACGGCTGTGCCAAGGAACATGGCCCAGATAAACGAATTCACTGCGATTTCTTCTGTCCATAACACTGAAATACCGAGATAGCGGGTAACAACTTGGATCAAGGTTGCGGTGAGGAACACCACCAATAGCAAAACGCCCAAGCTGATTTGGAGTCGAGCGATAAATGTAGTGAGTATCTTCATACCATATATCCTTGAAGCTCCGAGGTACCCTCGGAGCTAAAGCGAGCAGATAGTGTTATTTGGTCTGACGTATGGTTTCAAGAACTTCTGTCATACCATTTTTTTCCGCCCACTGATCTTGGATAGAAAGGGCTTTTTCAATGAAAGGTGTGCGGTCCAGCGTATTGACGATAGCACCATCATCAATGGCTTTTTGTTTGTAAGTTGACTCTTCACTATACAAAGCTTGGCGTTCCGCTTGAGTCGCTTCTTTTACAGCTTGATTGAAGGCCGTACGTTGCTCGTCATTGAAGCTTTCCCATACCGAATTACGCACTAGCAATAGACGAGTAGTGTAGTCGTGACCCGTTTCAGAAATGTACTTACCGTTGGATGTTTTGTGGTGTTCCATTGGAATGAAGTAAGGGTAAGCGTTTTCAGCGGCGTCAACCACATTGCTTGATAGTGCTTGGTAAAGCTCAGCCCAAGCTACAGAGGTTGGAACAGCACCGATTTCTTTCCAGTATTGAGAAACGACACCGGATGTTTGAGTACGAATCTTCATACCTTTTACATCTGCAAAAGAATTAACTGGTTGCTTGCCATACCAATGACGTACGCCAGCAGTCCAATAAGCGGCTACTCGGTATTTTTCACCAGACTTTGTGTAGATAATGTCAGCAATATCTTTACCTACTTTGCCATCAACCACTTTTTCCCAATGGCTGTAATCGTTGAACAAGTAGAGTAAAGAGAATAGATCCACTTCTTCAATGCCTGATGACGTCATAAACCCTGGAGAAACCAGAACCATATCAGCGCCACCGAGAACCAACTTTTCCACTAGTTCATTTTCATTGGTACCGATAGTTCCTGCATGTACTTCGACATCAAAAAATCCTGAATTATCAGCGACTTCTTTTAGTTTAAGCATACCTGTTTGGTAGGGACTAGAGAGATTGGTTTGGTTGTGAGCGGCTACTAACTTAATCGTATCTGATTTGGTTGAGTCGTCGCCACATCCGGCAAGAGAAAGGGCGGCAGTAGCCGTTAGTAAAGTAAATAATTTTTTCATGGTGACTCCATTATGGATCGATTTTTATGATTATGGTGATCGCACTTTAGGCAGATGACGATATCATGGAATCGATTCCATGAATAGGCTTTGTCAATCGCTTTTGAAAAAAATGCATGATTGTTTTTTAACCAGTTCATACGCGGGGTTGTAAAGGCTTAGGTGGAATGCCGAATAACGAGTTCGGCTTTGAGCTTGATGTGTTGTGCTGGTTCTTCGTTGCCTTGGACTCTCGTCAGTAATCGCTCGCAAGCGGTTTGGCCGATGAGTTGCGTTGGCTGGCGCATGACGGTAATACCGCCTTCGAACAATTGAGCCCATTCTGGGTCGTCTATGCTGATTAAGCCTATTTGCGAGCCGATACGAATGTCTAACTGTTTCAAGGCTTTCGCGGTACTCATCATAGCGACACCATTGGTGGTGAATATGGCTTTTTTACGTTTTGGGTTTGCGTCTATGAAAGCTTGAATGGCTTTGGAAAGCTGGCTGACTGTCATGCTTTCTATTTCTATGATGTCACAAGACATACTTTCATGTTCTTGGGTAAAGGCCTTTATTGCATCAACTCTGGATTGGCGAGGGTCAATTTCGAGGGATTTGGTAATGACGAGAATGGCTTCATAGGCCTTGGTTTGTAAATGTTGGCAAGCCTCTTTTGCGGCTGCTTCATTATCTAAGCCAATGGTATCAAAGCCAAGTGAGGTGTTGATTCTGTCCACCAGAACAATAGGGCATGAGATTTGTTCCAAACTGCTAATTTGTTTCTGTGCCATACCTGATGTGTTTACTATTATTCCATCGACTCGGTGTGCTTCTAGCAATGCTAAATAGCGATCTTGCAGTTCTTTTTCATTGTCCGTGTTACAGACCATTAACATGTAGCCTTCACGACGACAAATATGCTCCACACCTTGTAAAACGTCTATGGAATATGGGTTGGTGACATCGGCGAGCATGAGTCCAATCAGCTTTGAGTGGCCTGCTCGAAGCATGCGAGCGGAATGATTAGGGCGAAAATCTAGGTGAGTGATGGCTTGCGCAATTTTTTCTCGTAGCTCATCTGATAATTTGTCTTGTTCCCCATTAAGGTAACGTGAAACACTGGTTTTACCCACTTTGGCGTGTTTCGCAACGTCTGAAATCGTTGTGAAGCTCTTGTTATTTTTCTTCAGCAAGGTGTCGTCTCAATAGTTGTTTTTAGTGCGTATAGGAGTAGGTGATTTGCCGTACTGTAAACTATGATCCTAGTAAGGTGCAATTATGTCGAGCGAATCACATGCTCGATTCGTTTCCGCTTTTTTTCTTCTCACATGTAATTGCTTATCTTTTTGATAGCAGGAGTTTTATGAAAATTTTCAGCTGCCAGCAATGCGGACAAACGGTGTTATTTGAGAACACTCACTGCGAGCAATGTTCGTCGTCGTTGGGGTTTTTACCCGATCAATTGGTGATTAGTGCGCTAAAGTCAGTTGATAATGCTTGGTATGCTATGGCGGACAAATCCATTCCCGCTAAGCGTTGGTATTACTGCGAAAATCATCAGCACCAAGTCTGTAACTGGTTGGTAGAAGAGGGCGGCAGTACGTTTTGTATGGCTTGTGAATTAAACCGCCATATTCCGAACTTAGAGAAAATTGAAGAACGTCAGGCATGGCAACAACTGGAGTTTGCTAAGCATCGTTTGGTGTATTCTCTGCTGCGTCTTGGCTTGCCTTTAGTGAGTAAAAAAACAGAGCCAGAAGACGGTTTATCGTTTGATTTCATTTCTGAAAATAACGTGGTGCCAGAAGATGTGAGCGCAATGACAGGCCACGCTTCTGGGCAGGTAACCATTAACGCCGCAGAAGGCAACTCGGTTGACCGTGAGCAAATGCGCGAAGACATGCAAGAATCTTATCGGACCGTAATTGGTCATTTTCGTCATGAAATTGGCCATTATTATTGGGATTGGTTGGTGTTTGATGATGAGCAGGTTTTGGCTGACTTTCGATCTGTTTTTGGCGATGAAACGGTTAGTTATGCAGATGCATTAGAAGCACATTACAAAGCGCCCAATTCAGATTGGCAGCAGTCTTTTGTGAGTGTGTACGCTTCTTCTCATCCTTGGGAAGATTGGGCAGAAACATGGGCGCATTATCTGCATATTGTCGATACTTTAGAGATGGCAAGCGATTTTGGTTTGAGTCTTCAGCCTGCAGGGGCGAATCGCCAGAACCTCGCTGTGATGGTGAATATCGACCCATATCGACACGATAATTTCGACGATATTCTTGCTCAATATGTGCCGCTAACGTTTGCTGTGAACAACTTGAACCGTGGCATGGGGCAACCGGATTTGTATCCTTTTGTCTTGGTGCCAGCGGTGCGGGAGAAGTTGGCTTTTATTCATCGTTTGTTGCGATCTTATACGGCAGAATAATTTGCGTGACAGAGATTTTATCGACTTATCCATGGCGACAAATAAGTCGATCCGTTATCATGCTTGGCAATTGGAGCATGCAACAACGTCTCCTGACTTTTAATCCTTTAGGATACCAATGAAAAAGACATTTAAACTATCTCATCCAACCATCAAATACCCACGTTTAATTGAAGCGACAAAAAACGAAGTTAAGAAGTATCTAAAAAGAGAGCGCAATAAAAAATTGCCAGAATACGCTGACTTTTGGGGATTTGATTGTCGCTTTGGTCAAACAGAAGCGCTTGCTGAAGAGATTCATGTCGCTCAAATTAATGAAAAAATTAGCTTTGCTGAAAGCCAAGAATGGACTGAGTTCTATCTTGAAATTCTAGCCGCACCAGCCCAACGCACAAAACGTGATGCGACTGATGAGCAAGATGAAGATCTAGAAGATCTAGAAACCGACGAAGAGCTCTAAGCTCAGCAACTAGGTTACAGGTATTAAAAAAACGCCAGATCAAGCTCGCTTGATCTGGCGTTTTTGTTTGTTGTTCTTTAGATAATCCAATTAAGTAAAAATCTCAACCTTCCTCCAAGCCTTGTTTCCTTTTTCCTGACTCTTTAATCACTTGTTCGCGCATTCCCTAGCCTTATCATTAAGGGATCGCAGGCCCTTTTTTTTCATTTGCCTGCTGACTATTTTTAGAGATCTTTGTGCAAAGGTAATATTTAGGTTGGAGATAAAGTGATGAGTAACGACGCGAGCGGTTTAATTGATAGTTTGTTTGAGCGTATTAATACGGCAGAGAAAAACACTGGCGAGCGGGATAAAGAAGCAGAAGTACAGATTAATAAACATCTCGTGGCGAATCCTGCTGCACCTTACTACATGGCACAAACGATTATCATGCAAGAAGCTGCGTTAAAGCAGTTAAATGCTCGTGTTGAAGAACTAGAGCGTAACGTATCTACAAAGCCTAGTTCTGGCGGTTTCTTGTCTGGGTTATTTGGTGGCGAGCAGACTTCTTCCCAAGAGTCCGTTCAGCAAGGTTCAGGTTGGGGGAGAGGCAATGGTTCTCAGCAAGGCTTTGGTCAATCAAGCAACCAACAGGCAAGAGGTCAGCAGTCAAGGAATCAAACTGACAATCAATCGCAAGGTGTTGGTCGAGGTCGTTCTGGTGCTGGTAGCTTTTTAGGTGGTGCCTTGCAAACCGCCGCTGGTGTGGCTGGTGGTATGGTTGTTGGGAATATGTTGATGAACATGTTTAGCCATCACTCCGAAGCAGACATGGCCAATGTTATTAACGAAACCCCTGCGGCTTCTGATATTGGACCTGCATCAGATTCTGGGCAGGACAGCTTTGCCGATAGCGGTAGCGCTGACCAAAGTGGATTCGGTCAGGCAGGTTTTGATCAATCAGATGATGGTTTAGATCCTAACCGAGGCTTTGGACAGGCCGGGTTCGACCAAGCCAATATGGATCAAAGCGATATTGATTCTGGGGGTGTTGATCAAGGCGGCTTTGACGACATGGGCGGTTTTGATGACTTTGGCGACGATGATTTTATTTAGTTATGACGGCTAATTAATAAAAACCAGATCAATTTTTGTTTAATTGATTTGGTTTTTATTGTCTTTTTTACGTCACTTCAACAAAGCTCATAAAGCCTGTTTTCATGTGTTCGATGATATGGCAGTGATACATCCAACGCCCTGGATTATCGGCTACTAGGGCAGCAAGTACGGTTTCATTCTGTCCCAGCAAGACGGTATCCGAATGGAATGGTGTAATGGTTTTTTTGTTCGATTTTAAAACCGTGAAAGTATGACCGTGGATATGAATCGGATGGTGATACTGGGTCAAATTCGATAGCTCGAAAATATAGGTTTTACCACGCTCTAATGTGGCAAGAGGGTCTGGAATGTGGCCTTTTGACATGCCTTTCCAATAGCGGCGATTCATTGTCCAGAAGTTGTAGCTCACCTTGCCATCTTTTTCTATCGGCGTGATGTTGGCGTTCCATTCAAACGCAAATTTAATGGTTTCCGCGTTCTCTAAATCTAGCGCAGGGATGGGATTGAGCGGCAGCTTAGGTAAACCGCGGTCTTTAAGTTGGCTCGCCACGGCTTTGATGGTCACCATGGGTTTCCCCTTGTGTTTAAAGGTGACAGTTTCTCCGACCTTACTCGGTGCTATCACACCAAGATCAAGGCGCATTCCTGGTGCGGCCATGTGATTGGTTAACGCTATGGGCTCTGCAATTGGATTGCCATCAATAGCAAGGATCTGAGCGGCTGGATCGGTTGCGTTTATCTGGTACATCACTGTGTTATCCACATTCAAAAAACGTACTCGAATCGCACCGCCAGCAGGGACTTCATAAGTTGGATGGATTTCACCATTTATGGTCATGACGCGACCGGGTGTTCCCATGCGAAAGGCATTCTGTGGCGTTGTCAAAGCGGTAAAAGAACCATCGTCTTTGATGTGCCAGTTCTTCATGCACAGAACGAGATCTTCATCAAAGTCTGGCTTCTCAGCTTCCTCTACAATCAGTGCGCCAACCAAGCCTTTGCCAAGTTGCTCGACGCTGTTCATGTGTGGGTGATACCAGAAAGAGCCCGCATCGGGTGGCGTAAACTCGTAGTCGAAGGTTTCGCCGGGCATGATGGGCTGTTGGCTTAAAAACGGCACGCCGTCCATGGCAATCGGGATTCTCATGCCATGCCAATGAATGGTCGTCGGCTCGTTTAACTTGTTGATCACACGAATACGAACGGGCTGATGTTGTTTGGCGTGAATCACAGGTGCAGGGTAACCGCCATTAAAGCAAAGTGCTGGTGTGCTGCCGCCAGATACAATGTTCACATCGGCCGCTTCGACGATTAATTCATAGTCGAAACCAGCAGTCGGCGTAGCGGCAAGAACGACTCTCGGCAGTGAGCTGGTCATGGCGACTAAAAGGCTAGATTTTATAAAATCACGTCGGTTCAAAACGGTTTTTCCTGTGAGTTATTCTCGTAAGCTTCGCCAAAGAGCGAGTTTGATGAGGCAAAGCATAACAAAAAAGCCGACTTCATAGGTTGGCCTTGATCAGACTTTTAGCGATATCCCTGCGCCTGCAAGGTAAATAAATGGGCGTATTGACCTTGTTGCGCTAATAATGAATCGTGGGTGCCGCGTTCTTTAATTTGCCCATGTTCCATGACAATGATCTCGTGCGCGAGACGCACAGTGGAGAAACGATGTGAAATCAGAATCGCCATTTTGTCCTTAGTGTGTTCTTGGAAATGCTGAAAAATATTGGCTTCGGCTTGGGCGTCCATGGCTGCTGTCGGCTCGTCTAACACCAAGATATCGGCGTCTTCGCGCATAAAAGCGCGGGCCAAGGCGATTTTTTGCCATTGCCCACCAGACAGCTCTTGTCCGCCACGGAACCAGCGGCCAAGTTGGGTTTGGTAGCCTTGTTCCAACTCATCAATAAAGTCGGTGGCCTTGCCAAGCTCAGCGGCTTTTTTCCAACCGGTTTGATCGTTAAATCTGTCGTTATCGCCAGCGCCGATGTTTTCACCCACAATAAATTGATAGCGCACAAAGTCTTGGAATATCACGCCAACGCGTTTTAGTAGTGCGCTTTCTTCCCATTCCAGCAAATCCAAGCCGTCTAGCAAAATGCGCCCTTGTGTTGGGTTATAAAGACGAGTCAGCAGTTTGATGAGCGTGGTTTTGCCAGAACCGTTTTCACCAACAATCGCGAGACTGTGGCCGGGGCGAATGTGTAAGTTGATGTTGACAAGCGCGGGACGTTCGCTGCCTGGATATTGGAAAGAGACGTTTTCGAAACGAATGCCATCATTGGGTGTTGGTCCAACCAAGAGTCCAGATGTAGAAAGCGGCGTTTCTTGTTCTAAATATTCGTATAGGTTGGATAGGTATAAATTATCTTCGTACATGCCACTAATAGAAGTGAGTGAAGCAGAAACCGAACTTTGGCCTTGTTTGAATAACAGCAAATACATGGTCATTTGCCCCAAAGTAATCGCACCAATAATGGTGTCGCTGACGATCCAACCATAGGCGCCATAAAATACCAAAGTACTTATCACGCCAAGGGCGAAGCCCCAGCTTTCGCGACGTAAAATCAGTCGCTTACTTTCTTTGAATAGTTTGATGAATATTTCTGTGTAGCGTTGCAAAAAACGGTCGCCCAGCTGGTACAGACGAACTTCTTTGATGTTGTCTTCTCGAGCCAGCAAGGTTTCTAAATAGTTTTGCTGGCGCACTTCGGGGGAGCGCCAGCGAAACATCAAAAAAGCATCTCCTGAAAATTTAGCCTCGGCGATAAAGGAAGGTAAAGCGCCGCAAATTAATAACGCCAGAGCCCACGGTGAAAAATGCCACAGCAAGACTGCAAAGCTGGATAACGTGATGGCATTTTGCAGTAGTGCAAAGGTTTTATTCACCAGAGCAAGCGGGCGGCTAGATGCTTCGCGGCGAGCGCGAACTAATTTGTCGTAAAATTCAGAATCTTCAAAATGCGAGAGGGTTAAGCTTTGGGCTTTTTCTAATATTAGCAGGTTGACTTTTTGACCTAATAAACCTTGTAAAATGGCCTGCTGAGCAGTTAATGCGCGTTGCGCGGCAGCAATGACCAAAACCAAAATGCCTTCCAATAACACGTAACTGAGAGCCGTTTGATAATGCAGGACTTGGTCTTGTTTATAGCTTTCCATGGCGGCAACAACCGCATCCACGATCAACTGTCCCACATATGCCATGGCGGCTGGCGTGACGCCGGCAACTAAAGTTGCCAACGCCAAACCTATAGTTAACGTTGGGGAAGTTTTCCACACCAAATCAATGGCGCGGCGACTATAACGAAAGACGCCAAGCATGTTTTTATCGACAGTATTTTTGGGTGAAGCCGTAGGTTTCATTAAAGGCCTTAAAACGTTAGGAAATACATGCAGAGGAACGAATAGTATAAGTGATTCTGCCGATGTTTTATCTATTTAAAAAACGATCCTTAGTGCTTGATAAGATGATTTCTCGTGTAGGAGTTTGATTTGGCTGTTTAGTTGTTGAACGTGAAATATGCGTAATGAGTAATAAATTGGCGAAGCCTACCTTTGATAAGGCAGGAAGTGAAACACGTTCGGTATGGCGCTGCTATGGTGTTCTTCGATTACTGTTAAGGGAAGCTCATTTTACTAAAAATAGTTGATCCGTTGAATTCATCCTTTCGTATAACTCTCGTCATGGTTGCTACTTAAGGAATAATTTTGAATCCAGATACGTCACGAATTATCGAAATGGCTTGGGAAGATCGTACACCATTTGAAGCTATTCAATTGCTTTATGGGCTTTCTGAACCTGGTGTGATTTTATTAATGCGAAGTAATCTTAAATCTAAAGCCTTTAGAAACTGGCGTGCTAGGGTTTCTGGGCGTACGAGTAAGCATTTGGCGTTCCGCAACCCTGAAATTTCTCGCGGCTACTGTAAAACACAGTATAAAATGCATGCTAACAAAGGTCGCTAATAACGACTGGAAGGCTTGTCGCTCCCAACCGTTATAGCTATATGTGATTTGGTGTAAGAAGGGGGGAGCCTATTTCACTTCATTCTCATCTATAAAACCAACCAAGAGATGAATTGAATAAAGCCAACTAAAACGCCTATTAGCACTAAAAGCAGTAAGCTATTGACCGTATATTTTAGGCGTTTATAGGCTTTTCTATTTGTCTGTTTCAATTCTTTACTTTGCTGTAGTAATGGTGTGACATTTTTGAAGATCCTATTCGCCAAACCACCTTTATCCTCATCTGTGTTGGGAACGACAGATGCTCTCATTAATATTTTGTAGCAGAAGTTGATAGCTTTACCGAAAATATTGACGGGTCGATTGAAGTCACACATTAAAATCAGGCGACTCTCATCTGTGTTGTTCTTCACAAAGTGTAGGTATGTTTCATCAAACAGAAGGTCTTTGCCATCTTGCCAAGCGTATTCTTCACCGTCGACATTAATAAAGCAGTCTTTCGAGTTAGGGGTTTCTAATCCCAAGTGGTAGCGTAAAGAGCATGCGACAGGGTCTAGATGACGAGTAAGTTCTGAGTTTCCTGGCATATAAGCGAACATGGCACCATTAATGTTTTTAATTTTGCTGAGAATTTCGGTTGTCTTTGGGCACTGTTGCTGGGCTGATGTATGGGTGTACCCATACCATTTCAAATAATATTTTCTCCAGCCATATTTATGAAATGTTCTAAACCCTAAATCATAAGAAGCATCAGAGCCGGGTTTATTGATATTTTCTAATTCACCGCCATGCTGTAGAGCAAGTGCTTCATCTCTGATCACTTCCCAGTTTTTTCTGAGTTCGTCTAATTCTTTATATTGAAGGGTGTCAATAATTGGTTGACGGACTTTTTTGCAGGAGAACAAATAGAGTAGGCAGTTTAGTGGCGCAAAAATCGGCCAACCTTTACGGAAATACTCAGACCAACTGCTGTATCGAGTGTTTCCTCTATACGTATAAATGTAGTACATGGAGCACATACTAAAAGTAGCAATGACGAGTATGATTGCGGCAGCCTGCATTTTTATTTCCTATTTCTTGACGATTGGTCTTTTTAATTGCTAATTATTTACCAATCGTCATGAAATGTGAATACCTCAAATGAGGTATGCATTTATCTGCTCCTTAATTTCGTATTGATGCATTTATTTGAGCGTTTATGGTGTAAAAGGTGAATTTTATGAAGCTTTATGCCGCATTACTTTCGGGAAAATCGCTGTTTTCATCAAGATCAAATGTTAGCGAGCTATCGTCTTCGCTATAAATCATCTCTTCATCGGTTTCTATAACAAGATCTTCAAGAGTCTTTTTTGCAGAGGTCGCTGCCGAGAGCTGTGTTTTCTCATTAGATTCTTTGGTTGGTGATTTTTTGTTTTTCGGGGGAGTTTT
The DNA here is from genome assembly GCF_003337275.1 of Marinomonas foliarum. Classification (GTDB taxonomy): domain Bacteria; phylum Pseudomonadota; class Gammaproteobacteria; order Pseudomonadales; family Marinomonadaceae; genus Marinomonas; species Marinomonas foliarum. Next base: position 357 of record NZ_QPJQ01000007.1, on the reverse strand, counting down.
CTTTTTATTGCCTAATATATCTAATAAAGAGTCTTTGTTCTCTGCTAGGTACATAGATAAGGCTTCTTTTTGATTATGATCTCCAGCTAAATTGCTTTGATCTAATACTTCATAAAGCGCTTCAGCGGTATCTAGAAGTTTGTCGTATGCATCGGCTTCGGCTTTTGAAGTAAACGTCATTTTTTCGATTCCATCGCGTTCTACAACATATTTGATAATTACAGGCATGATCCACCTCATGAAAAATAATACTGTATAAATGTAAGGGCTATCCATTTAGAGCAACCAATGTCAATATATAGTGATGAACAAAAAATCTTCTTCACTCAAAGCGGGTATTGATTACCCTAAAAATTG
>NZ_QPJQ01000006.1 GCF_003337275.1 Marinomonas foliarum | reverse complement strand
AACAGCATCTTTGTGCTCAGGTCGCGCACGAGCTCACCGATTTCCCGATGCGATAAGTGCTAGCTAAACACCCATCAAGAAGAGATACAAGGTCGTGCCTTGGGCATAACCTTCAACCGTTTCCAGTTTTGGTGGCTCACTGCAACCCACTAAAAACGTTGTCATCAGAATAGTACTAAAGCCCGCAACCTTGGTTACATTAAAACCAGATTTTATCGAAGTAGACATGTGATTTAGGCCTTATGAAAAGTAAATTCAGTAAGTTTACCAGTGGATTATGATCAACTCTATCAATCAGCTTATCATCCACACTTATGTGCATTTTGTTGTTCTACTTTTGTTTTCAAAGTTCTGGAAGAAGGCCATTTCTAACTGCGCCGGGTGAGATACCTGTCATTCGTTTGAAGGCTCGACTAAAAGACGCTGTTGAGCTATAGCCAAGGCGATCTGCGATTTCATCAAGATTCAGGTTGTCTTGGCTGATCCATTGGCTTGCTAGTCGCATGCGCAGATTGCCTAGGTATTGCTGTGGTGTGGAGTGGGTTAATTCGGTAAAGCGCTCAGCAAAGACAGACCGTGAAACGCCCATTTCACAAGCCATATCTGCTACCGACCATTGTCGACCTGGGTCATGGTGCAGGGCGGATAATACCTGTGCCAATTTGGGGTCGCGCATGGCTTCAACCCAGCCGCAGACATCGCATCCAACTTCTACCCAACGACGTAAAATCGCTGCGGCCACGACATCGGCAAGCCTAGTTAAAATAACGCTGTATCCAGGTCGTTTGGCCTTTAGTTCTTTGGTCATGACATCAAGAATGGCCGGGATTTGAGGGTCATAATCGGGCACGGTTTCAATATGCATCACTTCGGGCTTCAAATGCGCTAATGGATGAAGCCAGCCTAAGTTGAATTCCATTGCACAACTGAAAATATAGTTGTCTTTTGATCTACAAATTTCGGTATCACAAGCTCGGATTTCAGAGGAGGCATCACACAGTGATACTTTTTCAAAGGCATCGATACTGACTAATGGCACGCCGTCTTCGCTATAAATATCGTGCGCTCCAGCGCAAGGCAACAATACAGCATCGCCACAGGCAAGTTTGTGTACAGCTCCGCTCTTGGTTCGAAGTAATACTGAACCTTGGCCAATAAAATGAAAGTACGCCAATTTTGTATCAGCTCCTTCTCCATATTGCAGGCCAAATGGTGCAGAAATTTCGACACGCCGGTATTCAAGGCCTTTAAGGCGAACACCCGACAGAAGCTCGTTTACCATGTCGTGTCGGCTTTCATTGAATTGGTTAGTTGGTAAAGAAGGTTGCATAATACTCCGGACGAAATGGTATAAATTTAAGATATATTGGTATATATCGTCTGGACTGTCCATATTATTCTTCTCTGCATGTTGTTCGATAGGCAATGTACAAACATTTATATCCAGAGGATTTTCAATGACGAATACTGTAAATGAGCCATCCATGCAGACAAAAGAAACGCCTGCTTGGTGGGCTGTGATAGCCATGACGTTAGGCGTTTTTGGGTTAGTTACGGCAGAGTTTTTGCCTGCTAGTCTCCTTACTCCAATGGCATCAGATCTTTCCATTACCGAAGGCATGGCTGGCCAAGCGGTTTCGGCTACTGCCATTTTGGCAGTAATTGCCAGTCTTTTAACAGCCACCGTGACCCGCAGAATAGACCGTCGATACGTTTTGTTAGGCTTCTCTATACTATTAGTTATATCAAGCGCCTTGGTTGCACTTGCTCCGAACTTCTTTTTACTGCTGGCTGGTCGGGTATTACTTGGTATCGCGCTTGGTGGTTTCTGGACCATGGCGGCCGCTGTCGTTATGCGCTTGGTTCCCGATAAAGACATTCCTCGTGCGCTGGCTATTATGTTTAGTGGTGTGTCAGCTGCGACGATTTTTGCGGCGCCGCTTGGAAGTTACCTCGGTGGTACTATTGGCTGGCGTAATGTCTTTTGGCTTGTTGCTTTATTAGGTGTTCTGGTTCTTTTCGTCCAATTTGCGACCTTGCCGAAAATGCCGCCACGTGGGCGAGCGACATTGGGTACATTAATAGCAGTAATGAATCGACCTCGAATGAAGTTTGGCCTAATAATGTTAGTGCTGATTTTTACGGGACATTTCGCTTTATTCACTTATGTCCGGCCCTTTCTTGAAAACGTAACAGGTGTGGCTACGGCGGGTATTTCTGGCATTTTGTTGGGCTTCGGCGTGGCGAACTTCATTGGGACTCACCTAGCCGGTGTGTTAATTGCGCGATCTCTGCGTCTTACTTTAACCCTTGCACCATTGATCATTGGCTTAGCTGGAATCGGGATGGTTAGTGTGCAGGGTGCTATTGCTCCAACCGCTGTATTGGTGGCGATTTGGGGGATGGCGTTTGGTGGGGTGCCTGTTGGTTGGTCAACTTGGATTACACGTAGTGTACCGGACGAAGCCGAAAGTGGTGGTGGACTTTTAGTTGCTGCTATTCAAGTAGGGATTGCTACCGGTGCCGCAGCAGGTGGGTTAGTGTTTGATACTACTGGTGCACTTGGTGTTTTTACTATCGCGGCTTTAATTCTTTTAACTGTTGCTCTCGTCGTTACATCGGGCTTGAGAACAGAGGAACCTGTAAACACGTTGGAAAGTACTTAAGTATTGCTTTTCTAAATCCCCCTTATTCATATGTAAGAATCAGGGGGGATTTTTATTTATTCAATACTGGATGAAATATAAGCAAGGTCATGCTACTTGTTCGCGAAAGAACTTATAGGCTAACGCTAGTAACACTTAGCGGTTTTGTTTTGTGCCACTAAAGCTTCATAAATCGGTAGATTTTTACTTAAATTTGCTTGCAAATCTTTAATACGAGTAGAGTTAGAAGGGTGAGTTGATAGTAACTCTTGTGCTTTACTTTCACCTCCTGCACTCATATTACGCCATAACTGAACGCTTTCTCGTGGATCAAATCCGGCTTTTGCCATGTAACTTAGGCCTAGCACATCCGCCTCAGATTCATGGGATCGGCTAAAGGGTAAAATAATCCCCACTTGCGCGCCTATACCTAACGCTTGGAAGATCGCTATTTTTTCTGGCGACTCTTCACCGCTTAATTGATAACCCAGTGCCAAAGCCTGGCTTGTCGCTAGCTGAGTCGACACGCGTTCGTTACCGTGTCGCGCAATCACATGAGCCAATTCATGACCGACCACAGCGGCTAATTGCGATTGGTTTTCTGCCACAGTCAAAAGTCCCGTATAAATACCAACTTTATATCCTGGCAAGGCAAACGCATTCACCTGTTCATCGTTAAATAACACAACTTCCCAATCTTGCTTACGATATTTATCTGGTAATACCGCAATCAATGAATCTGCTACACACTGAACGTACTCGCGTAGCTTCGCGTCAGACGAAGCAGGTATTTCCTTCTTCATTTCCGTAAAAGACTGAATGCCCATCTCATTCATCTGGCTATCAGGCAAAACAGCAAACTGCTTACGACCGGTTGGTGAAGAGCTACAACCCACCATCACAACCAATGCCGCTGCCAGTGCCGCCTTTAAAGAAACCTTCATAAACACCATTATAAACCCGCCTTGATTAAGTGTATGAACTGTTGAGTAAGCAGCCATTATAGGAAAGGGCTTTCATAGGAAGCAACTGGGATGGAAGAGAGTACTATTATTTCCCAGATTTAGATGCGGTGTGGATGAAACCCACAAACCTCTGGCACTTCTATCAAAAAACATTGTCTATTCACCAAAATGCGCATTTTTCCTTTATGATAGTCGCTATTAGAATTTGAATTAAACTTGGAATTAGAAATTATGAGCAACACTCCCGAACACAAACCACGTCCGATGGTGGATCTTATTGTCAGTGTCATTTTGCCGTCTTTCATTTTAATGAAGTTAAGTGGTGAAGATAAGTTAGGTACGACTGGCGGCTTGGTGGCGGCACTGGCATTTCCTCTTGGTTGGGGGGTCTATGAGTTAGTTAAATATAGGAAGTTTAATTTTATCGCTTTGTTAGGTTTGTTCAGTGTTTTGCTGACTGGTAGTATCGGTTTGTTCGAATTAGATAATAAATGGCTGGCGATCAAAGAAGCGGCGATCCCTGCGGTTATTGGTGTTGCTGTTCTTATCTCGACATTTACGCCTTACCCCTTGGTGCGTGCGATGTTTTTTAATGCGGCGATTATGGACGTTGATACTATCAAGCAGAAGCTAGAGGAGAACAACAGCACCGCAATCTTTGAAAAGCGATTAATGAAAGCTACGTATTTTATTGCTGCCTCTTTTGCCTTTTCAGCGACGATGAATTACGTGCTGGCAAAATGGATCGTTACTAGCCCAGCGGGTACGGAAGCGTTTAATGAAGAACTAGGGCAGATGACCTTATACAGCTACCCGATGATTGCGATTCCTTCGATGATCATGTTAATGGCGATTTTTTACTACCTATGGCGTAGCATCCAAAAAGCTACAGGATTGAAACTCGAAGACTTACTTGTTAAAAAATAGCCCATTCAAATATACCCTCCAGTACAAACTCGGCGGGTTAACCCTTTTTTATTAAGCGTTATTTAGATCAAATAATACTTTGAATTAAAAAGGGGTTCACCCCCTGAAACCTCTCTTAAACCCTGTTATTCAGCACCTAATGCCCTTTCCAACAAAACAAGTTTAAAAGCGACGCTATGACCTAGTCGGTTTTAGTGTTCCTCTAGTCGTTTCCAGCTAGTTCTCCTACTAGCCGAAAAATTACACTGAGTTCATTGCTTAATACCCCTAAAGGACAGAACGATGAACGCAGCAGAGTTACACGATAAGTCTATTATTATTGACGGTTTGATTTGCTCAAAGTGGAACCGTGAGCTATTTGAAGATATGGCCAAAGGTAAGCTGACGGCAGCGAATTGTACTGTGTCGTTCTGGGAAAATTTTGAAGGCACAGTTCGCAATGTTGTCGAGATGAATCAGTTAATCGAAGCCAACAGTGATTTGCTAACTAAAGTCTACACGACAAAAGACATTCATCGCGCGAAAGCCGAAGGCAAAACGGGCGTGATGATGGGATTCCAAAATGCTCATGCTTTTGAAGATCAAATCGGGTACGTGCAAATTTTTAAAGACCTTGGTGTAGGTATAGTGCAGATGTGCTACAACACGCAAAACTTGGTGGGCACTGGTTGTTACGAACGCGACGGTGGTTTGTCTGGTTACGGTCGTGAGATTGTCGCTGAGATGAATCGTGTTGGTATGTTGTGTGATTTATCTCACGTTGGTCCAAACACTGCGAAAGAAGTCATCATTGAATCTAAGCAACCTGTTGCTTATTCACACTGTTTACCTGCTGGTTTGAAAGAGCATCCACGTAACAGAACAGACGAAGAGCTTAAATTTATTGCTGACAATGGCGGTTTTGTTGGTGTCACTATGTTCGCTCCTTTCCTAAAAGCTGGCATCAACGCGACAGTGGATGATTATGTAGAAGCGATTCAATACATCTATAACATTGTTGGTGAAGATGCGATCGGTATTGGTACTGACTTTACTCAAGGTCATGGTTATGACTTCTTTGAATACCTAACTCATGATAAAGGCTATGCCCGTCGTTTGACGCGCTTTGGTGAGATTATTAATCCATTGGGTATGCGTACTGTAGGTGACTTCCCAAATTTGACTGAAGCTCTGTTGAAACATGGTTTTAGCGAGCGTCAGGTGCAAAAGATTATGGGTGAGAATTGGGTGAATTTATTAAAAGAAGTGTGGGGTGAATAGTAAGGCGGGAATGCTTGTATCGCTTTATTAATTTGCTCTGCTACTTGATTTTAACGAAAAAAATTTAAGGAACTAGATATGACTGTTCATGCACCAGAAATGCCAATAGAAGTTGACAGCGAAACTGGCGTTTGGAGTACAGATGCTCTTCCTATGCTGTATGTGCCGCGCCACTTTTTTGTGAATAATCACATGGGTATTGAGGATGAAATCGGCGACGAGCGTTACGCTGAGATTCTTTATAAAGCGGGCTATAAGTCAGCTTACTACTGGTGTGAGCAAGAGTCAGCTTGTCACGGTATTTATGGTGAAGAAATTTGGCACCACTATTTGAGACGTTTGTCTCAACGTGGTTGGGGCTTCTTTATAACAGAAGAGTTGGATATTGAAAAAGGCACAGCAAAAGTGCGTTTAGAGAATTCTGCTTTTGTTTATCACTACGAAAAAATTCACGGTAAAAAAGTGAATCGTAAAGTGGATTATATGTTCACAGGTTGGTTTGCTGGGGCGTTGGATCAAATTGCAGAAAGCAATGGATTGGCGGTTCGTACCAAGGCGATTCAGACCCAAAGTGCAGCCGAAGAAGGCTGTGATGTTGGGTATTTCCAAGTGTCACCACTTTAGAATCTTTTTAACCTAAACCACGAATATGGGATCACCACGGGCAGGTGGTGATCACAATCAGTAAAAGTTACACGTCGTTTTCAAGAAGGCAGGATGTTATGTCCCAGTATGATGCGTTGTTCGAACCTCTAAATATAAATAAATTAACCATCCGCAATCGTATTGTCAGTACGGCTCATGCTGAGGTATATGCCACTGATGGCGGCATGACAACAGACCGTTACGTAAAGTATTACGAAGAAAAAGCCAAAGGCGGTTGTGGTCTGTGTATTTGTGGTGGCTCCAGTGTGGTGTCTATCGACAGCCCACAAAGCTGGTGGAGTTCGGTCAACCTTTCGACAGATCGCATCATTCCTCATTTCCAAAATCTTGCGGATGCGGTTCATAAGCATGGCGGCAAGATCATGATCCAGATTTCTCACATGGGTCGTCGTTCTCGTTGGGATGGTGAAAACTGGCCTAACCTAATGTCTCCTTCTGGTATTCGTGAGCCGGTTCACCGTGCGACTTGTAAAACGATTGAAGTAGAAGAAATGTGGCGCATCATTGGTGACTTTGCTCAAGCAGCACGTCGTGCAAAAGACGGCGGCTTAGACGGTGTTGAATTGTCTGCCGTTCACCAACATATGATAGATCAGTTCTGGTCCCCACGCGTAAACAAACGTACCGATGAATGGGGTGGAACGTTTGAAGGGCGTATGAAGTTTGGTATGGAAGTGCTTAAAGCGGTTCGTGCCGAAGTAGGGCCAGATTTTGTTGTGGGTATGCGTATCACGGGTGATGAGTTCCATCCTGATGGCTTGGGCCACGAAGAAATGAAGAAAATTGCTCAATACTACGATGCGACCGGCATGGTGGATTACTTTGGTGTGGTTGGTTCTGGCTGTGATACACACAATACTTTAGCTAACGTTATTCCAAACATGAGCTATCCGCCTGAGCCTTTCTTGTACTTGGCGGCAGGCATTAAAGAAGTGGTTAATGTTCCTGTTATCCACGCGCAAAATATTAAAGATCCGAATCAAGCTAAACGTATTCTTGAAGCAGGCTACGTAGATTTTGTTGGTATGACTCGTGCTCATATCGCTGATCCGCACTTTATTGCCAAAATCAAGATGGATCAGGTTGATCAGATTCGTCAGTGTGTTGGTGCAAACTATTGTATCGATCGTCAATACCAAGGTTTGGATGTGTTGTGTATTCAGAATGCTGCGACGTCTCGTGAATACATGGGCTTGCCACATGTCATTGAGAAAACCTCTGGTGTTATTCGTAATGTTCTAGTAGTCGGTGGTGGCCCTGGTGGGCTTGAAGCTGCTCGTGTTGCTGCGGAACGTGGACATAAAGTGACTTTGCTTGAGAAAGCAGAAGAGCTGGGTGGTCAGCTGGTATATGCAGGTAAAGCGCCTCAGCGTGATCAGATTGCGGGTATTACTCGTTGGTTGGTGATGGAGTTGGAACGCTTGGGTGTGGAAGTACGTTTAAACACGTCAGCTGATGAAAATATGGTTAAAGAGCTGAACCCAGATGTGTGTATCCTAGCTACCGGCGGTCGTCCTTTTATCGACCAGAATGAAGAGTGGGGTGCAGCTGAAGGTTTGGTTGTTTCTTCTTGGGATATTTTGAGTGGCGCTGTTGAGCCAGGCAAAAATGTCTTGGTATACGACACTATTTGTGAATTCTCTGGTATGTCTGCGGCTGATTACTTGGCTTCTAAAGGCTCTCTGGTTGAATTGGTCACAGACGATATTAAACCTGGTGTTGGTGTTGGTGGTACGACGTTCCCAACTTACTACCGTTCTTTGTACGAACGCGAAGTTATTATGACGTCGGATATGCTGTTAGACAAAGTGTATCGCGAAGGTAATAGTTTAGTTGCAGTGCTTGAGAATGAATATACAGCTCAGAAAGAAGAGCGTGTTGTTGATCAAGTTGTGATTGAGAACGGTATTCGTCCAAACGAGGAACTGTACTACGCGTTGAAAGCAAGCTCATGTAATAAAGGCCAAATTGATAACGAAGCCTTGTTTGATATCAAACCTCAGCCCGTGCTGGATGGTGGTTCAGATGAGGGTATGATCCTGTGGCGTCTAGGAGACTGTGTGTCTCAGCGCAACGTTCATGCTGCTATGTATGATGCTCTTCGCCTTTGCAAAGACTTATAAGAAACGCTAGTTGAGCAGGTGAAGACAGAGTTAAAAAAACAAATTTTAGAGGTGGGTCTAGGAATTAAAGGTGCGATTTAGCCTACTGATTCCTCAGATCCAAAACCTTTTAAGGTTATTTCTTTTCTGATTTGTTGTTACTTTGTTTTCATCGCTCACTTTCTCTCTTAATGGTTTTTCTATTTTCAATATGCCCGATGACTGAGGGTTTAAGATGATTCTTGATTGGTTACCTCCAACTTTAATTGGTGTTCTTCTTGTGCTAGCGGGGATTGGTGCGATTCGTCGTATGAATCTATGGCGTGCAGGTCAAGCTGAAAAAGTTGATTTTCTGGCTGGTTTGTTCGCGATGCCAAAGCGCTATTTGCATGATCTTCATCATGTAGTAGAACGTGATAAATATATGTCTCGTACACACGTTGCGACAGGCGGTGGTTTCGTCTTGGCAATGGTATTAGTGGTCTTTGTTCATCTATTTGGAGTGAAGAACGAAATTCTTGCTTGGGCGTTATTAGCAGCTTTAGTGCTTATGTTTTGTGGTGCTTTGTTTGTTTATAAGCGCCGAATGAATCCGCCATCACGCCTTTCTAAAGGGCCGTGGATGCGTTTGCCGAAAAGTTTGCTTACCTTCTCTATTACCTTTTTCGTACTGACTTTACCAGCTGCAGGAATCCTTCCTGAAGGGACGGGTGGCTGGATACTCACGCTTGTATTGTCTGTTCTTATTTTAATGAGCTTAAGTGAAATGCTGTTTGGTATGACGTGGGGTGGGCCGATGAAGCACGCTTTTGCGGGGGCTTTGCATCTAGCTTTTCACCGTCGTCCTGAGCGCTTTGGTGGCGGTCGATCTACGGGGTTGAAACCTGCGGCTTTAGGTGAGGCATCTCATGGTGTTGCGAAACCAACAGATTTCAAATGGAATCAATTATTAGGGTTTGATGCCTGTGTGCAGTGTGGTCGTTGTGAAGCAGTTTGTCCTGCGTTCGCAGCGGGTCAACCACTTAATCCAAAGAAACTTATTCAAGATATGGTAGTGGGTTTTGCTGGTGGTACGGATAAAAAATACGCTGGTAGTGCATACCCCGGTGTTGAGGTTGGTAACGCTAAAGGTGCACCTGACCAGATTATTACCAATGGCTTGATCAGTTCAGATACGCTTTGGTCATGTACGACATGTCGTGCTTGTGTAGAAGAATGTCCAATGATGATAGAGCATGTGGACGCTATTGTTGATATGCGTCGTTTCTTGACTCTTGAAAAAGGAGAGACACCAAACAAAGGTGCACAAGTTCTGGAAAATATTATCGCTACGGATAACCCTAATGGTTACTCGCCAGCAAGCCGAACGCACTGGGCGGCAGATCAAAACTTAAACTTGATGAAAGACGTGAAGCAGGCAGATGTGTTGTTTTGGGTATCTGATGGTGCGTTTGATATGCGTAGTCAACGGATTCTTCGCGCGTTTGTTAAGTTAATGAAAGCCGCTAATATCGATGTTGCTATATTAGGTGATGAAGAATTAGACAGTGGTGATGTTGCACGTCGATTAGGTGACGATGCCGCTTTCCAAAGTTTGGCTAAACGTAACTTAGCGACTTTGTCGAAATATAGCTTTAAGACAATCGTGACGACAGATCCACATGCGTTCCATTGTTTAAAAAATGAATACGGTGACTTTGGCTCTGACGCGCTGAAAGGTGTGGAAGTATTGCACCACACGACCTTCTTGAATCGTTTGGTGAAAGAAGAGCGTTTGCAGCTAGATACCTTTAAGGGTGGTAAGGTTACTTATCATGATCCGTGTTATTTGGGTCGTTACAATGGCGAATATGAAGCGCCTCGTGAATTATTGGCTAGCTTAGGTATTGATGTTGCTGAAATGGAACGTTCTGGTTACCGCTCTCGTTGTTGTGGCGGAGGCGGTGGCGCTCCGATTACTGATATTCCTGGCGAACGTCGTATTGCAGATATGCGTATGGAAGATGTCGTTAGCACTGGCGCTGAAATGGTAGCAGTAGGTTGTCAGCAATGTACTGCTATGTTGGAAGGTGTTGTAGAGCCGAGGCCTGTCGTAAAAGATATTGCAGAAATTCTAGTTAGCCAACTTGCAGAGGAGGTGAACTCATGAGTGAATTTACCCCAACTGAGTCGACTTTAAGCGATCTTCTAAGACGTGATCCAAGAGCCGAATGGATTGCCCGTAATCGCTTGCATCCTCTGCACAGCAGTGTGGTGTCGGCAGGGCAAGGTGAGGTGCGTGGGCCATCAGGGTTATTACGTAAAAACCCTCACGTTATTGGCTTTATTGGGCCTAATGGCATCAAGCGTATCGATAGAGCCAACTTGTCTGCTGCTGGTCTTAATGGCAAAAAACGTGCTGGTGAAGCGAAAGAAACACAGTTGCCATTACATATTGTCGATAATCCAGATGGTTACATTATGGTAGTCGCCGATATGATTGGCGGTCGTTTAACCGGTCATGACAAAGATATTTTAGGATTGGCGCATCAGCTTGTGGGTGAAAATAAAGCAGCAGGTAAAGGCAGTATCGCTGTTGTGTTAGTGTGTTTTGGTGAAAGCAAAGAAACGCAATTTGATTTGGCCGGTGTGGATCGTTTACTTCATATCACAGGCCAAGAGTTCGAAGGTTTTGCGCCAGAAGCAAGGTTGTCAGCGCTGATGCAAGTTGAAGCTCAGTATAAACCAGTGAATTGGCTATTCCCAGATAGCATCCATGGCGGCACAGATCTGGCGTGCCGTTTAGCATCACGTTTGGGTGAGCGTCCAGCGACGCAGGCTTGGCAAGTTACGGCAAGCAACACAGTAAGTCGTGGAGCGTCTGGAAGTCGAGATATTAGCCGAGAAACTCCACGTATTCTGATGTTGATGGAAGAATGTGCTAATGCTATTGAAGACACTCGACATCAAGTATTGGATCTAGCGTTTGATGCAGATGCAGTGGAAACCGGTGATGATTATCGCTTGATCGATCAGGGGCAAATAGAAGTGGACTCTAACGCTGTGCCTTTGGCTGAAGCTGAGTTTATCTTATCGGCGGGTAATGGTATCCATAACTGGGATCAATTCCATGCTGTAGCAGCGGCGTTACGAGCCACAGAAGGGGCAAGTCGAGTGGCAGTGGATGATGGCTTTATGCCTCGCTCTCGTCAGGTTGGGGCATCGGGTACTTGGGTTACTGCTCGTGTTTACTTGGCTGTGGGTATTTCTGGTGCGATTCAGCATATGCAAGGTATCGGTCAGTGCGACAAGGTTGTTGCGATTAATACAGATGCGGGTTGCGACATGGTGAAGCGTGCTGATTTAGCTGTGATTGAAGACAGTGAAGCTATTTTGGATGCTCTGCTGAAGCTAGCTCAAGAACATTATTTGTCGAAGGAACAGGAGAAGAGTGATGCCGCCTAAAGTCAATGTGGTTTCTTTGGTATCTGTCGGTCGTCACCCTCAGTCTGGGCGGTCACGTCGTGCAGAACAAGATGGCAGAGCCGTCGAGTTAGGTTTGAAACTGTCTAAAAAATCGTTAACAGTGGTTCACGCTGGTGATTCTCAAGAGCCTGTACTTCGTCAATATGCTGGTATGGGATTAGATTCATTGACTGTTTTGCCACAAGCGGCGGATGGTGATGCCTTGCCAGTCTTGGTTGAATTTTTAAAAAATAGTAAAGCTCAAGTGGTATTGACGGGAGTCCGTGCAGAAAGTGGTGAGTCTTCTGGTATGTTGCCATATTTGTTGGCAGAGCAACTAGGTTGGCCATTAGTACCTCGTGTTGCGGAAATCCTGACAATAAAAGAGGGAGCAGCAGAAGTGCTTTTGGCCTTACCCCGTGGCCAGCGACGTTCGGTAATCGTCAGCTTGCCATTTATTGCCACTGTTGATAACGCCGCGGCTGAAGCGCGTCAAACAGCATTTGGACCTGGGTTAAGGGCAGACCTAAAGGTATTAAACGTCGAAAGTGTGACGGATGATGCTATGGCGACATGGCAAATTAGTGCTGCCAAGCCTCGTCCTAAGCGTTTGAAAGTGGTGAAAGCCAAAACAGCAGCTGATCGAATGAAGGCTGCAACGGCGAAACCTGTCGGTGGCGGTGGTAAAGTTATGAAAAATGAAACGGCTGCTGAAAAGGCACAAGCTATTTTTGACTTGTTATTAGAAGAAAAAGTGGTGCGCTAGACTACTGTTTAGGTATAAGCTGTCAGTCCATTGTTGCTTAACTGAACAAGAATTTTGTATATAGGTATGCGTTATGATGATTGTAGACTTAGTTGATGAAGTCGACTTCAAAGAAAGGCTGATAGCCCTTGGGGCACCTGTTACTTCAGAGCAAAGTTTGCCTGAAGTACAGGAAGCTGTTTTGTCTTGGTTGCAGCAGTATCCAGAACAGACTCCTTTTATTAAGGATCTTTGTTTATCAATGCAAAAAGAAAACACGACTGTCCTTCCAGAAGTGTATCAAGTAATGGCTGCATTCAGTTAATCCTTACCAATATACGACCCCTCTAACAGCACCCAAATAATTTATTGAGGGTGCTGTTAAGAGCGCTTTATAGGCGCTACTTATTTATATTTTCCCCCTACGATAAGTATTTTTCTGCATTCACTGTTCTGTATTTTTCAGACGCTCTAAACCCTACTATTTAGATACATAACGTAGCATATATACGCTAGTCAATATGCTGTCGATAAAGTACTTTTAATACATTGATGGAATAAAGGAAAAGGTAAGGAAGTACTATTTTTAACTTAAAAGCTGCTTAGATAGCATGAAATATCATAAACAAAAGACCCATTTTTAAATGATATTTCTCGTATTTAATGTGTTCTCGGTTAGTGGGCTTATCGCAAGTTCCTTCTGAGAATCAATATAGCTACTAGAATATTTGGATGTCGTTTATGAAAATCAAAACTAAGTTATTGATTGCTTTTTCTGTCGCTACTGTTTTGCCTGTTTTAGTCGTAAGTACTATTACTGGTTTTCTTGCTTCCGAACAAGCGCTAAAAGGTTTTTCTAAAAATAGCGGTCAAACTTTAGGGGCAGTTGAAGCTACTTTTGATCAGTTCCTCACCGACATTAAATATGTTGTTGCCTTTATTGCTGAGAGTGACGCGATATCAGACCCGAATGCAGAATCTTTAACTACCTACCACGAAAAACAAGGTAAGGCCCCAAGTAAAATTGCTGCACAGAATGGCGGTCGAGAGGCGGATGTTTTTAATTTGTTTGAGGCGATAGGTCAAAATAACCCTAATTATGTTTACGTCTACACTGGTGATGATAGTGACGGTTATATGGAATGGCCAGGGACATATGAATACGCGGAGTGGCATCCAAAACAACGCGCTTGGTACACAAGAGCTCTAGAGACGCCGAATGAAGTGGCATTACGAGATGCCTATTATTGGGAGCCTGATGATGCTGTTTATGTTTCTGCTGTACGTACTTATAACAAAGGCAATAGTGTCGGTGGGGTTGTCGCTGTCGATGTATCAATCAAGACACTAACTGAAATGGCGAATAAAACGAAACTGGGGAATTCCGGTAGCGTTATGGTGGTAGAAAATACCGGCACTATTTTAGTTGATGCTCTTCATGCCGACAATAATTTCAAAAAAATTACTGAGTTGGATGGTGAAGCATATCAAACCATTGCAGAAACATCTTCAGGTGTTGTTCATTTCACTTTAGATGGACAGAACTATTATGCCAATGTGTATACCTCTCCTAATTTAGGTTGGAAGTTTGTAGGCTTAATGCCTGCCGCAGAAATTTATTTAAGTACGGTTGAAATGATTAAAACCACAGCGGTTGTCTGTGTGTTGCTTTTGATTGCGTTTGGTGTGGTTGCGTTCTTAATGGCAAAAGGTTTAATTACGCCGATTGAGTCTGTATCTAAGCACTTGCAAACTCTTGCAGAAGGCGAGGGGGATTTAACTTCTCAAATTGCGATCAATACAAAAGACGAAACAGGGACTTTATCTAATTGGTTTAATCAATTTATCGAGACGACCAGAAAGCTCATTGTTGGTATTAAGAAGTCCAGTATTCAGATTGATAAAATCGCTGCTGAAACCTCAGCGAAAGCCAGTGAAGTGGCTCAGTCAGCGACAACACAATTACAGTCTATTGAGCTCATTGCCGAAGCGGGTCAGCAGATGTTAATCGCATCGAATGAAGCGGCCGAAAGTTGTGCCAATTCTGCTCAATTCTCAGAGAAAGGTTTGGAGACAACGATTGCAGGTAAGAAATTATTGAAAAGCAGTGCTGAAGGGGTGAATCGTTTAGGAACTCGCTTGAAAGAGTCTAATCAGATCATTACTGAGCTGCAAAAAGAAACGACCAATATCAATCAGATTTTGTCGACAATTCAAGGTATCGCAGAGCAAACTAATTTGTTGGCATTAAACGCTGCGATAGAAGCTGCACGTGCTGGTGAGCAAGGTCGAGGTTTTGCTGTAGTGGCTGATGAAGTACGTACACTCGCTGGACGTACCCAAGAATCGACTGAGCAGATTAGCAATATTTTGGGGCTTCTTGCGAACAGAACGAAACAAGCATCAGATTCTATGGTGATAAGTGTAACGGAATCAGAAAACGCGATTAATTTATCTGATCAAGCATTAGTTTCATTCGAACAGATTGAAGAAGTGGTTAAGCAGATGCGAGATATGACGATGCAAACAGCGGCTTCCGCAGAAGAGCAGCGAGCTGTAACTGAGGGGGTAAATGAAAATATTAACTCAATCAGCGAGTCTGCACATAGAGTGTCGGCTATATCGGGTGATGTGGCTGAACTATGCCAGAAGCAAGATGAGCTAAGTAAACAATTGCATGTGATGGTAGTTCGTTTCCGTACGGAATAAATGCAGTTCATTTTTCAAAAATACAAACAGAAGGGCCGCAGAAATGTGGCCCTTTTTATTTGGGTATTTTTTCAAATATCATTTGAAAAAAAGGTGATAACGATTATCATATGCGCATAAATTTACTGATTAGGTATTAGCATGATTAAATCGTTCATAATGCTTCTTTTAACGTTTTCTATAAGCTCAGTCTGGGCTGCTCAAGTAACCGTAAAAGATATCTTGGGTCGTGATGTAACATTTGATGCGCCTGCACAAAGAGTTATCGTCGGGTTTTATCCAGAAGACTATATGGCAATCGGTACGGAAGCCGCTTATGACAAAGTGGTTGGTATGTCAAAATACATTTGGCAGGCGCGTTCTGCGAACTGGGAAATGTACGTTAAGCACCGTCCGTCATTAGAGGATATTCCAGGTATTGGTCGTGTAGATACACAGACTTTCTCTATTGAAAAAGTCATTAGTTTGAAGCCAGATGTTTTGATGTTAGCTGACTGGCAATACAAAGGATTAGGGACGGATATTGAGCGTCTTGAAAGTGCCGGTGTAAAAGTGATTGTTGTTGATTACAACGCGCAAACCTTAGAGCGCCATATTAAGAGCACTGAGTTAATTGGTGTGATTACAGGGCAAGAAAAACGCGCGGCGGCTATTGCTGCTGACTACAAAAAAACGGTTGAAAGTATAAGTAAGCGACTTGCTGATGCTAATCTACCAACTCCAAAAGTGTATACAGAGTTCGGTGCTTCTGGTGTACAAGAGCTTGGTTTTACCTTTGGTAAAAACATGTGGGGTGCGATTTCTACTATGGCCGGTGGCGACAATATTTCTGCACCGTTTGTTGAATGGTGGGGGAAATTGAACCCTGAGCAAGTGATTGCTTCAAACCCAGATGTCATCGTCATCACAGGTTATGAAACAGGCAAAGGCTCTGATTCAATGATCATGGGTCAAGGTGTTGATAGAGCGAAAGCACGCAAGCGTTTAGAAGGTTATAAAAATCGCTTAGGTTGGTCGTCTATCAATGCAGTTAAAAATAATCGTTTATATGCAGCTTATCATGGCGCATGCCGTACCATTTTTGATGCGGCCATGATTGAATTCTATGCTAAGGCGATGTATCCAGATTTGTTTGCTGATTTGAATCCAGAAGAAGCGTATTTAGACTTTTATAAAAAATACCTACCGGTAACGCCAAAAGGAACCTTTACTTTGGCGTTGTAAAATAGATCTGGTACTTGTTCTGATTAAGAGTAAAGGGGGTTTTCTACATGGATAGTAGAAAGCCCTTTTTTGTTTTCTATTCTTTGATTAGCTCAAAAATCATTCAAAGGCATAACGTGTAACTTGCCGATAAGTGTCGTCAGGCGTAAGTAATATTGGTGGGAAGTGTGACTGGTTGATCGCATCAGGCCAGTGTTGGGCTTCAAGGGCAAGGCCTGCGTATGCCGATAAAGTGCCTTGGTTAATATTTGATTCAGCACCTAGTTGAATATGACGGCCGTCATAAACCTGCAATCCCGGTTCAGTTGTCTGGTAGTGTAATGTCAGTCCGGTGATAGGGCCTTTAAGAGTGGCAACCGTTTGTAACGGGCGATTGCTAGCAAGAGATAGGCAGAAATTGGTATCCAGCTCTGGGTAGTCCTCACGGCCAATAGCGCGCATTTGTAGAAAATCAAACGCACTGCCAGCGGTTGGCGTGACTTCGCCCGTTGGAATTAACTCAGCATCAACTGGTAAATAGTGGTCTGCTTGAATGCTCAATTGATGATCCAAGATGGAGCCCTTGCCATCAAGATTAACGTAACTGTGGCCAGCAAAATTACAAATTGTTAGTTGATCTGTGGTTGCTGTAATTTCCATTTCCAATGCGCTATCGATCAGACGATAAAACACATTTACAATCATATTGCCTGGATAACCCATTTCACCGTCAGCGAGCTTTGTTTGCAAGTGCACCATGTCATCGCTTTGCTCGATGATAGACCAGTTTTTACTGCCTGTTCCATCTGGGCCACCATGTAGATGGTGGGCTTCAGGTAGCGTGGGCGGGAGTTGATAGGTTTTTCCACCTATCACGGCATGCCCTTTATTGGTTCTGTTTGCTACACGGCCAACAACTGCGCCAAAGTATTTTGCCCCTTGAAGGTAATCAGCCAGTTTGGGAGAGCCTAAAACTAACGAATGCTCGTAGCCTTTAAGATAAACAGATTGAATGCTCGCACCTAATGTCAGAATAGACACTTTAAGCTGAGCATTTTTTAGCGTGATAGATTGAATTTGGTTTAAATCTGGCGCTATGTTCACGGAAGTATCCTTTCAAATAAACGGGAGCCGAAGCTCCCGAAAGTGTAGATAGATCGCTATTAGATAAATTAGATATTTTCTAACAAGTCGTTAATACGATATTGCGCTGTTTTCAGCGCATCGTCCATTGATTTGTTACCACTAATCGCAGACCCTAACTCTTCACCAAGGATGTCTTGTATGGCGAATTGACGTAAAACTTGAGCGGGTAGAGCTTGCCCTGTTTTTGCGACTTTCGCGATATCACTACGATGAGGCAGGGATTTAAACTTATCGCTGTCAATCACGGCTTTTACCGTTGGTAAATGACCTGTGCGAGCCCATTCATAGTCGTTATCGTATAGGAATTTAAACAGTTTCCCGATGGCCGCCATTTTTTCGTCATCACGATTACCGCGAGGTACAACCCAACCATGGCCGTCAGCATAAGTAACATCTTTTTGTTTAAAAAACTGTGGAATAGGGAAAACGCTATAACCATCTGATAATGGGTTGTTGGCTTGTTTTGATTGCGCATCGTAAGTGCCAATCAACCAAGTACCGTTCACGGCAATGCCGCCTGCACCATTTGAAAAGCCAGCAACCGCAGCAGGATAATCCATATTAGTCGTACTTAAGCCTTTATCCATGATGTCTTTCATTAAGGTAAGCGCTGCTTTTGCTTCTTTGCCACTTAAATCAATGCGGCTTGGATCCGCGAAAAATTTGCTGTCTTGCTGCATTAATAAGGTGTAGAAAATACGGGCGTAAACAGCAGTTTCATTTGCTGTAACTTGAACTAGGTAAGGCTTTCCTGTTGCATCCTTAAATTGTTTGCCTTGGGCAAATAATTCATCTGTGCTGTTTGGTAGAACAGGCTTGCCGTCAGATTTCATCAAGTCTGCTTTTTTCATCATATTGTTATTTACATGAAATAACATGGTCCAGTTATCAAATGGCAAGGCGTAGACTTTGCCTTCCTTCGTCACACTGGAGATGGCCGCGTTCGTAAAATCAGATGGCTTGATATTCTGGTCTTTTAGTAGCTTATCTAGTGGTACTAAAAGGCCGCGAGACTGGTAGTCGGACATAGCAGAATAATGCATAGAAACAACATCAGGAGCCGACCGTGATGCTAGCTGAGCATTCAGCTGATCGTACCCAGGCCACTCTACCGTTGTGACATTAACGTCGATATCTGGATTATCGGCTTCAAATTTATTAACTAACGCAGTGATGATGCCACATTCACCCACAGCGGAAGACACATCAGTGACCTTACCGTATTCGGCTTCACAAGCACCAAAGAAGCGTTGCAGTTCAATCTTGGTGTTGGCGTTGGCCAACGGCGCGAGAGCTAATAAGCCGACTGCTGTTGTTCCGAGAAGTAACTTTTTCATTATTTTTCTCCTAGTTCATTTTTATTGTTGTTGTATAGCCCAGTGTCAATTTCTATTACTCAAGTATTTTATTCGCGTTATTTTACGGCTCCTCCTGATACCGCAGTGACTATGTGGCGTTGAAAGAAGATATAGACAAGCACTACAGGTAATGACGCAAAGATAGCCTGAGCACCTAAAAAGCCCAGCCCTTCAGATTGCGCAAAGTTTGTTTGTGACGATGCAATACCAATAGTTAGTGTGTACATATCGGACTTTGTCGCTGAGATTAGTGGCCACCAATAATCGTTCCAAGCTTGCAAGAAAGTGAATATTCCCAAGGTTGCTTGCGCAGGTAACGTCAGCGGTAGCAGTACTTTCCAGAAGATACGGAAAGTCGATGTGTTATCTAGCATGGCGGCTTCATCAATTTCTTTTGGAATAGCCCGAAAGAATTGCGTCATTAGAAAAACGCCAAACGCCGAAGACAAGTTAGGTAATATCAAACCGATATGCGTGTTGTGTAGATCAAACCAGTTAAACATCTGATGACGAGCGATGATAACGGCTTGCTCTGGTACGGCTAAGCCAAACAACACAATAATGAATATTGTTTTACGAAATGGAAATTCCAGTCTTGCAAAGGCATAACCTGCGAGAGAAGAGAGTAGTAAGACGCCAAACGTTTGTCCGACTGCTACTATCATCGAATTCATAAACCAACCAAAAACACTGGATGACTTTAAGATGTTCGCATAGTTTTCCATGGTGTAAGGAAAGGAAAAGACGGCTTCAGTGCCTTTCAGTAATTCGGCGTTATCCTTTAAAGAAAGACCAATAATCCATGCCACTGGCGCCATCATAATTAAGCCCAGTAAAGCGGCTATCCAGAACAATCTTCGGTTCGACGTTAAATGTTCTGGTGAATAGTTTAATGCTTTCATGCGTCTGTCTCCTCTTTACGAGTGCTGACCCAATACTGCAACATGGCGGCACAGAGAATGATTAAAAACAGAACTTGCGACGCAGCCGCGCCCATACCAATATCCCAGCGTAAGAAGCCAACTTCGTATATGTACATGACAATGGGTCGTGACGAGCCCGCAGGGCCGCCGTTGGTCATCAGTTGAGCCTGACCAAATAACTGGAATTGCATGACTACCTGGATAATAGCGACCAACATGATCGTTGATTTAATTGACGGCAGCGTGATACGCGTGAGGACTCGCCAGCGCGAAGCATTGTCGAGAGCCGCGGCTTCATAAAGGTCTTTCGGTATCTGCTGTAATGCTGCTAAGAACAGCATCATCGGCAAACCAATACACCACCAAACCGTTGCGACACCAACCGAAAATAACGACCAACCAGTGGTTGATAGGAAACCTATTGGCTGCCAACCGAAATATTCAAAAATCAGTGCCATTAAGCCGTCATTAGGAATGAAAACGATTCGCCAAATGAGCGTTACAATGGTGACAGATAGGATGGAAGACGCAAAAAATACGCCGCGTAAGAAAGACGAGCCTTTGGTGGTTTTGTTTAAGGCCAATGCGAGAAACAAACCTAAAATCACTAAGGTAGGAACAGACACCCCAACAAAAATGACTGTGTTTTTGACGGCTTGACCAAAAATCGGATCGCTTAATACCCGTGCGTAGTTTTTTAAACCAATGAAGCGTTCACCACCAAACAGATCGACTTTATTCAGCGATAGCCAAATTCCCCAGCCAAGGGGGAAAACCAGCAAGGTCAAAAAGACACTGAGATAGGGAACGACAAATAAGCCATTCGACCAACGGGAACGACGATAACTTTCTGCCATCTTACACCTCCAGCTGACTGTGGTGAGCAAGTCCAGTACCGTCAAAAATATGCGCAGCATGAGGTGAGATTGCCACCCGCACCATATCGCCGGCTTTTACTTTTGAACGTCCTGAGTCTTCCGCGATCAGCTCTGTGCCATCAATTAATGTGCCATACAGAAGTGTGCGATCACCAAGACGTTCGACGACTTTTATCGTCAAATCTAGGCCATCTTCTTGTTCAGAAACCACTTCAGTGTCTTCAGCTCTAATACCTATCACCGCATCTTTGGCGTTGAACTCTGGTGGCAGGGTAATCGCTGTGGTGACGGTTCCAGCTCCACTGACCTCAACAGTGACGCCATTGGTTGTTTTTTCTATGTGATTAATAGGCAACATGGACATTGGCGGAGAGCCAACAAATTCAGCAACAAAACGGCTCACAGGATATTGATAAATCTCCATAGGTGTGCCGATTTGTTCTATTTTTTGGTTGTGCATGATGACGATGCGGTCGGCTAACGTCATGGCTTCTACCTGATCGTGGGTTACAAAGATCATGGTTGAACCAAGGCGCTGGTGGAGTTGCGCCAGCTCTAATCGTGTTCTACCACGAAGAGCAGCATCTAAATTAGACAAGGGCTCATCAAACAAGAAGGCTTTCGGCTCTTTGACGATGGCGCGACCGATTGCAACACGTTGGCGCTGGCCACCAGATAGTCGTCCGGGTTTACGGTCTAGCAAGTGATCGATTTCGAGAATTTTTGCTGCGTCATTAACGCGACGATCAATTTCGTCTTGGGCTACTTTTACATTTTCTAGACCAAACGCCATGTTTTGACGCGTCGTCATGTGTGGGTAGAGTGCATAGGACTGAAACACCATAGCAACACCGCGTTGACCTGGTGGTAGCGTGTCGATGCGTTTTTCGCCAATTTCAATCGCACCATCGGTGATGGATTCTAGCCCCGCAATCATACGTAATAGGGTAGATTTACCGCAGCCAGAAGGGCCAAGGAATACAACAAACTCGCCGTCTTCGATGTGTAGGTTAATGTCGTCTAATACGGTAACGCTGTCATATCGCTTTGTTATATTTTTTATAGAGATAGATGCAGACATGGTTTCCTCTCTCAGCAAATTTTAAACGGAAAAACTTGGGGTGTTATACCCCAAGTCGAATCATGCGATAGCTCATAGGAGCAATGCTTGCCGTTAGTTTCTGCTGCGTAACAGATGCGCCTTGGCCATCTTTTGGTGCCACTTGTTCTGCATCTGGGCCATTCTTAGCGTCAAGTGCATGACCTGACATGACTTTATCCATAATCACTTTCTGGTGTGTGAAGCCTTGTAGAGATAGATCTAATTCAATGCTTTCATCTGGGTGACGGTTAACGATGAAGAAGGTCAATCCGCCATCTTTATCAGATTCCACGGCAGACACATCTAAATAAGGTACATCTTTAGCAAAGTCTGTACTGTAGCTTTCGCATTGCACTGCAAGATTGAGTGCTGTACCGCGGCCATATTGAGAAGCATACAAATATGGATAGTAAGTAGACTGACGCCAAGCTGGGCCGTCCTTCACTGTCATGATAGGAGCGATGACGTTTACTAGCTGCGCCAAACAACCAATTTTTACCACGTCGCTGTGACGAATAAAACTGTTCAGAATACAGCCAACTTGCAGTGTATCAGCAAAGTCGTAAATGTCTTCTAGCAAAGCAGGAGCATGCGGCCAGCCGTCGTTGCCGCCGAGGATTTTTTTGTCTTGTTCGTTGGAGTGATACCAGACGTTCCATTCATCAAAAGAAATATATACGTCGTGGTTAGAGCGTTTTTTCGCTTTGGTGGTTTTAATGACTGCCGCAATAGTGTCTATGTAGTTATCCAGTAGACTGGCTTTGGCTAAATAGTTGGCTGTGTTTTTCTCATGGTCATCGAAATACATATGCAATGAAATATAGTCGACGGTTTCATAGGTGTAATCTAGAACGGTGCTTTCCCATTCTGGGTAAGTGGCCATTTTAGGAGAAGAAGAGCCACAAACAACCAATTCGATATTCTTGTCAAAGGCACGCATGGCTTTAGCGGTTTCAAAGGCGACTCGACCATATTCTGCAGCGGTTTTTTGACCGATCTGCCAAGGGCCATCCATTTCATTGCCAAGACACCAAAGTTTCACGTCCCAAGGTTCTTCGCGACCGTTTTTCTTACGTAGGTCAGACCAGTAAGAGCCACCAGGATGATTAACGTATTCTAGAAAAGCGCGGGCTTCATCAAGTCCTCGTGAGCCAAGGTTCACTGCTAACATCATTTCTGTGCCAGCTTGTTCTGCCCATTCGGCAAACTCGTGAATGCCTATTTCGTTGCTTTCTGAGGTATGCCAGGCAAGGTCTAGGCGAGTCGGGCGGTCTTCTTTTGGCCCAATGCCGTCTTCCCAGTTGTAGGCAGAAACAAAGTTGCCACCAGGATAGCGGGTAACAGGAACATCGATGTCTTTAATCAGTTCGATAACATCTTGGCGAAAACCATGCTCATCTGCGGTTGCATGTCCTGGCTCGTAAATGCCGCTGTAAACAGCGCGACCTAAATGTTCTATAAAAGAGCCGTAAAGGCGTGGGTCTATTTTAGCAATCACATAATCTTTGTGTGCAGTCACGTTAGCGCGCATGCTTACTCCTTTCTTATTTTTGTACTTATTTAAGGTATTTTTAAGTATCTGATTTTTTGTTTATTATCCGATAAATCGATATTAAAGGCATATTTGATCTGAGGTCAATCAATAAGACGTTTATTTTTCGTGCAGTTAAATACCAAAATTGGTATGGCGAAGTGAGATTTATAGCGAAAAAAGAAAGAGGTAAGTATTTAGTTATTTTCTAACGTGTTGAAACTTATATTTTTTTAGTTTTGCTGGTTAGGGGAGGGCTTGTTAAATCCCCAGGTCAGAAAATAAGATGCTGTATATGAGGTTAAGATTGAAGGCGTAATATAATGTCTTGGTTGTAATTGCCAAATTGTTTGCCAAAAATATTGATGCCGCCAGGGTGTTCAGCATTGTCTGGTACTGAAATTCGTACCCGAATGGATCGGTGCTCTTCAAGTGCTAGGTCTTTCAAAGAGACGTCTGAGACGCGCATGCCATCCACAAAAGTACCGTTATTGGTGACACGGAAGCTTTTTAAATGCCCATATTGACTGCCCGCGAGTTTCCACCAGTCGGGCGTGTATTTGCCTTGGTGATCGCCATAATCGCCAGGCGCAGTCCAGATAGCAGCGGTTTTGCCATTGATGGAAATATGGATGTCCGAAGGCCAGTTTTCAGAGGTGCCAGGGACTTCAGAAGAAAGCTCCATTACCAGCTCTAGCTCTTTGACTGTCTGGCCTGCAATGCGGGCATTGTTGGGAAATTGATATTCAACGTAGCCTTTGGTGAACCATAACAGGCTGGCTCGCATACGGTCTGGGGAAAGGTAAGTATCAGGGCTATCTAAAAATCCAACGATGCCAGACTCAGAGCACAAGCCACAAGGCGCCATCACATCAAATTCAGAATACAGGCCAACAGGCATGGATACTTCAATGACATTATTTTGATTTTGCTTGGTGTTGCTGAAAGATAGGACGATTTCTTCGTGTGTCGCACGGCAGATTTTTTGGCTGCCTTTACGGCCTTTTTGGCTTTCTGTAGTGATTAAGCCCACTGTTTCGAGAGAGTTGATATGACTAGAAGTAGATGATTGCGGTAGTTCGAGTAGATCGGCAATATCATTAACATTCATTGGCCCTTTTTCATGTAACAAGGACAAAATTGCCAAACGCGCTGGAGCCGCTAGGCTTTTTAGGACATCAGCCCCGTCTTCAGGTGTTAGCAATAAGAACTTTTTACTCATCATCATCTCCACTTCAAGATGCCTTTATATCGAGTATTGTGATTCTTATCAAGTTTTAAATGGCTTCCTCACTTAGTTCATTTTGTGAGAAAGCCACATCTTTTTCTGAAAAAGCAGACGTTATTGGCTAATTATACAGGGCATGGAAAGGTACCAAGACCAGTGAAGGGAACAGAATTAACGCAATAAGTAAGGCTAGTTGAGCTAATAAGAAAGGTGCAATACCTTTAGTAACCGCTCCCATGCTGGTGTTGCCGACGCTTGATATGGCCGCTAATACCGTCCCCACTGGTGGTGTCAGTAAGCCAATACTCAGGTTCAGCACAAAGACGATGCCAAAATAGACAGGATCAATACCCGCCGCTGTAACAACCGGCATGAGAACCGGAGTTAAAATTAAGATAACTGGCGCAAGATCCATCGCCATACCGATGATTAATACCAAGATGTTGATAATGATCATTAGAGTGGTTGGATCGTCTTTCCAGCGTTGTAATAATTCGGACACGGCACCAGGAATATCGGCCATGGTGATCATCCAGGCCGCGATGGAAGAGGCCGCCACCAAGAACATAATAATGCTTGTTAATGTGGCACAATTCACCAATACACTATAAAGACGCTTAGGCGTGAGCTCGCGATACACGAATATTCCGATAAAAAGCGCATAAAACGCTGCCACAGCACCTGCTTCTGTTGGGGTAAATACGCCAAAACGCAAACCGACAACAATAATGACGGGTAAAATGAGTGCCCATAATGCATTTTTTAGAGCATGTAGTCGCTCGTTAAGGCTGGCCTTTTCTAGTAATTCGATATCTTCTTTGCGGGTTACGTACCACCACACAAAAATAAGCAAAACGCCCATCATCAGGCCTGGCGCTAAACCCGCAATAAAAAGCTGTGAGATAGAAACGCCACTGGTGACACCGAATAGAATTAACGGAATACTCGGCGGTAAAATTGGGGCAATAATGCCGCTAGAAGCAATAAGGCCACAAGAGCGGTTATGGTCATAACCCGCTTTTACCATGAGTGGAATCAATATGGCACCAAGTGCTACGGTATCAGCAACGGCGGAACCTGATAACGACGCAAAAAGTATGGCCGCCACAATGGTTACATAGCCCATGCCGCCTTTTTTGTGACCAAGCATGGTCATGCCTAAATCAATGATTCGACGGGTAATTCCGCCTGCATTCATTAATTCCCCTGCCAATATAAAGAAGGGAATGGCCATCAAAGAGAAATTATTGCTACCGCTGACTAGGTTTTCTGCAATCAACTGGCTGTTAAACATGTCCATGTAAAACATCAGCGCCATGCCTGTCATAATGAGCGCGAAGGCGATAGGCATACCGATAATAATGGCGCCAAATAACGCGCCAGCAAAAATGACCAGCTCCATTATGCTTCTCCTTCTTGATGGTTTTTATTGAGAGCGTCTTGTTGCTGTTCGTTTTCGAATAAGCGTCTAATGCCAAATAGAATAAACAAGCACATGCAAGCACCCATAATCATGGCGCCTGCATAGAGCAACCACAAAGGCATATTTGTGGCGGGTCCGAGGGTATTAATATTGATTTTAGCTAGCTGCCAGCTACCATCGATGAGTAACCAGAGGGCGTATATCATTAAGGCAGCAGAGATAAGTTGCAGTGCGACTCTTAACCATTTGAACGGTATAAGCTTTATGAAAATGTCGACGTTCAAATGTTGATTGAGCTTCATAGCTCGAGTGGTGCCGAGAAAAATCATAAAAACAAACAGGTAGCGCGACATTTCTTCCGACCATGTGATACCAGAATCGAATAAATAGCGAAGAACGACATTCGAGAAAACAAGGCAAGACATTGCGGCTAGACAACCTGCCATGCCGATTCCCAGAAGTAAGTCTACAGAGCGAGATAGCTTTTTCATCATGGTGAAGCTCTTAATTGGTCAAACAGTATTAAAGTTTAATATTAAAAAGGGCGTCTATATGGAATATACAGACGCCTTTATCAAACTTACTTTTCGCCTAGTGCAATGATTTCTTGAACAATATCGCGGGCTTCTGGGTGTGATTTATAGAAGCTTTCATAAGCAGACTGTTCTGCTTGTATTAATGCCGTATGGAAGTCTTGGTTTGGAACTGTGATCTTCACGCCATCTTGCTCAAGCTTCGCTTTGTTTTGTGCTTCTTGCTTGATCAACAAACTCCACTCTTGCTTCGCTGCATTTTGTGCCGCAGTAGAGACGGCTTTTTGTTGTTCCTTGGATAAGCCGTTCCAGGTTTTGTTGTTCATTAAGTACAAGTTTGGCGTGAAAACGTGATTCGTTTCTGTGATGTATTTCACAATTTCATACCACTTAGACGCGACAATATTTGGGTAGGGATTTTCTACGCCATCCACAACACCTTGCTCTAATGCACTAAATACTTCGGAAATAGGCAAAGGTGTGATATTTGCCCCTAGGTTGTTGCCGATTTCAAGCATGCTGGTGATGCCAGGAAAGCGCAGACGAAGTCCTTTGAAGTCCTCCATGGAGGAGATCTCACGATTACTGGCAACCACTCGGAAACCTTGTACACCATAGGCAAGGAAATGCATGCCTGTATTGGTGTCCATATCATTTACTAATTTCTGACCGATATCGCTGTTTAATACAGTTTGAGCATGTTCGTAATTTTTGAATAAGAAGGGCAGTTGGATAATACCAACGTTTTCTACTTCTTTATCCATAATAGTACCGAGGATAGCCATACTAATAGTGCCGCCTCGAACAGAGTTATAAAGCTTTTCTTCTGCGCCCAATACTCCATTGCTAAATACTTTAACTTTTAGTTCGCCATTACTAAGGCTTTCGACATCTTTTTTGAAGGTGTCTTTTAGGGCGATACTGTTTGGGTGAGTATCAGGAAAAAAGTTAGCAACCGTAATCATTTTTGCTGCAAAAGCTGCTGGCGTGACAGCAAGAGCAGATGTGATAGTGAGGGCCGCAAGGGTTTTTCTTGTGAACATAGTCTTCTCCTAAATACGCTTTAAGCGTAGATTATTTTTATTGTGCTAAGAAATATTGTGCTATTTATCGCTAATTAAGCAGCTTGCTATAGTGTACTTTTCAATGGTTTCTGGCTTTGGTGAGAAACCTAATCCAAAAGTGTTTCCAAGATCGAATGTTGCAGGGCATTCATTAAGTGGATGAAGGGAATCAGCCAACTCAATAAAGGGAATTTCTAATGATGTTTCAGGCATGGTTGCAGCGATGAAATGGGCAGTCGCTATCATACCGGCACCATAGTAGAAACAGTGAGGGACAACTTTGATATTGTGATGTTTGGCACGTTTGCAGACATCGTACATGCCTGTAATACCACCTATTTTGCTGACGCTAGGTTGAGCGATATCAATGGCACCTGCTTTAAAAAGTTGCTCAAACCCTTCTGGGCCAGAGGCGTTTTCACCCGCAGAGATCGGCACGCCAATGTTTCTAATAGTGGCAAGTTGTGCAGCATCTTCTGGTGGCCAAACAGGTTCTTCTACCCAGCTTAAGTTAAGCGATTTCAACTCGGTAACCTTGACGGTAGCTTCAGTGAGGCTCCACGGGCAATTAACGTCAACCATAAGTTCCACGTCATTAGGCAAAGCCCCGCGAGCAGTGGCAATGGCTTCATAAGTTGTTTCGTGGAGTTTGATTTTTTTGAAGCCAGCATTGGCAGTTCGTAAGACGTTTTCACGGACTTTATCTGGTTTGTTGCCATAACTTACCAGGCTAGCGTAAAGGCTGATTTTGCCGCTCTTGCCACCGAGAAATTGATACAAAGGTTGCTTGGCTTGTTGTGCTTTAAGGTCCCAAACTGCAATGTCGATAGCGGATAGGGCGTAAAGCATTGGGCCAGAACTGCCGAAACTGTGCAGAGCGCGCTTAGCTGCGTAGAGGTGTTGTTCGTAATCTGCGATGCTTTTGCCAATAAACATGGGCGCAACAAGGTGTTCTAAAGCCGCATAGGTAACGACGTTTGAGGCGTGTCCGAACGCTTCGCCCCAGCCAGTTAGACCCGTATCGGTTTCTACTTCAATAAGAAGTGATTCCATCTTGTTAATGTTAGGAGAGGCGCCGTTGAATTTGTCTTCCTCTTTTACGGGAGCGATGTCTCGTATGCCGGCCGTAAATGGAATAGCAATGCGCCTAATTGTTATTTTTGTAATTTTCATGACTAAGAAAATCTCTTTAGATCTGATGTAATTATTTTGATGTAGTACATCATACAACTTGTTTGTTATTGGTCAAGAGGTACGATGACTATTTTTTTTATGGGGTTTGACATCACTTTTTCGGGTTATTATCACGTTATAATCGTATGTTTTTGTGGTTACTTGATAGTTAACGTCTTGTTATTTTTTAGTTTTCCGTATTTCTTTTATATGTTGTATGATGACTTTTTGGTTGTTAGGAATAACTGAAAGTGAAAGATAATTCATTATTGACCACAATTTCTGTTGATGAGCCCCATCGCGAACAAAAGCCACAACGTAATTTGGCGCAAAAACTGGTTCAAGAAATACTGCAGAAAATTGAAAGTAAGGTTTTAGTTCCTGGTGATAAGTTGCCTAAAGAGGCTGATATCATGCAAGAGCATGGTGTTAGCCGAACGGTTGTTCGAGAAGCACTGCAGCGCCTTCAAGCATCAGGAAATGTTGAAACCAAACACGGTATAGGTACCTTTGTTTTAAATAATAAAGGGCAAGGGCCAATGGATCTGTCGTTTGATTATGTCAACGATGCTGTAGAGATTTTGGAGTTACGCATTGGATTGGAAGTGGAAATAGCCGGTTTGGCTGCGTTACGACGCACCGATGAACAGCTGGTGGAAATTCGCAAAGCGTTGGATGCCTTGCGAGCCATAGATAGAAATGGGCATGTATCAGATGCCGGGTCAGCGGATTTTAACTTCCATTTATTAATCGCCAAATCAGCAGGCAATCATTACTTTGTTGATATCATGCAGCACATGGAAAACAGTTTAGTACCACGTAAGCGTATTGATGTGTCTCATGTGAATCATGAACACGAAGAAGTATATACCGCGATAGAGCGAGGGGATTCCTATGCTGCGCGGGCTGCAATGCGTTTGCACCTAACAAACAGTCGAGAGCGCTTTTTGAAACTGGCAAGAAAGTGATTCCCCAGTAGGGGGAATCACTTTACTAGTGCCTTATTAGCATTACGCCAATGGCCCGCCAATAATAGTCGTACGCAAACCTG
This sequence comes from Marinomonas foliarum, assembly GCF_003337275.1. Classification (GTDB taxonomy): domain Bacteria; phylum Pseudomonadota; class Gammaproteobacteria; order Pseudomonadales; family Marinomonadaceae; genus Marinomonas; species Marinomonas foliarum. The sequence goes on along the minus strand of NZ_QPJQ01000006.1, from coordinate 129,322 downwards.
CGATAATATTTTCGCCCGTTTCGTGTCTTAGTTCGTCGTACCACGCTTGGGTTTCTTGCATGTCTTTACCATGCGTAACATCGCAACGTTTGCGAGCTTTTAGTACAAGATCCTTCACGCGAAAACGGCGTTCTTCTTCGTATTGCTTCAAAGCCGCTAGCACACCAGAAACCGTTTTGCCTTTCTCTTTGAATTGATCCGCGAAACACTGACCAAGCACGACCGCGTCTTCCAGCGCCGAGCAACCGCCTTGGCCAATGTCTGGCGTTGTGCTGTGAGCCGCATCGCCGAGTAGGGCGATATTGCCTTTTACCAAGGTGTCGAAAGGTTCGATGTCATGAATTTCGATACGATTGGTGGTTTCTGGATTAATGGCTGCAATCAATTTTTGAACGGGTTCAGCCCAGCCAGCAAAGTAACCCGTTAGATCAGCAATGACAGTGCTCCTGTCTTCTGCTAAACCTTTTGGTAGTGGCACATCAAAGAAGAAGTAAAAACGATCATCGGCAATCGGCATGATAGAAACGCGTTTACCTTCCCCAACAAAGGTCGTCCACTGATCGGCAGGGGCAATACTTTCATCGATTTCAACCAAACCATTCCAATTCACGTAATCGGCATAGCGGCGTTCGGTTTGATAACCAATGACATCAGCGCGAACGACAGAATGCGTGCCGTCAGCAGCAATCATAAAGTCACCCACAACACTCGTTCCATCGGTAAAATATGCGGTGACGCCAATGTCACTCTGTTCGACTTTTTCAATACGCTTGCCAAATTGAACCTTATCACGGCCCCACCAATCGATCATTTGGCTTTGTAAGTCTGCACGTGATACTGGGCAAGGGCGTTCTCCAACAGCATCAACCAATGGTGAAAGACTAAATTGGGTCATTACACTTCCAGTTAAGCCATCGTGGTAAGCCATGTTGTGCATTGGTCCGCCCAGTTCGTCCATAATGCTGCCCATACCTAGATGGTTCATGCATTTCACGCCGTTAGACCAAATAGAAAGCGCTGCTCCAACAGGCTTGATTTCTTTCACAGCTTCAAAAATTTCACACTCGATGCCTTGTTGCTTTAACGCGGCCGCTGCAGACATGCCGCCAATACCACCGCCAATAATAAGTGCTTTCATACCATTCCCCTTTAATCTTTCGCTTCGTTGTCGTGTTGTCGTAGCGAATTTTTAATGTCTTGTTAAAGGAGTAAATGGCAATAAATATGCCATGAAACAAATGAGCCTATATTTATTTATGTGAAACCTTTGTTTTAGAGGGGTGCGTAATCTGTGGTGTTAGGTCAAAGAAGAAATAGGCTGGTTTTCTTCTTTGACCGATAGGGCAGGAAGTGACTTATCTTGGTGCGGTTTTATATGCATTTGCTCTATTTTGGCTCGTTTAGCCTTAACTGGAAGCCTAATGAACTAAGACTAGCTGCCACGGTAAGTACTGTAAGAATAAGGCGAGACAAGTAGTGGAACATGATAATGAGCGTTTTCATCACTGATGCCGAAACGAATAATTACTGTATTTAAGAAGCTTGGACCCTCTTTTAGAGTGTCTTCATTAGAGCAGTCAGCAAAGTACTCATCAATGGCGAACTCCAGCTCATATATGCCTGCAGAGAAGCTATCCGCTTGTAATAAGGGCTGATCACAGCGACCATCATTGTTGGATATCGTGCTATTGATCAGCTGTCGTTGACCGTTATTAGTATGCTGGTAAAGGTCAATTTTAACGCCAGCGGCTGCGATGCCTTTTGTTGTGTCTAAAATGTGAGTGGTTAAGTATCCCATTGTTTTACCTCAATCTAATTTGAAAACTAGCCTGCTTTTTGCAAGTAAGTGTCTTTATAAGTGAAATGGTACTGAAAATATTGTTTCATAGAGATCAATATTTGTGCCATGTGTTCCTGTAGTAAGCGTTTTTATTATTTATCGAGATTCGTTTAGAGATCTTTTTTGTATAAGCCGTCAGAGATTGGAGTCCTATTATGCACGACCCGTTAGCTGTAATCAGTGAAATGGAAGAGGCGGATTTTATCGCTTTATTTAGTAGTATTTATGAACATTCCACCTGGGTAGCAGAAGAACTATGGCGCCAAAAAATGGCGCATCCAAGTGAGCATTTTGACAGTATCGATAAAATAAAAGCCACTATGGCAGACATCGTAGAACAAAGTACAGACGAACAAAAACTCATACTCCTACGTGCTCACCCAGATTTAGCTGGCAAAGCAGCTTTAGCTGGTGAGCTTACTCATGCTTCAACGTCTGAACAGTCAGGAGCAGGGCTTGATCAATGTTCAGAAGAAGAGTTAGCGCATTTTCTACAGCTGAACGATACCTATCGAGAGAAGTTTGGCTTTCCCTTCATCATGGCCGTGAAGGGCGCGACCAAGGATCAGATACTGGCAGGCTTTGAAGCCAGAACGCCCAATGACTGGCAAACAGAGTTTGACCGCGCCATGAGCGAAGTGCATAAAATTGCAGGGTTAAGATTGGCGGATTTGTGAAATTGCGCCTACCGATTCATATAAAAACCGCCATCGATGTATAAATGTCGATGGCGGTTTTTATAAGTAGGGAAGTGAAAGTTGTAGGCTTATTTATCTACAAAGTTAGCTTGAATACGTTGCGTCAAAAAATCTGCAGCGCTGATAGGTTGATAACGCTTAGCCGGACCTTGGATGATCTGCGTTTTATTGGCTTGGCAAAAGAAGGCGATGGAGTGGCGACTGCCGCAGTATTCGTCGATTCTTGGCTGGCGAACTCTGTGTAAGTTGGATTTCAACTGGTCATCGCTCCAGCGCATGAGCATATCGCCGATGTTGCAGGTGATTACGCCACCAAGGGGTGGAATGCTGGTCCAGCGCTGAGTATCTGCTTCGGCACCGGGGCAAACTTGTAAGCCGCCGTGGCCTTCGTGTTGGAACAATAAAGTCAAACAATCGAAATCCGTATGAGCGCCCGCCCGCCACATATTGCCTTGTTCGGTGACGCCTTCGGTGGCGTAATAATGCAACAAGCGCAAAGTGCTTTGGTAGTCTGGCTGACGTGGGTCATGGGCTTTGCTAAAGAAGTCTCGATCAAAGCCGAGCTTGTCCGCAAAGCAAGACAACACTTTCATGCCGACTTCCCAACATTGTTTTTCAAAACGCAGCGTATTGGCTTGAAAGTTTGGTAACTCTTCTTCAGTTGGCCATAAATTATCCATGTGATATTGGGTGATTTGATAGGATTCTTTTTGATCCTTGGTGCCAGTAGAAGGGCGGATTTGGCTGCGACTTTCCCAGCCCGCATTGACGCTTTTGGGCCTTGGGTATTTGCTTTTAATACTTTCTGGAAGGCTAAAGAAACGCTCGGACTCTTTAAAGGCCGCTTTTATTTCTTCAGGATCAATACCGTGGTTACTTAATTGGAAAAAGCCAATCTCGGTGGCAGCTAGCCAAAGCTGCTCGGTGATTTCTTCTCGGCGATTTTCAAAATCGCTCATATCGATAATGCGAATTTCTCGGTCGTTGGTGTCTTCGCCTGCACCACCAAACGTGGTTTCACGTTGTAGCTCTTCCAATGAATATGAATCAGTCATTATGGTCTCCTCCTAGTGGAAAATGGAGCAATGACCTGATGCACTTCAAAAGAAATACATCTGACTGCTTCTACTCCGATTGTTTTCTATTGCTTAATTAGTATTACCAAACACCTTCATGCAATTTTGCTGCCTCTTCTTCAAGGCAAGGCCCAATCACTTCTACTTTTCGTTGCCCCGATTCAAATACGGTGCGACAAGGCAAAGCCAAAGTTGGGTTTTCTGGATGATTCCCGGTGATCTGTTTCAAGCTGTCTTCGCTTAATCCATACACAAGGCGTCCTAAACCTGCCCAATAGGCAGAACCTGCACACATGGCGCAAGGCTCGGCGGAAACGTACATGGTGCATTTCGCTAAAAAGTCAGGGCGATACGCCTTGCTCGCACGAGTCATTAATTTGCGCTCGGCGTGTCCCGTCATATCGAAATCAGGCAAGTAGCCGTTTACTTGCGTCATTAGTACATTGTCTTCATCGTCGACTAAGATCGCCGCAAACGGGTGGATGCCTTGTTGTTTGGCTTCATCCGCAAGTGCGAAGCTTTGACGTAGAAAGTCTGTGTCTTTTGTATTTAATGTCATATCTGTCTCTGTTATTAAGATTTTTACGATGTCATGAGCACAATAATCGTAAGTTATTTCTTCTTAGGAAGGCTCCACGGGAAAAACCACGCCTGAATCCACTGGATCGATTTAAACAGCAACAAGCTGATAACCGACAAGAAGATTAGCCCAGCAAAAGCTTGTGGAATTTTAAAGAACGAGGTGGAAAACTGAATGAAATAGCCCAAGCCTTCTTCTGCCGCGACGAACTCTGCTACCACAGCGCCGATAATCGCCAAGGTGATAGAGACACGAAGGCCACTAAAAATGTGTGGAATCGCATAAGGAATTCGGATCTGCCAAGTTTCACGATATCGTGGAGCACGCAAAGATTGGCTGAGTTCGATCATTTCTGGTGGCGTTTCCAACATGCCCGTTGTGGTGGATACCACCAGAGGGAAGAAGGTGATTAAGCAAGTGATCAGCACGCGAGATGGATCGTCTGTACCCAGCAAGACGATGATCAAAGGCGCAACAGCGACTACAGGCGTAGATTGAATCACGATCAAAGCTGGATACAGCACGCGGTTCATCAACTCGGAACGCATCATGCCAATCGACAATGGAATCGCAATGAGAATAGACAGACCAAAGCCCATTAGTGCAACTCGTAACGTGGCCCAAAGGTGCGTAAGCCAGCGGGAAAACTCCACATCAAAAAACGCCATGAATATCGCGGCTGGAGAGGGCAGAATGTAATTTGGCACATTGCCAAATCGACAAATTAATTCCCATAACAGCACTAGGCCGATAAAGAATAAGCCCGGTGCGAAGCGGTTGGCTTGTTGGCCGAGCCAGGTTTTAGGCTGGTACGTTTGGTTCATAAATATAGCCTCTGATTATATCGGTTAGCTCTGCAAAACGAGGGGAGTTAATGGTTTGTGAAGAACGGGGGCGAGGTAAGTCCACCTCGATCAAATCCAGCACCGACCCAGGGCGTTTGCTCATGACGAGGATACGATCCGATAACAACACAGCTTCACTAATAGAATGAGTAATAAACAGCACGGTCTTTGGGTTCTTCTTCCAGATATCGAGCAGGTCGAAACCGATTTGTTCACGAGTTAACGCATCCAATGCCGAGAAGGGTTCATCCATCAAAAGAATGTCTGGGTTGAGCAAAAGCGCTCGCACAATGCCAACACGCTGTTGCATGCCGCCAGATAATTCGTCTGGCATCTTGTCAGCAAACTGGGTCAAGCCTGCCATTTCCAGTAACTCGTTTGCGCGCTTTTCATCACTAGGGGAATAGCGGCCGTATTTGTGTTTCAGTGGAAACAGCACATTTTTACGTACCGTTAGCCATGGCAATAAATTGGCTTTTTGAAACACGATGCCCACATCATCACGCGGTTCGGTGACGGGGCGGTTAAAGACCGACACTTCACCATGAGAAGGAATCAGTAAGCCAGCCACCATGCGCAATAGGGTGGATTTACCACAACCAGAAGGCCCAACCACTGCAACGAATTCGTGGCGGTGGATGTCGAGGTCAATGTCTTGCACAACCATGGGCGCGTCTGGGCGTGGGTCAAATTTATGACCCACTTTTTTCATGCTAACGTAGGCGGATTTGTTGCCATCCGTCGTATTTTTATCTTCCATACCCTTACTCCGGCTTAAAGCTGTTGTTCACTGCGGTTTTTGGGTCTATTGCATCCACAGATACACCATTGGCTTGCGCTACGTATTCCCATGTTTTTTGAATACGCGCGTCGGTGAAGTTACCGAAGCCGTCTTGTGTTGTGACGTCGTTGTACACCAAGTTATAAATGCTCTTAATTTGTGCAGAGACAATCTTGGCGTCTACTTCTGGTACCATTTTGTGTAAGTCAGCACCCGCTTGATCTGGGTTGGCATAAGTAAACTCAATGGATTTCGCGAAAGCTTTGATGAAGCGTTTAGCGACATCTGGGCGTTCTTCTAAGAATTTTTCAGAGGCTAAGACAGAGGAACTATAAAGTGACAAACCAGAATTTGACCAAGGCATTTCGATCAGCTCTTTGCCTGCGCCTTTTGCTTGCGACTCATACAGGGCGGTGTTGGTGACCCAAGCGATAATGGCATCTGTACTGCCAGTGATCATCATTGGCGCTAGGGCACCCGGATCGGATTTCACTAATTTAATGTCGTCTTCACTCAAACCATTTTGTTCTAATACCAATGGCAAGAAAGCATTGGATGAAGTGAAAGGAGAGGTAGCGACTTTTTTGCCTTTTAAATCTTTGATCGATTTAATGCCGCTGCTTTTCAATACGAAAAATGCGTGTGGTGCTTGCGTGAAGTAAGGATAAACCGCTACAACGGGCACATTATCCTGCGCCTTAGCTGCCATCAGAGCGCCAATATCAGAACTGCCAATATCCGATTGGCCAGTGGCCATCTTAGTTAATGCATCCGTGGAACCACGACCACTGGCGATCTTAACTTCCAAATCTTCGTCAGCAAAGAAACCTTGTTGGATGCCTACATAAACGGGCGCTTTATCACCACCTGGTAACCAGTCTAATTGAAACGTTACCTGATCTGCTGCCATGGCAGAGGTGGTTGAGATGAGACTGGCTAAAAGAGTCAATCGAATTGCTGTTTTCTTTGCCGTTTTCATAAGCATACTCCATACAATTAATAGGGGATAAAGACCCGCTTGTTTCATATTAAATGTATGTAGCAACATTTGTTCCATGTTTGTGGAGAGGACGTATTTAATTTTTTAAGTGATTGAATTTAATATTAAAAAGTAAAGTGGAAGACTTTTGGTGATAAGACAGGGAAGGATTCGAAAAGAAAAAATGAAACAAAATGGTGCGATATCAACAGACTTGATAGGCGATAGCCTGAGGCTCTTTGTTTTATTTTTTAGACAAAATTTAGGTCATATTTCAGACCTAAATTTTTGGAGGTACTGTATCTTTGTCGTTCTGGACTTATGTTTGATGTTTACTTCGGAGTGCGTACTAAGATGGTTCTATCATCATGAAGTGCGTGTCAGCTTGTGCGACTGGGCAGTGATCGACGCCTTTTGGCATGACATACATTTCGCCTGTCTCAAGGGTGATGTCGTTGGATTCTTTGAGCTTTAATGTCAGTTGGCCTTTGAATACCATGATTATTTTCTCTTCGTTTTCATGTTTGTGCCAGCCTAACTCTCCTGTCCCTTTTAGGATGCGTACCGATTGCCCATTGGACTCGGCAATGATTTTTGGTGCCCATTCTTCTTTAAGAAGAGAGAATTGCTCATTGATACTAATTTTATCCATACTCATTACTTTCATATCCTTACGATGAATCTATAAATGATAATAAAACTCATTTGTATGTTTTTCTAGAGCAATTTTTGTTTTTTGTATCTAATTCCTCTTTAGGTCAAACACATTTATTCTGTGCCTTGTAATATCAATTGTTCAAGAGATCATAATAGTCTTCAAATTAAAAGTTTGTACGGTTGGTCAGGTTTTTGCATTTAAGCTATCATTGCTAACATCATTTTAAATAAGGAGAGCGCTTTGCAATTTATACTAAACGATGAGCTCATCGACGATAACACGCTCCCTAGCGACTTTACTGCTTTGCGCTATCTAAGAGAAAAGCGTGGATTAACCGGAACGAAGGAGGGCTGCGCATCAGGAGATTGTGGTGCATGCACGCTTCTTGTTGGTGCGTTAGAAAACGGCGAGTTGACTTATTCAACGCTCAATTCATGTATTACGCCAGTGCAATCCTTGTCGGGCAAGCATGTTGTCTCTGTTGAATATTTGTCCAAGGTGGATGAGTTGCATCCTGCTCAACAAGCCATGGTGGAATCTCATGGTTCACAGTGTGGCTTTTGTACACCGGGTTTTGTGTTGTCTTTGGCAGGGTTATACGAAAATAAACAGAACGCTGACCAGCCGATTGATCGTGAAGCAGTTTGCGATGCCATCTCTGGTAACCTGTGTCGTTGCACTGGCTATCGTCCAATCATCGAAGCTGGTTTATCTATGATTAAGGTGCAAGAAGCAAAAGAGACACCTTTTATTGAGCTGATGAGTAAAAACGAAGGCATTAAAAGTCTGCTTGAAAACCTACAAGCCGAGGCGAATGCCAAAAGCAATTATCTGCAACCTACCAATTTAGAACAACTTGCTCAGGCATTAACCTCGAATCCAGGCGCTACCTTGATCGCCGGTGGTACGGATTTGATGCTAGAAAACACTCAGCGCTATCGTGATTTTGATACCTTAATTGACGTATCTAGCGTGGTTGAACTCAAAACGCTGGACATTGGTGCCATCACTTTAACCATAGGCGCATCGGTGACTTACAGTGAGTTGGAAGATTTTAGTAAGATACTCTATCCACAGATCCATGGCTTGCTGAGCAGAATTGCCTCTCGACAAATTCGTAACCGCGGCACGATTGGCGGCAACGTCGCGAACGCCTCACCTATTGCCGATTTACCGCCTTTATTATTGGCGTTTGATGCCGATATTCAATTGCTGAAAACAGACGGCAGTACCAGAACGGTAAATATCAATGATTTCTACCAAGGCTACAAACAAACCCAATTAGCGAAGGATGAAATGATCGCATCCTTTGATTTGTCGCTCGATAAGCTCGCGCAGTTTCATCGTTTCTATAAAGTGTCTAAACGCATGGAAGACGATATTTCCAGCGTGATGTTGGCGGTTCGCTTTGAAGTCGATAACGGCAAGTTAAGCGATGTGCGCTTGGCATTTGGTGGCATGGCGGCTACGCCGATTCGTGGACTAAAAGCAGAAGCAGCGCTGACTGACAGAGCCATTAACGACGAACAAGCCTTAAACCAAGCCATCGACGCATTACGCAACGAGTTAACACCCATGAGCGACATGCGTGCCAGCGCGAAATACCGTTTGGATATGGCCTGTAACCTGATTCGCAAAGCCTGGTTGGAACTAAATGGCACCGAGGTGGTGACTTTCTCCGGTCACGCTGTCAGCGATTCCATTTTATCGACCGGTTCGGAGGGCAGCACTCATGCGTAAACTTCCACAAGATTTCACTCTCGACACAAAAGCTTTTAAAAAGGGGCTTTTGCCCGTTCATGAATCGTCGATCAAGCACGTAACAGGTCAAGCTGTTTACATCGACGACATGCCAGAATGGCCAAATGAACTGCATGTAGCGACGGGATTATCGACCGAAGCCCATGCGGATATTGTGTCGATCAATTTAGACAAAGTACGTGCTTATCCAGGCGTGGTCGATGTGATTGTACAGGCCGATATTCCCGGGGAAGTGGATGTGTCGCCTGTGTTAAGTGGCGATTTACTACTCGCTGGCGATTTTGTGCATTTTATTGGGCAATCAATTTTTGCCGTTGCAGCCACCAGCTTACGTGCGGCGAAACAAGCCGTTGCTTTGGCTGAGATAGAGTACAAAACGCGAGAAGCGACCTTGCATCCTCGCCAATCGTTAGAGCGCCAAGAGTTCGTTTTACCGACTCACACTATCAGTTGTGGTGATGCCAAAGGCGCACTGGAAAGCGCGCCGAACAAGCTTAAATCCGATTTATACATCAAGGGCCAAGAGCACTTCTATTTGGAAGGGCAAATCAGTGTGGCAACGCCTAATGAAGATGGCGGCGTGCAAGTATTTGCATCCTCTCAGCATCCTGCCGAAGTGCAAAAGCTGGTGGCGCGTGTGTTGGGTTTGCCTGTGGCACAAGTACTTGTTGAAGTACGACGTATGGGCGGCGGCTTTGGCGGCAAAGAATCGCAAGCAGCGGTGCTGGGCTGTATGGCGGCGGTACTCGCTGTGCGCAATCGTCGTCCGGTGAAATATCGCATGCCGCGCCAAGATGACATGGTACAAACCGGTAAACGCCATGACTTCTGGAACAGCTACGAAGTTGGCTTTTCCAATGAGGGTGAAATTATCGCGGCAGAATACGACATGGTCGGCAAATGTGGCTGTACCGCTGATTTGTCAGACGGCGTCGTCGACCGTGCTATGTTCCATGCGGACAATGCTTACTTTCTACCAAACGCACGTATCAGTGGTTATCGTGGTAAAACCCACACAGTTTCCAATACCGCATTTCGTGGTTTTGGTGGGCCAAAAGGCGTGATCTTAGCGGAAAACGTCATTGAGGAAATCGCCTGCGCCGTGGGCAAAGATTCCTTAGACATTCGCAAGCTGAATTGTTATCAAGCGAATAAAGACACCACGCCATATGGGCAAAAAGTCGATGACGATGTGTTGCTGACATTGATTGAAGAACTGGAAACCAGCTCAGATTATCGAGCTCGCCGTGAATCGATTAAGGCCTTCAATAAGCAGAATCCTTTCCTCAAAAAAGGGCTCGCGCTCACGCCTGTTAAGTTCGGTATTTCCTTTACCTCGAAACACTTAAACCAAGGTGGCGCCTTGCTGCATATCTACACAGATGGCAGTGTGCATGTGAGCCACGGCGGAACGGAAATGGGGCAGGGGCTTTATACCAAGGTAGCGCAAATTGTCGCCAAAGCGTTTGGTATCGATTACCAACGCGTCAACGTGGGCTCTACTCGTACTGACAAAGTGCCAAACGCATCACCAACCGCCGCATCAGCAGGAACGGATTTGAACGGCATGGCAGCGCTAGACGCCGCACTGACGATCAAAAGCCGCTTGCAAGAATTCGCTATGGAACACTTCGGCATCGCCGCCGATGCCTTTGCTATTGAAGACGATCAAGTGATTCTAGGCAGCGAGACAATGAGCTTCCCTGAATTCATTAAATTGGCGTACATGAACCGCGTGTCTTTATCGTCTACCGGGTTTTATAAAACCCCGAAGATTGGCTACGACCGCAAAGCCGCCAAAGGCCGACCTTTCCTATACTTTGCCAATGGCGCGGCCGTGTCTGAAGTGATAGTCGATACTTTTACCGGCGAATACAAAGTTACCCAAGTGGATATCTTGCACGACGTAGGGGATTCGATAAACGCAGATTTGGATATAGGACAAATCGAAGGCGCGTTTGTACAAGGCATGGGCTGGCTCACCTCAGAAGAATTAAGCTGGGATGATAAAGGTCGCATCACCACCAACAGCCCTGCTAATTACAAAATTCCAACCTCGGCGGATATTCCAGAAAAATTCAATGTTAAATTGTTCGACCGTCCTAACAGTGAAGAATCTGTTTATCGTTCTAAAGCTGTGGGCGAACCGCCACTCATGCTGGGGATTTCCGTTTGGTGTGCATTAAAAGACGCTTGTGCAGCTATGGCAGACCATAAAATCTCGCCTCCATTGTCCGTGCCAGCCACGCCAGAAGCGGTGTTTTACGCCATGCAAGCGGCGCAAAATCACAAAACAGGTGGGGAAGTCAGCCTATGATGTCTTCTATGAGCTGGGTACAGGCATTACAGGAAGTGGAAAAAGCAGGGCAGGCTTGGGTGATCGCCACCGTGATTGGCACCCAAGGTTCTGCGCCGCGGGAATCATCCAGCAAGATGATTATCACCGAGGAACACAGCTTCGACACCATCGGCGGTGGACAGCTGGAATACGCTGTCTGCCAAAAAGCCCGTGCCATGTTGCAAGATGCGTCTTCGCCTTCTCATGTGCTGGAAAACTTTCCTCTCGCCGCCAAAACCAATCAATGTTGCGGCGGCACGGTTAGCGTGTTGCTAGAGTACTTCCCAGAACCCGCTACAAAGATCACTATCTTTGGAATGGGACACGTCGCAACCACCTTGGTCAATGTATTGGGCAACATGAAGGCGAAAATCTCGTGGGTCGACAGCCGTGAGAACCTTTCACAAGACCACAACATCCAAGGCTTACCGAGTAACGTCACACCCTTTTTGTATGAATCCATGTTGGAACACATCGACCACATGAGCTATAACGAAATCGCCTTAGTTATGACTCACGACCACGCGTTGGATTATCAGCTAGTGGAAGCCTTGTTAGATCGAAAAGACTGCCGATTCATCGGCTTAATCGGCTCGAAAACCAAAGCCCTACGCTTCAAAAAACGCCTCGTCAGCGCTTCCTTTAGCCAAGCGGAAATCGACTCAGTACATTGCCCAGTGGGACTAAACGAAATCGCAGGCAAGAAACCCTTCGAAATCGCCATCTCCATCGCAGGGCAAATTATCCAAATCACCCAAACCAAAGACGAAGCCAAAAAGGGCAGCGGACTTACTTGGAAAGAAATCAACAACGCCTTAAGTGACTCAGTCGCAGAGACTTGAAGAAATGACATTCCTTCCTCGAAACTATCGCCTACCTCGTAGGAATGTCATTTTTCAATTCTAGCTTGTTTAGCGGCGGTTAAAGTCGCTTGACCTCGCTCTTGGCGTTCGCCTTGCTCCGCATCAACGTAATTATTCCCTCCCCTTATGTCTTCCAAGGGGAGGGCGAGGGAGGGGTTATTACTTTGGCTCTTCGGAGTTTTGACCCTGACCTCCGTTGTAGACGCGAGCAAACCAAACACCACCGCTCGACGTTACTGTTATAGATTACCGTTTGACCTAGCTCTTGGCGTTTGTCGCGCTACTATAAAGTCATACGATCCGCCGTCATCCCCGCGAAGGCGGGGATCCATTGTCTCTGACCTCCACTGGATATGCGAGCAAACCAAACACCATCACTCGACGTTACTGTTTTAGATTGCCGTTTGACCTCGCTTTGGCGTTTGTCTTGCACCGCATCAATCACCATTTCCAACCGTTGTAAACTGCGTGAATATACAGTTTATTTTTCATTATTCGGATTTCTGGCTCGTTTTGTCTGAAAAATAATCAAAAAAGTGCGTGTTTTTACTGGTGGCTGGTTAGAAAGTCTTTTAGTATCAATGAATAAGAATATCCGCAACAGAAATAACGCGCTGTGGATAAAAAGAATAACGCGCACGCTCGTTTTTCCAGTTTTCACTTTTGTGAATAGCTTTATAAAATTTTTATTATTCAATTGTTTATAAGGTTTTTTGGACAGTTTTGAAATTGTCTAAACGAGCATGCGCACTATTAAAATGTTAGCCTAAAAGACTAGAAGTGATTTATGAAAATAAGAATTGCATGCAAAGGTGACCAGAAAAGCATTGAAGAAAGTGTTAAATCAGCTTATATGCACTATATAGATCGCATAGGTATTAAGCCTGCCCCAATGCTTGCTGATTACAATAAAGCAATCGAGAGCCATAAAACTTATGTCTTAGAAGATTCTGAGTTGGGTGTAGTCGGTGTCTTAGTTTTAGTTATTTCAAAGGGGAAGTTTTTGCTCGAAAATATAGCAATTCATACTTCGGCTCAAGGCAAGGGATATGGTAAAGCTCTCCTTCAATTAGCCGAAAAAACTGCTAGAGAATTAAAGTTTGACTATGTCGAACTATATACTCACGAAAAGATGAATGAGAATATAAGCCTCTATCAACGTATAGGTTACGATATTTTTGATCGCATACATGAAAGTGGATATAGCCGCGTTTATATGAAAAAGTATGTAAAAGGCTAACAAGGCAAGTCTGTCGGACGGTTTCACCGCCGCAGCTTTAAGCGTTATATCACTAAGGAAACTCATGAGCACTGAATTAGAAAGTAGATTGGTATTTGTTGATACTTCAGCATATGAGAGTAAAAACTACCAATTCAATGAGCATGCTCTAGGTAAGCTTTGTGACTTTCTTGAATCTGAAAGACTTCACCTCCTTATTACACAAATTACGATCAATGAAATAAAAGCTCATTTATTATCAAAAGCAGAAGAATCGGCAAGAGCTATAAAGAAAATACAAAAAGAAGCTATGTTCTTAAGGAATACACCCGAACTAGCTTGTCACGGCATTTTCGAGAAAGTAAAAGCCGAAGATGTTTATAAAATTGCTTTAGAAAAATTTGAAGAGTTTCTTGATAAGAGTTCAGCTGAAATTGTAGATATAAAAAATGTAGATGCCTCAATTGTTTTCGACAAATACTTTAATTCTGAACCTCCATTTGGAGGAGCAAATAAAAAATCTGAATTTCCTGACGCATTTGTGCTCGAAGCTGTAGGCAAAGTAAGTAGAGAGCGTGGGCATACTTTATACGTCATCAGTGATGATGGAGATATGGAAAAATATGCTGACACTTTAGATAACTTGATTCATCTAAAGAGAGTTGATGACCTATTAGATTTGGTTGTTAGGAAAGAAGAGGAATTAAAAGAGCCTGTAAAATTTGCAGACAGTATTTTTGAACAGCTAGAAGAAAATTTAATTGAAAGCGCCAGAGAGATAATTAGCTCATCAGAGTTTTACTCAGACGAAGCAAATGAGTTCGATGATGAAATTTACCAAATAGATATTGAGTCTGTTTGTATAAATCACAAAAACATAATTTCGGTTTCAGATGAACATGTTGAGTATGAAATTGACTTTGAAATAGTCCTAAAAGCTCACTATTCAATTGCTGATTACGATCGCTCACCATGGGATCCTGAAGATAAAGTTTATATGTTTGTCTTGCATAACGATATTGTGAAAAAGCACACTGAAGTGTTTTCAGCTTATGTAAATATTGATTACATGGATGGTATTAGGGCAAATGCAGAAGTTTCAGAATTAGATTTTACAGATTCTGCATTTGAACTAAATGAAGAAAATAGTGAAACGATTAGTGTCAAATATTTAGATTTAAGTGGTGAATAAGAGCAAAAGATCAGTTAGGTGCTGCCGTGATATAACAAGTCATTTCAGCAGGACAAAAAACAGCTGGTTTTTGCTCGTGCCTCGCCAATTTTAACCAGCTATTTTATTGCCTCTGAATGAGGCGTTAGCGTTCAATAAAACGAAAAGGGGATTTAAATGCAGTGGAAAAAGCCCGAAAAGCATGAAGGCGGACTCGTCAAGATCCCAGAGCGTTGGCTGCACCTCTATTATTACGAGGCGTTGAACGTCCTATTTCGTTTTGAAAACGCACTAAGAGTATTTGTCTATATAGTATTGAAAAAAGAATTTAAAGAGAAATGGTCGGAGGCAGCCATATCGACGGGCGGAACAATAAAGAGCGAAACCAAATCTAGAATTGCAAAAGCTAAAGAGCATGCTTATCTGGGTTATGAGCTTTCGTCGCCTATGCTTTATCTAAACAGCGGAGAACTTATCGATATCATAATTTCAGATGCATACTGGAAACATTTTGCATCTTACTTTAAAGCGTCTAAAGCTATTGTGGCCACCAAGCTAAAAGAAATAGGAATGGTCAGAAATTCACTGGCCCACTTTAGGCCGATAAAGGAAGATGATATAGATCTGATAAAGCAAAACACTAAGCATGTATTGATTGAGATAGAAACGTGTTTAGTGCAAATCACATCCATCACAACAGTTGTTCCAACAAATACTGAGTATGAATGGTACAAGCAGATAAAACCAATAGGAAGCGAAAATATTAAGGTGTCGCTGTTTCACAGCGAGAACGAAGAATGGGTCCGAGTGTGTATCGGATACGTAGTTCCAACCTTGCAAAAAACTAAGTATGGCGAAACGTTTTGCTCCTACAAGCTCGGAAACTTCAGAACAGACCAGCTTTTTCAGAAGTATCCCCATTTAAGGGATAATTGTATTTACATTTCAGAGGGGGGAATGTGGGGAGGTCAACACGAAAACTTCGACATAAAAACCACGAAGGAAGTTAGCATCGTCTTTTCCAAGGATACGCTTACAAATAACCTAGAGTTCATCGTAGAGGCGTTAAACGATGTAGTATTAACCGTCGACGAAGAAACGGATCTTCTCCAGCAGGACCATTTGGCGAGAGGAAGCTTAGTTGAGACTAAGAGCGCTTCCGCGAGCGTGAACAATAGAAGTGACGGAAGTCGTTATTGGTCGGTTTCGCTCGGGAACATGAGTACCCCAATTGTCGCGGCTACAGAAGTAGAATATTGGGGTACTCGTGCGCATTATGAGTCTGACTTTATTTCTGGTTCAAATCAGTATCCATGGATGCCTTCCACGATTTCTGATGTGGAAATTCCGTTTTGATGCAACAGTAAGCGCTAACAAAACAATGCACGCGACAAGCGCGTGATTGCGGCGTTAGTTGCTTTCCCAGGTTAGGAGTAATTTCATGAGTAGGGATTGGGAATCTGTATTTACAACTTGGTCGCAAGGTCCAGGTAAAACCGAGCAAGAGCGGGCGGAAAATGCCGAGAGGCAGATAAGGCAGGCCATTCAGGCGAGTGATAAGTTAAAAAATAGGAATATCAAAGTATTTACACAAGGTTCTTACAGAAACAGAGTTAATGTAAGGCAGGACAGTGATGTAGATGTGGGTGTCCTCTGCTTCGATACATATTTTCCTGAATACCCTGATGACAACGTAAAATTGGAACTCGCAAAAAGCTTTGTCCCTGCTACTTATGAATACGCGACTTTTAAAAGCGAACTTGAAGAGGCGCTTGTAGCTAGATTTGGAAGGGCAGCGGTTACGCGTGGTAGTAAAGCCTTTGATATCAAAGCGAATACTTATCGCGTAGAGTCCGATGTAGCAGCATTTTTTGAACATCGCCGATATGTAACCACAACCTATTATCATTCCGGCGTAGAAATGATTCCTGATGATTATGACCCGCCTAGGGTAAAAAATTGGCCGGAGCAGCATTACGAAAATGGAGTTTCAAAAAACGACGCCACCTCTAGAAAGTACAAAAGAGTTGTTCGGGTCTTAAAAAAGTTATCGAATGAAATGGCGTCAAATGGAGTTCAATCAGCAAAAGATGCACCGAGCTTTCTCATTGAGTGTTTGGTGTTCAACGCATCAAACGCATGTTTTCAATATCAGTCTTTTAAGCCAATGGTTAGGGCGGTTCTCGCAGAACTGTTCAACAATACTTTATCTAACGAAAAGTGTTCTGAATGGGGCGAAGTAAATGAATTGAAATATCTTTTCAGGGGCTCACAGCCATGGACACGAGAGAGTGCTCATCAGTTCTTAAGTGATGCGTGGGACTACATAGGTTTCGAATAATGCTAACTAGACTTCATATTTCAACATTTATTGGTCTCACGATCGCGGTTTGGTTGCTTGCTCTATGGATTCAAGGCATGCCTGTACTCAGCGCGGACTTTGTAAAACCATTTGGTACAGTAGTTGGTGTCATAACTCTATTTGTAACCTTTTTCAACAAATACATGTGGTCATGGAAAGTATTTAAAGGTTGGTATGTTAAAAGACCAGACTTGAGGGGAACGTGGAAAGTTGAATTGAAAAGTAGCTGGATAAACCCTGAAACTGGTGAAGGAATCGCACCAATCTATGGATATGCAGTCATCAGGCAGTCGTTAACTTTTCTTAGTTTGAGGTTGATGACAAAGGAATCTAGATCTGTGTTGGTGGCTCACAGTATAGAACAGCAAGAGGATGAAGATCTGTTCAAGCTAGTTGGTGTTTATCGAAATGAACCCAAAATTGAATTGCAAGGTGTAAGAAGCGAAATACATCATGGCTCTTTCGCACTAGAAATTCATGGTTCTCCAGTCGAAGAACTTGAAGGACATTATTGGACAGATAGGGCAACCAAAGGTGGAATGAAATTGGTTGGTCGTGTAGAGAAATTATATAGCACATATGAGCAGGCAGAGCGTGAAATCAATAATTGGGGTCAGAGTTAAAATTTAAATAATTGGGGTCAGAGTTAAAATTTAAAAAATGGAATACGCTCCTGACAGGTTAAGGTAGCGAAAAAACAGCGACTAAAAATAGAAGGGGAGTTTAATTTTACTTTGCCCCCTTCACACGCTGTTATTTTTGATTGTTCGTAGGCGCTATCCTGCCCACGTGAATTAAACTCGTTAATTTGATTAAAGGCTTGATGATTAGCTGGGCGCTGCCAACGATAAACAACCATGTTCCGCTTTCGACCAGTGAGTCATTGAGAAAAAAAAAGCTTCCGATCAAGAACCACACAGCAATTAATACGTCATTGAATGCGCCTAGAGCTTCGTATCGGCGTTGTACGACAAAATGCTCTTGTCCAATATCTAGATCCCATTCGTTGTCTTGATTCACGCTTTTCTCCTTTGCTGAGGTTGTCATAGGGGAGATGACGATAAAGCAAAAGGAATTGGGATTAAACCCAAAATATTATTCAGTTACGGGGTGTTATTTATACATAAAAGGGCGTTTCATCATAAAACACCCTTTTTCACTCCTTATAACTCACTTCCAAACCGGTTTTCTAACTTCGTGATCCACGTCGGCAGCCGTCAGGCCAATATCTTTCAGTTGCGCTTCGTTTAGGTGGTTCAATCTGCTTCTTGTACGCCAGTTATGAGCGATTTTCTTGATAATCGCTTTCCATGGTTTTTCTTTCAGATTATCTAATGTGGCTTTACAGCATTGGCTTACGTTTAGCTGGCTGTTTTCGTGGTTGTTCATTTCTTCTGATATGCACGTTTTCATGGTGTTTTCCTTTTCTCTGTTTATTGAGGTGTTTGCTTTATGTTCAAATAATCGTCTATTAATTGCACTGCGACAAACGAGAAAAAGTGTTTTATAGTTAAGAAAAACTTACTTATAAAAGGTGTTTTTCATGTCTTCTAGTCGAGCTTTACCACCGCTTAAATCTTTGCAGGCGTTTCGTTATGCGGCGCAGTCGTTGAGTTTTAAGAAGGCGGCGGAGTCGCTTTTTGTGACGCAGGCGGCGGTGAGTCAGCAGATCAAAACTTTGGAGCAGGCGTTAAGCGTGGAGTTGTTTGAACGGCATACTCGCCAAGTTGTGCTGACGTCGGAAGGGCAGTATTTGTTTGAGTACGTTGAGAAGGCGTTTGCTTTATTAGAAGAGGGTGTGAAAGGCATTACGGAAGATCCTAATCCTAGTACTTTGGTGATTAGTTCGGTGCCGTCGTTTTCGAGCCGTTGGTTGGTGTCGCGTTTGGGTGGGTTTCAAACGCAGGAGCCGGAGATTAACCTTCGCTTGAGTCCGAGTATTGAGTTGTCGACGTTTGTGGACAGTGATTTGGATTTGTGTATTCGCTTGGGTCGAGGTGAATACGCAGGGCTAAAGTCGCAATTATTGTTTCGAGAGCATTTGGTATTGGTGTGTCATCCTTCGATGATTGATGCGCAGCAGCCGATTAGAGAGCAGTTAGTTTCTATTCCTATGATTACTGATACAGGGCCTGATGTTGCGCATGTGTGGCCTGTGTTGCAGCGTTTTTTGGATCTCTATGATATGCCAATGAAGTCGCATTTGCATGTGGCGGATTCTACTTCTTTGGTGGAGGCGCTGTTGTCTCGACAAGGCATAGCCATGATGCGTTATGGTTTGGTGTATGAGCAGATCGAGAAAGGGCAGTTGATTTGTCCATTACCTATTTATATGAAGTCACAGTATGATTTTTATCTTGTCGCGCCTGCGCCGCATTTTAAGTATCAGAAGGTGATGACGTTTAAACGTTGGCTTGAGGATGAGGTGAAGGTGATTGATTCTTCTTGGTTGGCGTATCTCGAGCGACACCCAGATATGGAGGAGGTTAGGCTTTAGTAGGTATTGAATACGACATTTACTCTATTTTTATGGCTCTTTTTTCGTTGAGCCGATTATTTTTAAGAAAAAAATTGATGAATTTGTTACAGTCTGGCGTTAGTTAAAAATAAGGTAGCACTTCTGTATTATGCCCATTAGAAATTTATTCGGTTCACTGCCTACATTTGCTGTTGAGCCTGACCAATTCCATGTCCTGCAATCTGCCCTTAGTTTTCGAGAATATTTATTAGAAGCGATCCATAACGCCACGTCTAGGATCTATCTTGTTGCGCTTTATCTTGAAGATGATGAAGCGGGCAGAGAAGTTTTGACGGCGGCTTATGAAGCCAAGCAGCGTAACCCCAGTTTAGATATTGCGATTTGTGTTGATTGGCATCGCGCTCAGCGTGGTTTGATCGGTGCAGATAAGTCGAAAGGCAATGCCGGTATGTATCAAGCATTTGCTGAAAAATATGAGCATGCTATTCCTGTTTATGGTGTTCCTGTTCGTAACCGCGAAGTGTTTGGAGTATTGCATCTAAAAGGCTCAATTATTGATGACACTGTGATTTACAGCGGCGCCAGTATTAATAATGTTTACCTTCACCGACAAGATCGTTACCGTTTCGATCGTTATCATATTATCCAACAGCAAGCCTTGGCCGATAGTATGGTGGGATTTATTCATAATGAGATTGTCTTACAGCCTGCGGTACATAATTTAACCCAGACGGATTTGCCGACAACGAAAGACATTAAATCTGATATTCGACAGTTCCGAATGTCGTTAGGTAAGTCGTCTTATCGTGGCGAAAAGCAAGCGGTTGGCAATCAGCAGGTGGCGGTAACGCCTATGGTGGGTGTGGGTAAACGTAACAATGTATTGAATCAAAAAATCGTCTCTCTATTGTCTGGTGCGAAACAAGAGATTGTGCTTTGTACGCCGTATTTTAACCTGCCTAAAGTTGTCTTGAGGGAAGTTAAGCGCGCTATTAAACGTGGTGTTAAGGTTCATGTGATTGTGGGTGATAAAACAGCCAATGATTTTTATATTGCGCCAGATCAGCCTTTTAAGGCGATTGGTGGTTTGCCATATTTGTATGAAATGAATTTACGTCGGTTTGCTCAGGCCAATAAATCTTATACTGCGTCTGGCGGGTTATCGATTCACTTATGGAAGCACGATAACAATAGTTACCATTTAAAAGGACTTTGGGTCGACCGTTGTTCTATGTTGCTAACGGGCAATAATGTGAACCCACGAGCTTGGGCGCTGGATTTGGAAAATGGTCTGTTGATTGATGATCCAGAGCAGCACTTGTTGGCTAAGTTCAATGCTGAGTTTGATAATATCCATCAGCATACTCAATGCATTTCATCCTATGAGCAACTCGAAACTATCCATGATTATCCAGTCAAAACGCAAAAACTGCTGAGAAGAATTATTCGTACACGAGCGGATCGATTACTTAAGCGTATTCTGTAGAAAAGCTCACGCCTATTTTAAACCAAAAAAAAGCGAATCCTAAGATTCGCTTTTTGCGTTTTGGTGTTTTTTGGTTTTGTGTTGCTGAGCACCTTAAAGCTATTTTATTTTGCTTTAAGGTTTTTCTTAACAGTATTTGAGTACCATTCTAAGAAATTGATTACGCCAAACTCGAAGGTCTCTGAGTAAGGTCCAGGCTGGTAACCAATTGAGTTAATACCTAGTTGGTTGCGTTCGCCAAGTACTTTGTCTTGTTCGTTGGTTGCATCCCAAACTCTGCGTAGTTTGTCGGTATCGTAATCAACACCTTCTACTGCATCTTTGTGAACGAACCATTTTGTGGTGACAATGGATTCTTGTGCAGAAACAGGCAATACACGGAATACGATAAAGTGGTCGGATTGCATGTGGTTCCAAGAGTTCGGCAAATGCAGGATACGCATTGAGCCTAGTTCACGGTTTTGAATGCGTCCTAATGGTTTTGTACAAGCAGCAGAGCCATCCATTGTCATAACCTGTGTGCCTTTTTTCAAAGGCATACGTACGATTCGGTTACGCTGTACTTCACCAAAGCTTTTGCTCTTATGCGGAATGCCTTCTGCGTCCCATTTCGCTGCTTGAGCGTTGTAGTGGTCGTGGAAATCTTGTGGCGCACGTGGGTCTTCTGTGTCATCCCATTCTAGCAATGTGTTAAGCAACTCAGGGTGGCTGCCTGAACAGTGGTAGCACTCGCGGTTGTTCTCTAATACTAGCTTCCAGTTAGCGCGCTCGTACATTGTAGATTCAACAGCTAGCTTGGTGTTTTCAACATCATACGGTTCCATGTAGGCATCGAGTGTTGCTAGGTAATCGTCAAAGCCATCATCAGGCTGTGTTTTTCCTAGGCAAACATAGATGAATCCGCCACCGGTTTTACAAAACACCGACTTAAGGCCATGTTGCTTAAGGTCGAAGTCTTTGTTCATTTCTGTGCCGGCAAACAGTAAGTTGCCTTTTAGGTCGTAAGTCCATTGGTGATAAGGACAAACTAGGTTGGCAACCTTGCCTCTGTGTTCTGTGCAAAGTACCGAGCCACGGTGTCTACAGGTGTTGTGAAAAGCATTCACATTGCCTTCAGCGTCACGCAAGATAAGCAATGAGTTTTGCCCAACATCGACGGTGATGTAGTCGCCTTTCTTTGGAATTTCACTGGTCATTCCAACAAATAGCCACTCTTTTTGAAAGATCTCTTCCATGTCGATTCTGAACATGTGTGGATCATTATATAGCTGAGCATCTAGTGAGTAATTGCTGGCGCGATTCTCTAGTAACTCAGACATTGTCGTTTTTGCTTCGTCTAAGGAAGCGTGGCGTACGTTCAGTAAATCGTGTTGATTCATCTTTCTGGACCTTCATGACAAAAAGATTGATGGGCAATTTCGCGTCGTTTATTAACTACGAGGCTATAGTCGCTGAATTATCGGCCAAAAAAATGACTATTCACGACATAGGGTGATACATAAATCGACTCGCTATTGTATGTATCCTCTAGGTTTGACCTCCACGAGCAACTTATTGTCGCTCAGAGTTAACTCGCATACACAAACTGCGCCCAAAATGGCTCGAAAAGGCGTCATTCAATTATTATGTACTCGACTTAAAATAAAGAGATTTCAATATGACCAACTCTTCTTCTGCTATGGTGAATGCTGATTATTTAGCACCGGTAAATACTCAGACATGGGTGAATGGACGTCACAACGTACGTTGTGTAAAAGTCATTCATGAAACATGGGATGTGAAAACATTCTGTTTTATGGCTCAGCAGCCTGTGATGTTTTTCTTTAAGCCAGGGCAATTTGTCACTCTAGAGCTGGAGATTGAGAGTAAGCAGGTAATGCGCTCTTACACTATTTCGAGTTCGCCTTCTGTGCCATACAGCTTTTCCATTACGGTGAAGCGTGTTCCTGGTGGGGAAGTGTCTAATTGGTTGCATGACAACATGGCGATAGGTACTGAATTGGCAGTGCATGGTCCTGTTGGTCAGTTTAACTGTATTGATTATCCTGCAGAGAAGGTGTTGTTGTTATCAGGCGGCGTTGGTATTACGCCTGTGATGTCGATGGCGCGTTGGTGGTTTGATACCAATGCTGATGTCGATATGACTTTTATACACAGTGCTCGTTCTCCAAGAGACGTTATTTATACTCGTGAGCTTGATCATTTGGCAGCGCGATTAGACAACTTTGGCTTGTACTTGATTGTTGAGCGTATGGAAAACGGTTTGCCTTGGCAGGGATACCGCGGTTATTTAGACGAGTCGAAACTGGATATGATTTCGCCTGATTTCATGGAGCGAGAGATCTTCTGTTGTGGACCTGCGCCTTACATGAAAGCTGTGAAAAACCTTCTTATCGCAAGAGGTTTTGATATGAGTCACTACCATGAGGAGTCTTTTGGTGCGACGCCTGCCAGTGTGGTGGAAGATGCGATTGAACAAGCGGAAGTGGCTCAGGCAGAGGCTGATGCGGTCAATCAAGAAGATTTAATCCGTGTTGAGTTCACTGGAAGCGGTAAGAGTATTCAGATTGGTTCGGGTGAAACCTTGCATAACGCGGCTGCGAAACTGGATCTGATGATACCTAAAGCCTGTGGTATGGGGATTTGCGGTACTTGTAAGGTGCTGGTCAAAGAGGGCGAAACTCAGATGGATCATAACGGTGGTATTACCGATGAAGACATTGAAGCTGGGTATGTTTTGTCTTGCTGTACCGTACCGAAATCTGACGTTGTACTTGAGTATTGAAAATTATAAAAAAAACGTTCAATAAAAGAGCGATCTTGTTCTATATTAGTGCATGGTGTTAGATTTTAGGTGTGAGCTAGAGTACGTTTTTCTCTAGCTCGACTATTATTATGTGAATATAAGATAGGATGCCTTTGATTCTGTATCTCCTTAAAAATAATAAAAGTACTTCTTAGTGAAAATGGTTATGTTGGTCTAGTTCTTGCCTAGCATAGAGAAGCACAAAAATGAGGACTCTAATATGGTAATGGCAAATGACTCAGGTCTTGCTTTTGATGCAAGAAGCACGACTAAAGTGGGTTTTTTATTGCTCGATCATTTTACAATGATTGCGCTTGCCTCTTCGATTGAGCCGCTGCGTATGGCGAACCAATTGTCGGCCGAAGAACTGTATAGTTGGAATTTAATTTCCGTGGATGGGAAGCCGGTAACTGCAAGCGATGGGCTGGTTTTAACACCAGATCTATCTATTGAAGACAGTGGTGAATTTGATCTTATCATCGTGGCTGGTGGTGTTGATATCACCAGAGCTTTTACAGCGAAGCAGGTGTCATGGCTGACGAAGCAGTCGCGTAAAGGTGTTAAATTAGGTGGTATTTGTACTGGAGCGTATGTACTTGCATATGCAGGGCTTCTGAATGGCTATCAATGCAGCGTGCATTGGGAGTGTTTAACTGCCTTGCAAGAGACTTTCCCTAAGGTGAATTGCAATAATAAGCTTTTCTCTATTGATAAGGATCGTCTAACGTCATCAGGTGGTAGTGCGCCGATGGACATGCTTTTAAACATGATGACGAAGCAGCACGGTCCAAAATTATCTAACGCTATTTCTGATATGTTTATTTGTGATCGTATTCGTAATGAGTCTGATCAGCAGCGTATGCCGATGCGTCAGTTTAGTAATGTGGGTGTTTGTACTCCTAAGCTGGTAGATGTGATTGAGTTGATGGAAAACAACTTAGAAGAGCCGATTGAGCTTGATGAGTTAGCCACTTTTGTCGACGTGTCTCGTCGTCAGATTGAGCGTATGTTTCACCGTCATTTAGATTGTTCGCCTTCTCGTTATTATTTGCGTTTGCGTCTTGAAAGAGCACGTAAACTGCTCAAGCAATCTAATATGTCGATTGTGGAGATTTCGATGGCATGTGGATTCATATCCACGCCCCATTTTAGTCGCTGTTATCGTAAGCATATTGGTGTTTCGCCAAGAGACGAACGAAAAATTGCTTGGAAAGGAGAAGTGCCAGACCTTGCGGTGAATCCTGAGTCTGGTGAAGCAATTGTTTATATTCCACATGCCCATGATGCGTTGAATAATTCGCATTCTGAGCCAAGTTATGGGTCCGTTTCAATGTAAATTGTGGCGGATTCACTAAGGCCCAAGTCTTGATTCTTTTGAGGCTTGGGCTTTTTTATGGGTGAAAGAAAATTATTCTATCTGGCAATACAACAGTATTTCTTTGCTTGTTTGAGCTTTTTGGGTGCATAGCCAGTTTGGGTAGGTTGTTCTATCTTTCTTAGACTGCACTATGAAGAAAGGTGTTTTTTGTGTTGTTAGCCAGCTGTTGATGTCTGCTGCACGCTGTTTCGCCTTGCCAGACGAATAGTACTGAGCTGAGAAGGGGCGTTTATGCAGATAAAATAAATCGCTCTGTGTGGCTTCTGATTGCTGTTTCCAGATGGCTAGTATTTTGTCTTCTGAGCGTTTTGGCACTAAATCAAAGTGCAAAACACTAAAAAGAACAATAAGTAAAACTGGAGTAATAAAGCCGATTTTGTAGAGCCAGTTTGGTAATGGTTTTTTATCGTGTAAATAAACGATCAATAAAGCGGTGGCGGGTAGTGCTGGCATTACGTAACTGGCTAAAATATTGCCCGAAAAGCTAAAAAGTAACATAGGAGACAGCATCCAGAAAAATAGGAAGCCACCGAAACCGTCAGTGCTTTGCTCAACGTCTTTGTTGTCTTTAATGGCGCGAATCCATTGCATAATGAGTAGTGGGCTCCAAGGTAGCATAGAAATAATCGCATAGACCCAAATCGTACCGCGTGTCCTTTCATGTGCGGTGCCATATAAGTCGCCTTGCCAACCGCTTACGATGAAGCGTTTAATGTGTTCACCAACGATGAAATAATCTAAAAAACCTGGTGTTTTGTATTCGGCAATGGCGTACCAAGGCACAGAAATAACAAGAAAAATCAGTGTGCCGTATCCCCAAGGTAAAACATTCCAAAGCTTTTTCCAGCGCCCATTAGGAAGTAGCCAAATGGTTAAACTTATGCCAATCAAAACGATCGCTAACGGGCCTTTTGATAACATACCTAGTGCCAAGCCTATGAAGAATAAATAACCCCAAACTTTGCCTTTGTTGCTCCATGCTTGCCAGAAGCTGATCATGCTTAAGCTGATGGAAAAAGTCAGTGCGGTGTCTGTCATCACGGCACCACTTAAAATGATAAAAGAAACTGTTGATGCGAGAATGCTGGCAGCAAAAAGACCCACTGATGAGGATTGAAAATAGTCTTTTGCCAGTTTATAAACTAACCAAATAACGCCCGCTCCAACAATTAGATGTGGTACGCGTGCAGCAAATTCATTGACGCCAAAGAGTTCAAATCCAAGACTGCTTAGCCAAGTGAAAATAGGCGGTTTCCCCCAAAATGGCACATTGTAGTCAAACATCGGTGTTATCCAGTTACCCGTTTCAAACATGATACGCGCCATTTCTCCGTAACGAGCCTCTGTTGTATCCATCAATGGGTAAAGCGAAAGAGAAATAAGACGCAGTATTAAGCAGCTGAATAGCAGAATGAATAGCGTTTTATAGGATGGTAGTTGGGTTATTGTCTTTGGCATTATTCAGTGTCCATTGGGTGAAAAGTTGGTTGTTTGATGGTGTCTTCCATGAGGACATACAGTGGTCGTTGTTTGGATTCAATGAACAATCGACCGACGTATTCTCCTAATACTCCAATGGATAGGAGTTGAAAGCCGCCTAAAAATAAAATGATCAGCATGGTTGAAGGATAACCTGCTACTGGGTCGCCCCAGATGATGGTTTTTGCGAAAACCACCAGAGCCATAATGAAGGCAATCACAGAGGTAGTGATACCTGCCATAGTGGCCCAACGAAGTGGTTTTGTGCTAAATGAAGTGATGCCTTCTAGTGCCAAATGGATGAGTTTTGCGTAGTTCCATTTAGTATTGCCTGCCAAGCGCGGGTCACGGTCAAAGGTGAGTATTTTACGAGTGAAGCCGGGCCAAGCTAATAAGCCTTTCATAAAGCGAGTTCGTTCCGGCAAGGTGTTAATGACATTGACGACTTTTTGGTCCATTAAGCGAAAGTCCCCCACGTTTTCTGTGATTTGGTGGTCGCTTATTTTCGACATGAAGCGATAAAAGCAATGAGCCGTAGTGCGTTTCATCCAGCTTTCGCCATGCCGTTCGCGGCGTTGCATTTCAACGACTTGCGCGCCGTTTTCCCAAGCTTCTACCATAGCTGGGATATATTCTGGTGGGTCTTGTAAGTCAGCGTCTAACAGAATGACGCAACGGCCAGTTGAGGCTTTTAAACCAGCACTCATGGCCGCTTCTTTGCCGAAGTTTCGGCTCAGGCGTAGGCAGCGTAATTGGTGTAATGGGTGGGTGAACTGATTGACTAATGCCCAGCTATCGTCTTGACTGCCATCATCAATATAGAGAATTTCACAGTATTGATGAAGTTGGGACAGTGCGTCACACACTCGCTGTTGGCAAACGTTTAGAACATCGGCTTCGTTTAAAAAAGGAATAATAACCGTTACCAAAGGTTGGGCTTTTGTTACGGGCTCTGTTTGCGCGTATTGTCTGTAAGGAATGGCTTTCATTGAGTTCTCCAATAAGGGGAAATGCGATGAAGGCATAATAAAGATAGTTAAGTCGCAAAAAGGTGATTCACTTTTTTTTCATGTCACTGTGTGACAATAGATGTCATAAAATAGTGTTATCTATCTTCTTTACTAATCACTGAGATGACTATGAAACTACTCTTAATAGAAGACCATAAAGACATTGCAGGAGTGATTTTTGATTATTTCGAAATCAAAGAGTATGTCTTGGACTATGCAAACAATGGTTTACAAGGGTACGAGTTAGCAAAAACGGAACATTATGATGTGATTATCTTAGACATCATGCTGCCCAAAATGGATGGTTTAACCGTCTGTAAGTCTTTGCGTGAAGCGGGCGTTGATACGCCAATTTTAATGCTGACAGCGCGCGATACTAAAGACGATATATTGGCGGGCTTTGACCATCTTGCCGATGATTATTTGGTCAAACCTTTTGATTTAGAAATTCTGGATTCTCGGTTGCAGGCTTTGGTTAGACGACGTAAAGGAGGTGTGGCTAACAAAACCCTGACTTTTGGGCGTTTATCCTTAGATATGAATACTCGTGTTTTGCAAAGAGAGGGTGGCCGTTACTCACTAAACCCTTCTCAGTACACCATTTTAAAGTGCCTGATACAAAAA
Source organism: Marinomonas foliarum (assembly GCF_003337275.1). GTDB lineage: Bacteria > Pseudomonadota > Gammaproteobacteria > Pseudomonadales > Marinomonadaceae > Marinomonas > Marinomonas foliarum. Next base: position 100,889 of record NZ_QPJQ01000006.1, on the reverse strand, counting down.
GCCCCAGAAGTCGTATCAAAAGACGAAATTTGCGATGCTTTATGGGGCGATGAAGAGCCCGACAGTAAAGTGCTGCGTAGTCATATTTATCAATTGCGTAGCTTGGTAGATCGACCTTTTGAGCATGCTTATTTGAGAACCGTTTCTAAAGTGGGTTATCGGCTTGTTGCTGAAGGTGATGAATGAAGCAAATTAAAACCGCGAAACAGTTAACCTTCACGTATTTTTCTATTGTGGCTTTTGCGATCATCGCGTTTCATTTTTCTATGTTTACTTCAATGATAGAAAACATAGAAATGATTTATGCTGAAAACCGCATGCTGAAAGATAAAAATACCGCGGTGTCTTTGTTAGATGGTACTGAGCTAGCCCATGTGGCGGTTCCGCCTTTTTCTGATGTGTATGTTAGCAAAGAAAATTTGCCTCCAGGGATTGTGTTAGCGCAAGGCATGGTAGATGACAAACCATTTGAGCTGGATGAAGCTTCTGATACCTCGCTTGAGATGTTTGCTATGCGTTCACAAGTCGTGTTGAACGGTGAGCTGAAAGAGATTTATGTTATTCATTACGATGAAATATATGAGATTTCTGAAGGGCAAATGTTCGAAACACAAAGTACTCAATTGATCTTGTCCTTATTGCTTTTAATTGTCAGCTTGTGGGTGGTGATGCGGATTTCTGGCCGTTTAACTAAACCATTGGCTCAGTTAACGCAAAGCCTTGGTGTGCGTAGTCCTGCTAATCTATCGGCCATTGAATTGCCTGAAGGGGCAGCGACAAGAGAAATTCGACAGTTGGTTGATCGTTTAAACCTTTATCAGAATCAAATTCGTGATTTGATTGAGCGAGAGCGGGCATTCAACCGCTATGCTAGTCATGAACTTCGAACGCCCTTGATGGTGATGAAAGGGGCAACGACTTTGCTGGGTAAATCGGATTCAAAAGAGTTTTTAGAAAGGCAACGAGTGCGAATGGCCCAGGCTTGCCAAGAGATGGAAGATTACATCACGACCTTGTTGTCTCTGACCCGAGATGAAGATTTAGATGTCATTGCTTCGCGCGAGGTTCAGACGAGTGAATATGACGATATTAGACAGATGCATTTAGGGTATTTGGCTGGCAGAAAGGTAACCGTTGAGATTATCAATAAAGGTCAAATTATTACGAAGTTGCCAGTTCCGACTTTTCATATTTTAGTGGGCAATTTGTTGAAAAATGCCATGGCTTGTACCGAAGAGGGTTATGTAAATATTGTTATTTCAGAAAACGAGTTAGCGATTGTCGATAGCGGGTGTGGCTTGAGTGTCAAACCTGGCGGTGAGGGCTATGGTTTGGGTTTGATGATAGTGCGTGATATCTGTGCTAAATACGATTGCTCGTTTTCGTTGGTAGATAATGCCGATGGGGGTTGTCGAGCAACGGTGGTCTTTCCTCATTCCTCTTAATGGTGGTGTTAGTGTTTAAAGGTGTTAATAGATTCAAATAGTTAATGGGTTAGATTCAATATCAGCATAAAACAATCGACTTTTTTGATGTTACTATCTCTTATATTGATACCGATTTTTGATGGAGAACATCCTATGAGCTCAACAATTTTAAAACGTATACCGTTACAAATGTTCTGGCCGACATTTGATCCTTTTCTATTTTGTGCCTTCCACAATGATACTTATCCTAAAGCCAATGGCTCTATGGGACCTGATGCATCGTTAAATAATCGTCCGCTGGGACAAGACTTTGGCGGTATTGATGGCTGGCGTATGTACCACGGAAAAAGTGTGCCAGGATTTCCTGCGCATCCACATCGTGGCTTTGAGACAGTGACCATTGTAAACAAGGGCTTTGTGGATCACGCTGATTCCATCGGTGCGGCAGGTCGTTATGGTGAAGGCGATACCCAGTGGATGACAGCTGGGGAAGGCGTTCAGCATTCTGAGATGTTTCCTTTGTTAAACGAAGATGGCCCTAATCCATTGGAGCTTTTTCAAATTTGGTTGAATCTACCAAGTAAAAACAAAATGGTACCGCCACATTTTGCGATGCTTTGGGATGAGGATACGCCAGTGGTGAGCGTGGCGGATGCGAACGGTTTAGACACTCAAGTCAAAGTGGTTGCTGGTACGTTTCAGAATGTCGATCCTTCGCCATGTCCTCCAAACTCATGGGCAGCGGATAGTAAAAATGATGTAGCTATTTGGTTGATCGACTTGCCAGAAAATGGTGAATGGACGTTACCTGCGGCGGCGGCTGGTTTGAGCCGTACTTTATACTTCTTTGAAGGTGAAAAGGTGACATTAGATGAAACGAACGTCTCTATCAATGAAGCCTTTGTCCTAAAAAGCGATGCGTCTTTAGTGCTGAAAAACAAAGGTAAAAAAGCGCGCTTCTTGTTGTTGCAAGGTCGCCCTATTGGCGAGCATGTTGAACAGCATGGCCCATTTGTAATGAATACAAGAGCTGAGTTACAACAAGCTTTTAGTGACTATCAACGTACTCAATTTGGCGGCTGGCCTTGGCCACGCCATGACCAAGTGCATGATAAAGCAAAAGGGCGCTTTGCTGATCACGGTAATAGCGAAGCTTAAGCTAACAATGTTTAGGTAGTTATGCTTTAAAGTTTTGCTGAGGAAAATACCCAAAAGCGAGAGAAAGCGTAATTGAGGACTAACCCCACTAATATGCCTGGTACCATGGCTAGATAAGGCCATAAAAGAGCCAGTGTCATATTGGCTGGTGGTTGAGACATGAGTATTAGATAACAGCCCCAGTTTGGTATAAAGGCCACTACAGAGCCGCCGAGAAATTGCATGAACTGCAATGCGGCGGCTTTTTTGTTGGTGTGGCTTTGCTTGGCTTCCCTAAAGGTAATACTGCGGTTCCACCACCAGTTTGAGCTCGCGGCGACCCAAAAGGCGATGCCTCTGGCAGCAAGGTGGGGTAACCAGATAGAAAGCAGCGCCATGCTTGTAAGGTCGACTAAGAAGCCAAAGCCACCCACAATAGCAAAGCGTAAAAATGTATGTTTAAAAATGCGTCTCATGATGGCATTCTAAATATAGGTACATCAAAAAAATATGAAACTCCTGTTATCATCGTTTTTTACATTCCCGAAATAGAAGGATCGAAAATGAAAATACTTGCATTTGGCGCTAGCTCAAGCCGACAGTCTATTAACAAAGCTTTGGCTGGTTATGCAGCTAACTTGGTTGATGGTGCGGAAGTAACGCTACTTGATTTAAATGATTTTGAAATGCCGCTTTTTAGTGAGGACTTTGAAAAAGAATCTGGTGTGCCTGCTCAAGCACAAGCGTTTGTAGATGCTATTGCTCAAGCCGATGCTATTGTAGCTTCATTTGCTGAACATAATGGTTCTTATTCTGCGGCCTACAAAAATATCTTCGATTGGGCATCTCGTATTGAAAAAGCGGTTTATCAAGATAAGCCAATTGTTGTGCTTTCAACATCGCCTGGTCCTGGTGGCGCGAGCAGTGTGTTGGCTCAAACGGTAAACAGTATGCCTTTTTTTAAGGGTAACGTTGTTGGTAGCCTGAGTGTGCCTAATTTTTATGGCGTGATGAAAGACGGCGAGATGGTTGACGAGTCTGTTAAACAGGCACTGTCGGGCATTGTTGCTAAATTTTAGATTTACGGTCTTAAATTTTCGCTTAAATATAAGGAAGCCGAATGAAGCAATCTCGTACATGTGAATGGTTGGGAATAGATTTTCCCATTATTCAGGCGCCTATGGCTGGCGTTCAAGACAGCGCTTTAGCGATTGCTGTATCGAAAGCGGGTGGCTTGGGCTCTTTGCCATGCGCTATGTTGAGTGTGGATGATATTGCTCGTCAGGTTTCCTTAATTAAAGCGGTTACGAATAAACCCTATAACCTGAATTTTTTCTGTCATCAGACAACAGAATACGACGAGAAAAAACATCAGCAGTGGCGTGGCTTGTTAAAGCCTTATTTTGATGAATTCTCTAGTCAATATGATGAGACAGTAAAAGCGGCTTCGCGAATGCCTTTTAGTCATGATGTTGCCGATGCGATAGAAGGTTTTGCTCCACCAGTTATTAGTTTTCACTTTGGCTTGCCTGAACCGGACCTGCTGGCTCGAGTTAAGCGCTGGGGAACTAAGGTGTTGTCTTCGGCGACAACGTTGGAGGAGGCTATTTGGCTGGAAGAGAATGGTGCTGATGGTATTATTGCGCAAGGTCTTGAGGCTGGCGGGCATCGAGGAATGTTTCTTTCGAAAGATGTTTCTACGCAAGTTGGGTTGTTTTCGTTAGTGCCTCAGATAGTTGATCGAGTTGATATCCCTGTTATTGCGGCTGGTGGTATTTGTGATGCTCGCAGCATTAATGGGGCATTGGCGCTTGGTGCTGGGGCGGTGCAAATAGGTACGTCTTATTTGTTGTGTGATGAAGCTAAAACATCGGCGTTGCATCGCGCTGCATTAAAAAGCCAAAAAGCTAACCATACTGCTTTAACCAATGTGTTTACGGGGCGACCAGCAAGAGGAATCGCTAATCGAGTTATGAAAGATCTTGGTTATATGAATGATAATGTTCCAGAGTTTCCACATGCCTCAATGGAAATGGCGCAGTTGAAAGCTTTGGCAGAGAAGCATGGCTCGGATGACTTTTCTTCTTTGTGGAGTGGTCAGAATGTGTCAGGTTGCAAAGAAATATCGGCTTTTGAATTAACCAAGCAATTTGCCGACGTTTGTCGAGTTACAACCTAAAGCATTCCTTTATGGAATCCAAAATATAAGATTTATTCCTTTTACAAATACTTCTCTTAACCTCATGCTAGCGCTTTAAATCCAATATAAGGCATTGGTATGTGGATCTTTATTACTCTGTTTGCAGCAGGTTGTCAGTCAGTTCGAACGGCGTATCAAAATACGTTGGCTCGTGAAACAGGCTTCCTGCATGCGACCATGTCTCGATCTTTGTTTGGTTTGCCATTAGTCAGTGTCTATCTTGTGGCCTGTTGGCAATTATTTGGCTGGGTATCAGTCGACAATAATCTGCGCTTTTGGGTTGCTGCTAGTATTTGCGCTATAGCCCAAATTATGGCGACGTATTTTATGTTACGTGCATTTCAGTCTGGTAGTTTTGCACTAGGAACCTTGTTGGCAAAAACGGAAGCGGTGTTGGCTGCATTAATTGGTTTACCTCTGTTGCATTATACTTTGACGATTGGCTCGTGGATTGGGATTTTTTTAGGGGTATTAGGTGCCGTTGTTATGAGCGTGAAATGGAAGAATATTAAACAGGCTCATAAAGATATTTCTTTGTTACTTGGATTGGCGAGTGGTTTTTGTTTTGCTGTTACTTCCGTTACCGCGTCGATGGCCAGCCATTCTTTATCTGGCTCTTTGATAACCGGTGCAGGGGTTACACTTTGGTATGTTTTGGCTTTACAGTCTATTATTTTGTGCGGTGTTCAAATCTATAGAAGTAAGGATTTGTTGGCGCCATTTAAAAATGAGTTGGCGTTAAGTTGTAAAGTAGGTGTACTAAGCTCTTTAGGTTCCATTGGTTGGTTTACCGGTTTTGCTTTGGTGAATCCTGCTTTAGTGAAAACCTTAGGACAGATTGAAATCATCGGAACCTTGTATTATTCGAAAGTGCGCTTTGCTGAGAAAATGACGAAGCAGCAATGGATTGGTGGCGCTATGATTGTGATGAGCGTTATCTTGGTTGTGGTATCGACCGTTAAGTGAGGGTATGTGGAGTCTAATAAAATCAATTATGTTGAATTGCCAGCGCGGGATTTAGCGTTAAATAAAACTTTTTTTACTCGGGTGTTTGGTTGGGGTTTTAAAGATTATGGTCCTGAATATTCAGCTTTTGAAAATGCGGGATTAGATGGTGGTTTTTTTCAGGCCAATTTTTGTTCGCGCCCACAAAATGGCGCAGCCTTGGTGATTTTGTACAGCAATGAGCTTGAAGTGGTGTTTGATAAAGTTCAAGCGGCTGGTGGTACGATAGAACAGGTGATTTTTGATTTTCCGGGTGGTCGTCGTTTTCACTTCCTTGATCCGTGCGGCAATGAATGGGCGGTATGGAGTGAGCCGAGCAAGTAACTTTTAAAGGCCTTTGTGTTGCTCAACATAAAGGCCTTTAGAATATTTACAGAGAGGTAAACTCACCGCAATAATTTGTGTTCCATTTCTCTAGAATACCGTGATAGGTTTCCCCTGTGGCAATTAGCCAATGGAGTTTGCAGAAGGCGGCTTCTAAGGTCATATCTCTACCACTTAATACGTTCATCGACGATAAGATGGATCCCGTCGCATAAGCGCCCTGAGAAACTCCACCGTGCAGACATTGCGTCACATTTACGATGTTTTTCTTGCGCAGCATGGCTTCTGTTAAGAAGGATAAAAACGCGGGATTCTGATCTGGTACATTGCCTGCACCATAGGTTAGCAGAACAATGGCTTTGCAATTTTCGTCATCGAGTAGACTTTGGAAAACTGTAATGGGTTGACTTGGGTGAAGAGTGATGACACTAACAGCGCCTGTTATAAAACAAACGATGCGGTTTTCAATCAAGGGTGTTGAGTTCTCTTCGTTACTTTTAATCATGCGATCTGGGTGAAGTTTAATATCAATAGCCAGCTCGCCAAGTAAATCATCATTGGGTACTTGGAAGGCTTCAATATGGTTGCTACTGACTTTTTGAATGCGGTTGCCACGCATTAGCTTGCCATCAAAAACTAAGCTCACATCGGGTATTTTATGGAAAACTGCTAGCGATAATGCGGCTTGTAAATTGGAAGTCGCATCGCTTCGATTCATACCTAAAGGGATTTGCGAACCGGTTAGGATGATATTCTTAGTGCAGGCACCAAGCATAAAAGACAAGGCCGAAGCTGTATACGCCATGGTGTCCGTGCCATGGAGAATGACAAAACCTTCGTAGTCCTTCCAGTGAGTCGCAAGAATAGACGCTAACTTCGTCCAGTGTTTTGGTGTGATGTTCGCGCTATCGATTAACGGTGAAATCTCTAACACTTCAAAAGAGGGCAGCGTGTTTACGCTCATCCCTAATGCCATCTCGATGCGCTCTTGTAGGCCAGAAGCAGGAGCCAACCCCTGCTCTGTTTGAATCATGCCAATGGTGCCACCCGTGTATAAGATGAGAACTTGTGCGCTCATATGACAACCTTGCCAGGTGACAGCATGGATTGTGGGCTCAGTAAAATATTCACTTGCTCTTCTGTTAGTAGGTTTTCTTCAATGACCAAGGCTTTTACGGTATTGCCAGTGTGCAGCGCGGTGTTGGCAATGCGGGATGCGTTGGCATAACCAATGTGCGGAACCAATGCAGTGATGATGCCGATGCTGTTTTCAACATGACCTGCGCAAATGCTTTCGTTTGCAGTGATGCCACGAATGCAGCGTGTTTCTAACATCTGACAAGCCTCTTTGAGCATTTTTAACGAATTCAAAACGTTGTAAATGATCATCGGCTCCATGGCATTGAGTTGTAGTTGACCTGCTTCAGCGGCCAATGTTACTGCAAGATCGGATGCGATGACTTGGTAGGCCGTTTGGTTCATTGCTTCAGGAATAACGGGGTTTACCTTGCCCGGCATAATGGAAGAGCCTGGCTGCATTGCAGGTAAGTTGATCTCGCCTAAGCCAGTACGAGGGCCACTTGATAATAAGCGTAAGTCATTGCTCATCTTGCTGAGTTTAATAGCTAGGCGCTTCAATATGCCGGAGAAGAAAACAAAGGCTCCCATGTCAGAAGTTGCTTCTACTAGGTTGCTTGCTGGTACAAGAGGTTTTGTCGAAATGGTAGCGAGTTTTTCTACCACCAGTTTGGCGTAACCTTCAGGCGTATTGATGCCTGTGCCGATTGCCGTGCCGCCAAGGTTAACTTCGCACAGTAGCGCGCACGCTTCTCTTATGCGGTCAATGTCTTCGCCAAGAGTGACTGCAAAGGCATCAAACTCTTGACCTAATGTCATTGGTACGGCGTCTTGCAGTTGTGTACGGCCCATTTTGACGATATGAGCGAATTCACGAGCCTTGTCTTCTAGCGCTTTTTTCAATGATGCTAGGCTTGGGACAAAATTGTCTGCAGCAAATTGGATGCCCAAACAAGCTGCGGTTGGGTAGGCGTCGTTGGTGGATTGTGAGCGGTTAACGTCGTCATTTGGGTGTAGGTATTTGTATTCGCCTTTTTCATAGCCCAATTTCGTTAAGGCAATGTTGGCAATCACTTCGTTAGCATTCATGTTAGTGGATGTGCCAGCGCCGCCTTGGATCACATCGACAATAAATTGGTCATGATACTGGCCTTGAATTAAGTCTTGGCAAGCAAACACGATGGCGTCTGCTTTTTCAGTCGTAAGTAGTTTCATTTCTTGGTTGGTTCGAGCGGCAGCAGCTTTCACCATAGCCAACGCTTTGATCAGCTCAGGAAAGTGCGAAATAGGAACGCCAGTAATGGAAAAGTTTTGTGCAGCACGTAACGTTTGTATGCCGTACAGGGCGTCGGCGGGAACGTCCATATTGCCAAGTAAATCGTATTCAGAGCGAGTGTTCATCTTGTGTTTCCTGACACCTCACCGAATCACGGTGAGGTGAAGTCTAGGTTGAGTTATTAGCGGTGAGAATCGTTTGTTGGCCAAGATTCTTGGTCCAGTTCTAGGTCTTGAAAGCGGGCGGCTTCAAATGTTGGTGTTTTGTTGCCTTCTTTGCGCTGATCGTCAAAGTCTTTCATGACGCGCTTTGCAATTTTAAATAGCAAGGCAAGAGCAAATAAGTTAACCAGCGCTAATAGCCCCATACTTAGATCCGCAAAGGCGAACACGGTGCCCAAATCAAGAATAGCGCCTGTACAGCAAAGGCAAATGATGATGACGCGGAAGGCGTTCATGTAGAAACCATGATTATCAGATTTGGTTAGGTAACTAACGCTATTTTCACCTAGGTAGTAGTTGTAGAGAATGGTACTAAAGCCAAATAGCAACAAAGCAATACTGACAAACATCCGTCCGTAATCACCCATGTGTGTGGCTAAAGAAGCTTGAGTTAGGGCGACGCCTTGAACTGTGTCTGTGCTACTTGGGTCGTAAGCACTGCCAAGAAGAATGATCAGAGCAGTACAAGTACACAATACAATGGTGTCGATAAAGACAGAGAAAGCTTGAACGATACCTTGGTTTGCAGGGTGTGGAATGTGAGCTACCGCTGCCACGTTTGGTGCACTCCCAAGACCTGCTTCATTAGAGAACAGACCGCGTTTTACGCCCATTAGAATGGCTGCACCGATGCCGCCACCAAATGCAGGCTCTAAGCCAAAGGCGCTTTTTACTATCATAACTAGCGTGTCTGGAATTGCACTTAGGTTCATCGCAAGTACGATGAGAGCGATAAGTAAATAGCCGCCAGCCATGATAGGAACTAAGATTTCAGCAACTTGAGCGATACGTTTTACGCCGCCGAAAATAATCAGGCCAACAATGAACGCCATGCCGATGCCGCTGTAGTAAGGCTGAATGCCAAACGCATCTTCTAGCGACGTTGCAACAGAATATGATTGCAGTGTGGTGAAGGCGATGCCAAAGGTGGCTAGTAGTAATATCGAGTAGAGTACGGATAGCCATTTCCAGTTTTTGCCTAGGCCGCGTTCAATATAAAATGCTGGTCCACCACGGTAAGAACCGTCACTTTCTGCTGATTTGTAGGTTTGCGCTAACAAGCATTCTACAAAGCTGGTCGCCATGCCCATGAGGCCGACAACCCACATCCAGAAAATAGCGCCTGGACCGCCAATAGTAATGGCTACTGCGACGCCGGCAATATTACCGCCACCGACGCGACCAGCAACGGATAAGATTAATGCTTGGAATGAGCTTAAATGTTTGCTGTTAGCTTCATGGTGTTTGGCCGTCAATATACTGAACATATTGCCAAAGTAGCGAAACTGTACGAAGCGGGTTGCAACGGTAAACCAGATACCAAGACCGACTAATACGGCAATAAGGACCTTGCTCCAAAGCAAGTCAGTGAGAAGGGATAACATGGATCATAACTCCTAGTGTTTTTAGATTTATTAAGGGGGTATTGAAGCGGTCATTGGAACGAAAAATGAGTAGGAAGGGGAGTTCGTAAATAGGTGCGGTCTGATGCTAGTTGATGCTATGGTAGCGTCAACTAGCACTATTTTATGCGTGTTATCTATTCTGTGATTTATTACACTAGCGACGAATTTATGTTGGTATGCAAAATAAGATTAAATAGGGCTTATCATGGTTCAGCATTTTGCGGATAACTTGCAATTGTTATGCAGTTACTACAAATCGGTAGCGGATGTATGTCGTCGACTTAATATTAATCGTGCACAATTTAACCGTTACCTCAATGGTACAACCATGCCAAGTAGTAGTACTCAGCGGCGTATCTGTGAGTTTTTTGGTGTAGAGCCTGATGAAATGATGCTCTCCCATGAACAATTCGTTAAGTTGGTGCAAGTACGTCCAATTCGTCAGAGTGAAGAAAGTAAAAACCTGACGCCTGAGCAGTTGCAATTTAATCGGCTTAATCAATCCGGTCAGTTGGGTTTGGCAAAATATGATGGTTACTATTTTGAGTATTATTACTCTATGGCGTGCCCAGGGAAAATATTACGCACCTTGGTTCATATAGAGTCGCAAGACGGTAAGACCTATTATAAACGTACAGAGCGACTAAACCCGCGCAATATTAAAAAGTCGTTCCATGGTGTTTATAATGGCTTTGTACAATTGCTTTCGGACCGATTGTTTTTGCTAGACTTTGAAAGTCAGACACACGTAGAAATGACCCAGACTATACTTTACCCTTCTTTTCGAAATCGCGTTGAGCGCTTAACAGGCTTGCGTCTAGGGGTGTCAGGTAGTGGCGAAAGAGCGCCTTGTTGCGTGCGAGTTGTGTACGAATATTTGGGAAAAAATATAAATAAAAAGCACGCCGTTGCTCAGTGTGGTTTATATGACCCAAAGAGTGATGAGATAGATGAGGATATTTGCCAGTCAATCCATAATGATATGGCTGAAGGTGACTGGCATTTTAGAGCGCGATTTTAAGCGTCTTTTGTTTCGCTTGTGTCTGGTGTTTCTGTAGCTGCTTCTGTGCTTGCGTTTGCAGCCGCTTCGGCTTCCATTTTGGCGCGTTCAGCCTTAGATATATACTTAGGTTTGGCCTTTTTAGGGTTAACCTTTAAGTTGGCTTGCTTCATACGTTTGTCGTATATGTCTTTGATCTTTTTGCGACGGTTCATGTTTTAGTTCCTAAATGACGTTGCTTTCCAAGAATGACATTCAAGGAACGAAAAAAAAGCCCTGATCATCGATCAGGGCTTTTTTATGTTGGTACCAGTAGGCGGACTCGAACCGCCACACCCGAAGGCAACGGATTTTGAATCCGTCGTGTCTACCAATTCCACCACACTGGCCTTGAAAAAGGTGAGGCGTATTCTAGGGTATTTCCAACATATGTCAACGGCAATAAGGATTATTTTTTATCTTTTTCACTTCTGATAGCTTGGAAGTACCTTTTTATCAGGATTTTCGCTAGAATACTGGGTCGTTTTTTCTAGGTAGCTTTCTTTCCATGCTCGTTTCCGATTATCACTTTGATTTACCTGATTCATTGATCGCCAATTACCCGATGCCTGATAGAACCGCTAGTCGTTTATTGCATCTTGATGGCCCTACAGGTGATGTGGTTCATCGTCAATTTCCTGATGTGTTGGATTTGGTTCAGCCGGGCGATTTGATGGTGTTTAATAATACCCGAGTTATCCCTGCTCGTGTCTTTGGGCAAAAGGAGTCTGGCGGTAAAGTCGAAATATTAGTTGAGCGAGTCATTAATACGAACGAAGCTTTGGCTCATGTTCGTGCAAGTAAATCACCAAAAGAAAACAGCAAGCTGATTTTAGGGCAAGATAAGGGTGAGCAAATTGAAGCGACTATGATTGGTCGTTCAGGTGCTTTATTTCATCTTGTTTTTAATGAACCTGTTTTGGATGTGCTAACGCGTGCTGGACATATGCCGCTGCCGCCTTATATCGAACGTCCTGATGAAGACAGTGATCAAGAACGCTATCAAACGGTTTATAATCAAAAACCAGGTGCGGTTGCAGCTCCGACTGCAGGATTACATTTTGATGATGCCTTGTTAGAAAAGCTAAAAGCAAAAGGCGTAGAAATGGCATTTGTTACCTTGCATGTTGGTGCAGGAACTTTTCAGCCGATGAAGGTCGAAAACGTACAAGACCATATAATGCATGCTGAGTATGTTGAAGTTGAGCCTAGCGTGGTTGAGCAAGTAAAAGCGACTAAGGCGCGAGGCGGTCGAGTTATCGCAGTGGGTACAACCAGTGTTCGCAGCCTTGAATCGGCGAGCCAAAGTGGCGAGATAGCGCCGATGCAGGACGACACCAGTATTTTTATTTACCCAGGTTATGAATTTAAAACAGTGGACGCTCTGGTGACTAATTTTCATTTGCCAGAATCCACGTTGATTATGCTGATTAGTGCTTTTGCGGGTTATGATCATGTTATGGCCGCCTATAAAAAAGCAGTAGAGCAGAAATATCGATTTTTTAGTTATGGTGATGCCATGTTTATTACACGAAATGCGCAGGCTAAAGGCCCGCAATGTGAGGAATAAGACGTATGTCTGATAAGCGTCCAGAATGTTTTATGGATTTTGAACTTCACACTACGTCAGGAAAAGCGCGTCGCGCTACCTTGACGTTCCCACGTGGGAAGGTTGAAACACCTGCTTTTATGCCTGTTGGTACTTACGGTACAGTGAAAGGCATGCTAACCAAAGATATCGAAGAAATTGGTGCTGATATTATTTTGGGTAATACCTTTCATCTTTGGTTACGTCCGGGAACGGATGTTGTGAAGGCGCATGGTGATTTGCATGACTTCACTCAATGGAAGAAGCCAATTTTAACGGATTCTGGTGGTTTTCAGGTGTTTTCTCTTGGGGAGATGCGCAAAATCACCGAGGAAGGTGTTAGCTTCCGTTCACCAATTAATGGCTCGAAAGTCTTCTTGAGCCCTGAAATATCCATGCAAGTTCAGCGTGATCTTGGTTCGGATATTGTAATGATTTTCGACGAGTGTACACCGTATCCGGCAACGCCAGAAGTGGCAGCGAAGTCTATGCGTATGAGTTTACGTTGGGCTAAGCGTTCAAAGGACGAGCACGGTGATAGCCCTTCAGCGTTGTTTGGTATTATCCAAGGCAGTATGTATGAAAACCTTCGAGACGAATCGTTAGAAGGCTTGGTAGATATTGGTTTTGATGGCTACGCAATTGGTGGCTTGTCAGTGGGTGAGCCAAAAGACGAAATGATGAAGGTATTGGATCACACGACACCAAAAATGCCTGCTGATAAGCCGCGCTATTTGATGGGTGTCGGCAAGCCAGAAGATTTGGTGGAAGGTGTGCGTCGCGGTGTCGACATGTTTGATTGTGTGATGCCAACGCGTAATGCCCGTAATGGTCACTTGTTTACATCAGATGGTGTGGTTCGTATTCGTAACGCTCAATATCGTCATGATGTTGGCCCGTTAGACAAAGAATGTGATTGTTACACTTGTAAAAACTTTTCTCGGTCTTATTTACATCACTTAGATAAGTGTCAAGAAATGGTAGGGGCGCAATTAAATACGATTCACAACCTACGATATTACCAAACACTCATGGCGGGATTGCGTCTAGCGCTCGATGAAGGTAGATTTGACGCCTTTGTTGATGAGTTTTATGCAAAGCGAGGCTTAGAAACGCCCGCTTTGAGTGAATAATAAACAAAATCATGCGGACTTCTTTACAAAAGAGTTTGCAACAGTTTCATAAACCATTGGAGAGTTAACACCATGATCGCATTGATCTCACCAGCTTACGCTGAAGGCGGCGCACCAGCAGATGCAGGTATTTTTAACCTAGTACTTCTTGCTGGCTTCGTTGTTATTTTTTACTTCCTTATGTGGCGCCCACAAGCGAAACGTGCAAAAGAGCATAAAAACTTGATTGCATCTCTAGCGAAAGGCACTGAGGTAGTAACTGGCGGTGGTGTATTGGGTAAAGTATCTAAAGTAGATGACAACTACGTAGTGCTTGAAGTTGCTGAAGGCATTGAAATGAAATTCCAAAAGTCTTCTGTTGCAGCTGTTTTACCTAAAGGAACGTTAAAGTCTATTTAACCTTTCTTAGAAAAGCGCCTTTTCGGCGCTTTTCTTCTTTATCGATCTATTCAATTTTTTAGGTTTAAAGGATTTTTCATGCTTAACAAGTACCCCTTGTGGAAGTATTTGCTAATTCTTCTAGTTTTGGCTTTGGGGCTACTTTATGCCTTCCCAAACCTTTATCCGGATGATCCAGCGCTACAATTATCTACCCAGAAAAGTACTGCTATTGTTGATGAGCAGTCGTTGCAAAAAGCAAAAGATGCGCTTTCAAAAGCCAACATAGATTTAAAACAAGCAGAGCTTACTTCTGCTGGCGGTACCTTGCGCTTTAATAGTGGTGAGGACCAACTTGCTGCCAAGCCTGTCGTGGCTGCAGCTTTGGGTGAAGACTTTGTCACTGCGCTTAACTTGGTACCAACAACGCCTGATTGGTTGTCTTCTTTGGGTGCGGGGCCTGCTAAGTTGGGTCTTGACCTACGTGGTGGTGTGCATTTCTTGTTAGAGGTAGATACGCCTGCTGCGCTGAAACAAAGACTTGAAGTGAGCTCTAGTGAAATGAAAGCAGCTTTGCGCAGTGATCGAATTCGCTATCGTAGTGTTGACGTTGAAGACGGTGTTTTGTCTATTCGCTTTTTGCAGGAATCAGATCTAGATTTGGCTGAAACACTTTTGAAACGTGATTTCTCTGAATATCGCTACGCGACTCTACAAGACGGCAGCGATTTTTACCTGAATGTGAGTTTTACGGAAGCGGCTACGAAAGAAATTGAATCCTACGCTTTGCAGCAAAACTTAACCACATTACGTAACCGTGTGAACGAGCTAGGTGTGGCTGAGCCTTTGGTACAGCGTCAGGGTAGTAATCGTATTGTGGTTGAGTTGCCAGGTGTACAGGATACTGCGGCAGCGAAACGAATTATTGGTGCAACAGCTAACCTTGAGTTTCATTTGGAAGCAGGCTTAGACGATAGAGGTGCTGATATCGAAACATTGACGTTCCGTGATGGCAGTGGTCGTACTGCGCGTTTAGAGCGTGACCTTATTATTACGGGTGATAGTGTTTCTGATGCGAGTTCTTCTTTCGATGAAAATGGTCGCCCACAGGTAAACATTAACCTGGATTCCAAGGGTGGCAAGCAGATGAGTAAAGTAACTCGCTCTGCTGTCGGCCGAAATATGGGGGTTGTGTTTATTGAGCACAAATCTCGTAGCCGTTTTGTTGAGAAAGACGGCAAAATGGAAGAGGTGCGTAGGAGTTACAGTGAAAAAGGGATTATCTCTTTGGCGACAATCCAGACGACGCTTGGTAATTCATTCCGCATTACTGGATTGGACAGCCCTCGTGAGTCTTCTGAGTTGGCTTTGCTGCTTCGTGCTGGTGCGTTGGCAGCGCCAATTTACTTTGTTGAAGAGCGTACTATTGGACCAAGCTTGGGTGCTGAGAACATCAAGTTGGGTGTCAGTTCAGCGCAAATTGGTTTGCTGGTTGTGATGTTGTTCATGCTGGTTTACTACAAGGTGTTTGGTATTATTGCTAACATTTCTTTGGCGCTTAATATCATACTTTTGATGGCCTGCATGTCCTTGCTTTCTGCAACATTAACCTTGCCTGGTATTGCGGGTATTGTGTTGACGATGGGGATGGCAGTGGATGCCAATGTGTTGATTTTCTCGCGAATAAAAGAAGAATTGGCAAACGGAACACCAAACCAGCAGGCGATACATTCTGGATTTAACCGTGCATTTACAACGATTTTTGATGCCAATATCACTACATTGTTGGTTGCTGTTATCTTGTTTGCAGTTGGAACAGGGCCGGTTAAAGGATTTGCAGTGACCTTATCACTGGGTATTCTTACTTCGATGTTTACAGCGATTGTTGTAACGCGTGCACAGGTGAATCTTGTGTATGGCGGTCGTAAAAACAAAAAACTGTATATTTAGGAGGGTGCCATGAAAGTGACAAATATTCCGTTTATGGCAATGCGTAAAATCGTAGCAGCCTTTTCGCTGGTTTTGATTCTTATCTCTCTGGGTTCTTTGGCAACAAAAGGACTGCAGTTTGGTTTGGACTTTACCGGTGGTACTTTGATTGAGGTGGCTTATGATGAGGCGCCTAAATTAGATGATGTTCGAGCCTTGCTTGGTGAGAACGGCTATACAGATGTGGTGGTGCAAAACTTTGGGT
This sequence comes from Marinomonas foliarum, assembly GCF_003337275.1. Taxonomy (GTDB): domain Bacteria; phylum Pseudomonadota; class Gammaproteobacteria; order Pseudomonadales; family Marinomonadaceae; genus Marinomonas; species Marinomonas foliarum. The sequence goes on along the minus strand of NZ_QPJQ01000006.1, from coordinate 84,484 downwards.
CGCCAACCGATGTAGTGGTTCGTATGGCCAATTCCTATACCCCAACACTGGGTGATGAAGTGTTATCAACATTACAGAATCACGGTGAGACAAATGTGTCGCTTCAGCGTTCTGAGTTTGTTGGTGCGCAAGTGGGTGAGGAGTTGCGTGAGCAAGGTGGTCTAGGCATGTTGCTTGCCTTGGCTATTGTGATGATTTACGTTGCGGTACGTTTCCAATTTAAGTTCTCTGTGGCGTCTGTAGCAGCTTTGATTCATGACGTGATCATCACGCTGGGCTTCTTCTCTCTTTTTGAGGTGGAATTTGACCTAACTGTGTTGGCAGCGCTACTTGCTGTTGTCGGTTACTCCCTAAACGATACCATCGTAGTGTGTGACCGGATTCGAGAGAATTTTCGTATCATGCGCGATACAACGCCTTTCGACTTGGTAAATGAGTCGATCAACCAAACGCTTGGTCGTACTTTGATTACTTCCATGACAACCTTATTTGTGTTGGTGGTGTTGTTTGTTGCTGGCGGTGAAGCGATTCATAATTTCTCTATGGCGTTGTTGGTAGGGATTGTGATTGGTACATATTCTTCTATTTTCGTAGCTGCCAATCTATTGCTTGCGATGGATGTGAAGCGAGAAGACTTGGTGCCAGCACCAAAAGAAGAATTGGAAGATGACTTGCCTTAGTTGTTAAGCTTCTTTTGATACATAAAAAAACCTGCTTCGTGCAGGTTTTTTTATGTGCTTTAATCGGTAAGTGTCACTTCCTTATAGTAAGCTGATGGTTTTCTGTTCTGATTGAGTGTTGATTTAATAATAGGGTGAATTTTTTTATGTATTATTTTTTACTTGGCTCACTGATTTTGCTTTTTAGTGTTCAAGCTAAGGCTCTAGATTTTAGTGATATGGATAAAACGGCCCAAGGTTTTCCTAATATTAAAACAATACACATCGCGTACAAAGGTGATGTTGTTTGGGCAAAGGCATATAACAAAGCAAATCTTGATGCGGTTGCTAATATTAAGTCGGCATCAAAGTCTCTGATGTCTGCCGTCGTTGGTATGGCGATTGAGCGTGATGTTATTCATGGTGTCGATCAAGCTATCGCTCCTATTTTTGATGATTCTTTACCGAAAGACCCTGATCCACGTTTGAAAAAGATTACGGTTTCGCATTTGCTTTCAATGCAGGCGGGTTTAGAGAGGACTTCTGGGCGTTATTACGGGCGTTGGGTAGCAAGTGATAATTGGGTTCAAACTGTACTGTCGCGGCCCTTTATTGATGAGGTTGGTGGTGATATGCAGTACTCAACGGGAAATACTCACCTTTTGTCTGCGATCATCATGCGCCAGAGTGGCGAAAATACTTATCAACTAGCGAATAAGTGGTTTAAAGGGACTGGTGTTTGGGTTCAGAGTTGGGAGACAGATCCTCAAGGAGTGCCAATGGGAGGAAATCAAGTTGGCATGACGCCTGCCTCTTTGTTGGCATTTGGCGAGCTGTATCGAAGAGGTGGGGTTACTGAGAAAGGTAAGCGGATTCTTTCTAAGAAATGGATAGAAGAAAGTTGGCAGCCTAGGACTGAGTCTCGTTTTCATCGTGGTCTTTATGGATATGGTTGGTTTATTCAGACGTTTGCTAATGTGCAAGGCTACTACGGTTGGGGTTACGGTGGGCAAATGATTTATGTTTTTCCAACATTAGATTTAACAATCGCTATCACTTCTGATGAGTATTTGCCTTCTGGCAAAACCGGTTACCGTGATTTGCTGCATGATATGGTCAGTCAGGATATAGTTTCCATTATTCAAGCTGCGAAATAATCCTTTTTTTATTTTTCATATTTAAAAGCCTACTCAATTGAAGGGTAGGCTTTTGCTCTAATGTCTATTGTTTTTCAGTAACAGTACCGAAATGCATGCCCATTTTGGTTGGTGTTTCTGCTTGGAGTGATTCCTCCCAGTTGATGGCATTCTTTCCGAATAAGACGATGGCGGTTGATCCTAGTTTGAATCGCCCCATTTCTTCGCCTTTCTTGATCTCTATGTTGCTTAGTTCGTTGTAGTCCCATGTCACGACATTTTTATTGAATGGTGTGACCTGTCCTGCCCATACGGTTTCTATGCTGGCTACAATCATGGCGCCGACTAGTATGACAGCCATTGGGCCTGCTTCTGTTTCAAATAGGCATACGGTGCGTTCATTGCGAGCAAAAACGTTAGGGATTTGCTCGGCGGTGACTTTATTGACAGAGAAGAGCTTTCCTGGAATATGGATCATTTTAGTTAGTTTGCCTGTCAGTGGCATGTGAACGCGGTGATAGTCTTTTGGTGAAAGATAAACGGTAGCAAAAGTACCACCAAGAAAATCATTGGATAAGGATGCGTCGCCACCAAGAAGGCTTGTGAGGCTGTAATGATGGCCTTTTGCTTGGAAGAGTGTGCCGTGCTCGATGTTGCCTAGTTGGCTGATAGCGCCATCTGCAGGGCAGGCAATACTGTTATCTTCTTCGCAGATAGGGCGGAGTTCTGGGCGAATGGCGCGTGTGAAGAAATCGTTGAAGTTGCGGTAGGATAGCTCGTCACTGTTGATGGCTTCCGACATGTCGACTTGGTATTTTTTTACAAATTGGCTAATAAAAGTGTTTTTAACCCATGAGTTTTCGCATTCGGCGATTTTACCAATGGCTCTTGATAATGCTTTTTGAGGTGTGATGTGTTGAGCAAATGCGAAAAGTTGGTCTTTAGTCACGTTTATTGTCCTAATAAGTAAAGTTTAAATAAATGTTTAAATTGGACTGTGGCTTATAAGGGACACAATCTGTTTTAGGCTTGAGAAATCTTTTTCATTAAATTCGGTTCGAGTTTCCAGCCAAAAAATGATCATTTCTCGCTCTGCCGTTTGTGTAGAAGCGAGCATTAGGTGGCTGTTCGAATCGATTATTTGATCTGCTGTGTGTGGCAGGTCTTTTAATATTCCGTCTAGCTTTTTGCCGAAAAGGTGTGTGGCTGACTTTTTGGTTGATAGTTTGTTAAATAGGTTAGAAGGCGCGTCCCATTTTATGGCTTTAAGCGTGTTGATATTGTAGCCATATTGGAAAATAGGCGACACAGTGCTTTTGGATTGTTTGAAGAGGATGCAGTGTTGTGTGTTCGGTATGGCTTGCTTAATGGTTTTTAAAGCCATATTTGCTTTTTGCTTTGAATCATAGATGTCGTGTTTGCCCAATGCCTTTTTCAGGGCTGCAATGGGTGATGTTTTATTGGCTGAGTTGGTGTCTCTTGCTTTTTTGCCTGTATATAAATTAGGGTCTAGTAATTGCTGTGCTAAGGGGGGTCTTCCGCCGTTATTAAATAGTCTAGCTGCTTCTGCACTGGCAAGGTGCGCGGTTTGGATAACTTCACCCACATGACGATGCATTATCGTTGCGACAACACGATAGAAGAAAGGCAGATTTTTAGAATCCCAGCCTATTAAATCGGCTTCATGGGCTACCTTGGTTGCGCAGTATGAAAAAATAAGTGGGTTGTTTATTAATATTGTTAGTCTTTTGTCTTCTGTGAAGCCAGGTAGTTCTTCTGGGTGGTGAGCTAAATGTGCCAGGCTTTGTAGCTCTTTTTTATTCGGTATGAACTTGGTTGAGAAGGACTCGATGACTTTGCTTGGTGTGTTCCAATGAGAGCATAAGTGAACGGTTAGTTCGTCTATGCGGCAGCCTAAAACATTCAGTTCTGCTTGGCTTTGTTTTTCACCTTGGCTTAGTTTGTTTTTAATGTCCATCATTGTTGGATAGGCATAAAACCATAGAAGCCACCTTGCTGAATCGCGAAATAAGGTGATCCAAAAAATATCATCTTCGTGGCTAGTTAGTTTCTCTATCGACCAGTGTCTCGCTATAGTAGCAGCTTCATAGCTGGTTTGTATTTCGCTAAGAAAAGCTGTTACATGCGGTGGATTGTTCTTCGGATAGAACTTGTATGGGGCAAAAGCTGAGAAAATTTTTCCTATGCCGCTCATCCCAACCATTGATGCTGCATGGAAAGGATTTTTTATTTCATTGTTTTTATTAGGTATTATTCGATTAGCTTCGTTTAGTATAGCGAAGGCTAATAGTGGATCAGAGGCGATATTGGCTTGCATTCCATCAAGTGTGTCCTCTGTTCTCGCTATTTGGGTTTTTAGACGAGACAAACTTACCGCTTTGACGGGAAATTTTTTGTTTTTCAGAAAATGTAGCCATTCATTTAGGCCAGAAGGTGACTTGTCTATCATAGCTGGTTACATTGAGAGCTCATGTTGGTGGTTTTTTAAAAGTTGCTCTTATATTTCGGTTCTTATTAATCATACTGTATATTGAGGTGAGAGCATACTTTGTCAGTATTAAGGAAGGTAATATGTTTGCATTAGCTGGTTTGCTAGTGGTCATTGTTAGTGTGGTGTTTGGCTATATTGCATCCCATGGGAATATGTTAGCCCTATGGCAGCCTTTTGAGGTGATTATAATCTGTGGTGCAGCCCTTGGGGCTTTTATGGTTGCCAACCCGTTCATTGTGCAGAAAAAAGTATTTACTATGCTGCCGCAGGTGTTCACTGGGAGTCGACACAATAAAACTTTTTATCTTCAGTTGTTGGGGTTGATGTATTGTCTTTTCCAAAAAAGCCGACAGCAGGGTTTTTTGTCTGTTGAAGAAGATATCGAGTCGCCTTTTACGAGTGAGTTGTTTGCTCGTTTTCCTGATGTGATTCGAGATCATGAAGTTGTTGATTTTTTGACGGATAATTATCGTATTTTCACGCTTACTGGATTGCCTGCTTATGAAATAGAGGCAATTATGGATAATGAAATTGAGCAAATTCAGGAAGAATTGGTTGCACCAAGTCATGCCTTGACTCGTGTCGCTGAAGCATTGCCTGGTTTTGGTATTGTGGCGGCCGTATTGGGGATCGTTATCACCATGGGATCAATAGGTGGGCCGCTTGAAGAAATTGGCGCTCACGTTGCGGCTGCGCTGGTAGGGACATTTTTAGGTATCTTCTTTGGTTATGGATTTGTGGGGCCTGCCGCTTCACATTTAGAGAGCTTGGGAACCCACGAGTTAAAAGCGTATCTGTGTATAAAAGCCTGCTTGAATTCGATTGTGTCTGGTTATGCTCCGCCAGTAGCGGTCGAGACTGGCCGTAAGTTACTTCCACCTGAAATGCGTCCTAGCTTTATTGAGTTGTCTGATGGTCTTAAGCAGTATCGCTAGTATGGAAAAGCGTAAGAAGATGAGGTGTGAGCAATGGCTATAGGTACCAATGGCTTAGTTATTCGTCGGGTCAAAAAAATCAAGAAAGGTGGTCATCATGGCGGTGCTTGGAAGATAGCCTTGGCGGATTTCGCTTTAGCAATGATGGCGCTTTTTTTAGTTTTATGGATTATGAGTGTGGCTTCTCCAGAGGAGCTAAAAAGTATTGAAGGATACTTTCAAGATCCAATGGGGTCGTCAACAGCTGGCTTTAGCGCCAATCCTATTGATTTAGGTGGAAGTCCTGCAAAAAGTGCTGAAAAGAAATTAGATTTGCAGCTGCCTGATCCTGGTAGTGTCGATGTGCCTTCTCGGGATGATCGTTTGGGTAATGGGCCTGAGTCGTCGGAGTCAAAGAGCATCAATGATATGTTGCAAGAGGAAGTTGGGAAAATGAATGTTCTGCTTTCCCAGCAGCAAAATATGCGCATCGAGATCACGCCTCTTGGTGTACGCATTACATTGTTGGACGATCCCGATAAGCCTATGTTTGAGCGCGGCAGTGCTCGCATGATGCCAGACATAGAAAATACGCTTCTTACTATGTCGCCGATTTTTAATAAGGTTACTAATCCTATTGTTATTACTGGTCATACGGATTCGTCGAAATTTAGTGGTGGACGCTTGGATAATTGGGACTTGTCAGCATTAAGGGCCAATGCTGCCCGTCGAATTTTAGAAGAGGGTGGTGTGGCAGATAAGCGTATTGCTCAAGTGATAGGCTTGTCTGATTCGATTCCTTACAATCGTTTTGATACCGATAGTGCAGAGAATAGGCGCATTAGTATTACCTTGTTAACGGATGATGCTTATAAAAAATTGCTGGATCAGAATCGCCGTAATTTCGGTGATGCAGCCCAGCAATCTATTGAGAATCTTACGCCTGAGGCCGTTTTTTAAAATGCCTGGTTTTCACGTATCGAGTGCTTAATTCTTAAGAAGCTTTGGAAGCGGTGTTCTGTTATTTCACCTTTTTCTAAGGCTTCAAGGATCGCACAACCTGGTTCTTTCTCATGAGCGCAATCGCGGAATCGGCAATAACCAATATGTGATCGAAACTCGATAAAGCCGTTGAGCAATTCGTCTTCTGAAATATGCCATAAACCAAACTCGCGTATTCCTGGAGAGTCAATGAGGTCCCCGCCTTTTGGCATGTGGAATAGTCGGGCTGTGGTAGTGGTATGTACGCCTTTTTTTCGTTTCTGGGAGAGCTCGCCAACGCTGATGTCTATGTCAGGAAGTAGAGTACCGATCAGAGACGACTTACCTACGCCTGATTGCCCAACAAAAACGCTCGTTTTGTCTTGCAGAAAGTCATACAGAGACTCCATGCCTGCTTGGTTTTTGATCGAGGTTCTGATGATGTTGTAATTTAGGTCTTCATAGGTTTTAAGGAGCTTGTCTAGATCTTCTTTGTTTTTCTCGTCTATTAAATCGCATTTGTTAAGCAGGATGACTGGCGGGATGCCAACGGTTTCTGCGGCAACTAGGTAGCGATCAATTAAATTGGCGTGAGCAACAGGCTCAGCAGCAATAACAACAATGATGTGATCTATGTTTGCTGCGACAGGTTTTATTCTGCCATGCATGTCAGGACGAGATAAAGAGGTGTGTCTTGGAGTTGTAGCAACGACTACCCCGCCTTCATTCTGTTTTGGACGCCATATAACTTTATCGCCCGTCACCAATTGGCCTAGATTGGCGCGTAAATTACAGCGAGTAGATGCGCCAATAAAAGGTTCTTGAGTGCCTTCCACCTCAACTTGTGTGCCGAAGTGAGAAATAATAATGCCTTCTGTTTCAGCCCCAAGGTCGGATGACTGAAGAAGTTCCTCGGCGACATCCCCTCTTTTTTGAGTGCGTTCAACGCGCTCTTTGTGGATTTTTTCGATTCGCCAAGTTTGTTGTTTAGTAAGTTTTCGCTTCGACATTAGATTCGTCTGGTCATAAAGTAAGGCGCATAGAGTATAATGCTTGGCATTGATAATAAAGGACTTGGAAGATTATGAGCTTAAATGAAGAGAATTTAGTGTGGATCGATCTTGAAATGACCGGATTGGACCCAGAAACGGATACTATTATTGAGATTGCAACCGTTGTCACCGATAAGCATCTGAATGTTTTGGCAAAAGGCCCTAGCCTTGCTGTTTATCAAGACAAAGCGGTGATGGACGCAATGGATGAGTGGTGCACACAGCATCATGGTGACTCAGGGTTAACGGCAAGGGTGTTGTCGTCAACGATTAGTATGTCACAAGCAGAGGAAGAAACGATCAAGTTTCTAGCTCAATATGTGCCAGCGGGTAAATCACCAATATGTGGTAATAGTGTTGGGCAAGATCGTCGCTTCTTGTACCGTTACATGCCTAATTTGGAAGCATTTTTTCATTATCGTTATTTGGATGTTAGTACAATTAAAGAGTTGGCACGACGTTGGAAGCCAGAGGCGCTAGAAGGGTTTACTAAGTCGGGCTCACATTTGGCGATGGACGATATTTTAGAGTCTATTGGCGAATTGAAGCATTATCGTCGAACTATGTTTGGTATGGACGATAAATCTTAATAGCACATGCCGCTAATCTAACCTGTTCTTGTTATGAGTTGGTGGGTTCTGTGTCCACTAACTCAGTCCTGCCACACCATCCCATATTAGTTTGATTCCTGTTAGGAAAAGAAAGCCGTACATGAATTTGAAAAATACGGCCGTGGATAGTTTGTAATGCAGCCATGCGCCAAGCTGGACGCCAATAAACGCAACGGGTGTAAAGCAAAGTGATAACAGGATGTTGGTGCTGTTGAGTTGTCCAAGCATGCCGTATGGAATGAGTTTTACGTAGTTTATTGCTGTGAAGATGACGGCTGCTGTAGCCACGTATTGTGTTTTGTCTAGGTTTGCTCTTAGTAGATAGACGCTCATAGGCGGTCCGCCAGCGTGAGCTATAAAGCTGGTGAAACCGCCAAGGGTGCACCAAAGTTTTCCTATGAACGAATTCAGCGGTTGTCGTTCTTTTGTGCGGTTTTTTTTGGGCCATGAGTTTAGTGTGAAGCCAACAGCAATAACGCCTACCATGATTTTTAACCATTCAGCAGAAAACCACGATGCTGTTAAGCCGCCAATGACTACTCCGATGATGGCGGCAGGTATGCATTTGATTAGTTGCTCTGTGTTCCACTTCTTCCAAAACTTCTGCACAGTGAAAATGTCCATGATACATAGTATAGGGAGCATTATGGCGGCGGCCAGAGTAGGGGAGGTTTGGAGTGAAATAAGCGGTACAGCAAGTATGCCGAAAGCGCCAGAGAAACCACCTTTAGAAATGCCAGTAATAAATACGGCAATGGCAATGAGTGACATAAGCAGCCAATCCATAAGTGTCCTCTGGTTAGATGTTTGTGGTGAGCGGTAAAAATGCATATTGATTATGGGGGATTGCCACTTGTTTCAAAAGGCTTCTGTATTAGAATTGTCAGAAATTAATGAGCCATGTGATTGGTGTTTGCTCTTTTTGAGTAGAGAGGGATTGGTAAGTGATGCAAATAGAGAAAGATGTTTACGGTGAAGAGTTGATGGAAAGTCTAGGCGGGGCTGTTTCCTCGGTTTTGAAGGCGGGCGCGGTTGTGTATCTAGAGGGAGACCTTGGTATGGGTAAAACCACGCTTGTTAGAGGTATGTTGCGTGGCTTAGGTCATTTGGGGCCAGTTAAAAGTCCTACTTACACGATTGTTGAACCCTATGAATTATCCGGCCTTGAAGCATTTCATTTTGACCTTTATCGCGTTTCAGACGCTGAAGAGCTTGAGTTTATAGGGATTCGTGACTATTTCTCGGACAGCAGTTTGTGCCTGATTGAGTGGGCTGAAATGGGGCGAGGTATTTTGCCTGAGGCGGATTTGATTGTTTCATTAAGTTTAATTCGTCAGGGTCGCCATGTGGTGATAGAAGGTATTACTGAAAAAGGTTTGGTGGCTATAAATGGGCTGAAAAAGGTCATAACGTCTTGATGTATAGACGTCTTTACTCTAAGTAAGATTGAGATCCATGTAATCAGCAGTTATAGTGTGTCAGATATACTAGCTAGCTGTCTGATATGCATACTAAATTTCATACTTATTTATTTGTTTTTTTCTCTTTTATTGTCTCTTTGGTTGCCACGAATGCTTTTGCGGCAGAAGTTAGAGATATACGTGTCGCTCAACAAGAGGGCGTAACACGTTTGGTTTTTGAGCTTTCTGATGCGTCTGAGCATCGTATTTTTCCTCTCTCAAACCCTGAGCGCATTGTACTCGATGTGAGTAATGTTGACTTGAGTACGTCCGTAGTAAATGGCTTATCAGCTTTATCTTCGGACGTTTTGATGCGAGTTCGTTATGCAAAACGGGATAATGGTGTCCGGTTTGTGTTGGATTTGGCTCAAAAGGCAAAAGCGAAGAGTACTGTCTTGGCTGCAAATGGGACTTATGGTCCGAGAATATTAGTTGAGCTTGAATATGGTGTCAGTAAGCCTGTAACAGTTGTAAAAAGCTTAGCAAACTTGTCCAAAGAAAAGCGTGATATCGTTATTGCGATCGACCCAGGTCATGGCGGCAAAGATCCTGGTGCTTTGGGGCAATACAGAGTTCGTGAAAAAGATATAGTGCTGTCGATTAGTAAGGAATTGGCTAGTCGAATTAATGCTGTAGATGGTTTTAAAGCGGTGTTGACTCGATCAACTGATACCTATCTTCAATTGCGTGACCGTTCTCGTGTAGCGCGTGAAGCCAATGCAGATTTGATGATTTCCGTGCATGCGGATGCTTTTACAAAATCGAGTGCTCGCGGGGCTTCGGTGTGGGCTCTGTCATTAAGTGGTAAAAGTTCTGAAATGGGTCGCTGGCTGGCGCAACAAGAAAACTCCGCAGATTTGGTTGGCGGCATTTCTTTAGATGACAAAGATCAGTTACTTGCTGAGGTTTTGTTAGATATGTCGATGAATTCGACAATTCAGATGAGTCTGAACATCGGCGAAAGTGTCTTGGGGGAGATGAAAAATGTGGCTGTCTTACATAAAGGCAGTGTGCAGCAGGCAGGCTTTGTTGTGCTGAAATCACCAGATATTCCGTCAATACTTATTGAAACCGGGTTTGTATCAAACAAGACAGAAGCAAAAAATTTATCGAGTAGAACGTATCGAGTAAAGCTGGCAGCCTCTATTTCTAAGGGCGTCATTGAATACTTTACTAAGAATGCGCCAGATGGAACCTTAGTGGCTTGGAAGCAAAAGAAACATTCTGATTATGTGTACACCGTTAGTAAAGGTGATACTTTGTCTGAAATTGCTAGGCGTAATCAGGTGTCTTTACCTATTTTAAGACAAGTAAATAATTTGAATAATGATGTTATTTGGATTGGTCAGAAGCTTGTCATTCCTGCCGGCTAAAATCTAATAGTCTTATGCTCTTGTGTTTATGAACTAAAGGGCTCAGAAATCAAAGGTCGTTCATGCAAAGAATTAATCTTTTATCTCCACGTTTAGCTAACCAAATTGCAGCGGGTGAGGTGGTTGAACGACCAGCCTCCGTTGTGAAAGAGTTGCTTGAGAATAGTCTTGATGCTGGTGCGTCTCAGCTTGATATCGATGTTGAGCAAGGGGGCGTTAGGCGTATAAAGATCCGTGATAACGGCACGGGTATCATGAAAGATGATTTGTCTTTGGCGTTAAGTCGACATGCAACAAGCAAAATAATTACTTTAGATGACCTAGAAGCTGTGTGTACGCTAGGTTTTCGTGGTGAAGCATTGGCCAGTATTAGCTCTGTGTCGAGAATGCATCTTACATCTCAAGCAGAAAGCGAAAATGAAGCTTGGCGAGTAGAGGCAGAGGGCAAGGATATGGCGACGGCGATTCGTCCTGCTTCCCATCCTCAGGGGACGACTATCGATGTGCGTGATTTGTTTTTTAATACGCCTGCTCGTCGTAAGTTCCTTCGTACTGAAAAAACCGAGTTTGCTCACCTAGAAGAAGTGGTGAAGCGGTTGGCGCTTAGTCGCTATGAAACAGGTTTTCGTCTAAGTCATAACGGCAAGCAGGTATACGATCTTCGCCCCGTGACAGATCAGCTTCATGCTGAGCACAGGCTGGCGACCTTGTTGGGTAAAAAATTCATTGAAAACTCATTAACGCTGGATGTTGAAGCGGCTGGCTTGCGCTTGTGGGGCTGGATTGGTCTGCCGACATTTTCTCGTTCTCAGGCGGATCTGCAATATTTCTTTGTAAATGGTCGAGTGGTTAAAGATAAATTGGTCGCTCACGCTGTTCGTCAGGCTTATCGTGATGTTTTGTATAATGGTCGTCATCCTACGTTTGTTTTGTATCTTGAGTTAGATCCTTCTACTGTGGACGTAAATGTTCATCCAACCAAGCATGAAGTGCGGTTTCGCGATGGGCGTTTGGTGCATGATTTCTTGTTTAGTCGTATTCATAAAGCGATTGCTGATGTGCGTCCTGAATCTGATGGGGCGCCAACAGGCATGCAAGACTCTACTGCCAGTGAGCCTTCTTCTTACAGTTCAAGTATTACAGAGCAATCTGCTTTGCAGCTATCGAATCGTCCTGCAGCTTCTGGTATGGAGTGGATGCAATCTAATTCTCCAACGAGCTCTTTGGGGGCTTCAGAGGTGCGTGGTCAGCTTGATGGTTTGCGTCGACTGTCTGGTTATGCACAGGAGTATGTCTCTAAAACTGAGGAGGTTGACCCTGAAACAGGAGAGGTGCGAGAAATTACTCCGCCAAGCTCTCTGGGGCAATTTGACGATCCATTTGTTAGATCAGAAGGTGATTATCAGGCTGTACCACCGTTAGGCTTCGCGGTTGCCCAGTTGCATGGTGTCTATATTCTCTCTGAGAGTGAGCAAGGGTTAATTTTGGTGGATATGCATGCGGCGCATGAACGAATTGTTTATGAGCGTATGAAGACGGCGTTTTATCAAAAAAACATATCATCGCAGCCATTATTGGTGCCAATTAATGTTTCTGTATCGCAAAGTGAAGCGGATCTGGTGGAAGAAAGTGGTGATGTTTTTGGGTCTTTTGGCTTTCGTGTAGAAAGAACTGGCTTAGAAAGTGTCATGGTTCGAGAAGTTCCTATTATACTGATTCGAGGGGATGTTGAAGGGTTGGTTCGTGACGTAATAAGTGATTTATCGATCAATGGTGTATCTGACCTAATGGAATCTAGGGCGAATGAGTTGATGGCGTCAATGGCTTGTCATGGCGCGGTGCGAGCAAACCGTAAGTTGACTATTGCTGAAATGAACAGCCTTCTTCGGGATATGGAAGTGACTGAACGAAGCGGGCAATGTAACCATGGCCGACCAACTTGGGCGCATTTGACCATGTCTGATTTGGATAAACTTTTCTTGAGGGGGCGTTAATATGACAAAGCCGCACGTTGTTTGTTTAATGGGGCCAACGGCTTCTGGAAAAACGGGATTGGCTGTTGAGTTGGCTGAACATCATGATTTTGAAATCATCAGTGTGGACTCTGCTCTTGTTTATAAAGGAATGGATATTGGTACGGCCAAGCCAGATGCAGCGTTACTTGCAAGGGCTCCCCATAGGCTAATTGATATTATTGATCCGCTTGAGTCCTATTCGGCAGCCGACTTCGTTTTGGATGCGGTTGAGCAATCGCGAGAAATTATAGCGAAAGGTAAAACGCCACTTTTGGTTGGTGGCACTATGATGTATTTCAATGCGCTGCAAAAAGGTTTGGCAGAAATGCCGCAGGCAGATGCTGAACTGCGAGCTCAGATTGAAGTGGAGGCTGCTGAAAAAGGCTGGGAAGCTCTACATGAAGAGTTGCAGGCGTTTGATCCAGAAGCGGCTTCTCGCATTCATCCCAACGACCCACAGAGATTGCAGCGTGCTATTGAGGTATATCGTTTAACTGGTAAAACCATGACTCAGTTTTGGGCGCAGCAAGAAGCTGTGTCCTTGCCGTTTGATATGATTAATATGGCAGTAATGCCTAAAGAACGAAGCGTGTTGCATGAGCGAATAGAGCAACGCTTTTATGACATGATGGATCAAGGCTTTTTAGCTGAAGTTGAGGGGCTTTATCATCGTGGTGATTTGTCTGCCGATATGCCTTCTATGCGTTGTGTTGGCTACCGGCAGTTGTGGCAATATTTAGACGGTGCTGATTTGCTAGATGATGCTATCTTTAAAGGGGTAGTTGCTTCTCGTCAGTTGGCAAAAAGGCAGCTTACTTGGTTAAGGGGATGGGAGGATCTGATGATTTTCGATAGTTTGTCGAAAGATCTTGTGCCGGAAGCCTTGAATTACATAGAAAGCAGGATTATATAGGGGAAATAGATAAAAAATTGGTGTAGTATCTACAGTATTGTTTTATCAATATTTAATTTAATATTTTTTGCTTGTTTAAGGAGATCACAATGTCAAAAGGGCAATCATTACAAGACCCTTATCTAAATATTCTACGTAAAGAAAGAGTGCCAGTATCTATCTTTCTTGTAAATGGAATTAAGCTTCAAGGTCAAATCGAATCATTCGATCAGTTTGTGATTCTATTAAAAAACACTGTTAGCCAAATGGTTTATAAACATGCCATTTCTACGGTGGTACCTTCCCGTACTATCCGCATCCCGTCTCCTGATCAGCCGGAAGATGACGCTGAATAGTTTGTCTGTAATAAGGCGAACAGAGGAATATTAGATTGTTTTTTGAACGTCCAGATAGTGGTGAAATAGCTGTATTGGTTCATATAGATTTTCATGATCAAAATGAGTCTTATGGACCAGAAGAGTTTGTTGAACTTGCTATTTCTGCTGGCGCAGATCCTGTTGCTGTAGTCTCGGGGTCGCGTCAGCGTCCTGATGCCCGGTATTTTATCGGTACCGGTAAACTAGCAGAAATAAAAGACATTGTTGATCGAGAAGAGGCTCAAGTGGTCCTTTTCGATCATGCTTTGTCTCCTTCCCAAGAACGTAACCTAGAAAGTGTATTGCAGTGTCGTGTGCTTGATCGTACAGGGCTTATACTTGATATATTTGCGCAGCGTGCACGTACCCATGAGGGTAAATTGCAGGTCGAATTGGCGCAGCTGCAGCACATGTCTACTCGTCTTATTCGAGGTTGGACGCACTTAGAGCGCCAGAAGGGCGGTATAGGTATGCGTGGGCCAGGTGAGACTCAGCTTGAGACTGACCGCCGATTACTTAGAGAGCGTATTAAAGCGATTCAAAAGAGATTGGCGAAAGTGGGTTCTCAGCGAGATCAAAACCGTCGATCCCGTGATAGATCTTCAGTCCCAACTGTATCTATTGTTGGTTACACTAACGCAGGGAAGTCGACATTGTTCAATCGAGCGACTGGCTCTGATGTTTATGCCGCTGACCAGCTTTTTGCTACATTGGATCCGACATTGCGACGTTTGGATATTGAGCAAATCGGCTCGATTGTCTTAGCTGATACAGTGGGCTTTATTCGCCAATTGCCGCATAGGCTGATCAAGGCGTTTCAGGCGACATTGAAAGAGTCTTCAGAGGCTGATTTGTTATTGCATGTTGTCGACGCATCTGACATTTCTCGCGACGAGAATATGAAGCATGTGGATTCTGTGCTAGAAGAGATTGGTGCCAATGAAGTGCCGACGCTTAAGGTATTTAATAAAATAGATGCTTTGCCAACAGCAGAGCCTCGAATAGATCGTGACCCAGACGGGAACCCTTTGAGAGTTTGGTTGTCTGCTCGTGATGGTCAAGGTATTGATTTGCTTAAGCAGGCAATTGCAGAGCTGTTAGCGGAAGATGTTTTTAATGAAACTCTTTACTTGTCGAGCAAATATGGTCGATTAAGGGCTATGTTGTTCGAGCATGGGGCGGTTAAGTCGGAGCGCTTTGATGAGGCGGGCCGATTTGTCCTTGATGTTAAGTTGCCTAAAAAAGATTATTTACAAATTTTGGCTCGCGCTGGCATGTCTGAGGATCAGATTGAAGCTGTGTAAGCTGTCAGGATTATCATTAAAATAAAGTGGAGACGTAGTATGGCCTGGAATGAACCGGGTAATAACGACAATGACCCATGGAATCCAGATAAAAACCGTAATAATGGTGCTGGACGCCCAGATGGCGAACGTGAAAAGGAAACCAACAATGACCCATGGGGGCGCAAGCCTACTGGGAATGAGCAAGGTCCTCCAGATTTGGATGAGGCTTTCCAGAAATTAATGGGGATGCTAGGCGTTAAAAAATCCCGCAAATCTGGTGGCTCTAATGGTGGTGGCTCTAATTTTTCGGGCAAATTTGGCGGTGGTTTAATTGCTCTTGTTCTGATTGTATTGCTGGCTCTTTGGGCTGCAACGGGCGTTTATCAGGTTGATCAGCAGGAACGTGGTGTTGTGCTTCGATTAGGGAAGTATCACTCAACTGTTATGCCTGGTCTTCACTGGAATCCACCTATGATTGACTCTGTCAGTAAGGTGAATGTAACTAAAGTTCGTTCTCATGATCACAAAGCGTTAATGCTGACAGTTGATGATGCGATTGTTGAGGTTGGTGTTTCGGTTCAGTATTCTGTGCAAGACCCGAAAGACTTTTTGCTGAATGTACGTAACCCAGAAGAGTCTTTGGCTCAAGCAACAGAAAGTGCGCTGCGTCATGTTGTTGGTAGTTCTGAGATGGATCAAATTTTAACAGAAGGTCGTGAGTTGTTGGCGGCAGAAGTTAAGGTTCGTATTCAGGATTATGGTAACGCTTACGGCACTGGTTTGCTGATTTCAAAAATTAACGTCGAAAATACTCAGGCTCCTACTCAGGTCCAAGAGGCATTTGATGATGTTATCAAAGCGAAAGAGGATGAGTTGCGAGTTCGTAACGAGGCCGAATCTTATGCAAATGGTATTATCCCTGAAGCTCGTGGTCGTGCTCAGCGTATTAGAGAGGAGGCGGAAGCTTACCGCTCTGAAATCGTTGCTCGAGCAAGTGGTCAGGCAGATCGTTTTGATAGATTGTATCGAGAGTATACTAAGGCGCCAGATGTTACTCGCCGTCGTTTGTATATTGAGACAATGGAGTCCGTCTATAAAGACGTGAACAAAGTTGTTGTGGATACTAAAGGTGGTAATAACATGATGTATTTGCCTTTGGATCAGTTAATGAAGCAGCGTGCAGAATCGTCTAAAGGGTCTACAAGCTCATTGAGTTCTAGTAATGTCGGGACGTTGACGGATCAGGTTCTTGAGGAGATACGTAAACGCCAAGGTGCAACAATCCGTAGAGAGGGCAGAAACTAATGAGAGGCTTTTCTTTTTCAGTTTTATTTGTTGTTCTTCTCGGTGTACTGATTGCTTCACAAACGCTTTTTGTTGTAAATGAAACTGAGCGTGCGGTTGTTCTTAAGTTTGGTGAGATTGTTCAGGATGATGTTCAACCTGGCATTCACTTTAAACTTCCGATTATGAACGAAGTTAAGAAATTTGATGCTCGAATTTTGACAATGGACTCTCGTCCTCAGCGTTATTTGACGCTAGAGAAGAAAGCTGTTGTTGTGGATTCTTATGTTAAATGGAAAATAGACTCTGTTGCTAAATTTTACCAAGCAACGTCTGGTGATGAATTTGTAGCTAATCGAGTGCTTTCTTCTCGTGTTGATACCGGACTTCGAAATAAGTTTGGTGAGCGTACAATGCACGAGGTTGTTTCGGGTGAGCGTGATTTGTTAATGACAGAATTGCGTGATGACCTAAACGAAGTGGCTCAAAGTGAATTGGGTATTTCTATTGTTGATATCCGAGTTAAGCGAATTGATCTGCCGCCAGATGTTAGTGAATCTGTTTATCAGCGTATGAGAACCGAGCGTGAGCGTGAAGCTCGTGAGCACAGATCGAAAGGTTTGGAGCTTGCGGAAGGTATTCGTGCTGACGCCGATCGCCAGCAGGTTGTACTTGAAGCGGAAGCTCAGCGTGATGCCGAGATGATTCGTGGTGATGGTGACGCTAATGCTGCAGCAATTTACTCTAAGGTCTACAAGCAAGATCCTGAATTCTATGAGTTCTACCGTAGTCTGCAGGCCTATCGTGAGAGCTTTAGTGGCAGTAGTGATTTGTTCGTACTTGAGCCAGATAGTGAATTCTTTAAATATTTGAATAGCTCTACCAATAGTGGTTCTAAATAGAGTAGATATTCATCAATAATCGTACATGAGACCTATTTGTTAAAATGGGAAACATGGTACTATTACACAAACCGGGCCAAGCCCGGTTTTTTAATGGTCAAAATAAAGAGAATCTATGCAGGAATTGTTGCAGTCGCTGCTGGTTGGCGTCAGCCTTTTATT
This sequence comes from Marinomonas foliarum, assembly GCF_003337275.1. Classification (GTDB taxonomy): domain Bacteria; phylum Pseudomonadota; class Gammaproteobacteria; order Pseudomonadales; family Marinomonadaceae; genus Marinomonas; species Marinomonas foliarum. The sequence continues at coordinate 66,868 of NZ_QPJQ01000006.1, read as the reverse complement.
GATCGCTGAGGGTGTTTTGCCGTTTCTAGTTCCGAATGTTTGGCGGGAAATAATGGTGAAAGCTATCGCGAGCTCAGATTTGAATTTACGCATTCTGGGTGCGGTTAGTATGTTTCTTGGATTAATGCTTCTTTTGCTGACTCGAAGCTAAGAGGACAATTTAATGACATTAGCAGATCGCTGGTTACTTCCTGAGGGCGTTGATGAAGCGTTGCCTGAACAGGCCGCTAAGATCGAGCACCTTAGAAGAACTCTGCTTAATCTCCATGAGAGTTGGGGATATCACTTAGTAATACCTCCTCTATTAGAGTATCTGGATTCCCTTCTTACGGGTGCTGGCTCTGACCTAGAAATTGAAACATTTAAAGTAATTGACCAGTTATCAGGTCGACTTCTAGGTATTCGTGCCGATTTTACATCCCAGGTTGCTCGAATTGATGCTCATTGTCTTAAAGATGATGGTGTTCAGCGTTTAAGTTATTGTGGCAGTGTTTTAAGAACAATGCCGGCTGGCCTTGATGGCACACGTAGCCCGATTCAATTGGGGGCGGAAATTTATGGCCATGGTGGTGTAGAAAGTGATGTTGAGGTTTTGTCCTTAATGTTGCAGACCTTGTCTACTGCTGGCTTGTCAAACCTTGTTCTTGATCTTGGACATGTTGATGTTGTGAGTGGTGTTCTTGCTGCTTGTGATCTTGATGCCGATCAAGAAAGTAAGTTGATTGAATTGTATAAGGCAAAAGACTTGCCTGAGCTTGATCGCTACGTAGAAGGGTTGAATGGCTTGAGTGGCATTCAGCAGCAGTGGTTGGTTGGGTTGCCACGTTTATGTGGTGGCAAAGAAGTGTTAAAGCGTGCGATGGATTTATTGGGTAATGTGAATGAATCTATTCGTGATGCTGTTGTTTTGCTGCAAAAAGTAAGTGATTCAATTTGTCAGCGTTTTCCTGGAGTGGGGTTGCATTTCGATTTAAGCGATTTGGTTTCCTATAGCTATCATACTGGTGTTGTTTTTGCTGCTTATGTTCCTGGTCATGGTAATGCCATTGCTCGCGGCGGGCGCTATAACAACATTGGGCAAGTGTTTGGTCGGTCACGTCCGGCTACGGGTTTTAGTACGGATGTAAAAGCCTTGGTTGCTTTGACTGATGTCGTGGTCAATAAGCCAAAAACGGTTCTGTCGCCAATTTGCTCAACAGATGAGCTTTGGCGGAAAGCGAATTCCCTGCGGTTTGATGGATATCGAGTGATAGAGGTCTTGGATGATGTCTATGCTGGAGATGCTGACTTTAAGTTGGAATTTGTTGATAAGACTTGGCAGTTGATGCCGATTCAGAGCTAGAGTTTTCTTTAAGAACTATCTAAATGAGACCTGAAATTATGGGTAAAAATGTTGTTATTCTAGGCACTCAATGGGGTGATGAAGGTAAGGGTAAGGTTGTAGACCTGCTTACTGAGGATGTTGCTGCTGTTGTGCGTTTTCAAGGTGGTCATAACGCTGGCCATACATTGGTTATTGATGGCAAAAAGACAGTTTTGCATTTGATACCTTCTGGTATTTTGCGTGAAGGTGTTCAATGTATCATTGGTAATGGTGTTGTGTTGTCGCCTGCCGCTTTAAAGACGGAAGTTCTTGAGCTTCTTGAACAGGGTGTGCCAGCGGTTGACCGTTTGAAAATTAGTGCAGCTTGTCCATTGATTCTTCCTTACCATATTGCGATTGATCAGGCTCGTGAGCTTGCAAGAGGTGAGAAGAAAATCGGTACAACGGGTCGTGGTATTGGGCCAGCTTATGAAGATAAGGTTGCCCGTCGTGCGATTCGTGTTGGTGACTTGTTAGACTCTGAGCGTTTTGCGGCTAAGTTGAAAGAAGTGCTTGAGTATTACAACTTTGTGCTGACTGAGTATCATAAAGTAGAGCCGATTTCTTTTGAAGAAGTGTACGCAGCTGGTTTAGAGATGGCTGATTTCTTGCGTCCAATGGTTGCAGATACTATTACTTTGTTGCATGACTTGCGTAAAGCGGGTGCGAACATTATGTTTGAAGGTGCTCAAGGTTCATTGTTGGATGTTGATCACGGTACTTATCCTTATGTGACGTCTTCAAATACAACGGCGGGCGGTGCTCCAGCGGGTACTGGTTTTGGTCCTTTGTACTTGGATTATGTGCTTGGTATCACTAAGGCTTATACTACTCGTGTAGGTTCAGGTCCTTTTCCGACAGAGTTATTTGATGATGATGGTGAGCGTTTGGGTCGTCGTGGTCATGAATTTGGTGCCACAACAGGTCGTTCTCGTCGTTGTGGTTGGTTTGATGCTGTTGCTCTGCGTCACGCTGTTCAAATCAACTCTGTTTCTGGTATGTGCTTAACAAAACTGGATGTTCTGGATGGCTCTACTGTCATTAAGGTTTGTGTGTCTTATGCTGATGCCGATGGAAATCCAGTTGCTGGATGTCTAGTTGATAGCGAAGGTTATGAAAACGCTAAGCCAGTATATGTTGAGTTGCCTGGTTGGACTGAATCAACAGTTGGTGCGCCAAACTTTGAGGCTTTGCCTAAGAATGCGCAAGATTATATCCGCTTTTTGGAAGAGCAAGTTGGTGTTCCAGTGGACATTATTTCGACTGGCCCAGATCGTAATGAAACGATTGTTCTCCGTGATCCTTTCAAACAATAGTTTGAATTGTTTAATGGATTGATTAAAAAAGCCGCTTTTAGCGGTTTTTTTTGTATTTTAAACTGGCTAAGTTCATCTTATTAGTATTCTTTGTAAATAGAGTGAAAAGAGGGGGCTGTGTTTGTCGGGGGGTGAGGTAATATTTACAATTGAATTTATGGCAGCATATTTAGCTGTTTGAATAGTAAGATTGAAGAGGGAATATTTATGGTTAAGTTATTGCTTGCTGATGATGATGCTCGTTTATCGGATTTGATTAAAGAGTATTTTGATGGTGAGGGTTATGATGTTACTCATGCTTGGAATGGCAGAGAGGCATTAGAGCTTATGGCTGTGAATATGCCGGATATTGTTATCCTTGATGTGATGATGCCGGAATTAGATGGGTTTGAAACCTTAAAGCAAATCCGTAATAAGAGTGCGGTGCCAGTTATTATGTTAACTGCCAAGGGTGACGATATTGACCGAATTCTTGGTTTGGAGATGGGGGCAGATGATTATCTGTCTAAACCTTTTAACCCGCGAGAATTACTAGCGCGCATCAAGGCAATTTTACGCCGCGCAAGCCAAGAGCGTGAAGATGATCCTACTGCCGACATTGAGCTTTCTGGGGTATTGTTGCGTCGCAAGGATCGCACTGTTTACTTAAGTGGTGAGTTGGTCGAGTTAACAACGTCTGAGTATACCTTGCTTGAGTGTATGTTGATGGCGCCTGGTCAGGTATTAACAAAGCAAGAGCTTTCAGAAAAAGCTTTAGGTCGTAAATTAACTATGTATGATCGTAGTTTGGATATGCATATTAGTAATTTGCGTAAGAAAATTGGTAATTTAGAAAATGGTGATCCTCGGATTAAAACAGTGCGAGGTGTTGGTTATATATTTGTATCGAATGAGCAAGGTGTTTAGCTTTTCATGAAAAATACTTTTCTGCGTGTGTTTTTGGTGGTGTTGCTGTCCAATATTGTTGTTGTCAGTATTGGGTTGGGGATGGTTCAGTTTATCCAAAAGCGCAATCAGGTGTCGGCTGATCTACTAGGAGATGTGGGTGTTCAGTTGGTGGCTGGGTATGAAAAGTTTGGCATTACCTCCTTGCAAGAGGAAACTAAGAAGGCAGAGAAGCGGCTGTCTGGTACGATTTATCTGTATCAAGAAAATGGCCGTCCTTTGCTGAAGCCGTTACCTCGTAACTTTAGGGAGCAGAATACACCCAGTGTGGCAGCGGGTCGCCCAGCGGCGGATTTCTTGCATAGTCAGTTTATTCAGGTGATAGGTGGGAATAATGTTCAGTATCTGCTGATATTTAAGCCAAACCCTGAAATTAGCCCTATTGCACCAGAGGCCGTGGTTGGTTTTTCGTTGTTGGGCTTGTTGGTTTCAAGTGGTGTTTTAGCTTATTGGTTGTTGGGGCCGTTGCTTAAACTGCAGCGAGTAGCTCGCTCATTTGGACAGGGGGATATGACTGCGAGGGTCGAGAATAAGTTGGCTCGAAGGAGTGATGCTGTCGGTAAGTTGGCGAGAGAGTTTAACGAAATGGCAGTTCGTATTGAGACGCTCTTATCGTCTAAGGAGCGCTTGATGCGTGATGTTTCGCATGAACTCAGGACGCCACTGGCTCGGATTGAAGTGGCGCTGACTATAGCGGAAGATAAGTATGCATTAGAGGCTCAAAAAGGGTACTTGTGTAGGATTCGTACAGAGCTTCATGAGTTGGATGAGTTGATTGGGCAGGTGCTTACATTGAGTCGACTTGAAGCGGCTTCTTTGATTAAAGAAGAGATGAATCTTCGAGAGTGGCTAGATGATATTGTGGCTGATGTGAGTTTTGAGAGTCAGCTAAAAGGGATTTCTGTAACTCGGCTGGGTCGAATGCCTAAAACAATATTGGGGGATCCGCTCCAGTTGCGTCATGCTATTGAGAACGTGCTTCGGAATGCCTGTTTTTATGCCGGTAATGGCGGAGTTATAGAGGTAGAGACTCACGAAAAGGCTGGGATGGCTTATATATATGTGCGTGATAATGGTCCCGGTGTCTCTGATGATAAATTAGAAAAGATCTTTCATGCCTTTTACCGGTCTTCTGAGGCAAGAGAGGCGAATAGTGGTGGGTTTGGTGTTGGGCTTACTATTTCCCAACGCATAATTCGGGCTCATAAAGGCCATATTACTGCGAAAAATCGAGAGGAAGGTGGTTTGGAGGTGTGTTTTCAGTTACCTGTGGCCTAGTCTGTGGCCTTCTATAGTTGAATAAAATTTTCTGCTGGTAAGAAAGCGCTTGTTATTACCTTCATAGATAAGTAATATGCGCGTCGCAAGTTGGCTAGGCAGTCGCCGCTCAATTTATTGGGGGGAGGAAAGTCCGGGCTTCGCAGGGTAAAGTGCCAGGTAACGCCTGGGGGGCGTGAGCCTACGGAAAGTGCAGCAGAAAATACACCGCCTAAGCAGTTTACTGCCGGTAAGGTTGAAATGGTGCGGTAAGAGCGCACCGCGCGACTGGCAACAGTTCGTGGCAAGGTAAACCCCACTTGAAGCAAGACCAAATAGGAACTCTTTGGCGTGACCCGCGCTGAGTTCGGGTAGGTTGCTAAAGACGTGCAGTGATGTACGTATTAGATGAATGACTGTTCACGACAGAACCCGGCTTATCGGCCAACTTGCACATTTCCTTTCTTAGTTATTTCTCTATCGCCTGATCGATATTCTCCGTACGTTTTGTTTTCTTTTCTTTTTATATTTGACTAACTTCTAAAAGCAAGTTGTTGTTTTTCTGTTTGTTTTTTTGCATTTTTTTAAGTGTAGCTTTTCTTAGCCGCCTCATTGGGCGGTTTTTTTGTGTCTGTCATTCGTCATTTTTAATATTTATCAATTATTTTTTACTATTTTGATAAAAAAGTGTTAAATTGTGGGATAAAGTGTCGATAAGTGGGATATGGAAATGTTTCGTGGGATTCATCAGGTAAGCGTTGATGTGAAGGGGCGAATGTCGCTCCCTGCACGCTTGCGCGATGATCTTGCTCAATATGACGATGATGGTGTGGTTGTCACTATTGATCCTGTGTCTCGGTGCTTGCTGCTCTACCCCTTATCTGAGTGGGAGCTGATTCAGCAAAAATTGGATAAGTTACCAACGTTTCAGCCTCAAGCTCGTCGTTTGCAGCGGCTTTTGGTTGGGCATGCTACCGATTTAGAAGTGGATAAAGCTGGGCGTATTTTGTTGCCTGCACCATTACGCGAATTTGCTCGACTGGATAAAAAACTGACGATTCTTGGGCAAGGCAAAAAACTAGAAATTTGGAGCCAAGAAGAGTGGGAGGCGCAGCGCGAAGATTATTTGTCCCAAGACGCTCTTGGAGACTTACAAACTGAAACCATGATGGATATTTCTTTATGACAAAGACGATGGCAGAACACATAAGCGTCATGCTTAATGAGTCCGTCGATATGCTGGTAACCGATATTGATGGCCTGTATGTCGATGGGACATTTGGTCGTGGTGGGCATACTCGTTTGGTTTTAGATCGTTTAGATAAAGGCCGATTGCTGGGGTTTGATAAAGATCCTGTGGCGATAGGTTATGGCAAAACATTAGAGCAAGAGGATTCACGTTTCTCTATTGTTCAGGATAGCTTTGCGAACATGGCAGAGCATATTTCAGACGTATTTGGTGTTGATAGAGTTGATGGCGTAATGATGGATTTGGGGGTTTCTTCTCCTCAGATTGATGACGCTGAGCGTGGCTTTAGTTTTATGAATGATGGCCCGCTTGATATGAGGATGAATCCTGGTAAAGGCCTAAGCGCTGCTGAGTGGATTGCTTCTGTTAGTGAAAAAGATATGGCGGATGTGATGTACCAATATGGCGAGGAGCGATTCTCCCGTCGTATAGCAAAGGCCATATGTGAATATCGTGCACATACTCCAATTCTGACGACCCTTCAGCTTTCAAAAATTGTTGCCGAAGCGAACCCTGCTTGGGAAAAAGGAAAAAATCCTGCGACTAGAGCGTTTCAGGGTATCCGAATTCATATCAATAATGAGTTAGGGGACTTGGAAGTTGGATTGGATGCAGCTGCAGAGGCATTAAAAGTGGGTGGGCGCCTAGCGGTTATTAGTTTTCATTCTCTTGAAGATCGAATTGTTAAGCGTTTTATGAAGCTGAAAGCAAAAGGCCCTGAGTTGCCAAGACATTTGCCTATTCGCAATGCACATCTCGACATTAAATTTAAGACGATTGGGAAGGCTATTAAGCCGTCTCTATCAGAGGTGAGTGAAAATGTGCGTTCTCGTAGCGCTGTGTTGCGAGTGTTGGAGCGAGTAAGTGATTAAGGCCCGCTTTTCGCCGTTGGTGTTTGCTGTCGGTGTTTTGTTGCTGGCTATCGTGTCAATCGCTGTTGTTATTCAAGTTTACGATTTTAGGAAAGACTTCTCTTACCTTCAAACATTGAAGCAAGACGAAGTGGATTATGAAGTGAAATGGGGTCAGTTGCTTCTTGAACAAAGTGCACTGACACAGCCTAGTCGCTTAGAGCAAGCGGCTATTAAAGATTTAAACATGCATGCACCTTCTCAGGATGAATTGATAATAGTGAAACCATGAAAATTGATAATAGTGTTCACACCCCAGGAAAATGGCGCTTTAGGTTTGTATATGCTATCGCCTTATTGTTGTTTCTCGTCGCGGGCGGGCGATTGTTTTATTTGACGGTTGTCGATAAAGCATTTTTACAAAACCAAGGTGAGATGCGTGCTGTACGTACAGAATCTATTCCTGCAACGCGAGGTATGATTTTAGATCGTCGAGGTGAGCCTTTGGCGGTCAGTACGCCAACATGGACGATTGTTGCGAACCCAAAAGCCTTGTGGAAAATCCCACGCGACCCTTCCTTGAATCTTGGTCCTGAGCAAGAGATTAAGCGTCTTGCTGAAGTGATGGGTGTGGGAAGGGCGTGGCTGCAAGAGCGATTTGAAGCAAATAGGACGCGCTCTTTTATGTACCTTAGGCGCCAGATTCCACCGCATGAAGCGGATGCTATCATGGAGGCGCATGTTGTAGGTGTCAGTAAGACAAAAGAATATAAGCGTTTTTACCCTGCTGGTGAGGTTGCCTCCCACGTCGTTGGTTTTACCAATATAGATGATAAAGGCCAAGAGGGAATTGAGCTTGCTTACGATAAAGCTTTAGAAGGGCAGCCTGGGCGTCGCAGTTATGTGAAGGATCTATCTGGGAATATTATTCGCGGTGTTGGTGTTGATGAGACTGAGCATCCTGGTGAAAATATTGAGCTAAGTATCGATCTTAGGTTGCAGTATTTGGCCTATCGAGAGCTTAAGGCTGCGGTCAATGAGCATCGAGCGACTTCTGCTTCTGCAGTGATTTTGGACGTGAAGACGGGTGAGATTTTAGCGATGGTAAATCAGCCATCTTATAATCCTAATGATCGCTCTAAACTAGAATATGAAGAGTTGCGCAATCGAGCTGTGATTGATCTATTTGAGCCTGGCTCAACTATGAAGCCTTTTACTATCTCGGCAGCATTGATGTCAGGTCAATATACTACAGAAACTACTATTGATACTTCTCCTGGGTATTTACGCTTTGGTCGGTTTACCATCCGAGATGCAGCCAATTATGGTGTGATTGATTTTGAGAAGCTCTTAATTAAATCAAGTAACGTTGGAGCATCAAAAATTGCCTTATCGCTTCCGCAAGATGCAGTTTGGAATATGGATTATGAGCTAGGAATTGGTTCACCTGTTGGGATTGGTTTTCCAGGAGAGGCCTCTGGGGTGCTTCCTTCACACCCTAAATGGCACCCATCGGAGATCGCGACGTTATCCTATGGTTATGGTTTATCTGTTTCCACGTTGCAGTTGGCTCAGGCTTACATGACCTTGGCAAACGGTGGTTATCGAGTGCCTGTGACCATTTTCAAGCAAGATGTTCCAGCAGATGGAAAGCAAGTTATTCCTCAGAAAGTAGCACGTGACGTTGTGAAGATGATGGAGTCGGTTGTTCAGAAAGGTTCTGGCAAAGCAGCAAAAATCCCTGGCTATCGTGTTGCTGGAAAGACAGGTACGGTTCATAAAGTAGGTTCAAAGGGTTATGAATACGATCAGTATATTGCTTTGTTTGCCGGTGTTGCTCCTGCTTCAAACCCTAGGTTGGCGATGGTTGTCATGGTTAATGACCCTAAAGGGCGAGAGTATTATGGCGGCGAAGTGGCCGCTCCCGTTTTTTCGCGGGTGATGGAAGGGGCGCTAACAACATTGAATATTTATCCTGATTTGCCTGAAGGGCTCAGGGAGGTTCGTTTGGAACCCAAGAAAGTGCCATATCAAGTTGTGCAGGGTGGTTAAATGGGGCAATTAACACATGCTCAATTACTTAGCTTGGCGGGTTGTTCTGTAAAGGATAGCCCGCATTCTGCTTTCTATAGTCGACTAGAAACCGACAGTCGTAAAGTGGATGAAAGTTGTGTGTTTTTTGCCTTGCCGGGCGTGGCTTCTAATGGTTGGGATTATTTAGATAGTATTGTTGCCTTGGGTTGCAAGGTGGCTGTTGTTCCTTCTTCCCTAAATTTGCAACACTCTAACATAGAGCTTATTTCTGTCACTGACCCTGCCGCATTGTTGGTGTCTTGTCTGCATGAGTTTTTTGGTAGTATTCCTGAGCATATGGTGGCGGTGACAGGTACAAACGGTAAATCATCAATCTGCTTTTACATTGCTCAGCTTGCAAAATTTATTGGCTTCAATAGTGGTTTGGTTGGAACCTTTGGTATTGGGCCTTTAGGTGACTTGTCTGAGGCGAAGCAGACCACACCAGATCTTTTGTCTTTACATCTTACTTTAATGGAAATGGCTGAAAAGGGCGTAAATTTTGTTGCATTTGAGGCGTCTTCGCATGCTTTGGATCAAGGTCGTATCGAAGGTGTGCCTTTTCAAGCTGCGGTATTTTCAAACCTGTCTCGTGATCATCTAGATTATCATGGTGATATGAATTCCTATGCGTTGGCCAAGCGACGTCTTTTTTCCGTTGAGAGTGTGTCTCACTCTGTATTTTGTCTTGATGATTCCTATTCTAGTTTTATGGCGGAAGGTGCGATCAAGTCTGCTCGTCATACCTATAGCGAGCAAAACCCCGAAGCAGACTTTTATGTTAAGCAGTTAGCGCTTGAGCCTACAGGCTGTCGGTTTGTTCTTTGCCACCCTGATGGTGAGTCGCTGGTATTTTTGCCCTTGTTAGGTCGCTTCAATATACAAAATGCTTTGGCTGCACTGGCGAGCCTTTGGTATGAAGCCGAGGATAAGCAGGCGTTGATTTCAGGGGTGTCTACCTTGCATGGTGCACCTGGGCGTATGGATAAGGTGCAATTACCAAATGCACCTATTGCTGTTGTGGATTATGCGCATACACCCGATGCCTTAGAGGTGGCGCTGCAAGCGTTAAGAGAGCATTCCAACGGGCGCTTAATTTGTGTATTTGGGTGTGGTGGTGATAGGGATCGAGGCAAACGACCTTTGATGATGGCGGCCGCCATGCAAAACGCAGATTATGTTTGGTTGACGTCGGATAACCCACGTACCGAATCAATAGACCAAATTTTTTCCGATGTTTTGTCGCAGACGAATCAGGGCGAGGCGTTTAGCTTTGAGCCGGATCGTAGAGTGGCAATTCAACAGGCTATTTTATCTGCCGGACCTAATGATGTTGTATTAATCGCAGGAAAGGGGCATGAATCTTATCAGGATATAAAGGGTGTGAAGCACCATTTTGATGATAAAGAAGAGGCGCTGAAGGTGGTGAAAAGCTATGTTAATTAATCTGGCTCTTTCGGATATTGCTCAAGCTTGCGATGGTGAGCTTGTAGGTGCAGATTGTTTGATAGGTTCCGTTGTTACAGATACACGAAACATTTCGCCTGGTTGTGTCTTTGTTGCTCTTCAAGGTGAGCGTTTTGATGGACATGATTATGCCAGTCAGGCGATTGATAACGGAGCACTTGCTGTGGTCTCTGATCGAGAGATTAATGTTCCAAGTTATGTCAAAGTGCGCGATACGACATTGGCTTATGGTGCAATAGCTCGCTTGGTTAGGGATGCGTTCCAAGGAGATATTGTATGTATTACCGGCAGCAATGGTAAAACAACCGTAAAAGATTGGTTGGCTCAGTCCCTTGCAGATAAAAATGTGTTAAAAACACGCGCCAATTTAAACAATCAAATTGGTGTGCCGCAAACATTGCTTGAATTGGAGGCTGGTCAGGAGGTAGCAGTCATTGAAGCGGGTACCAGTTTTACTGGCGAAATTCCGCTGCTAGCGAGGATTGCGTATCCAGATATAGTGATATTAACGAATGCCAGTGGAAGTCATTTCGAAGGTCTGGGTGATCTTGAGAGCATAGCCAAAGAAAAAGGTGGCTTAATTTCAGGGGCATCGCCTAATGCTAGCGTGGTGTTGAATGCTGATGATGCATACTTTCATTATTGGTGTGACCTAGCTGAGCAGCGCGAAGTATATTCTTTTGGCTTTACTGAATCGGCTAGGCTTTATGCTTCTGATATAGAATTAGGCTCAGAGTCCAGTTCTGCATTGTTTCATTATGATGGGGAGGCTTTACCGGTGACTATTGCCGGTGCCGGGAAACATCAAATTGCTAATGGTATGGCGGTTGTGCTGGCTATGTTGATCTTAGGGATTGATTTTAAGCAGGCGACTGATAAATTAGCCGCGCCTGTGATGGTTTCTGGCCGGTTAGAGCGCCTTAAAGCAAAAAATGGCGCTCTATTAATTAATGATTGCTACAATGCCAGTCCAAAATCCGTTGAAGCCGCAATAGATGTGTTATCTATGCAGTCTGTAGAAGAGACCTGGTTAATTTTGGGGGCTTTAGGTGAATTGGGTGAGCAGCGAGATGCGATTCATTATGGTTTGGGTGAATATGCAAAAGATAAGGGAATATCCTATTTGATTTGTGTCGGCTCGGTAGCAAAAGTTGCTGGAGTGGCATTTAGGAATAAAGGGGGTAACGCGATATTTTGTGAAACCCATAATGAAGCGGCAACGGTTGTTAGACCACTAGATAAAAAACACGCCATTTTAGTAAAGGGATCTCGGTCCGCTAAAATGGAAAATGTCATTGAAGCATTAATTAATTAGGATATTCCTTAACAATGTTACTTCTGCTCACGGCGTATTTAAGCAAATACCACACTTTTTTTACCGTATTCAATTATTTATCTTTGCGTGCCATTTTGGGTGTGCTTACCGCATTGGCTATTTCCCTTTTGATAGGTAATAAAGTCATCGTTTTATTGCAACGCTTGCAAATTGGTCAGTCGGTTCGAAATGACGGCCCTCAGACTCATTTGGCAAAAGCGGGCACGCCGACTATGGGCGGTGCTCTGATAATATTTTCGATCTCTGTTAGTACATTGCTATGGGGGGATCTACGTAACCAATATGTTTGGGTTGTTTTGTTGGTTATGTTGGCGTTTGGGATAGTTGGTTGGGTTGATGACTATCGCAAAGTGGTTGAGAAAAATTCGCGTGGTCTTCCGGGGAGATGGAAGTACTTTTGGCAAAGTGTGTTTGGCTTGGCTGCTGCCTTTTATTTGTATTACACCGCGAGTACTCCTGCTGAAACCGCTTTAATTGTGCCTTTATTTAAAGATGTTGCTATTCCGTTGGGTGTGTTTTTTATAGTGCTGACTTATTTCGTTATTGTCGGTACGAGTAATGCGGTGAATTTAACCGATGGTTTGGATGGCTTGGCTATTTTACCTACAGTTCTGGTAGGTGGCGCTCTTGGTGTTTTTGCCTACCTCACTGGTAATATTCGATTCGCAGATTATTTGCTTATTCCTTATGTGCAGGGCTCGGGGGAGTTGCTGGTGTTTTGTGCTGCGCTGGCTGGAGCCGGTTTGGGGTTCCTATGGTTTAACACTTACCCAGCTCAAATTTTCATGGGTGATGTGGGATCTTTGGCTTTGGGTGCTGCATTAGGAACGATTGCTGTTATTGTTCGCCAAGAATTAGTTTTATTTATCATGGGTGGTGTTTTCGTAATGGAAACGGTGTCGGTCATTCTGCAGGTTGCCTCATATAAGCTGACTAAGCGAAGGATATTTAGGATGGCGCCAATTCATCACCATTTTGAATTAAAAGGATGGGCTGAGCCTAAAGTGATTGTGCGATTTTGGATTATCACTGTTTGTCTTGTTTTAGTGGGTTTTGCCACCTTAAAAGTACGCTAGGAGCTTTGCATGTCGTTGATCGGGTCAGATCGGATAAGAGCCGTTGTCGGCTTGGGAGCGACAGGTTTGTCTTGTGTGCGCTTTTTAGCCAGCAAAGGCATTGAGTTTTACGTGGTGGATTCTCGAGAGAATCCACCTGGCTTGGAAGAGGCGAAAAAACTTTGTCCTGAAGAGCGAATTTTTACTGGTGATTTGGGTGTGCTTGAAACCCTTGGGGTGACAGAGCTATTTGTTAGTCCAGGTATCGCATTACGGACACCTGTTCTCTCTCGTCTGGCTGAACGGGGTGTTGCCATGCGTGGCGATATCGATTTGTTTCGCGATTATGTCGATGCGCCTTTTGTTGCCATTACAGGATCTAACGCCAAAAGTACGGTAACGACTTTGGTGGCTTTGCTGCTTCAGGCTTGTGGGAAAAATGCTAAGGCTGGCGGTAATTTAGGTTTGCCTGCATTAGATTTACTGTCTCCTAATACTGACTTCTATGTACTTGAGTTATCTAGCTTTCAGCTTGAAACCACACATGGCCTACAGGCTGATTTAGCCTGTCTCCTCAATGTTTCTGAAGATCATATGGATCGTTATAAAGATTTATATGAATACCAGAGAGCCAAGCAAAAAGTCTATCGCGGCTGCAAAGCAGCGGTCTGTAATAAGCAGGATATCTTAACAGCGCCATTGTTGGCGGAAGGTGTTCCTGTTCGCGCTTTTACTACGAAAAGTCCAGACTTGAAAGAATACGGCATGCTGAAAGATGGTGATGGCGCTTGGCTGTGTCATGGTGTTGAAAGGCTGTATCACACTTCTCAAGTCGCCTTAAAGGGCTCACATAATCACGCCAATGTGCTGGCTGCTTTGGCAATGATTGAGCTGTTGGGTATGGATGTAATGTCGGAGGCAGTTGCGAAAGTATTAAGTGAGTTTTGTGGGTTACCCCATCGTTGTGAGACAGTTCGTGTGCGTAATGAGGTGACTTACATTAATGACTCAAAAGGTACTAATGTGGGTGCAACCTTGGCGGCGCTTCAAGGTCTTGGTTCTTCTGCTGCTAAGAATATTTTACTTATTGCTGGCGGAGATGGAAAAGGAGCGGATTTTCGGGCGCTTGCGAAGCCGGTAAATGATTTTGTGCGTACCACGTATTTGTTTGGTAAAGACGCAGAGCGGATTGCTGAAGTGTTGCCTGTAGGCGCTGAAGTAAAACGTTTTGAAACCTTGGATCAAATTGTTGCTAGTATCGGCAAAGATGGTAAAGAGGGGGATATCGTTTTGTTCTCACCCGCTTGTGCTAGTTTAGATATGTATAAGAACTATGAAGTGCGCGGTGAGCATTTTGCTCGATTGGTTAATGAATTATGAAGTGGTTAAAGGTATTTGACCGAGTTTCTATTCGTGAGTTTGCTCAGGTTGATGTCGTTTTTGTTGCTTCTGTTGTTGCCATTCTAGCGCTTGGAATGGTGATGGTCTCAAGTGCTTCCATTTCAATCTCTGAAGATATTCATGGTCACCCTTACTTTTTTATGGTGCGGCAAGCTCTGTACCTAATTATCGGCTTAATTTCAGGTTGGGTTCTACTGTCATTACCAACAAGTCAGCTGCATAAATGGGGCATTCTGATGATGGGGTTGTCCCTAATTTTGCTCATTCTTGTGTTGATGCCTGGTATTGGTAAGAGTGTCAATGGTAGTCGCCGTTGGATTAACCTTGTGGTGTTCAATCTGCAGGCGTCTGAAGTAGCAAAAGTTTGTATGGTGGTTTACGTCTCTGGTTATCTCGTGCGCCGAGCGGATCGAGTGAGAGAGGGGTGGGTTGGTTTTGTACTTCCTCTTTGTCTTTGTAGTATTTTTCTGTTGTTTTTATTGTTTGAGCCAGATTTTGGCGCATCCGTTGTTTTACTTGGGACTGTGATGGTGTTGCTCTTCTTAGGTGGAGCGCCCTTGTATCAGTTTTTATTGCTGATGGTCGGCGCGGTTTTGATGTTGGGCGTAGTTGCGATTTCTGAAAGCTACCGATTAAAGCGGTTGATGAACTTTATAGATCCATGGGCGGACCCTTTTAATGAGGGCTATCAGCTTAGTCAGGCTTTAATTGCTTATGGTCGTGGGGAATGGTTTGGTCTAGGTCTTGGGAATAGTGTTCAAAAGCTGTCTTATTTGCCAGAGGCTCATACGGACTTTGTGTTTTCTATTTGGGTTGAAGAAACCGGCATGTTTGGTGGCTTGCTGCTGATATGTTTATTTGCATTAATGGTGGCGCGTGCTTTTAAAATTGGCCGTCATGCTATGACTTTGTCTCGTCCGTTTGCTGCGTACATGTGCTTCGGCTTTTCTATTCTTATTTTGGCTCAGGTGATCATTAATATTGGTGTGAATACGGGTTTTTTACCGACTAAGGGACTTACTTTGCCTCTTATTAGTTACGGCGGTAGTAGTCTTATTATTACTTTGAGTAGTTTGTTTGTTGTTGCGCGTGTGGATATTGAAAATCGACGTGTTGAAAATGATTCTGGAGAATCTTCTAAATTGAAAGAGAGTGCAGCATGAGTGATGTTAAGAAGGTCATCATTATGGCTGGCGGAACGGGTGGTCATATTTATCCGGCTTTGGCTTGCGCTCATAGTTTTAAAGAAAAGGGCTTAGACGTTCAGTGGTTAGGTTCTAAAGGGGGAATGGAAGAGTCTCTAGTGCCCAAGCAGGATATTGTTCTGCATTCTTTATCTATTAAAGGGGTGAGAGGCAAAGGTGTGCTTGGTTTATTAGCGGCTCCGTTTAGAGTTTTGCATGCAATAGGCCAAGCGGTTGCCGTTTTACAAAAGGTTAAGCCTGATGTTGTGTTGGGTATGGGCGGTTTTGTCGCTGGTCCTGGTGGTGTTGCAGCTCGACTTTTGGGGATTCCTTTGGTGATACATGAGCAAAATGCCATCGCTGGGACTACGAATAAGCTACTGTCAAAAGTGGCGAGTTTAAGGTTGCAAGCTTTTGATGGCGCTTTGCCAAACGCTATTAGTGTTGGTAATCCTATTCGGAACGATATTTTGGACCAACGTGTTCGCGTATCTAGAAGCAGTGTGGCGCGACCGCTACGATTACTTGTCGTTGGTGGTAGTTTGGGGGCTAAGGCTATTAATGACGTAATGCCGCAAGTTTTAGCGCAATGGCCTTTTTCTCAGCGGTTGGATGTTTGGCATCAGACGGGGGTTCGTAACTTTGACTTGGTCTCTGAACTGTATCGTGAGGCAGAAGTAGAGGCCCGTGTTGAGCCTTATTTGGATAACATGGATCAAGCGTATTATTGGGCGGATATTGTTTTGTGTCGAGCTGGCGCCATGACGGTGAGTGAACTTGCAATTGCTGGACTGCCGTCAATTTTGGTTCCATACCCTTATGCAATTGATGATCACCAAACGGCCAATGCACGCTATTTAGAGAAAAATGGAGGCGCTTATTTATTGCCTCAGCCACAGTTAACTTGTGAAAAAATCATATCATTGCTTTCTGAGTTTGTAGAGAGCGAAGAGACATTGTTGAAAATGGGAGAGCAGGCCAAGTTGGTTGCTCATCCAAATGCAACGCAAGATGTTGTTGCACACTGTTTAAGGTTAATAAAATCATGATAAACAATAAAACTCAGTACGATATTCCAACCATGCGTCGCATCCAAAATATCCACTTTATAGGTATAGGTGGTGTTGGTATGTGTGGTATTGCCGAGGTGTTGCATAACCAAGGTTACCAAGTTTCAGGGTCTGACTTGAAAGCGTCATCGACAACCGAGCGACTTGAAGAACTTGGGATTAAGATCTATCTCGGGCATTTAGAAGAAAACGTCTATGATGCGCACGTCATTGTTGTGTCTACTGCGGTGAATGAGCAAAACCCAGAAATCATTTGGGGGAAAGAGCATCGAATTCCGATTGTGCGAAGAGCTGAGATGTTGGCTGAGCTAATGCGCTATCGCCACGGTATTGCTGTTGCAGGAACGCACGGTAAGACAACAACAACCAGTTTGATGGCATCTATACTGGCGTCTACAGGTGAAGCGCCAACATTTGTTATTGGTGGTCGCCTAACAAGTGCTGGCGCGAATGCGCAATTGGGTAGTAGTGCATACCTTGTGGCTGAAGCAGATGAGAGTGATGCATCTTTTCTGCATTTGCAGCCGCAAACAGTCATAGTAACTAATATCGATGAAGATCACATGGATACTTATGATGGTGACTTTGAGAAGGTAAAACACACGTTTGTAGAGTTTGTGCACAATTTACCATTTTATGGTTTGGCTGTTTTATGTGTTGATGATGAAAATGTCCGTGAAATTTTGCCATTACTAAGTCGACCTGTTTTGACCTATGGGATTGATCAAGAAGCCGACTTCTACGCAACTGATATTGTTCAGACTGGTCGCTACTGCGAGTTTTTAGCTCATCGCCCCGAGGGTGAGCCGTTAAAAATTCGTTTGCCAATGCCTGGCCGTCATAATGTATTAAATGCGCTTTCTACAATTGCAGTGGCGACTGATTTGGGTGTTGATGCAAGTGCAATTCAAGCTGGTTTGATGGGATTCGAAGGTGTTGGGCGACGTTTCCAAGAGCAAAAACCGTTAGAGCTTCCGAATGGTTCTAGCGTAATGTTCGTTGATGATTATGGCCATCACCCGAGTGAAGTTTTAGCGACCATAAAAGCCATTCGTGCTGGTTGGCCAGAAAAACGATTGGTTATGGTGTATCAGCCACATCGTTACACAAGGACCCGTGATCTTTACGAAGATTTTGTTAGGGTTTTGTCACAAGTAGATGTGTTGTTGCTGCTTGATGTTTATGCAGCTGGTGAGATCCCTATTAATGGTGCTGACAGTCGTTCTTTATGTGGCAGCATTCGTCAGCGTGGTAATGTTGATCCAATTCATGTTGGTAGTGAGGCAGATCTACGCTCCATTTTAAGCAATGTCCTGCGCGAGGGTGATTTGTTTATCACCCAAGGTGCTGGTGATATTGGTACGGTGTCGAAAAACTTATCTGTGAGCGGAATTTAAGATGTCAAAAACACTAAAAGAAGCTGTAATTGTTGTTATTTATGGTGGCCGATCAGCAGAGCGTGAAGTGTCGATGCAAAGTGGTCCTCTGGTCGCGGAGGGGCTTAGAACAAAAGGCTTTCAGGTGGTTGAGTTGGACCTTTATGGTTCAAGTGCCACTCTGGATCCTATTGTGCAGTTGCAGTCTATTGAATTTGATCTTGCTTTCATAGCGTTACATGGTGGAGAAGGTGAGGATGGTCGAGTTCAGGCTTTGCTTGAAATGTTTGGTAAACCTTATACTGGTAGTTCGCCTTTGGCCTGTGGTCTTGCAATGGATAAAGTCCTAACCAAGCGCTTTTGGCATGGTATTGGGATTCCAACGCCGGCTTATTTGTCTTTTGTCGGGCACGCCAATGCAGATGTTATTGAAGAGCAAATGTCTTATCCCGTGATAGTGAAGCCTTCAAGAGAGGGTTCGACCATTGGAATTAATAAAGCAACCAATAGAATCGAGCTTGATGAAGCACTTATTAAAGCGCTTGAGTATGACTCTGATGTTCTGGTTGAAGAGTTTGTTGATGGGCCTGAGTTTACAATTACTATAATCGATGACGTGGCTTACCCTCCAATAGGGCTTAAGCCTGCTCCAGACCATAAACTTTATGATTACGAGGCTAAGTACATAGCAGATGATACAGAGTATCTTTTACCTTGTGGTTTGAATGAAGATGATGAAAATGAGCTGCAAATGTTAGCGTTGGATGCTTATCGTTCATTAGGTTGTTCTGGTTGGGGGCGTGTTGATGTGATGCGCGATCAAGCAGGTGTTTTTTGGGTGCTGGAAGTAAATACTGCGCCAGGTATGACGTCTCATAGCTTGGTTCCTATGGCTGCTAATTATGTTGGAATTGACTACGCTTCACTTGTAGAAAAAATTGCGCAAAATGCCTGGGATAAAGTAGGGCGTAACTAAGTCATGAGAATAGCGGCACTCATTGGGGCGATATTACTAATATTGGTAGCCACGTTTCAGGGAAAAGATTCCTCTGAAACTTGGTTTGCTATTGAAAATATTGAGATCAAAGGTGATTTGAAATATGCGACTAAAGCAGAGTTGCAGTCAGATTTTTCTTCTTTGCTCGATCAAAGCCTTTTAAGTGTTTCTTTATCTGATGCTTTAGCAACGGTTTTGTCATCAGAGTGGGTGGCAAGTGCAGAGATTCGTAAAGTTTGGCCAAATACATTGCAGGTGCTTGTTCATGAGCATACGCCTCTAGCATACTGGGGTGATAGGCAAGTTCTTTCCACCTCTGCTGCCGTTATTACCCCGAAAACGGTTCCTGATTTGCCGCTTACTCGGCTTTATGGTCCAGAAGATTCAAGTGATATTGTGCTTGAGCAGTTTGGGTTAGTGAGCCAAGTGCTTGCTTCATCCTCATTGCGCATATTTTCCCTTACCTTAGAGCCAAGGGGGGCATGGAATATTGTTTTTAGTAACGGTGTGGCGGTTAAGCTGGGGAGGAGCGAGATATTAGAGCGGTTACAGCGCTTTATAGCGGTGTATAAAAGTGATTTATCGGGTAGAATAGATCAAATAACGTCTGTCGATGCTCGCTATCCTCATGGGGTAGCAGTTGGTTGGACAAAAAATAAATAATGTTGGCCTGTTTGTTGCTTTTTTAAACAGTATAAAAGAGGTCATCATAAAAACACGTAATGCCGGGAAGGTAAAATGATAGTCGGTTTGGATGTAGGCACATCGAAAGTTATCTGTTTGGTTGGCGAAGTTCTGGCTGATGGTAGTTTGGAAATTGTCGGTATTGGCTCTCATAGTTCAAAGGGTATGAAACGTGGTGTTGTCATCAATATTGAGTCAACAGTACAGTCTATCCAAAGAGCTGTTGAAGAAGCGGAGTTGATGGCAGGTTGTAATATACATTCTGTTTATGTCAGTGTTGCTGGGAGTCATATACGTAGCCTGAACTCTCATGGCATTGTTGCTGTGAAAAATGGTGAAGTGCAGAAAGAAGACATAGATCGAGTAATTGATGCTGCACAAGCGGTACCAATATCCTCAGATCAGCGAGTCATACATATTTTGCCTCAGGAATACCATATTGATTCACAAGAAGGTATTAAAGATCCTTTGGGTATGTCTGGTGTTCGTTTGGAGGCTAACGTTCATTTAATATCCGGTGCTGTTAACGCTGTGATGAACGTAGAAAAGTGTATTAAACGTTGTGGGCTGGGAGTGGATGGCGTCATTCTCTCACAGTTGGCTTCGAGCGAATCTTCACTAAGTGAAGACGAAAAAGAGTTAGGTGTTTGTTTAATAGATATTGGTGCTGGAACATCTGATATCGCAGTTTGGCTTGATGGTGCCTTGCATCATACCGCTGTGGTTCCAGTGGCGGGTGATCAGGTCACGAACGATATTTCGATGGCTCTGCGTACACCGACTCAGCATGCAGAAGAAATTAAAGTGAAGTATGCATGCGCTATGTCTTCTATGGCATCTGCAGATCAGGTTCTTCAGGTGCCAAGTGTTGGTGATCGTCAGCCAAGATCGATCACACGCCATGCCTTAACCGAAGTTGTAGAGGCTAGGTACGAAGAAATTTACAATTTAGTTTTGGATGAATTAAGACGCAGTGGATATGCTGAGCGTATACCTGCAGGTATTGTTATTACTGGGGGTACGTCCCTAATGGAAGGGGCGGCTGAACTGGCGGAAAAGGTTTTCCAGATGCCTGTTCGACTATCTTTACCAGATTGTACTAAAGGAATGTCGGACATTGTCGATAACCCTATATATTCAACAAGTGTTGGATTATTGGCTTATGGCAGTAAAGAGGCTGAAGTAACCGAAATCTCGAAGCGGATGATGTCTAAGACGCAAACTAAACGAGAAACGTCAGTTCTGGCACCTAAAGAAATCGGGTCATCCTTCAGTGCAGCGAAGGCGTGGCAGAAACTTAAACACTGGTTTCAAAGTTATATTTAGTCAGAAGTGATTACGAATTTATTGAGGAGCGATAAGCCCATGAATGTCTTTGATTTAGCCGAAGATAATCTATCAGATAATGCTGTTATTAAAGTTATTGGTGTTGGTGGCGGTGGTGGCAATGCCGTACGTCACATGCTTGAGAACCGACTGGAGGGCGTTGAGTTTATTTGCGCCAATACAGATTCAAAAGCGCTGATAGGTTTTGAGACAGGAGTTTCTTTACAGCTGGGTTCAACGATTACCAAAGGATTGGGCGCAGGTGCAAATCCAGAAGTGGGTCGTGATTCTGCATTAGAAGATCAAGAAAAGATTACTCAGTTATTAACTGGCGCGGATATGGTTTTTATTACCGCTGGTATGGGTGGCGGTACAGGTACAGGTGCTGCACCAGTGATTGCTAAGGTAGCGCGTGAGCTTGGAATATTGACGGTTGCTGTTGTTACTAAGCCTTTTCCATTTGAAGGTCGTCGACGAGCGCGTGTTGCAGAAGATGGTGTTAAAGAATTGCGCGAAAATGTCGATTCATTAATAACAGTGCCAAATGAACGTTTGTTGCCAGTATTGGGTAAAAATATTTCCTTACTGAAGGCGTTTGGTGAAGCAAATAATGTTTTGTTTAATGCGGTTCAGGGTATTACAGATTTGATCATGCGACCTGGTTTGATCAACGTCGACTTTGCAGATGTAAGAACGGTTATGTCTGAGATGGGGATGGCGATGATGGGTACTGGGTCTGCATCAGGTGAGGATAGAGCGAGAGTGGCTGCCGAGGCTGCAATCCACAATCCATTGCTTGAAGATATCAATCTTAGGGGTGCACGTGGTGTGCTAGTAAACATTACAGCCAACGAAGAGGTTGGGTTGTCTGAGTTTACTGAGGTTGGTGGAATTATTGAAGAATATGCATCGGAAGATGCTACTGTCGTAATTGGTTGTGCTATCGATCCTAGTGTAGGTGATGAGATGCGAGTTACGGTGGTTGCTACTGGTTTAGAGGGTCGTACCACAGTTGAAATGAAGTCTGCTGTTGGTGAATCTGCTGTCTCTCAACCGGTTGTGACAAAGGTCGAGCAAGTTGTTGAAAACACTGAAGCGAAAGTGTCAGTGGCTCAGCCTGAGTCTAAGCCTTCGGTTAATACCAAGGTGGAAGTTGTAGAGAAAAACTTGGATGAAAAAAATGAGTCTGCTGATTCATCTTCTATTTCAAGTAGCGATAAATTGTCATACTTGGACATTCCGGCTTTTCTGCGTCGACAAGCTGATTAGTTTTAGCAAAAACGATGCAATATCAAAAGGTTGGATTGTATATAAAATGTGTTATTGATATTATTTGTAAAGAATAGTATCCAGTCATAAAAATGTAGGAATCAAATGGTACGCCAACACACACTAAAAAACATTATTCGAGCAACTGGAGTGGGTTTACACTCTGGCGAGAAGGTGTATTTGACATTAAAGCCTGCTCCTGTAAATACGGGTATCGTATTTGTTCGTACAGACTTGGATCCAGTTGTAGAGATTCATGGCGACGCAAAGGCGGTTGGGTCAACAAATTTTGCTACGGCTTTATGTCAGGGTGATGTGAAGGTTAGTACTGTAGAGCATTTGTTATCTGCAATGGCGGGTTTGGGTGTTGATAACGCCTATGTAGAAGTAAGTGCTAGCGAAATTCCTCTTATGGATGGAAGTGCGAGCCCTTTTGTTTTTCTTCTGCAGTCCGCTGGGTTGGAAGCTCAAAACGCACCTAAGCGATTTATTCGAGTTAAGAAGCCTATCCGAGTTGATGAGGGTGATAAATTTGCCTCTCTTGAGCCTCACTCCGGTTTTCGACTGTCGTTTACAATTGATTTTCAGCACCCAGCCATTGGTGAAGATGTTCAAAGTACGTCGTTTGACTTTTCAACGACTACTTTTGTGAAAGAAATTAGCCGAGCTCGTACTTTTGGTTTTATGAAGGATTTAGAATACTTCAAAAATAATAACCTTGCTCGTGGCGCGAATATGGAAAATGCAATTGTTCTTGATGATTATCGCGTCTTGAATGATGAAGGTTTGCGTTACCGTGATGAGCTAGTTCGTCATAAGGTATTGGATGCGATTGGTGATCTTTATCTTTTGGGTCATAGCTTAATTGGTGAATACAAAGCTTATAAATCAGGCCACGCTCTGAACAATAAGCTTTTGCTAGCCTTGCTTGAGCATCAAGATGCTTGGGAGTATGTTGTTTTCGAAGATGAAGCGCAAACAACGCCTATTTCTTATGTAGAGCCCGCTTTTGTTGGTGCTTAATAAGTGATTAAATCTTGATCGAATACATAAAAACCAGACTATATGTCTGGTTTTTTTGTATTTAGGTCCTTGATATTTCATGTTTTGTCTCACATTACCGTGGTAGACTGTATTTATTACTAATTGGCTACGTTGAGTTCAA
The DNA here is from genome assembly GCF_003337275.1 of Marinomonas foliarum. GTDB lineage: Bacteria > Pseudomonadota > Gammaproteobacteria > Pseudomonadales > Marinomonadaceae > Marinomonas > Marinomonas foliarum. The sequence goes on along the minus strand of NZ_QPJQ01000006.1, from coordinate 43,484 downwards.
GATGCTAGGAAGTGTAATTAAAAAAATTGTCGGCACAAAGAATGACCGAGAAGTAAAACGATTCAAAAAAGTCGTTACGCAAATTAATCAATTCGAAGAATCTTTCCAAAAGTTATCAGATGATGATTTGTCTGGAAAAACCAGTGAATTCCGTGAGCGCCTAGAAAAAGGTGAATCGCTTGATTCTATTTTACCTGAGGCATTTGCTGTCGTCAGAGAAGGTAGTAGTCGCGTGATGGGTATGCGCCACTTTGATGTGCAGCTCATTGGTGGAATGGTACTAAACGAAGGCAAGATTGCTGAAATGCGAACGGGTGAAGGTAAAACACTTGTAGCAACGCTGGCGGTGTATCTAAATGCATTAACGTCTAAAGGCGTTCACGTTGTTACGGTAAATGATTACCTGGCCAAGCGTGATGCGAATTGGATGCGTCCTTTGTATGAGTTCTTAGATATGAGTGTTGGAGTTGTTTTTTCTGGTCAAGAGCGAGACGAGAAAAAATCAGCTTACTTGTGCGATATTACTTATGGAACGAATAACGAATTTGGCTTTGACTATCTTCGTGACAATATGGTGTTCCGTTTAGAAGATCGCGTTCAACGTGATTTGAACTTCTCTGTCGTCGATGAAGTTGACTCCATCTTAATAGATGAGGCGAGAACGCCTCTGATTATTTCTGGTGCTGTAGAAGACAGCTCAGAGCAGTACCGCAAGATTAATCAGTTAGCTCCATTACTGGTTAAACAAGAGGACGCTGATGCTGACAGTGATGAGATTACAGGTCATTACGTTTTTGATGAGTCACAGCGTAGTATAGAGCTAACGGAAGAGGGGCACTCATTTGTTGAGGGCTGGTTGGTAGAGCAAGAGCTGTTAGGTGAAGGTGAAAGCCTTTATGCTGCAGGCAACCTTTCTTTATTACACCATGTTCATGCTTGTATGAAAGCGCATGTTATCTTCAAGAAAAACATTGATTATGTGATCCAGGGAGATCAGATTGTTATTGTTGATGAGCATACGGGCCGAACGATGGCTGGTCGTCGCTGGTCTGAGGGTATCCACCAAGCGGTAGAAGCAAAAGAAGGTGTGACTATTCAGGCGGAAAGCCAAACATTAGCGTCAACAACCTTCCAAAATTACTTCCGTCTATATGACAAACTATCTGGAATGACTGGTACTGCTGATACGGAAGCCTTTGAATTTCAGCAGATTTACGGCCTATCCGTTATTGTTATTCCGACCAACCGTCAGGTTCAGCGTAAGGACTATAACGACTTAATTTATATGTCGACGGAAGATAAGTTTGAAGCGATCGTCCTGGATATTGAAGAGATTGTTGGGCAAGGGCGTCCAGTATTGGTCGGTACCGCTTCGATCGAATATTCTGAGCTGCTTTCAAATTATCTTGTTAAGAAAAATGTAAAGCATAACGTTTTGAATGCCAAGCAGCATGAGCGTGAAGCAGAAATTGTAGCTGATGCGGGTCGTCCTGGTGCTGTAACAATTGCAACCAATATGGCTGGTCGTGGTACGGATATAGTGTTGGGTGGTAACTTGCAGGTTGAGCTAGCTCGACTAGGCGAAGGAGCTAGCCAAGAAAGTATTGATGCATTGAAAGCAGATTGGAAGTCTCGTAATGATTCAGTATTGGCTGCAGGTGGTTTGCATATAATCGGTACTGAACGACATGAGTCTCGTCGTATTGATAACCAATTGCGTGGTCGAGCAGGCCGTCAAGGTGATGTTGGTTCTTCACGTTTCTATTTGTCATTAGAAGACAACTTGATGCGTATTTTCATGTCTGACCGCATCAAGAAAATGATGATGGCATTGGGTATGGAGAAAGGCGAAGCCATAGAGCACAAAATGGTTTCGAATGCGATTGAGAAGGCTCAGCGTAAGGTTGAGGGTCGTAACTTTGATATTCGTAAACAGTTACTTGAATACGATGACGTGGCAAATGATCAGCGTCAGGTTATTTATCGTCAGCGCTTTGACATGATGGTGTCAGAAGATCTTTCTGAGGCTATTTCAGCGATGCGAGAAGAAGTTGTTGCTGGTGTCATTGATGAATTTATTCCTCCGCAAAGTATTTTTGATATGTGGGACCTTGTAGGGTTAGAGGATAAGATTCGTAATGAATTTGGCCTAGAGCTTCCTATTTCTGCATGGGTGGAAGAAGATAAAAAGTTATATGAAGAGCCTCTACGTCAAAAAATCTTGGATGCTTTTGTTGATGATTATCAGTCAAAAGAGAAAGTTGCTGGTGAAAGCTCATTTAGATCCTTTGAGAAGCAAGTTCTTCTACAGGTTCTTGATACTCTTTGGAAAGAGCATCTCCAGACCATGGATATGCTTAGACAGGGTATTCATTTGCGTGGTTACGCACAAAAGAATCCAAAGCAGGAATATAAGCGTGAATCGTTTGAGCTTTTCCAAGGCTTGCTAGAGCAGATTAAGTTTGAAGTGATTCAAATTATTACTCGTGTGAGAGTGCAGTCTGCAGAAGAGGCCGAAAAAATAGAAGCGGCTCGTAAGAAGCAAGAAGAGAAAACAACTGTAAGCATGGTTCATGAATCATTAAATGCTTTAGAAGAGGGCTCTACTGAGACTCAAGAGTATCCTAAAGTAGGCCGAAATGAGCCTTGTCCATGTGGTTCTGGTAAAAAATATAAACAATGTCACGGTAGTCTGGTTTAATTGGAGAAAGTTTAAATGGCTGTAGGGTTGCATGATTTTCCTCTTATTCCTGAAATAAAAGGAATAAGAATTGGTGTTGCAGAAGCTGGAATTAAAAAGCCCAACAAAAAAGATGTTGTGATTTTTGAGTTATGCGAAGGTGCCTCTGTTGCTGGGGTTTTTACTCAAAATGCTTTTTGTGCAGCTCCTGTGCGTATTTGTCAGAAGCATTTAGGCTTGTCTGATGGCAGTCGTTATCTGCTAATTAATACAGGTAATGCAAACGCTGGTACGGGGAAATCAGGGCTCGATACTGCTTTAAAAACTTGTGAGGTTTTGGCCCATGAGACTGGAGTGAGTGTCGAATCTATTTTGCCTTTCTCTACAGGTGTTATTGGTGAGCCGTTGCCAGTGGCGAAAATTGTTGCCGCTATTCCTAAAGCGCTTGAGAATTTATCAGGTGATAACTGGAAGTCAGCTGGTGTTGGCATTATGACTACCGATACTTTGCCAAAGGGTTCTGTTCGAACTTTTGAATTTGAAGATCGAACTTTTTCTATTGCGGGCATTTCAAAAGGTGCCGGCATGATTCGTCCTAATATGGCGACCATGCTGGGCTATGTTTGCAGTGATATTGCGATGGATGTTGAGGTGCTTCAGGCAATCTTGAAGGATGTGGTGAATAAGAGCTTTAACCGTATTACGGTTGATAGTGATACTTCCACCAATGACTCTTGTATTGCTGTGGCAACTGGCATGGCAGGAAACGCGAAAGTGACTTCTGTTGATGAGCCGCTAGCGCAAGCTTTTATTGCTGCCTTTACCGAGGTCATGCAAGAGTTGGCTCACGCTATCGTTCGTGATGGTGAGGGGGCAACTAAGTTTGTTACCGTTGAAGTTGTTGGTGCGGCTGTTGAGTCTGATGCGACAAAAGTTGCATTTGAAATTGCGCATTCGCCTCTGGTTAAGACGGCGCTTTTTGCTTCTGACCCGAATTGGGGTCGTATTTTGGCGGTCGTGGGTCGTGCTGGTGTTGATGGTTTAGATGTTGATCGTGTTCAACTTCACATCAATGGTTTTGAGGTGGCTCGTGATGGCGGCCGTTCTCCAGATTATTTAGAAGAGCATGGAAAGCAGGCAATGGCTCCAGAAGAAATACATGTAGTGCTCGACATGGGCATGGGGTCTGAATCTGACATTGTTTGGACGACTGATTTCTCGCATGAGTATGTCACTATTAATGCAGAGTACCGTACCTAATGCTGGTCAGGGTTGCAGCAGGTATTATTCTTCGAGATGATTCTGTTTTCATTGCTCTGCGCAAATCAAACCAGCATCAAGGTGGTTTGTGGGAATTTCCTGGTGGTAAGTGTGAGTCTACAGAGTCTCCGGAGAGTGCTTTAAGTAGAGAGCTAAAAGAGGAGTGTGGCATAGTTGTCACTGAGAGCTCTTTTTTTAAAACCATTGCCCACGATTATGGAGATAAGCAAGTTGAGCTTTGTTTTTATAAAGTAACAAAGTTTGACGGTGAGCCTATGGGTAGTGAAGGTCAGCAAGCTTCTTGGGTGCCAATTTCTGATTTGTCTTCATATGACTTTCCGGAAGCGAATAAAGAGATTGTTGCCGATTTGCTGCTTTCTTAGGTGGTAGTAATTCTTTTAGATTAAAAAAAAGAGCTTCGGTTGAAGCTCTTTTTTTGTTTTTAGCTCAGTATTTTTGCCAGTAATTTTCTTACTGTGCTGGGCTCAAAAGGTTTTCCGCAGATAGCATCAACCCCTTCTTGGGCGATATTTGATAGCTGACTGTCTTCTGCATTAGAGCTAACCATCAATATCGGTATATGTGCTAAAGATGGATCCAATCTAACGGCATCAGTAAGCTCTAGGCCATCCATTTCAGGCATATTATAGTCTGTAACAATAAGATCGAATTCCATTTCATTGAGTAGGAGTATTGCTTCCTTACCGTTTTCAGCAAATTGAATATCTTCAATTCCCATTGTGTTCAGCGTTTTGCTAATGTGCTTTCGCGCCATAAGGCTGTCGTCCGTGATAAGCACTCGCAGTGTTCTTGGGTCGAATAACTCTAAATCAATTTCTTCTTCAATAATTAAATCTAGAGTGGCGTGAATGGCTCTTTTTAAGTCTTTTTGGGTGAAAGGTTTAGGTAATATTGCAAGTACGCCTGATTGTCTAAGGTGTTCTAGATGTTCTCGATTTCTTTCGCTAGAAATTAACATGAAACACTGGCTTTCAGTGTCTGGGTTAGCGCGAATTTTATCAATAAGTTCATTTGCTGTTCCGTCAGGAAGATACATCGACGAAATAACTAGATCTGGCGGAAAAGAGGTGAGCAAGCTCATTGCTTCTTGGATGCTGTTTGCGTACTCGATTTGCTTTATGCCGGCATCTTCAAGCGCTTTTGTAATAATCTTTTTCTGAGTGTCTGACGGTTCTACTAGGAGAAAAGACAGGTCATTTATCGCTGCATAAGTGCTCATATTGTAAAGTTGCCTATTCTGTTTTGTGTTGTTACGACGTTTACTTGGACTATTTCGCGTTAATGGTTGCTTACTGCTTAATTTGATTATACTAAATAGGTTAACATGTTTTATCTAGTCTATTTGAATTGTGGGAGTGGTAATGTCGACGGCAAGTGCGTGTCATATCTTGGTAAAAACCAAAGCGGAAGCTGATTCATTAAAAGTTAAGTTGGATAAAGGAGCTGACTTTCATAAATTGGCCAAACAATTTTCAACTTGCCCTTCCGGTAAGAAGGGTGGAGATCTTGGTGAGTTTCGCAAAGGAGATATGGTTCCTGCTTTTGATAAGGTTGTATTTGGTGGGCCTCTTTATAAGATTCAGGGGCCAGTTAAAACACAGTTTGGTTTCCATTTAATTAAAGTGTTATATCGTTCGTAAGGGTGGGTGAAAATGAATAATTTAGTTCAATTAGATGGCTTGTATTATGTTGCACCTCAAATCTTGGTAGAAGATATAGAGACGTTAAAGGGTTTGGGGTTTGAAAAAATAATTAATAATCGCCCTGATTTAGAATCGGATGACCAGCCTACAGATAATGATTTGCGCGCTGAGGCTGAAGTACTGGGTCTTGAGTATGTTAGTAATCCAATTGACTTATCTAAGTTATCAAAAGAGCATGTTAGAGTTCAGGCTGAAGCATTAATTGACAGTAAAAAAACGTTGGCTTTTTGCCGTACAGGAACTCGCTCATCAGTATTGTGGCTGTTGTCTGAAAATGCCAAGGGTAAGTCGTCTGATGAGCTTAGTTCTTATGTGGCGGGGAAGGGGTTTGATCTTTCTCGATGTGCAGCTGCAATGGCGCCTTTGTTAAATAAATAGCGGTCAGTATGCTTCTGGGAATATCTGAGGTTTAACAGGCATTTTTCTTTCTTTGTGAATATGTAGTAATGGTAATTTATGGTTAGTCGACCGTCGTTAGAAACAGCCACAGCTTCTGATCCTGATCGTTTTGTTGAGCCGTTAGAGCTGGGGAAGCGTGTTAAGGAAATTCGCCTTGCAAGAGGGTGGACGCTGGAAGAAGTGGGGAAAAAGACTGGAATCGCACGCTCTACATTGTCGAAAATTGAAAATGATCAAGTCTCGCCTAGTTTTGCTATTGTTCAAAAGCTTATAAATGGTTTGGAAATGGATTTGCCTCAGTTGTTTGTTGAGGCGAGTGAGCATTCTATTGCTGGGCGAAGGGATGTGACGCGTAAAGGTCGAGGAGAGCCTCATCCTACAGCAACGTATGAGCATGAATTGCTGAATTTTTCTATCAGTCGTAAAAAAATGGTGCCCTTCAAGACTACTGTAAGAGCGAGGTCCTTTACAGAGTTTAAAGAGTGGGTGCGCCATGATGGGGAAGAGTTTCTATTGGTCTTGCGGGGTAAAATTAATTTTTTCTCTGAACTCTATGAGCCGATTGAATTAAAAGAAGGTGATAGTGTGTATTATGATGCATCTATGGGGCATGCCGTTGTTTCATTGTCGGCAAAAGATGCTGAAATACTTTGGGTTGTGGCCCGTTGATATATTAATTAATAATTTTTGAGAAGGTTGTATTGCGTTATGGAGCAGTGGGGATTAACAAGTTGGAGAGATAAAACGGCGCTGCAGCAGCCAGTTTATCCTAATGCTGAGCATTTGGCTCAGGTAGAGAATACATTAGGTAAAATGCCTCCTCTTGTTTTTGCAGGTGAAGCGCGTCAGCTTAAAAAGGCCTTGGCTCAAGTGGCTAATCGGCAGTCGTTTTTATTGCAAGGCGGTGATTGCGCGGAGAGTTTTGCGGAGTTTCATGCAAATAATATTCGCGACACGTTTAAAGTTATGCTGCAGATGGCTGTAGTTTTGACTTATGCGGGTAAGTGTCCTGTTGTGAAGGTTGGCCGTATGGCTGGTCAGTTTGCTAAGCCAAGATCTGCGGATACAGAAGTGATTAATGGTGTTGAGCTGCCAAGTTATCGTGGTGACATTATTAATGGTATTGATTTCACCGAGCAAGCTCGTATTCCTGATCCTGAACGTCTGGTGCAAGTTTACAATCAGAGTGCTTCGACAATGAACTTGCTTCGTGCATTTTCACAAGGTGGCTTTGCGGATTTACATCAAGTTCACCAGTGGAATTTGGACTTTTTAAGTGCAAGCCCTGCAGGCGGTCGCTATCAAGGTGTCGCAGATAAAATTGATGATGCTTTGCAATTTATGGAGGCTTGTGGTGTTGGTGCAGGCTTATCTCAGCTTAAGGAAACCGACTTTTATACGTCACACGAAGCTCTATTATTGCCTTATGAGCAGGCGTTAACTCGTAAAGACAGTTTGACTGGTGAGTGGTATGACTGTTCGGCTCATATGTTATGGATCGGCGACAGAACGCGTCAATTAGATGGTGCGCACGTTGAGTTTCTGCGTGGTGTTCAGAATCCTATTGGTGTGAAAGCTGGCCCGTCTATGGATCCTGAAGATCTATTGAAGTTGTGTGATGTTTTAAATCCAGATAATGAAGCGGGTCGTTTGAATATTATTGTTCGAATGGGTGCGGATAAAGTTGAAGATGGTATGCCTAAATTGATTCAGGCTATTCAGCGTGAAGGCAAGAACGTTGTGTGGAGTAGTGACCCAATGCACGGTAATACGGTTAAGGCTTCTACTGGCTATAAGACGCGTCGAGTGGATGATGTGTTAAAAGAAGTTCAGCAATTTTTTCAGGTGCATCATGCTGAAGGTAGTTACGCTGGCGGTGTTCATTTTGAAATGACAGGACAGAATGTTACTGAATGTGTGGGTGGTGCTTTTAAAGTGACTGAGGCGGATTTGGCTGATCGTTACCATACTCATTGTGATCCGAGGTTGAATGCTGATCAGTCATTAGAATTGGCGTTTATGATTTCTGAAACACTTAAGAAGGCGAGATCATAATTTTTCGCATTCCTTGATGGGATAAGTGATTATCGAAAAAAAGCTCAGTTAGATTTCTAACTGAGCTTTTTTATGGTTATCTGCTAAAGCTGTTAGCCTTTTCGGCGTCGGAAGGCTGATGTGGAAGATTTTGATGTCACATCAATCTTTGCCATGATCAGAGCCATTTCTTCTGCTTCTGCTTGTTGTTGTGATTTTAATTTTTCTTCACGTTCTTTTTTTGATGCTTTTTCAGCTTCGTTGAGCATTTTTTGTATGCTGGCTTTGCTTTTGGTTCGGGCTGGCGCTTTTTTCTTTTCCGGTTCCTTGGCAGCAGCTGCACCACTTAGTCTTTCTTCTCCAATAAGTTCGCCGAAGAAGGATTTGGCTGTTGGTGCTGGCTCAATCGTTTTTTTTGGCAGTTCAACTGTTTTTTTGGTTGCTGCTTTTCTTGTTTTCTTTGGCTGCTCTGCTGTTGATACACCATTAGCGTCAAACAATGCTTTTTTGCCAAAGCTTAAGCCGGCTGATTTTTCGGCTGTTTGAGCAATTTTGTAACCACGTAAGCTTTCACCGTTATAGATTGATATATAGTCGGTTTCTAGTTCATACAATTCTTGCTTGTCGCTGGTTTCAAATAGTTCTTCGACGGTAAACGCCTCAATGCCATTCTCCCTAATGTCATTGTATAAAGGAAAATCTAGTCCTTCGTTTGTTGCTTCAACGTATTGTTCGAAACGTTGGAAGCCGCTATTGAAAGAAGTTCCAATATAGTGCTTTCCAGTGATGTTATTTGTGATTTTAAAAACGACCAAAATCGCTGCCTCTTACGTAATATCTTTTTAATAGCACATAAACCCCATTCACCTGAGGAGACCCAAAGGTGAATGGGGTTTATAAGAAATAGGGTTAGTGTTTTACGACGATATTTAAACCGTCGCGAACATTCAGATGAACGTTCTCAACTCGCTTGTCTTGCGCAATTAAGCGGTTGACTTGGTTGACAGCGAAATCGCTGTTTTCTTTTGGGTCTAGTACTCGTCCTTGCCATAGGGAGTTATCGATAATGATAAGTCCACCTGATCTCACAAGCGGTATTACTGCTTCGTAATAATTAAGGTAGTTGCGTTTATCTGCATCGATAAAGACAAGGTCAAATTGCCCGTCAAGGGATTTGATGGTGTCGAGGGCTGGGCCAAAAATCGCTTTGATTTTCTTACCGTGTTCGCTACGATCAAAAAAAGTTTGAGCAAATTCAATCGCTCGAGGGTTCGTTTCACAGCAAATAAGCTCACCATCTGAAGGCATGCCTTCTGCGATGGATAAAGCGGAATAGCCAGTAAACATGCCAATTTCAAGAGCACGCTTTGGCTGAGCTATTTTTGTTAATAGCTTCAGTGTGCGGCCAATGGTTTTTCCTGATAACTTATTCGGGTAGCCCATATCTGAGTAGGTTTTTTCAACCAGCTCAATTAAAAGCTCAGGTTCTGATTGAGTAGTCTCAATGCAGTAGTCGTCAAGAGTATTAAGATCCATAGTGCCTTTTAGAACGCGAAGTCTGTGTGAAACGGATGCCAATTTTACTCCGCGTGACGATAATGTCTATGGCTGAAACGTAGAAAAAAGGCTTGATTTTTGTGGATGTCCCATACATGCAGATAAAAAGGCAATTTAAATTAGATTCGCATGAATAATCGAAAAATGGTAATTTATGCGCTGAAATTTACATGTGCTCTTTGGTATGGAGCACCACTGACTCCGATAGGGGAATAAAATGCCTGTAATTACTTTGCCTGATGGCAGCCAACGTTCTTTTTCAAGCCCAGTCACTGTTATGCAAGTCGCCGAGGATATTGGTCCGGGTTTGGCTAAAGCAACAGTAGCAGGACGTATTAATGACCAGCTTGTTGATGCGTGCGAATTGATTTCTGAAGATGCGAAATTGAGCATTATCACAGGGAAAGATGCTGAGGGTGTAGAAATTATACGTCACTCATTTGCTCACCTTGTTGGTCATGCAGTTAAGCAGTTGTATCCAACCGCAGAAATGGCAATCGGTCCTGTGATTGAGCATGGTTTCTATTACGATATTTCATATGAGCGTCCTTTTACGCCGGATGATTTAGTGGCGATCGAGAAGCGCATGGGTGAATTGGTGAAAGCCGATTACGATGTTGTGAAAAAAATGACGCCTATTGCTGATGCTCGTCAACAGTTTGTTGATCGTGGTGAGTCCTATAAAGTCGCCTTGATCGATGATATGGATGAATCAGTCAAAGAAGTTGGATTGTACAATCACGAAGAATACATGGATATGTGTCGTGGTCCTCACGTGCCAAATACTCGTGTATTGCGTCATTTTAAATTAATGAAGTTGGCCGGCGCTTATTGGCGTGGCGACTCTAATAATGAAATGTTGCAACGTATTTATGGTACGGCTTGGAACGACAAAAAAGAATTAAAAGCTTATCTGACACGAATCGAAGAAGCTGAAAAGCGTGACCATCGTAAGTTGGGTAAGAAATTAGACCTTTTCCATGTGCAGGAAGAGGCACCTGGTATGGTGTTCTGGCATCCTAAAGGTTGGAGATTATATCAAGCTGTTGAGCAGTATATGCGTCAGAAGCAGATTGATAATAACTATCAAGAGGTGAAAACGCCTCAGATCGTTGATCGCGTGCTTTGGGAGAAGTCAGGGCATTGGGGTAAATATCACGAGAATATGTTTACAACGCATTCTGAAAATCGTGATTACGCCGTTAAACCGATGAACTGTCCATGTCATATACAAGTTTATAATCAAGGTCTTAAGAGCTACCGTGACCTGCCATTTCGTATGGCTGAGTTTGGCTCTTGTCACCGTAACGAACCTTCAGGCGCATTGCATGGCATTATGCGTGTTCGTAACTTTGTTCAAGATGATGGTCATATCTTTGTAACAGAAGGTCAAATTCAGTCAGAAGTTTCTGTGTTTATTGACCTGCTTCACGAAGTGTATGCGGATTTTGGCTTTGATAACATCGTGTATCGTTTATCGACACGCCCAGAACAACGGGTCGGTTCAGATGAAGTGTGGGATAAAGCTGAGAAAGCCTTGTCTGATGCATTGGACTCTGCAGGGCTTGATTGGGAAGAGTTACCAGGTGAAGGGGCTTTTTATGGTCCTAAAATTGAGTTTTCATTGAAAGATGCCATTGGCCGAGTTTGGCAGTGTGGTACTATTCAGGTTGATTTCTCGATGCCAACTCGCCTAGGTGCGCAATATGTATCGGAAGATGGCTCTCGTCAAACACCAGTTATGTTGCATCGTGCGATTGTTGGATCGCTTGAGCGCTTCATTGGTATTTTGATCGAAGAGACAGAAGGAGCCTTTCCGGTCTGGCTTGCGCCTGAACAAGTTGTTATCATGAACATTACTGATCGCCAAGCAGACTATTGTGCTGATTTGGAAAAAAGATTGAATTCAAATGGCTTTAGAGCAAAACTTGACTTGAGAAACGAGAAGATCGGGTTTAAAATCCGCGAGCATACTCTACAACGAGTGCCGTACATGATCGTTGTCGGTGATAAAGAGGTTGAGCAACAGCAGGTTGCTGTTCGAACTCGTACCGGTGATGACCTTGGAGTGATGAGTATTTCCGATTTTGAAGACTTGCTTCAAAAAGAAGTTGCTCGCCGTAGCCGTAAACAAGAAATGGAGATAGTACTATAAAAGGTAATATGAATCGTGGACGTGCCGCTAGTAAGCAGCGTCCTCTAATCAACGAAAACATTCGAGCTACCGAAGTGCGTTTGATCGCTGCTGATGGTGAACAAGTTGGCGTTGTCTCTCTAGAAGAGGCACTAAAAGCGGCTCAAGAGGCTACTTTAGACTTAGTGCAAATTGCTGATTCAGATCCGATTGTTTGCAAAATCATGGACTACGGTAAGCATATTTTTGAAGCGAAAAAAGCGAAAGCTGCTCAAAAGAAAAATGCTAAGCAGATCCAAGTAAAAGAAATGAAATTCCGTCCAGGGACGGAGGAAGGGGATTATCAGGTAAAACTCCGCAACCTGATACGTTTCCTTGAAGGCGGGGATAAGGCCAAAGTATCACTACGATACCGCGGTCGTGAAATGGCCCATCAGGAGCTTGGCATGCAACTTATGAATCGAGTCGCTCAAGACTTAGAGGAATATGGTGCAGTAGAGCAAGCCGCGAAAATGGAAGGTCGTCAATTGACGATGGTGCTAGGCCCCAAAAAGAAGAAGTAATTTTAAATAACTTGGCTTTAAGGGTTTCGGCTCTTAAAGACTGATTTATTAAGAAATTACACTAACATTAACGAATGCGAGAGTGGTTTTATCATGTCCAAAATTAAGTCACACAGTGGCGCAGCTAAGCGCTTCAAACGTACCGCGAATGGTTTTAAGCATAAGCAGTCTCATACTAGTCACATTTTGACTAAGAAATCGACTAAGCGTAAGCGTCATCTTCGTTCTATGAACCAGATTGCGCAAAGCGACAAAGCGTTAATTGTACGCATGTTGCCATACATCTAAGTCTAGATTTTTTTAGTTCATTAATTTATTAGTATAAGGTTTATATTATGCCTCGCGTAAAACGTGGTGTTCAGGCTCGTCGCCGTCACAAGAAGATTTTAAAGCAAGCTAAAGGTTACTACGGTGCACGTAGCCGTGTATTTCGTGTAGCAAAACAAGCTGTTATCAAAGCTGGTCAATACCAATACCGTGACCGTCGTCAGCGTAAACGTCAATTCCGCGCATTGTGGATTGCTCGTATTAACGCTGCTGCACGTATCAATGGTCTATCTTACAGCCGTTTCATTGCTGGCTTGAAAAAAGCGGCAATTGAAATCGATCGTAAGGTTTTGGCTGACCTAGCTGTGTACGAGAAAGAAGTTTTTGCTGCTATCGTTGAAAAAGCGAAAGCAAGCTTGGCTTAATTTCTGACGTAGCCTTAGGGTGATTCGATCTTGATAGATTCAATCTTAATAGAACGATCACTCAATGCAGTCTTTGATAGGGGAAGAGCCAATGGTTCTTCCCCTATTTTATTTTTTGGAGTGTATAAATGGAGAACCTAAAGCAGATTCTTGCTGATGCGCTAAGCGCAGTGGCTGCATCTGAGAGTGAGTCCGCGTTAGATGATGTACGAGTGCATTATTTAGGCAAAAAGGGCGCACTGACTGCTTTGTTGAAACAGCTTGGTAATGTCTCAGCAGAAGAGCGACCAAAGTTTGGTCAGATGGTCAACGAAGCAAAAGATCAAGTTCAGCAGAAAATTACTGAACGTAAAGCTTCTCTTGCTAAAGCAGCGCTTGACGCGAAGCTTGCAACAGAAACAATCGATATCTCCTTGTCTGGTAAGGGTCAGGAAGTGGGTGGTTTGCATCCAGTGACTCGTACAATGGAGCGTATTGAAACTTTTTTTCGTGGAATTGGCTTTGATGTGGCTGCAGGGCCAGAAATCGAAGATGATTATCACAACTTTGAAGCTCTAAACATTCCAGCGCATCACCCTGCGCGTGCAATGCAAGATACCTTCTATTTTAATCCGACAACCGTACTAAGAACACATACATCTCCTGTTCAAGTGCGCACCATGGAAACGACGCAGCCGCCAATTCGAATTATTTGTCCTGGTCGAGTATATCGTTGTGATTCGGATCAGACGCATACCCCTATGTTTCATCAGGTTGAAGGTCTATTGATCGACGAAAATATTTCGTTTGCTGATCTGAAGGGGATTTTGCAGCAATTTTTGAATGTCTTCTTTGAAGATGATTTAAAAGTTCGCTTCCGACCAAGTTACTTTCCATTTACTGAGCCTTCAATAGAAGTGGATATCATGCGAACCAATAGCAAAGGCGAAGAGTCTTGGCTGGAAGTGTTAGGTTGCGGCATGGTGCACCCGAAAGTGCTTGAAATGTCAGGAATTGATTCTGAGAAATACACTGGTTTTGCTTTTGGTATGGGCGTTGAGCGTTTTGCGATGCTGCGCTACAAAGTAGACGACCTTCGTATGTTCTTCGAAAACGATTTGCGCTTCCTTAAACAATTCAAGTAACCAGTCGACCTAGGATGTTTTTATGAAAATTAGTGAGAATTGGCTAAGAGAGTGGGTCAATCCAGACATCAGTAGCGATGATTTGGTTGCTCAGATAACGTTAGCTGGCCTTGAAGTGGATGAAGTGTTACCTGTTGCCTCTGAATTTTCAGGTGTGGTAGTAGGGGAGATTATCGGAGCTGAGCCTCATCCGAATGCTGATAAGTTGCAGGTTTGTCAGGTGTCTGATGGCGTAGATGTTTTTCAGGTAGTTTGTGGTGCGCCAAATGCGCGTCCAGGTATCAAGATTCCATTTGCTAAAATTGGCGCTGTTCTAGGTGCAGATTTTAAAATTAAAAAAGCCAAACTTCGTCAAGTAGAGTCTTTTGGTATGTTGTGCTCAGCCTCTGAATTAGGCTTGAGTGACGACCATGATGGCATTATGGAATTACCAGCTATTGCGAAAGCGGGCGAAGACTTCCGTGCTTTTTTGAATCTTGATGATCAGATTATTGATGTAGATTTAACCCCTAACCGTAGCGACTGTTTAAGTGTTGCTGGCTTGGCTCGCGAAGTCGGAGTTTTGAATAAGACTGATGTGACGCCTGTTAAAATCACACCAACTGATGTTGTTGTTGATGATGCTTTCCCTGTGAAAGTAGAAGCGACAGACGCTTGTCCTCGTTACTTGGGCCGTGTTGTGCGTGGTGTCAATGTTGCTGCTCAAACGCCTTTGTGGATGGTTGAAAAGCTTCGTCGCAGTGGTATTCGTTCTATCGACCCAATTGTAGATATCACTAACTATGTGATGTTGGAATTGGGGCAGCCAATGCATGCTTTCGATCTAGCGAATCTATCCGGCTCTATTGTTGTGCGAATGGCCAATAAAGATGAAAAAATCGTCTTGCTTGACGGTCAGGAAGTAGCACTTCGTTCAGATACTTTGGTAATCGCTGATGAAAAATCACCTCTAGCCATTGCTGGTGTAATGGGTGGCGAAGGATCGGGTGTTAACGAAGCAACAAAAGATATTTTCCTTGAAAGTGCTTTCTTTGCGCCGTTGGCTTTGGCGGGTAAGGCGCGTTCTTATGGATTGCATACTGATTCCTCTCATCGATTTGAGCGCGGTGTCGATGCAACGCTTCAAGAGCGAGCTTTAGAGCGAGCCACTGCGTTAGTTGTAGAAATTGCTGGCGGCCAAATAGGCCCTATAACTCATGCTGTGAGTGAGTTCTCTTTGCCTGACGCGGCGGTTGTTACATTGCGTCGTAAAAAGCTTGATCAGTATTTGGCGATGTCTATCGATAAAGACTTGGTGACGGATATTTTAACTCGTCTTGGTCTAGAGATGGTTGAAGTGACGGATGATGCTTGGACAACAAAAGCGCCATCACATCGTTTTGATATCGCAATAGAAGCGGATTTGATCGAAGAGGTTGCCCGTATCTACGGTTATGACAATCTTCCGTCTTCAATGCCTCAGGCGGCAGTGAATTTTACGCCTCTGTCTGAAACAAAAGCTCAGATTCAAGTGATGCGCTCTATTTTAGTATCGCAGGGTTATCAAGAAGCAGTAACTTATAGCTTTATTGATCCTGTCTTGAGTAAGCAGTTTTTACCTAATATCGAGCCTGTGCCGTTGGCAAACCCAATATCAGCAGATATGGGTGTCATGCGTCCAAGTTTGGTGCCAGGTTTGGTTAAAGCCTATCTTTACAATCAAAATCGTCAACAGTCCCGTGTTCGCTTGTTTGAAACAGGTCGTCGCTTTATTGGTACGGTTGATGCGCTAGCGGATTTGGATCAGCAGCAACAAGTAGCTGGTTTAATCGCAGGTACTCGCCATGCTGAAGCTTGGTATCATGGTAGCGAGAAGGTCGATTTTTATGACCTTAAAGCACACATCGAAGCCTTGTTTGCATTGAATGATGGTGGGAAACCTACGTATGAGCGTTCTAGTTGTGAGTTTTTACATCCAGGCCGTTCGGCTGATATCTTTTTAGATGGTAAGTTTGTTGGTTTGATGGGGGAGTTGCACCCACAGCTGTCTAAGACATTAGGTGCCAATCAGCCAATCTATGTATTTGATATTGCATTAGATGCTGTACTGAATGCGACGTTGCCTGAGTACGAAGCCGTTTCTCGTTTTCCTGAGGTTCGTCGTGACCTAGCGTTATTGGTTGATCGCACTGTACCTGTTAGCGAGTTGGAGAAGGTGATTTCTGCAACGGCGGGTGACGCGTTCAAAAATGTGTTGGTTTTTGATGTATATCAGGGCCAAGGTATTGATGAAACGAAAAAAAGTGTCGCTTTAGGCTTGACGTGGCAGCATCCTTCACACACTCTTAGTGATGAAGAAGTGAACAATTCTGTCGAAAAAACTGTTGCGGCATTATCAGAGCAATTGGGAGCCGTTGTAAGGGGGTAGATTTATGGGATCGTTGACGAAAGCGGACCTTGCTGAAAACTTAGTGGATTCAATTGGTCTGAGTAAAAAAGATGCGAAAGATCTTGTTGAGGGGTTTTTCGAGGTTGTTCGTAGTTCACTAATAGAGCGGCAGCAAGTTAAGTTGTCGGGCTTTGGTAATTTTGAAGTGCGAGAAAAGAGTCAGCGACCAGGTCGAAATCCTAAGACGGGAGAAGAGATCCCTATTACGGCACGTACTGTCGTTACTTTTCGGCCTGGGCAGAAGCTTAAGTCAAAAGTAGAAGACTATATGCAAGAGTGATTTTTGAAGTCACTAAAAGGCCACCCAGTAGGGTGGCCTTTTTTATATGCTGCTAATCCGATAGCCCTTATTTGTCATCAACTCTGTCTAGAAGAGCTTTTTGCTTTAATCGATACCTAGATAAAGTAGAAAGATATTTAGATCAATGTTTAAGCAATCAATTTTGAATATTCTACTGTCATGATTAAATTGAAAAAAAGTTTATAAAAGTCTTCCCTTTTCAATTCGTTATAGTAATATACGCACCCGCTGGCAGGGACAGAGTTTAACTCTTCAACTGTTGGTTTCGGGGCGTAGCGCAGCCTGGTAGCGCACTAGCATGGGGTGCTAGTGGTCGCAGGTTCAAATCCTGCCGTCCCGACCAAAAATTGAGAAATGCCGCTATAGCTCAGTTGGTAGAGCATCTGACTTGTAATCAGAGGGTCCCGAGTTCGACTCTTGGTGGCGGCACCATTTTTGGTCAAAGTTTCTTTCTTTAGAAATAAAGAGCAGAGATAAAAAAAGATTTTGCTTTTATTGAAGCCGCTATAGCTCAGTTGGTAGAGCATCTGACTTGTAATCAGAGGGTCCCGAGTTCGACTCTTGGTGGCGGCACCACTTCTTAGGAAGTAATTTAAAAGTGAACTGCGTCATGTAATGCCGCTATAGCTCAGTTGGTAGAGCATCTGACTTGTAATCAGAGGGTCCCGAGTTCGACTCTTGGTGGCGGCACCATTTGCTTGCGATATGTGAGTAGATTTAAAAATTTGATTTAGCGTTAAGCCGCTATAGCTCAGTTGGTAGAGCATCTGACTTGTAATCAGAGGGTCCCGAGTTCGACTCTTGGTGGCGGCACCACTACTTAATAAAGTAAGTTGGAATAATAACGTTAAGCAATGATTGGGTGTGTAGCTCAGTTGGGAGAGCGTCGCCCTTACAAGGCGAATGTCGGGAGTTCGAACCTCTCCACACCCACCACTTACTAAGCAGTGGTACTTATGGGCAATAAGTAAAAAGCTAGATTGTGTTGGAGTGGTAGTTCAGTTGGTTAGAATACCTGCCTGTCACGCAGGGGGTCGCGGGTTCGAGTCCCGTCCATTCCGCCATTATTTATTAAAGTGTGGCAAAGAGTTAAAGGTAACTTAATCGTTATCTAGAAATGGGTGTGTAGCTCAGTTGGGAGAGCGTCGCCCTTACAAGGCGAATGTCGGGAGTTCGAACCTCTCCACACCCACCACTTACTAGAAAGTGGGCTTCTTACTTAGGTAAAAGCAAAAATACTAGATTGTGTTGGAGTGGTAGTTCAGTTGGTTAGAATACCTGCCTGTCACGCAGGGGGTCGCGGGTTCGAGTCCCGTCCATTCCGCCATTACTTATTAAAGTGTGGCAAAGAGTTAAAGGTAACTTAATGGTTATCTAGAAATGGGTGTGTAGCTCAGTTAAGAGTTTTATCTTAACAAGGCGCATATCAGAGGGAGTTAAGAACTCCACATCTCATAGATGTAAAATATGATTGGGTGTGTAGCTCAGTTGGGAGAGCGTCGCCCTTACAAGGCGAATGTCGGGGGTTCGAACCCCTCCACACCCACCATCGTTTTATCAAGCCTAAGATATACCTATCTCATTGTTTCAATAGCCTTTCTTACGTCGTAGACACTTATTTAATTTGTGACCACCTTGTGACCAGAATTTTCATCAATTTCGTTTGTGACTCAGGTGTGACCTATTTGTGACTCGATTGATCAATATGGCATCATGTTAGCTCGTATTTTATGTTTACATGCTGCTGATTTTGAAGTTCGTCCTGAATAGTCCCATTTATAATATTTCTTCTAGCTCATACACCTTGTTGTACCTTATTGTATTTTTATTCTGTTAAGTGATATGACGCTCCATAGTTTTAAAGGCCATCGTCTCTAGTGGTATCGCGATAATTGCGTTTATACGTCTTGTGACTTCTTCTGATGCCGTTTATGGATGATGTTGATCAAGTGATGTATTGTTGCTTTTTTAAAAGTGAAATTCGGTCATTGAGATGAACACCGCTATTAGATACATCAATATACTTGAGCTGCTACCTGTTGAGCCTAAGCCGGGTATATCAACAATTGATATACTTGCAAAATTAGAAGAGAAAGGTGCTCAGACAGGGGTGCGTAACTTACAGCGTGATTTAGCATTCTTAGCTAAGTATTACCCTATAATGCGCAATGATATGGTAAGGCCCCACCGATGGCGTTTTGCCTCAGATTACCAAGGTAGTTTTGCTGCTATGGATGTTTCTTCTGCTGTGAGCACCATTTTGGTAAACGAATATCTCATTGGTATTATGCCAACACCACTTTTAGCTCAATTATCACCTCAGCTCAATCGAGCAAAAAACTTTCTTCAGTCTTCATCCGATAAAACTTACTCTAATTGGCTGGATAAAGTAAAAATCATCCCAGATGGCAAAGCGCTGATTCCAGCAACTATTGATTCAAGTATGTGGGCTACCGTCTGTGATGCAATAATGTCAAATAAAGCTTTAGATGTTATTTATGATAGCCATGCAAAAGATAAGATCCAGTCATTCGTCCTTCATCCTTATGGCGTAATGATCCGCAAAAGTGCTACTTATGTGCTTGGGTCTTACAACGAATATGATGATGTTAGACAGTATGCACTTCAGCGTTTTAAATCATTGAAGGTATCATCAGTTGATTTTCGACCCAACCCGAGCTTTTCAGTTCAGACTTACATAGATAACGGTGAATCCAGTCTTAAATTTTCTGATGAATCAATTCAGTTGGAGGCTCTTATTTCTCCTAGCTTAGCAAGAAGGCTTGAAGAAACAAAATTGAGTGAGTCGCAAATTATACTAAAAACAATGAGTAGTGAGTGGTTCTGCCTTCGAGCTGTCATTCCAGATGATAGAGATACTCGCTGTTGGCTCCTTAGTCAGGGTGCTGAAATTGTTGTACGTGCACCTTTGTCTCTGAGGGAGGGGATTCTTCATGAGGCCAGACAGATAATAAATCTGTCTCATTCTCTCTCATCTCTAGAAATTGATATGAATTAATTATTTTGTGCTTTTTTGTTAATTTATGTAAATAGGCGACAAAAATTGTCACTTTAATTTGAATATTTATTATTACCGTGTAAATTCTGAGTATATTCAACCAGTTGCTGTTTTTTATTCAGTATTAATGAATGCCCGGAGAGTACATGATTGAGACTGTATATAGGATTGACATAAAACTAAAAGATGTCACGTTTGATAAGACACGAAATGCGATTGTATTTAGTAATATCGGTAAAAGCGGGAACAAAACAGTAGACTTAATAGGTAACTTAACTGATTTGCTTGCAAAAGTCGCTAATGGCAAAGGCTCTCCAATAGAGGCACGCAAAAAGAATGCAGGATTTAAGCTCGAAGCAAGGAAGTTTTCGGTTGCCGCGCTAGATGACCATATTCAAGTAAATTATGATTTTTTAGAAAGTGCGCCTGATCTTATACATTCCGTAAAAGAGATAGTTTGTGATGTGTTAAACCTGCACTTTACAGGCATGACGAAATCCATCGAACAACTCAATGAACTTGACCAGCCTGCATCAGTCTCTTACCAAGCATCTGGCTTTACAAAGTCTCACGACGCGTATGAGGCTATCAAAATCCTTTATGAAATCGCTGAACATCAAGGAGTTAAAGAATTTGATGTCCATGTTGAAGGGCACGAAGAGTCTCATCAAATAGGAATACTTAGTCCACCTGAAAAACCGGATTTTAAGCCTGACGCTCAAGCAGTTTCATTTTTAGAGTATGAAGTCAGTGATACCCATAAGAAATCTCCAAGCGTTGAAATTGTCCCTAAGAGTGGCAAAGGAAAAAAGGCTGTGCTGGTTAGCGCTGAGCAATATTCTGCATTAGAGAGAAGTAAAGCTTTTTCAATTGATACCTACGTGCTGTTCGATTTTACAGTTAAGCAGGTGTCTGAGAAACAGTATGAATTAATCAGCTTCTCTCATAGTCACGTTCAAATGGAGATCGAACATTGACTATAAATCCATTACTAAGAAGAGCGCTTAAAAATTGCGAGTCAGAATTTGCAAATATAAAGCTTCAAAGGATCGGCAGGGAGTTTCTTAGTTTTTATCTCATAAGCTCTGGGAGTGCTGATGCCGATATTATTCTAGATAAAGCTAGTATTTTAAATGATACGGACTTTGAAGCAACACTGGAAGAAGCGCGAAAGCTCTGCAAAGGCAAGATAAGTCAACTCCCCGTTTTATCTTTTCTATCTCTAGATGTAAAAAAACTCCCTAATGATATTGATCATGTTGTCTTGCATAAGCTACAAGCATCTATTTTCTATGCCTTGGTATCAAGCGAGGCAAATTTTACTTTTGTCACGGTTGCTGAAGCCGCTGATAATATTCGGCTAATTTTGTCGCAAAGAGTCAATAGCGCAAAAATAAAGGAAATCGCTAAAGAGCTTTCAGTTGTCAAGACACTTGAGTACCTGTGTAATGAAATTACAGGGCAGTACACGGTATCACAAGCCTATTTGAAAATGGTTCGTGATGGTTGGAATCTGTGCTCAAATTATAAAGAAAATACGGCTCTAGTTGATAAAACAAGGATAAGAGCGAGGCGGCCTGATTCAGGTGTTAAAGGGGTAGTTACTGTCGCGCCTTTCCCTTTTACTGGGAATGATTTGGACATTGAAGATACTCCAGATGTTGAAATTGTCGATCTAGACTCTGAGGCAATCAGTCCAGTCGTCAAAGCAGAGCGTGACTTATTCAGAAATCAAATTCTATCGGCTAAAGAACAATTTGGTCTCACATTTGTTACTTACCGTTTGACGCCTCGTGAACTTGATAAAGCGATTCAATGGATCAATTACGCACAACCAACTGCTAGCTCAGCGCTCGGTTTTTTAACTATCTTAACGACTTTAAAATTGCACGAGGTACTTGGTTTGCATCTTGCCCTAGCAGAGAGCGATGCAGATGCCTTTAAACAGTCGGATAGTTGTTATGGGATCATTGACCTTGCCTCAGCACGATATTGGCGCAAAGGGCTTGATATTGCTGATCGTTACGAGCCCAATAGCGAAGACCAAAAATGGCTGTTACCACATACAGATTGGTTAGCATTACCCATTCCTAACCAGTTTTTACACTTGTTGAGAGCTTTCTTTGCTGGATACCAAGCGGGTTTAATAGAACAAGTTTTACCTGATGATGTTTCACAAAAAGCGAATGATTTGTTGACGCAAGCATGCCGAGAGATTGTTTGCCTTGGTGATTTAAATAGGCGTTTAACTCATAAGACACTTCGATATTTGCTTTATGGGTGCGTGGCCTCCAAGTATGGTCGGCATAGGGCGGCGCTTATTTTTGCTAATAACGAATTCGGGTTGTCAACTTGGCATTACTATATGTCGGACACAACTCATCACTCGCAGTTGTCTTTCATAAAAACTTGTATCGAATCATTGGGTTTTGGTTTCGATCATCAAGTGGATCTTTCCAAAGACAATTTCGTCATCGGTTCTAAGTTATCGATCAATAAAGCAATCTTTTCAGAACGTTTAGCTGAAAGAGTGGAATCCCTAAATGCTTCTCTGCGAAGCGTAGGAGCGAGTAGATCACTAGACGCTTTGCGTGAAATTTATAATCAGCTCGTTTCTTACACTGTTTTGATGTTTTCTGCGGTCACTAGCCATCGCCGAAACAAAAGTATGTTTATTGAGCATTATTGCTGGAACGAGGATTACACCAGTGTACTGATAGCTGACAAAATACATTTTGGCGAGAGTGCTACCCGTATAATTCCTGTTCCTGAACTAATGACGAGGCAGGTTCAAAATACGCTAGGTTGGATTGAGCAAATTTTTAAACGCGTTAAGTTGCTGGATAAAAAAATTGCCATACTGCTCAAGTCTTCCATTCATAGAGACAGTAAGGCTCCTTTTCTTGGTCTATGGCAAGATAATGGAACTTTTGCTGAAGCAAGCACTGCTCAAGTAGAGGTTTTTATGGGTGAGGGATGGTCCCTACCACAAAATGCGATTCGACAATTGTCTTATCAAATGCTTTTTTCCTACGAAGATGCGACTCCATTTTTGGACCATCAAATGGGACATATTTCGACAGATATGCATTCATTTCAAAAAACCTCTTTAATGCAGTATGGCGGTTCTGAAGTTGAAATACATCGAAACTCAATCTCAAGATGTCTTGATGAACTAGGGTTTAGTCTGCTCGCGCGCACAAGCTTTTCTCACTCAAAGATGTACAACAATGGGCAGTTTGTCCCGACGTCTATTCAGAAAAAATCTCGGAATCAGTCGAAAAGCGCTGAAACAAAAATTCAATCCGATCTGAGATCTTTGTTAGATGAGGCAATCAAGACAAATCAAGACTTTTACGAGCTCTTATCTGAGAAATACAGGGACGACCCATACTTACATGAACAAACACTTATATTGCTTAAAGCACTGAAGCTAAGCGATGGCGAGCAGACAATAATTAACAGCGATGAATTACACTCCGCATTAGGGCGTTATTTAAAAAAATCTCCCGTAGCTAGTACAGTATTACCTTACGGTGTGATGTTCAGTGAACGAAACTACACACAGATTCACTCGACATTTTGTGATTTTGCACAAGCATTGATCACTCACCCTAAGCAGGTTTCTTCAGAGACCCTTGGTAATATTTTACTGTTTTTCATGATACTCGATGGCACCGGCGACCTTTCTGCTGAGATGCTTCGTAGATCAGTGACCATCAGTTCAGTAAAGTACTCAAATGGTTACCTCACAGCGAAGATAAATGAGAAACTAGTGTTTTTTGGTGGGCTCTCTGCGTTATTTCTAGCAATGTTGATCAAGAGAGGGGAGTTCAATAACGTCATCCTGAATCCACAAACATTAGAACTATTTATGAACGGCAATTGCCCTGAAGTCAACGTTGATAAATCCATTGCTAGTGGGTATGCAAAGCTGTCAGCGTTGTTTCGGCAAGTGCATGATAAAGAGATGACTTTTAGTAAACTTTATCAACTAATTGATCTCGCGCCGAGACGATCAGAAACAGGAGCTCTCTATGGACTGCGCCAAGGAACACTCAGGGTAAAAGGCCTTTCTGAGCACACCCTGTTAAGGTTGTTGGATCGTAAGCATCGTTACATTATACCATCCAGTGGTGAAGCTAAGTTGAGCGCTATTGCAGAGCGCTCCTTTTTTAAGGCAAAGCCACGTTCAAACGATTACTTTAAGACGTTTATGGCAGACTTTAGAAATAAGTTTGTTAGGTATCCTGGTACTTCAAAAGAGAAAATCACCCGCTTCTGGCAAGAGCTAATTTCATTTGAAAAAGCTAAAAATCTTTCTGACTTAGTAAAGGGATCTCAAGATCTACCGGAAATTACTGTTCTTGTTCTAACCTGGTTATATGAAATTTCTGGGCGAAAAGGACAACGCTATGGTGGTTTGGCCACTTCCTCGATTCAAACTTATTTCTCAAAGGTAGTTCCACGTCTTTTTGAGTTTGCTGCAAACCAATCTTTGACAACATTTGACTACGAAGATTTTTCAGATCTTTATCAAGACATTATTGATGCAGGCGATATTGAAAATCGCGCTGATAGAGCAAAGATATTGGCTCGTTTTCATTCTGTTATTCAAGAATATTTTGGTGTTGTTAAATTTGATTTCCGTGACTTGGATGTCGAGGAAAATGAAGAAAGTCTGACTGGCCGAATCATCATGCCATGGGAGTATGAACAAGCTCTCTCACTTTTGCTATCCGATAAAGATATGAACGCAGAAGAGCAGTCTACAAATGCTGCAATTTTAATACTATGTTGCCGTCTGGGGCTTAGACGAGAAGAGATAAGGCGATTAAAGCTACGAGACTTCTCAGTTGAAGAACAAGTTTTGTATGTAAGGACGCATCGCATATCAAAAGATACGGTTCGGGTAAAATCGAAAAGTGGAAACCGTAGAATTCCATATTCATTGTTTCTGAACGAACAAGAGATTGAAATACTATACACATGTATTGAGAAAGTAAAAGGCCAGAAAAGTCAGTCTGTCCCGCTCTTCTTTGATTTGACAAACCCGAAAGAAATACGACACATGGACAGTCATTTTAGTCGAGTTATTGAAGCGCTTAAGCTTGTTACAGGAGACCCCGAGATGCGCCTGCACGACGGACGTCATACCTGTATTAGTTTTATTGCCACGGCGTTGATTTTGAATGATAAACAGCGCGACCCTATAGCGAAAGTCGTAAAAGCATGGATAGGTTCAAAGCTTATCTCGGAATTTCAACGACGTTTTTGTGAAGCGACGGTTGCCACGCCCACCACGCACCATGCTTTGCTTCCGGCATTAGCGCTAATGATTGGTCACTCTAGTGCAACGACAACCTTGTCATCCTACATTCATTTAATGGATTACTGGAGATGGCTGGCTGTTGAAGAAAATTTTAAAAGCGTAAAAAAACTGGATGGAGTGTTAGCTAGGCTGATTCGAGTCCCTCGAAAACGCTTTATTGAGTTGAAGAGTGAGCAAGGGCTGTCTGCAAGTTATGTAGTGCTAAAAAAGACACAAAAAGAAAGCCTTCCTGTTGGCGGAGCGTATCAAATTGAGTCGTTTGATCGAAAACCCGAGTTAAGTCCTAGAGACAAAAACAGTATCGCAACTCAAATCCTTCAGATTCAGAGAATTGAAAAGGCACTTAGGTATTTAGAGGACGCAGAAAGACAGTCAAATGAAGCGCCTGATGCACCCCCGATTAAACCGTCAGACCATCATTACGAGTTAACGCAGCACCATGTTGATACGGTAAGGAGTGCTTACCAGGCTATCTTAACCAATGATGTGTCATACAGGGCATATGAGATATCATCAAATGAAGAGGGTGTAGACTTTATCGGGCAGTCACGCCTTTATGAAGCAAGAAATTACGTCAAGGATGCCGATTTTTACCAACTTCTCATACATCTGATTCAATGCAAACAGGAGAGCTCTGGCGCTTTTACTGCACTGATGCAGTTATGGCAACAGGCATGGTACGACGCCAAGAAAAAAATGTTTATTCCGACCTTTCAAATGCAAGAAGCAAGCGCGGCATTTATAGCCTGCCAGCTTAGAATTAAGCTTGCTACACGCAAAATGAATAGGCGAGTAGGTGGTGCGGTGTTTGAGTCACGTGCGGTAGAGCAGCTGACAATGAAGGGTGAAATCGTATCAATCCCTCAGTTTAGTCATGCCATGTTTTTACTTAAATTATTGGAAAAGCACTGAGCTGTTGTTTTGAGGTTTATATACAGTAATTTACTACAAATGCCTGAGTATCAAATATCAACCAAAGCGTCCGAGACTGTTTCGCATGCTATACGGCGGTCTGAATGAAAAAATAAGTAGGCAAAATGGGTATCAGATACGACACTTTATTTTGTACATTGGCCCAACCAACATAAATAATTATCGACTATGAAGGGCATCAATATGCGAGTCATGAAATTAAACGAAGTCATCAACACAACTGGGCTTTCTAGATCGTCAATCTACGCTTACATGTCAAATGGCAATTTTCCAAAGCCAATTCAACTTGGGCCTAGAGCCGTAGGGTGGATTGAGGTAGAAGTGCGAGAGTGGTTACAGGAAAAGTTAAATGCTAGAAATTGTTAATTAAAGCTCCGTTAAACATTAGCAAACGCATTTGCGACTGATCAACACGTATGTGGCGATCTGGGATAAACAAAGTAAGGATACATAATGGGCACAAAGCACGACACTTTATTTCGCACATTCGCCATGCTGCGAACCATACCGAAAGAACCTAGATACAAAGCCACCTCTACTATCCATGCAACCTTAGAAGAAAAAGGCTTTAAAGTTTCATTGCGAACAGTCCAGCGAGATCTTAACGCAATGACAAGTCATTTGCCGTTATATTGCAAAGAAGGGGATGGCGAATATCGTTGGAGTTTGTCTGCGTCATTTAATGATTCCAAAGTAGGTCTGGATACCCCAACAGCGTTGACCTTGGTGCTTGCTCATGAATACCTTTCTGGTCTACTACCACAAATCGTTGTCGATCAAATCACGTCACAATTTCAAGCGGCTCAACAATACCTCAATGCCTTGCCATCTAACCATTACTCAGGTTGGGCGAATCGAATAAAAGCACTTCCCAGTGGTAAAACCCTAATCCCTGCCAAAATTAAAAAAGGCATTTGGGAGGCGGTTTCAGAATCGGTATTAGAAGAATACGCTATTGATGTTATTTACCTAAGCCGCACCAGGAACGAACCCAAAGAGTACATCCTTCACCCACAAGGCATTGTTGTAAGGCACAGTGTCAGTTATTTACTAGCAACGGTAAAAGACTACGATGAGGTTCGTCAATTTGCTCTTCACAGAACCCAAAAAGTAGAGCGATCAGATAAACCATACCGACATTTAGGAAGCTTCAATCTTGGCGAATATATCGATCAAGGGGCTTTTAGCTACCGTCAGTCTTCAGACACCAAAACACTTCAAGCTCGAGTGAAAAGCGAAATAGCTTGGCTGTTATCAGAAACGCCAATCAGTGAAGATCAAGTGCTTACCCAAGCTGAAGAAGGCTGGTACTGGCTCAATGCCAGTGTAGCGGATGACCAACAAACGCTCTGGTGGATACAAGGTTATGGTTCTGCGATCGATGTGCATGAGCCAGTCGAATGGCGTGATCATATTCATCATCAAGCGAGAGAATTGCTGGGTTTAGATTAGGAATGCTTTGCCGCGACGGTTATCGCGACACATATTGACGCTTGAAAACGTATAATCAATATTAGTAGTTTAATTCACACTAAAAAATATGACGTGTAACCGCATAGGGATACTTCGAAAAGTCGTTTTCATACTTTAAATATGGCTCTATCTAATTGATATTAAATGAGATTGTTTATCCTGATAAGCTAAGTATATGACTTCTTCGCGTATTCCTTAGCCTAAAGAAGGAGTGTTTCTATATGTGTTTAGTTGATCTTGTCAGTGATATACACGGACAAAGTGACGAACTAGAGAAGTTCTAACTAAAATGGGATACACGCCTTTTGGTAACGGCTATCGTCACAGTGAGCGCACCCTTATCATGGTGGGAGATCTAATTGATGGTACAAGCTCTGTGAGCGGGCAGCGACGGGTCATTGAAATCGCACAAAGTATGGTTCACCACGGTGATGCTCAAATAGTAATGGGTAATCATGAATTTAATGCCATCTGTTACGCTACAAAAATGGACAGCAATCACTATGTGCGTCTGCATAGTGAGAAAAACCAACGCCAACACCAGGTATTTTTAGAGGCTTTTCCCTTTGGAACTGAACCATATTGGCAAGCGATTGAGTTTTTTAAAACCATGCCTTTATGGATAGAAACGCCCAATTATCGTGTAGTACATGCCTGTTGGAATGACGCTGCTATGAAACGGTTAGCAAGCGAGCTAGATACTCAAAACTGCTTTTATGCAGAAAGCTTTTTCCAACGTTTTGGTGCCGAAGAGCAGCCTCTTTTTGATGATATAGAGCTGATCTTGAAAGGACCAGAAGTGCCATTACCAGATGGTATCTCTTTTCAAGATAAATATGGGCACACAAGAACGCGTTTGCGAGTGCGTTGGTGGAATAACAGTGAAGTGCTCTTCCAAGGCATAGAAGCGGAAATTGGTTTTCAGGATCGAAATAATGTATCTGAAATCTACCACCTAGCGTCATCATACTGTTACCAGAGTGCCGTGCCTGTTTTTTTCGGTCACTACTGGATTCCACCAGAGGATTTTAACCATGAACTCCATAATGCGCCGGCTGTATGTTTGGACTATAGCGTAGGAAGAAAAGGCGGGCAACTGATGGCGATTCGTTTGAATGAATCGCTCGACAAAAGCGAATGGTTTTCGGTAGTGCGCTATCACTAGTGTCGATATAACCGTCAACGCCATTAAATAAAACATTAAAAAGAGCATAAAATGAGAGAAAATTTACCGTATTTAAATCAATCAAGTCTCGATGCAATTTTCAATAATGTCTATCACATGGCAAACACTGATATTGAAACAAAAGAATTGTATGAAGACGAAAAAATAGCTGACCTAGCAGGTGTTTTGTTTAAGATGCAGGAGTTTAACTATCAATACCGACCGGATGACACGAGAGCGCTTTTTGGTTTGATGTCGAAATTTTTTGATTTTGAGATAAACTCCGAAGGAACGACGTTATGGCTTTCTCTTATCCTGGCGCTCAAGGAGCTTTACGGTTTTAGTGATAAAACAATGCTTGAAGTAATGAGTCAGCTTAAGATAAGGAAATAATGTTTATGGACTGAATAACGGTACGCGCTCGTACATTTAAATCAACTTTGTTTAAATTAAACAATAAACCTGTTTCAGCTCCTTAGTTTACTCATGCGACGTTTCTAATGAAGCTTCTGGAAATCTCATCAACACTGACTCAACCAAGTTCAAAAAGGAATTGATTTTGAAATATAAAATATCCACACCTGTCTTGATAGATCATTTTTCAGAGAGCGAACTCCAGGTTTTAGGCGGCGTTAAGTCCAAGCAATGGCTTGAAATCAATTTGTATAATACAGATCATCTTAGCTTGCTAGAAGTTCGCGGAGTGGAGGTGCCGTTTACCGACGAAAGCGGTCGTTTTATCACGCTTACAGATCTTTCCCCCCGAGAAAACCTTCCAATTTTCTTCAAAGTATCAGATACAGAATTTACTGAATCAGCTTTGTTTTCAGCTTATAAACTTTGTCTGATTTCCTCCAAACTTGATGATAAGGCAAAGTCTTTAGGAAAAGCACTTCACAATACTTCGACGGAAGATGATTATTATCATTTTTGTAATATTGTCTGTGACTGGGGGAGGGGACTTCGTGTTTGGTCAAATCTTCATCGTCATCATGAAGATCGATTAGGGTTTGTTTTGAAGAAATGGCTTTCTGTTGTGGGAGATGTCTCGGATGAGGAAGCCATCACTATGGGGGCATCCATTAAAGGCTTAAGAGTATCGTTTGCTAGTAAACAGCTTAGATTCTTAGATCCAAATCGTTTTGTCGTGTTGGATGATGTTTTTTGCCAGGGGCTTGGTATCGCTCTCAATCCAAAAGGATATGTATTGTTTTTAAGTATACTAAGGCAGCTTCAACGACAACTTACTAAAGAATTGCCACTTGGAGATTTAGAGCAGGGCCTTTTTTATCTAGTGAGGCAAAAGGTACGGCAAAAAACAGATGACATTATCATTTAAGGTGAATAATGACAGGATTTCATAGAAATGCTTGACGATAGCAAGGATGACACTATCGTATTTAAATTTCCAACAAACGATCCTTGCTTCCCGTACTATGCTGGCGGGGTGTTAATCCCAACGACGCAGTAAAATCACGCTTTCGACGAAATTGTTTTCAGTCTCCTATTATGTTTGCTAATGTGCTTGCAGAAAGCGGTCCGATGCAACTTAACGCTAATAGCTTATTAGCAACAGACACATTAACTGCCTGCTGCTCTATCTCAGTCGTGATGAAGAAGACCTTCTGATCAATGGAGATCAGATCCTCTTAAAGACCTGCAAACAATAGACTGAATCGATTAGTAAGACCGTTCGTAGCATCCTTTAACTAATAACTCAGTCGCGCTATTTGTCCACTCTCAAAAGGTGCCGCTGACCACGGATAAATCTGAACAATCAACGACACTTTGACATTGATTATCTAGTCAGCGACGTATTTTGTCGCGACGCGGACCTAGCATAGCAATTTACAATAACGTAATACCTGATATTTACCCCTAAGAATGGCAATAGTTGGTTAAAGCTGAGCTTCCGGGTGTTGTGCAAGGGGAGCACATCTATCAGCAGGGGATTGCTTTACTCGAGTGGATCAAATCTCAGTATTCCAAAGCAATTTTGCATACCGAGATGCCAATCATCCAGATGCTCAGTAGTGAAAGTCTTCGACAAGGGGCTATTGACCTAGCTGTAGAGACTGACAATGGCTGGATTATTATTGACCACAAGTCGAATCCGCAACCCAGAGAAAAATGGCTCGAGATAGCGCAAAAGCATACTGGACAGTTAAAAGCTTATCGGGACACATTGGAAACACTTTCTGGTAAGCCTGTGATAAGCACGTTAGTTTATTTCTCTATCAGTGGTGGCCTTGTAGAAGTAAGAACATAGCTGAGCTGTCAATTGTTCTTAAAGTTGCTTATGGCAGCGGTAATAGGGCATAGCGACATAGATAGGGGAATACTTTACCTTTGTTGTTTGCCTCATAAACTTGCAAGCTAGTCGCATGTTTCTTAACCCATGATATCAAAGCAATATTGACGCTTTTTTAATTTGTTAATTCAATGGCTTAGATTATTTTCGTTATTATGCGCGCACCTAATGACGCATAGTCTTCCCTACAAAGTAACTTGTGATAGGATGGCACAGAATATGAAACAGAGTTTTAAGAAATTGGTTGAATTGGATAAACAAGACGCATGACAAATAATGGTCTGAAGCAAAGGGTACCCGCGAGTTCACTCGCTAAAGAAGGTATGAAAGGCAAGCTAAATAGGCTTTCGCAGATAGCGCAGCTTACCCACATTGATTTCACCTTATTATTTAAGGGAGAAGCGGTACGGGCGGATTTAGTCGATCGCTTCAGCATAGCGGCCGCACAAGCAACGAAAGACTTCACTCTATACCGAGAGCTTGCGCCAGGCAACATTGAGTATGACCAAAAGCTCAAGTTGCATAAGCGCGGTGAAGCATTTGAACCTTTGTTTGTTAATGACGTCGTTCGAACACTGGCGACGATTAGCTAAGGGTACGGAGATGGCTTTAATGGACAGGTAAAACCACCTCCAGCTTGTGAAGCGCCTTATTACTTTAACAAACCTAAACCTAGTCTATCTATAGTGACGAAGGTCACCGAGGCCATACACAAAGGCAAAGCCTTGAGCATCACCTATGTGTTGTTATCGCGTGGTGAAACAACGCGTGACATTGTGCCGCATACGCTGGTGGATAATGGCCTGCGTTGGCATATTCGAGCATTCGACCGTAAGCACAGTGAATTCAGAGACTTTGTACTGACCCGAATTAAAGCAGCGTCTGTGCTTGAAGATTCCACGTTGTCGCTTTCTGTTATCAAAGAAAGTGAGCTCGAAACTCAAGACCGGCAATGGAACCGATTTGTAGAGCTGGAGTTAGTGCCACACCCACGCATAGAGCACAGTGAAGCGATTGAACTGGAGTATGGCATGACGGGTGGTGTTCTAAAGGTTGAGATTAGAGCAGCAACAGCTGGCTATTTGCTACGCCAATGGCATGTGGATTGTTCTTCGGAGCACTCATTAATGGGCTTTGAGTATCAGCTTTGGTTGCGTAACAGCCAGGCACTTTATGGTGTCACAAACTTAAATCTAGCGCCTGGCAGAACAAGTTAATAGAACGATGTAGCGGCCATATAGGCGTTACATAAAGAACAGAATTTTAAATTTATAGTGAAGCCGTTGCAGCAACCTAGTGGGGTGCAACCAACACTGAACAGGAAAATAAAATGGATCATAGTGTACATAACAAGCTCATCTCATTTATTTGGAACATTGCCGACGACTGTTTACGTGATGTGTACGTTCGCGGTAAGTACCGCGATGTGATTTTACCTATGGTGGTATTACGACGTTTAGATACGTTACTAGAACCTACCAAAGAAGCCGTGCTTGATGAGGTAAAGTTCCAAAAAGAAGAGATGCAAGCCACGGAGCTTGATGATGAACCATTGAAGGCAGCCCCAGTGGTTATGTCTTTTACAATACATCTAAATGGACGCTGAAATCCCTATTCAACACCGCAACGAATAACCAACAGATATTACTCGCCAACTTTGAAGAGTACCTGCTTGGCTTTAGCGATAATGTTAAAGAAATCATTGAATGCTTTAACCTCAAGTCTCAAATTCGTCACATGGCCTCAAAGCAAGTCCTTCTTGATGTCGTCGAGAAATTTGTTTCCCCTTACATCAACTTAACTCATGAAACGGTCGAAGACCCAGATGGTAACAAGATGCCAGCCCTTACTAACCTGGGTATGGGTTACGTGTTCGAAGAGTTGATCCGCAAGTTCAACGAAGAAAACAATGAAGAAGCAGGTGAACACTTTACGCCACGTGAAGTGATTGAATTGATGACGCACCTGGTGTTTGACCCAGTCAAAGACAAGTTACCGCTTACCATGACAGTGTATGACCCTGCGTGTGGTAGCGGTGGTATGTTGACTGAATCTCAAAACTTTATTGAAGAGAAATACCCGAACGACAGTCGAGATGTTTACCTTTACGGCAAAGAGATCAACGACGAGACCTACGCGATTTGTAAATCGGACATGATGATCAAGGGCAACAACCCCGAGAACATTCGCGAAGGCTCAACCTTGTCTACCGATGAGTTCGCGGCTTCACGCTTTGACTTTATGTTGTCTAACCCGCCATACGGTAAGAGTTGGGCGTCTGAACAGAAGCACATTAAAGACGGCAATGATGTAATTGACCCACGTTTTAAGGTTAGCCTGAAAGATTATTGGGGAAATCTCGAAGTGGTGGATGCCACGCCACGTTCAAGTGATGGCCAGCTGCTTTTCTTAATGGAAATGGTCAACAAGATGAAAGATCCGAGCGTAAGCCCATTAGGCAGCCGGATTGCTTCTGTTCATAACGGCTCATCGCTCTTTACCGGTGATGCGGGCGGTGGCGAAAGTAACATTCGTCGCTTCATCATTGAAAACGACATGCTAGATGCCATCGTTCAGTTACCTAATAACCTGTTCTATAACACCGGCATTACCACTTACATTTGGGTGTTGAACAACCATAAACCTGAAGCACGCAAAGGCAAGGTGCAACTGATTGATGCCAGCTTGCTATACCGTAAGTTGCGTAAGAACTTGGGTAACAAAAACTGCGAATTTGCGCCTGAGCACATCACGGAAATCACCGATACTTACCTTGCGTGTGTGGACGTTGAAAGAGCACTTGATGCAAATAATGATCCTATCGGTATCGCTAGTAAGGTGTTTAGTAATGACGACTTTGGCTACTACAAAGTCACTATCGAGCGCCCAGATCGCCGCAAAGCCAAGTTCACTCAAGACGCAATAGCTCCACTGCGTTTTGATAAGCAACTTAGTGAAGTGATGGAGTACGTGTACGCAGAGCACGGCGAACGTGTTTACGAAAAAACTGGCTACGGGTCTGATCAGAAAAAGAGCTTCTTAAAATCCATTGAGAAGGACATTCTTTCTTGGTGTGAAGATAACGACATCAGTCTCAATGCCAAGGCTAAGGCAAAACTGCTCGATGTGAAACATTGGCTAGCGCTAAAAGCATTGCTTGAAACTGCACAAACGCTGATGGCTGACATCGGTAGCATTGAATTTGATGACTTCAATAGCTTTAAAACCCAAGTTGATAAATCACTAAAAGCCCACGCCATTAAGCTTTCAGCACCTGAGAAAAATGCCATCCTGAACGCGGTGAGCTGGTATGACGAAACCGCCAAGAAAGTGGTTAAAAAAGTAGTTAAGTTAAGCGGTGAAAAATTAAACGACCTGCTGGAGCGATATGAGTGTGAAGTCGCTGACCTGCCAGATTTTGGTTATTACCCCGTTCCTACCACAGAAGGCGGTAAAAAAGGCGAGTATATCACTTACGAGACGAACTCAGACCTGCGTGACACAGAATCTGTTCCATTGAAACAAAGCATCTACCAGTACTTCCTAGACGAAGTAAAGCCTCATGTTGATGAAGCATGGATAAACCTGGATACGGTGAAAATTGGCTATGAAATCAGCTTCAATAAGTATTTCTACCGTCATAAACCGCTGCGTAGTTTAGAAGAGGTCGCAACCGACATCATCAACTTAGAACAAAAAGCCGAAGGTCTTATTGCGCAGATATTGGGTGTGAACGTGGCGGAAGTTCAGGGAGAAGCATAATGGAAAGTTTAGCGTTGATGCCGAGATATGAGGCTTACAAAGATTCAGGTGTTGAATGGCTAGGAGATATTCCAAGTTCGTGGGAACTCAAGCCTGGCTTTGTTGCCTTTAGTGAAAGTAAGAGTAATAACAAAGGGATGAAGGAGAATACGGTTCTATCCCTAAGTTATGGCCATATAGTTGTTAAGCCAGAAGAAAAGCTCGTCGGTCTAGTTCCTGAGTCGTTTGAAACCTATCAATTGGTAGAGCCTGACGACATCATTGTTCGTTGTACCGATCTTCAGAATGATAAAGTAAGTCTAAGAACTGGCTTGGCAAAAAATAAAGGCATTATCACAAACGCATATTTGAACTTGCGGGTAAAAAATGGCTTTGATGCTCGATTCCTTCATTACTACCTTCACGCTTTAGATACCACCAAAGTGCTCTATAAATTTGGTTCGGGCTTGCGTCAAAACTTAAGCTTTCTTGATTTTAAAAGACTGCCAATATTCGAGATCCTTGAAGATACACAAAAGCTGATAGCCAACTACCTCGAAAAGAAAACAGCACAAGTAGACGAAGCGATTGCGATCAAAGAGCAGCAAATTAGCCTGCTGAAAGAGCGTAAGCAGATCATCATCCAACAGGCGGTGACCCAAGGGCTTGATCCCAATGTGCCAATGAAAGACTCCGGTGTGGATTGGATTGGCAAGATTCCAGCGCATTGGAACTTAATGTCATTGAGATATGCGTTTGAGTTTCTTAACAGTAGAAGAGTTCCAATAAGCGCAGTTGAGAGAGAGTCGAGACAGGGCGTATATCCGTATTACGGAGCAAGTGGTGTTATCGATTATGTTGATGACTACATCTTTGATGAAGATTTAATCTTGATCGCTGAAGATGGCGCGAATTTGCTAAGCAAGTCAACACCATTGGCTTTTGTTGCAACTGGAAAGTATTGGGTAAATAACCATGCACATATTATTAAGCCAAAATTTCATGGTTTTAAATACTGGGCCGAGTTATTAAGTGGATTGGACTATACGGTATTTATTTCTGGTGCGGCACAGCCAAAATTAACAAGGGATCGTCTTGCAAGTGTATTGGTTCCAGTGCCACCAAAAGATGAAATTCAAGAAATAATTTCGTTCATTGAAGGAATTGAGCCAGATCTGAATCGCACGATTGATATCCAAAAGTCGCAGATTGAAAAGCTTAAAGAATACAAAACCACCCTGATCAACAGCGCCGTGACAGGAAAAATAAAAATCACCCCAGAAATGGTTGAGCAATAGGACGCGAATATGTTCACGGTAAATCATCAAACCAACAGGATTAGTCCTGTTAGGACAAAGAAGTTCAGTGAGTTGGGCTTTACTGAGCGCAAGCATCTTCAGGAATGGTTGGCACACGAGCCTTCCGCACTGGGTGAAGAGCTACTGATTATTCAAAAGGAGTTTGATGGCTTTGATGACACCCGTGAACGCTTAGATTTACTGGCATTGGATAAAGATGGCAACTTGGTCATTATCGAAAACAAGCTGGACGACAGTGGCCGCGATGTGGTGTGGCAAGCGCTTAAATATGCCTCTTACTGTGCAAGTTTAACCAAAGCGCAAATAGTTGACATTTACCAGCAGTACTTAGACCGCTATGAGGCTGTAACAGCAGAGGTTGACCTGTTAAATGCCCCTGCAAGTGCTTCGGCGAGAATATGTGAGTTTTTGGATGCGCCCGATCTCGATGAGTTAAAGCTCAACCTGGGTAACAGCCAGCGCATTATGCTAGTTGCTGCAAACTTTCGCAAAGAAGTGACCAGCACAGCGCTGTGGTTATTGGGTCAAGGCATTAGCATTGCCTGCTTCAAAATCACGCCTTATTCACTGGGTGAACAGCTCCTGATTAATATTGACCAGATCATCCCAACGCCAGAAGCGAAAGAATTGATGATCGGCATTAATGCCAAGGAAGCGGAAGAAAAAACCACCGAAGTGGTCCTTAAAAACCGCCATACGGTGCGTCGCGAGTACTGGGAGCGTGCCTTAGAGGCGTTTCAGAAAAGCTCTTGCCAACTCTATAACAATATTAGTACCACTAAAGATCATTGGTTATGTGCTGGCTCAGGGGTAACAGGTTGTCCATTTAGCTTGATTTTCAATCAAAAAGAGCTACGTGTTGAACTATGGCTGAGCCGTGCCAACGGTGATGAGAACAAATGGCTGTTTGACGAACTGGTTAAGCAAAAAGGTCAGATAGATTCAGCCTTTGGTGAGCCGCTCGAATGGCTTCGCCTTGATGACAAAAAGCAATCGCGTATCCAGTTTTCAAGCCGAGTCGAAGGTTTTAATAGAGACAATTGGCCCAAAGCGGTTGCGTGGCACTTAGAGCAGATGACAAAGTTAGAAAAAGCCTTAAAAGGACCGCTGCAAACAGCGGCTGAAGGTTTAAAGCAAAAGGAAAAAGAATGACGGTCGCCGTTTTAACGTGCTCTGCAGCAAACCTATTGCAAGGCCAGCTGCCTATGACGAGCAATGGTCAGCCTGTAAGCGGAGCACTAACCATCCCTGAGTATCAACGGCCTTATCGCTGGCAAGATCAGCAACTGGCGCAATTACTGGGGGATATTGCCGATCACAACAAACAAACACCGGAGCTGCCTTACTACCTTGGCAGTTTAATTTTGCATCAGGCAAACGGGAAATTGAATATCATTGATGGCCAGCAAAGGGTGACGACTTTGGCCCTAATCGCTTGCCTGCTGCAATGGGATGACAGCCAACAGTTGGTCAGCACGTTGGAATACGAACACCCAATTAGCCAACAGCAGATCAAGCACAACCTGAAGTGGCTACAAGATACTTTCAGTGCTCAGCCTGAGTATTTGCAAACGCTAATGGATTTTCAGAAGCTACAGTTCACTGTGGTAATTACCCAAACGGAAGACGACGCTTACCGTTTCTTCGAAACGCAGAATACCGGTGGTGTTAGGCTGGGTGGCCCGGATATTATCAAGGCGCATCACTTGCGAGCCATAGACACCCTACATCAAAAAACCTTTGCTAAGCAGTGGGAATCATTGGGCAAGCTGGATGATACCGTCAGCGCACTGTTAAAGGGCCGTTATTGGCAGCGGATCAACATGCGTGAACTGCCCTCGCACCAACAAAAGAAACAGGTGCGTGACACTATTGTAACCGAGCTGGCTCAACAAACCGGAAGAGGTGCAGATGTCTCGTTTGTGCGTGTGCATCGTCAAGTAGGGTTGGCTGGCGAGGTCAGCCAACATTTGTACCAGCAGGGTTATGAGCTTCGCCAGCCACTGAACGCTGGTGTGAACAGTATTCGCTATTTGAGCTATTTCCAAAGCCTGTACCAGCATTATTGGCACAAGCCCGATTTACCTCATTTGCCTGGCTTTCAATCCTTCATTGCTTGGCTGAAAGAGCTCGAGGGCTGCGGTTATCTCGAAGGGTTATACAAGGCGTGTTTACTGCAATACATCAGCCAGTTTGGGGAATGCCAGTTGGAAGCAGCATCCAAAAAACTGTTCCGGGTGGTTTATTCTCGCCGTGTAAGCAACCAGAAGGCCGTGCGTGAAAACTCGGTTTATGCCTTTGTCAGGGAGACTCCAGTTCTGGACTGGATAGCCCTTAGCTACACGCCCGAACAATGCTTCGCCTATCTGGATAAGTTCAAGCTCACCGTGGATGGTAATAATTTGGAGCCAGATAAAAGTAGCGTGAAAAAACGCTATATGGGTAAGGTCAACGAATTCTTTGAACTTAATCTAGCTTCGGAAGATTACAAACAAGGCTTCGCCCAAGCGTTAACCGTTAAAGTGGCTGGAGGCTTACAATGAATACAATCGCAAACCAGCAACACGTAAATACCGAACTACTGACTTTACAGCAAGTACATGAGCGTAAATTGAGTTTTCTGGTTCCCAGCTACCAACGGCCTTATGTTTGGACTGATGAAGATGCAGTGAAGCTGTTCGAAGACATAAAAACAGCGTTTGAAACGGGAGAGGCCCAGTACTTTATAGGCAGTGCACTGTCTGCTCGTCGTGATAGCACCAAGCATGAAGTGTACGAGTTAATTGACGGCCAGCAGCGCACCACGACACTGATGTTGGTTTCTATCGCCTTCAAAGCGGCAGGTGTGCCATGTGAACTGGCTGCGGTGTCGGTGCTCGGCAACCAATCTCGCCTTGGTTTTGAAATTCGTGATTCGGTCAGCCACTTGCTCGGTAGCTTTGCGGGGCTGAAGGACTTGCCACGACCAGGCGATGAGGAAATTAAACGAGATGAGTACTTGCGCCCGCTGGCAGCTAATTTGAAAGTGTTAAAGCAGCAAGTTGAAAAATTGAGTGGAGTTGATGGCTTCGACCTGGAGGCTTTTGCCGATTACCTCTACAAAAACGTGGTTTGGGTAAACAATATCGTGCCAGTAGAAATGGATCTGAATCGTTTATTCTCCAGCATGAACACCGCTGGCATTCAGTTAGAACCAGTAGATTTGCTTAAAGCCAGACTGTTGAAAAAGATCAACACTGACAAGGCACTGTACAGCAAAATATGGCAGGCCTGTGAGCATCTGGAAAACTACTTCGAGCGCTCCCTGCGGCAATTGTTCGATAAGGCAAAGTGGAATGCACTTGAATACAATGATCTGAAGCAGTTCAGCACTGCGTTTGTTGTGGCGGAAAGCGCACCTAGGGCCGAGCTGGCTATAGGAAAATCGGTTACCATGCTGTTGGCGGAGGTGAATGCCGGAGATAATCAAGATAATACTGTGGAGCAAGCGCAGACTGACGGCACAGAGAATATTGATTTAGAAACCGTCTATTGCCGCTCCATTATTAGTTTTGAATTACTGTTAATTCATACCCTCAGAATCTTCTGTGCCCGCAACGGTTGGGATGATTTAGAACCACGCATTAAAGCGGGTAATCTTCTAGCGTGCTTTGACGTTCTGGTAAAACAGGATGAAGCCGAAATCAAAGCCTTTATCGAACTGCTGTGGCAGGTACGTTACCAGTTTGATACCTGGGTAGTGAAATGGGTTGAGCACGACGACCGTGAAGACGCTCATTTACGCTTAACCAGCATTAGCCGTTCGCTATCAAGCGGAAAATACTACATTAACCGCACCGCAAAGGAGTTAAGCAACCTAGTGCAGTTACAGGCCGTGCGCAATTTTACTGGTGATCGTTCTGCCCATTATTGGCTGACAGCGTTGCTAGGCCGCTTGGTAGAACATCCAGATATGGATGAAGAACAGGTATTGGCAACCTTGGAACAGCTCGATAACCAGCTTTCGTTAACCAGAGAAACTCAAAAAGAAGCCAGCTTCAAGATTGCAAAGGGGCAACACCCAGTTTTAACTGGGTGGTCTAATAAAGAAGCGTACTTCGCTGATTCCTTAGGCACCAAATTCGAGCATTACTGGTTTCAAAAGCTTGAGTACTTGCTCTGGAAGAAAGGGGATAAAACAGACGGCAAGCTGAAAGCTTATCGCATTACCTCCAAAAATTCGGTGGAGCATGTGCATCCGCAAAATGAGGAGTACAAAAACAGGGTGGATCATAATGCTTTGGATGCTTTTGGCAACCTGGTGTTGTTAAGTCCTGGTGAGAACTCATCATACAGCAACCAGACAGTTTTAAAGAAAAAAGCAGATTTTGATAGCAAGCCTAGGTATGACTCACTAAAACTGAAAGCACTCTTTAACACTTACGAAAAAATGGCGTACCAGTGGGGTGTAACAGGGATTCAGGTGCACCAAGATGACATGCTGAGCACCCTTCGACAACATTACGCAGAGAAGGGTTCGTTGTATTACAGTTGATCGAAGCTTGAACTATTTGCAGTTATTGCCGGAATAGGGTGAGGGCATAAAATCTCATTCGACGGTCATTTGACTGAGCACACTGACACTGCGTCAAAAAAATCAACAGGTAGGGAGTTTATGGTCAGTCAAACTAATGAGCAAGCCTTAGAGGCAGCGATTGAACATGCGTTAACGGGTAGTAGCCTCGAAGCCACAAGTGGTCAAATATCAGATGCGGCCAAGCCAAGCTACAACGATAGCCATTGCGGCTATGTAGCCGGCTTCCCCCAAGATTTTAATCAACAGTATGCCCTAGACGAACGGTTGTTTTGGCAGTTTTTGGAACAAACGCAAGAATCCGAACTTGCCAAGCTAAAGCAAAATAACCCAGTAGATTGGCAGCGGAAACTGCTAGAGCGATATGATCGTCTGATCAAGAAAAATGGTATTTTGCAGGTGTTGAAAAAAGGCCTCAGTGTTGATGATGCACATTTTATCCTTATGTATCCCGCGCCGCTGGTCAGCAGCAGTGATTCGGTTCACCTTCGTTTTTCAAACAATCTATTCAGCTGCACACGACAGCTTCGTTACTCGTTAGCTAACCCGCTGCAAGAAATTGATATGGTGTTGTTCATTAATGGCATGCCGCTAATTACACTTGAACTAAAAAACGCCTGGACGGGCCAGAATGCCCTCTACCACGGGCAAAAGCAGTACCGCGAAGACCGAGACGCCACGCAGCCCTTGTTGCAGTTTGGCCGCTGTTTGGTGCACATGGCGGTAGACACTGACGAAGTGTATATGACTACCAAGTTAGCAGGAAAAAGCACGTTCTTTTTGCCTTTTAACAAAGGGCAAAACCATGGCAAAGGCAACCCCGCCAATCCCAATGGACATAAAACCGCTTATCTGTGGCAAGAGGTTTTTACTAAAGAAAGCCTGGCCAATATCATTCAACACTTCGTACGGCTAGACGGAAGTAGCAAAGATCCCTTAACAAAGCGCACCTTGTTTTTCCCGCGCTATCATCAATTGCATGTTGTGCGCGAACTGGTTAAACACGCAGCTGAAAAAGGCGTCGGCCATACGTATTTGATTCAACACTCGGCTGGCTCTGGTAAATCTAACTCGATCACGTGGGCGGCCTATCAGCTGATTGAAACTTACCCAGCCAATGAAGCCGTGGCCGGTGGAAAACCCTTGGATCGACCCTTGTTTGACTCGGTGATCGTGGTGACAGACCGACGTTTGCTGGACAAACAGCTGCGTGACAACATCAAAGAGTTTTCAGAAGTTAAGAACATCGTTGCGCCTGCCTTTAAATCTTCAGAGCTTAAGCTGGCGCTGGAAAGTGGCAAAAAAGTCATCATCACCACCATCCAAAAATTCCCGTTTATTATAGATGGCATTGCCGACCTCAGTGACAAACGCTTTGCAGTAATCATTGACGAAGCGCACAGTTCTCAGTCTGGTTCGGCGCATGACAATATGAATCGAGCGATGGGTAAGTCTGACGTAGACGAAGCCGAAGACGCACAAGACAAAATTCTGCAAGCAATGCAGTCACGCAAAATGCGCGGCAATGCCTCCTATCTGGCATTTACGGCAACGCCAAAGAACAGCACTTTGGAAAAATTTGGCCAGCGAAAAGAAGACGGCTCGTTCAAACCGTTCCATCTTTATTCAATGAAACAGGCCATAGAAGAAGGGTTTATTTTAGATGTGCTGGCCAATTACACCACCTTTAAAAGCTATTACGAAATTGAAAAATCCATTGCCGAAAACCCGGAATTTGACACCAAGAAAGCGCAGAAAAAGCTAAGAAATTACGTTGAAAGCAGCCAGCAAACCATCAATACCAAAGCGGAGATCATGCTAGAGCATTTTGTGCCTCAAATTGTGAACACCAAAAAATTGAAAGGCAAAGCCAAGGGCATGGTGGTGACGCAAAGCATTGAATCTGCCATTCGCTATTATCAGGCTATAAAACGTATTTTAGAGGAGCAGGGCAATCCTTTTAAGGTGTTGGTTGCATTTTCTGGCAGCAAAGAAGTAGATGGCATCGAGTATACAGAAGCTGATGTGAACGGCTTTTCTGAGGCCGACACCAAGGATAAATTTGACACCGATGACTACCGTTTGTTGGTAGTGGCTAACAAGTATTTAACGGGATTTGACCAGCCTAAATTGTGTGCCATGTATGTGGACAAAAAATTAGCAGGGGTACTCTGTGTTCAAGCTCTGTCACGCCTTAACCGCAGTGCGCCCAAATTGGGTAAGAAAACTGAAGACCTGTTTGTGCTGGACTTTTTCAATGCCGCCGAGGATATCCAGGCTGCTTTCGATCCGTTTTATACTGCGACATCGTTATCTCAAGCCACGGACATTAACGTACTGCATGAGCTAAAAGACGCGCTTGACGATGCTGGTGTTTACGAATGGTATGAAATCGAAAATTTTGTGCAGCGTTATTTTAACAACGAAGATGCTCAAATGCTTAGCCCCATCATTGATCAGGCTGCTGCTCGTTTTGATTACGAATTGGAGCTGGAGCACGATGGAAAAATCGACTTT
Organism: Marinomonas foliarum; assembly: GCF_003337275.1. Lineage (GTDB taxonomy): Bacteria > Pseudomonadota > Gammaproteobacteria > Pseudomonadales > Marinomonadaceae > Marinomonas > Marinomonas foliarum. Next base: position 205 of record NZ_QPJQ01000006.1, on the reverse strand, counting down.
AAAATTAAAGCGAAGCAGTTTGTGAAAATATATGGGCAAATGGCCTCCATCATGCCTTACGAAATAGTAGCGTGGGAAAAGCTGTTCTGGTTTCTGAAATTCTTAATACCCCTAAATTCAGATAATAAGTGCGACACTGCAAATCAGGTGTAGAAGAAGCCAACTGCTGAAGTTGATACACTTCTTCTTACCACAGATAAAGCAG
>NZ_QPJQ01000005.1 GCF_003337275.1 Marinomonas foliarum | reverse complement strand
CGGTATCGGCGAAGGAAAGCTGATTCATGTCATTCGGTCTTGAGGTAATGGTCAGATCGGCATTGTCTCATATTGGGGACTTAATCGCAGTTTCCCTAACGAATCGTCTGAGATAATTCGCATATTCAATCGAGCTTTCAATGAGATTACCAACAACCAACTCGACTTCTATCCAGAAAGCCAAGCCCTAGAAATAGATGAAATTAATGAGCGCATTTACAATACCTTGAACAATGGCGTTTATAAGTGTGGTTTTGCAACCACTCAGGATGCATACGAAGAAGCACTACTGCCCTTATTTGATACATTGGATTTTTTAGAAGAAAAACTTTCTAGCAATACTTATTTGCTCGGTGAGGAACAAACCGAAGCAGACTGGCGACTTTTCACAACACTCATCCGCTTTGATGCCGTGTATTTTGGCCACTTCAAATGTAACTTAAAGCGTATTTTGGACTTCCCGAAACTAAATGCGTATCTAAAGCGTCTTTATGAAACCCCAAATATTGCTAGCACTATCAACATGCAACACATAAAACGACATTACTACTTTAGCCATAAAAACATTAACCCAACCCAAGTTGTTCCTGTCGGACCAACCAAACTTTTCCTATAGCATCTTTACTAGAAGCAAAGGAATTAAGGTAAATTAAAGAAGCCTAAGCTAAAGTCTATTAAAGTCATCCTTTTTTAAGGATAATAGACTTACTTTTTATCCAATTTATTAAGATCGGTGCCCCCTAATGAAGGCGCTGATCTAAATAAAAACGCTTAGGACTTGTGGTTATTTATGAACAAAAAAATACTTTGGATTATTTCGTTTGCACTGCTGTTCATATTATGGATAAAAGCAGGTCCATTTCAAAGCACTGAAGAAGGCTCTAAAAATGACAGCGCCTCAACCTCAAATGAAGAGTCAGGCGAAGCCACTGCGGACGAAAAAAGCTACTTTAAGTCTCACCCAATATCTAAAGAGACCCCTGATTTCGCAGCAATCACAGACGTTAAAGAGCGTAAACAAGCCTTTTTTGAATTCTTAACACCCTTTGTCAATGAGAAAAACACTCTGATACTCAAAGACCGTGAGCGCTTAACCAGCCTATTAAACAGCAACAAAAAGTTATCAACAAAAAACAAAAAGTGGGTTTCTACTCTTCGCGAAGACCACAAAATGATCAAGCTAGATAACTATTCAAAAGATGACTTAAAAGCATTACTTAAGAGGCTCGATATCATTCCTGTATCACTAGTACTAGCACAAGCAGCCAATGAATCAGCATGGGGAACCTCTCGCTTCGCCACAAAAGGAAACAACTTTTTTGGTCAGTGGTGCTTTAGAAAAGGTTGTGGCTTAGTCCCTGAATCCCGAGACGAAGATGCAGATCACGAAGTGCGAAAATTCAATGATGCCCGCGAATCTGTTTTTGCTTACATAGATAACCTAAATACAAACGCTGCTTATAAAGCACTTAGATCGTCACGAGAAGAGCTCAGACAAGACAAAGAAATAATCACAGGTCTTGCGCTTGTGCATGGGCTAGAGCTCTACTCACAACGCGGCCTCGCCTACGTAGAGGAAATTGAAGGCCTTATAAATTACAATAAACTTTGGCGATTCAATCGAGTTCAGCCAAATCAAGAGCCACAGTAACCGTTCAAATAATTCGCAAATTGTCTAAATTTCAATGTATTGTTGCGAAATTACCTTAATGCGGGGTGGCTAAGCGTCACCCCCTTCATTACAATACCGTAATATTTTACCCACTCATAAAACGAGGAAATTCAATTGGCCCGTTTACCTGTTATTGTTGGCTTTGGCGGAATCAATTCGGCTGGTCGTACCTCTTCACATCAAGCATATCGCCGTATTGTCTTTGACCTCTTGCCAAGTTCAATACAGCAGGATGTTTTACTCGACCTCGCCACTATCACCAACATGGCCGAACACAAAAATGGCCTGTGGTATACCGACGGTGGGGAAGCATTAGACGCCGCAGCATTGGTTGATAGCATTGGCGAATCTCTCCTTGCTCGCACTTTAATTCGCCGCATTCATCCAAGTTTATTTGACGTTGACCATGTGGTTCTTCACAAGTCAACGACACTGCAATCAAACCAAAGCGATGAAAAATTAAGCTTCACAATTAAAACTCGCTCTTTACCAAATGAGCGCCCGACGAACTGGCACGTAGTCGAGCTATCCAGCACATTAAGTGAAGTCACTGTCGATGGAAATCTAGAAGCATTCATTAAAGATACTCGTCCACTCTCTGTAAAAGCGGCAGGACAATTGCCAACAGGTTTTGACCCATCAAAGTTGTACCAAAGCCGAAACCATCCTCGTGGCTTACAAATGACTGTTTATGGCGCCTCAGATGCCATCAAAAGCAGCGGGATAGATTGGGAAGTTATTCGTAGCAAGGTGTCCCCTGACCAAATGGCCGTCTATGCTGCCAACTCTATTGGTCAAATGGATGACCTAGGCTTTGGCGGTATGCTTAAATCTGCATTGATGGGAAAACGAACTACATCAAAGCATTTGCCGCTTGGCTATGCGCAAATGCCTGCTGACTTTGTTAACGCTTATATCCTTGGCAGCGTAGGAAATGTTGGTACTGCAATTGGTGCCTGCGCAACCTACTTTTTCAATTTAGAGAAAGCCATAGAAGGCATCAAATCCGGTAAATTCCGAGTAGCTATGGTTGGCGGTAGTGACGCCCCTATCACACCAGAAATTATTGAAGGCTTCAGAACAATGGGAGCCCTAGCGGAAGATACTGCACTGCTTGCTCTAGACCAAATTAGCAATCAAGAAGAGCCAGACCATACACGTAGCTGTCGTCCATTCGCGCAAAACTGTGGTTTCACCATCGGAGAATCCAGCCAATGGACACTCCTAATGGATGACGAACTGGCGATTCAGTTAGGCGCTGAAATTTTTGGTGCAATCCCTGCCGTTTTCTCACACGCTGACGGACACAAAAAATCCATATCTGCACCTGGTATCGGCAACTATTTAACCATGAGCAAAGCCATGGCTTACCTACAAAACATTATAGGTAATGATGGCTTAACACAGCGCACCTTCATTCAGGCTCACGGTACAAGCACACCACAAAATCGCATTACTGAGTCTCATGTACTTAGCAAAGCAGCCGTCAGTTTTGGCGCAACAGAAATGCCAGTTATCGCTATGAAAGCGTTTCTTGGACACTCTCAAGGCACAGCTGGCGGCGATCAACTCCACCTATCTTTAGGGGTTTGGAAAGATGGCATTCTGCCTGGTATTACAACATCACACGCTATTGCCGATGATGTATACCGTGATGGTTTGAAGTTTCAACTTAAGCATGAAGCTTATGGGAAAGATTATTTTGATGCAGCTCTGCTTAACTCTAAAGGCTTTGGAGGCAATAACGCCACAGCCGTACTATTATCGCCTCAGCAAACAATGAAGATGCTGAAAAAGCGCTACAGTGTAGAAGAGATTAACACATACACAGCTAAGAACGCAGAGGTTGCAGCGGCCGCTGAAGAATATAACCAATCTAGCATTCGTGGCGAAGTTCTTCCAATCTATAAGTTCGGATTTAATGTTCTAGGTGGTGAAGAACTTCACATCACTGATCAAGAAATTCGCTTACCTGGCTATGACATGCCGGTAAACCTCAGCATAGAAAATGAGTTTAGCGACTTAAAATAATGCAACTCTGAGATAAAAACTAACCAACAAACAGCTAAAACTGTATGTTGGTTAGTTTTTCTTGTAAGAAATCTAAGAGCAACCGCGTTTTTCTAGACATTAGTTTTCTTTGTGGGTAGATAGCATAAAACCCAATTTCATACCCCTTACAATGCGGCAATAGATTAATCAGTTCGCCTGACTCAATGTATTTCGCCACCAAAAAATCTGGTTGATAAATAATCCCCAGGCCAGCCACAGCGAATCGCGTCAAAGCACCGCCGTTATTGGCAGAAAAACCACCAGAAACAGACACTGTTTGAGACTCACCGACCTCATTCGTCAACGTCCATCTATTTGGTATTGGGGCGTTGCGATATATTAGGCAAGAGTGTTTTTCTAGATCTGCCACAACACTAAGTGAGCCGTGTGCAGCGACATATTCAGGCGAGGCGCACACAAACCCGGTTGAATAGCAAAGCGGTCTTGCAACAAACTGATCGCCACCTAAATGACCACCACGAATCGCGATATCCACCCCGGATTCTGTCATATCAACACGCTTATCACTGAAATCAACATCTAGCTCGATTTGAGAGTACATTTTACTGAATTCATCCAGTAAAGGCACAAGGTGCGACAACCCAAAATCCATCGGTACACTCACCTTAAGTAGACCTTTAGGCTTTTTAGTTAATTCACCAATTTCACCTTCCGCCTCTTCAATCGCCTCCATTATGGCAATGCAGTGCTGATAATATTTGCGCCCCGCATCTGTAACACTAATATTTCGAGTATTACGTTGTAAAAGCTTAGTGCCTAGCTCCTCCTCTATAGAATTAATATAGCGCGTCACCATAGGCCTAGATATCCCAAGTGAATCGCTAGCCAACTTAAAACTTTCCGCCTCAAAAACTCGGCAAAATACCTTCATACCTTGAAGCTTATCCATTCATTCTTTTCTCCAAAAAAAGTTCCACCTAAATCATTTCTTATTAAGAAATATTGAATTGTATTTTAGGCCGATTATTTATTAATAAAAACAAATTACACTACTCATATTGTTGAATCAAATCGAGGAACTAAAAAATGAAAATGATTACTATAAGTGCATTGGTACTGGCTTCCAGCGTAACTATGGCAGCTGATTATAAGATTGACCCAGCCCATTCCGCTGTCACCTTCAAAGTTGGACACCTAGGCGTTAGCACAACACCAGGTCGCTTCAATGAATTTGAAGGCGACTTTTCATACACAGAAGACAAAACATCAGGAAGCGCCTCTTTTTCCATCAAGACAGCTAGTGTCGACACTAATCATGAAGCGCGTGATAAACACCTGCGCAGCCCAGACTTTCTAGATGCCAAGCAATTCCCTACATTGACCTTCAAAAGCACACAATTTGACGGCAAGACATTAACAGGTGATTTGACTCTACACGGTGTGACTAAGCCGGTGAGCTTTGACGTTAACCAAATTGGCGAAGGCAAAGACCCATGGGGTGGCTACCGTGCCGGTTTTGAAGCAAAAGCGGTAATCCAACGCAGTGACTTTGGTATCACTTACTTCATTCCAGGCGTTACAGATCAAACAGAAATTGAAGTGTTTATCGAAGGTATTCGCCAGTAACTGTAACTCATTAAGGAAGCAGAACGATCATGTACGAAGAAGCCAGCAACTCATCGGTGCTTATGTTATTACATACGGCAGTTTACCCTTTTCTCGCCGCACTAATAATCAGCGTTATTGCTGCTAAATTACTACGTGCATCGTCTTACCTTGGTTACATTGGTGGCTTTATTGCCGGACTCAGCCTGATTCACTCAGGCTTGAGTTTCCCGCCAGCCCAAGCCATTGACTATTACAGCATCACAGCATTAATCGGAACAGTGTCTGTACTTTGCTTTACCAATATTCGACAGACGATATCACGCAACATCCTAGGGCTAGTGCTATTTGGCTTATCCTTTTACTTACTACTAAACCCAGTCCTTAAACATACGGGATTACTTCTTAGTCTAAGTTGGGCTGCGACAAGTGCGATCGTCACCCTAGTTTATAACCTACTGCAGGTGCAACCGAAAGAATTGAAATTAGGCAATGACAAGGCTGAATGCAAACTGTCTGTTCTTTTACCAACAGTTGGACTCATGATTGTGGCAGGCGCAGCCGCACCAGTCATTTCTATTGGCGGCAGCTTACTAATTGGACAATTATTAGGTGCACTAGGAGCAGCTCTTTTTGCTTATGTGGTTGTTAGTTATCTAACAAAAGCCACACAAGTGTTTAGCTGTATCCCTGCGTCATTACTGTTAGGAGGATTAATCACGCAGAGCCACGTACTTGCAGACATCCCTCTTAGCGTCATCTTACTCATCACAGCAAGCGTATTTATTACACCAATTGCAGTAAGATTCAGTTCAGAGTTGACCAACAAACAGAGCATCGGCGTAATTTTCATTCAAGGTGTAATCAGCCTTTTAGTGAGTGGATTTTGCTTGTGGCTAGTTTGGCCAGAAAGCAGCCTATACTAAAAGCGATTTAGTCCTTAAATATCGAACGCGAAGCGCGCCATAAAGGCAATATGATTGCTGCTATGGCGCTATTTGCTGCCCCATATGACAATAGATATAAGGTATCAGACAAACCAAGCTCTAAGTAGATACAGAGGAAAGCAGTATTAGGTAAAACCCCAAACAGCCACAAACCTATCACCAAGAAAAAGCGCCCTCCTCCAGAAAAGCCCTTCACTCGGCTTAATAGCCAAACCGTAAAGCTTAAGTACACAAGGGAAGATATGACAAATGCTAATATCAAGCCAATAGCTAGCTGACTAGACTCCATATCCCATGCAAAGCGGTCTAAAAATGAAGAAGGTGCTGACACATACCAAACACCTCCAAGGATAACCTGAAGGATAAACACCAACATAACCGCTTTTTTATTTACCTTGTACACATCAGCCCCTTTCACTTATTAATTCCAGCTCACACGCTGTTAACTGGTTTTGTATAATTCCTTCACTAGATTTCGTAATTTTGATCGCCATGGTCGCTGCTTTATCCCAAAGTGATTAAACACCTTTCGACAAGATAACGACTGACGCTGCATCGAAGAAGATTCTTGAGCTTCCGGAAACGAATCACCGATTGCCTCAACTTCCACTTGCGCTTTAGGATCAAACTGCCCAGAAGTCGCAAGAATAGCCTCAACCAAACGAATCCAACTGATTTCTTCCGCACAACAATAATGGTAAACACCTTTATTTTGCGCACCGTAATATCCCTGATTCACCATAGATAAAATAACGCGGACCAAATCCGATACCGGAGTCGGGCTACCAATTAGATCATCTTTGTAGGCAAGATTAACACCATCCTGAATCAAACCAAGTGTTCTACATACAAAGTCATCACCTTGACCACTAAAGAGCCAACCTGTTCGCAACACAATATTATCTGGATTACTAAGCACAATAGACTCTGCCGCAATCAGGGCTTGAGCATAAGGCTCTGTGCTATCAGGTTCATCCGTTTCAGCATATGGTGCATCTTTATTGCCCGAAAAAACTCTAGCGCTACTAATCATTATCAAAGGCGCACTGGCTTGCTCATTAAAGTAACGCAAAGTCGCTTGCAATTTTACATCATCACTCTGCAAGGCATAACGCAAACTTAATGCATCAATAACAACATCAAACTGCATTGCATCTAGTTCTTCCCTTCTAGCAACATCCAGCAATAATGACTCGTCTGGGCATAGCCATAAAAATTCACTCTTTTCTTTTGATAAACTTAATAATGACGACCCTACTTCCGTTCCACTCCCCAACAGGAGAATGCGTATAGGAGCATTAATATCAGATGTAGTATTCACAACGAACCCTCATTCCACTTAGGCAAAACTCTAAGTAGATTATCACATGTCTGCATAGCGATCAGCTCAACATTTTCTGCTCTTATCGTTGCCACGCACTGCGCAATCAAGGGAATAGAAAGTGGTGTATTTATTTCTCCCTGAAAACCATTAAGAGGCATATCAGGTGAATCCGTCTCAAGAACAAATGCCCGACTGTCCAAAGCAGCCAGAACACGATGGGCTTTTTTCGCCCTTGGATAAGTAATTGTACCGCCAATACCAAGCACAAAACCAAGGTCTAAAAATCGCTTCGCCTGCTCAAGGCTGCCATTAAAGGCATGAATCACGCCACCCTCTTGAAACTTCACATTTCTCAAACATTTCAGTACTAAGTCATAGCTTTTCCTGGAATGTACAATAACAGGCAATTGCAAAGATTTAGCCACACTCAATTGCCTAGAAAAAAAATCAATCTGTACCGCCATATCAACAGCATCAGGCCAGCAGTCCAACCCGATTTCACCAACAGCAACCACTCGGCTACTTTCACATTGCTCGCCAAGCAGATCAACCTGAGCTAATTCAGCATTCCGCAAGAAATAAGGGTGCAGACCATATGCCGCTCGCCACTCGGGATAATTCACAATGAGTGACGCTAATTTAGACCAACTGGAATGCGTGGTCGCCGGTACTAAAAAGCCGCCGACGCCACTTGCTAGACAACGCGACATTAAAGCGTCACGCTGATCATCAAATACATCAAAATCAAAATGGCAATGACTATCTATATACATACACAAAAGATTACATGATTTAAGGAATAAAGCACTATTTTATAAAATCGACAAAAACAAAAAAGCCGTGCAAAAACGCACGGCTTTATAGGAAGCCTAATAAAAACAAGCTTAAAGTGTTGGACCAGCCTTCACGATAGCATCAGATACGGTTTCGAATTTCTTAAAGTTCTCAACAAATTGAGAGATCAAGTTCTTCGCTTGAACCTCATATGCCGACTGATCAGCCCATGTTTTACGAGGGTTCAACAAAACACTATCAACACCAGGAACCTGAGTTGGCACATCTAGGTTAACATCTGCTAAATGCTCAGTTTCAGCATCAGCCAATACACCAGATTGAATGGCAGAAATTACAGCACGAGTCGTTGGAATACTAAAACGCTTCCCACCTTGACCATGAGCACCACCAGTCCAACCAGTATTGACTAGATAAACTTTACTACCAAACTCTTCGATACGTTTTATCAAAAGATCTGCATAGACATCAGCAGAACGCGGGAAGAAAGGCGCACCAAAACAAGTAGAGAATGTTGACTTAATACCTGTGCCAGCCCCCATCTCGGTGGAACCAACAAGCGCAGTGTAACCACTCAAGAAATGATACGCCGCCGCTTCTTTTGTCAGAATAGACACTGGAGGAAGAACACCAGTCAAATCACAGGTTAAAAATATAATCGCATTTGGCTCACCAGCACGGTTATCTGCAGCGCGCTTCTCAATATGCTCACGAGGATAACCAGCACGGCCATTCTGCGTCAAAGACGTATCAGCGTAATCAGCAACACGTGTATTAGGATCTAGAACAACGTTTTCAACGATAGTACCAAATTTAATCGCATCCCAAATGATCGGTTCATTCTTTTGAGAAAGGTCAATCGTTTTAGCGTAGCAACCACCTTCAATATTAAAAACTGTGTCTTTACCCCAACCATGTTCATCATCACCAATCAAAAAGCGCTCAGGATCTGCAGATAAAGTGGTTTTACCCGTGCCAGACAAACCGAAGAATAAAGTCACATCGTCTTCTGTACCTACGTTCGCAGCGCAGTGCATTGGCAACACTTCATAAGCTGGCAACAAATAGTTCTGCACAGAGAACATAGCTTTTTTCATTTCACCAGCGTAACGCATACCCGCAATAAGTACCTTACGCTCAGCAAAGTTCAGAATCACACAACCATCTGAATTGGTGCCATCGCGCTCAGGGTCACAAACAAAGTTTGGCGCATTAAGAATCTGCCACTCACCTTTACTTGACGGGTTATAGACGTCAGGACGGATAAATAAATTACGACCGAACAACTGATGCCAAGCTGTTTCAGTGCGCATTATTACAGGTAAATAATACTCATCACCAGCACCAACATGAATGTTAGATAAGAACGATTCTTGACCATCAAGGTAAGCAGCCACACGATCCCAAAGCGGAGCAAATTTTGCTTCAGGGAATGGACGGTTAACTGGTCCCCAATGGATGCTGTCTTTACTGGATGTCTCTTCCACAATAAAACGATCCATAGGTGAACGACCTGTACGAGCGCCAGTTTCAACAACAAGCGCACCGTTATCGGCAAGAACCCCTTCGCCATTCTGCAGGGCTTTTTCCACCAACTGCGGCGTGGTTAAATTTGTATGAATAGTCGCTACGTCTAATGCGGAGTTCATTTTGCTAAATCCTCTGAACGATAAAGATTGTCTGATCACTCTTATAAAAAATGCCTCTATACGACAACACCAAATATTGCGTCATATAAAACACTCAGTTATAGGAAGTTTTTTTCGGTGAAAAACATAGTAACAAAACAATCTAAAAAAAAATATTGTTATAACAATATGTTATTTTATTACCATTTTGAAACTTTTAAATATCACATAAGTCATTGTTATCTAATGTTTTATATGAAATTAGACGAGCTTTCCTAACAAAATATACTCAGGTACTGTTTGTTGAGCGCCAAATTTATGTAGTTTTCTTTCTTTTTTGTCACCTTACGACTAAATAGAAATCTTCTTACTGACTCACATACCTACAATAATCATCAAACCAACCGCATATCTATGAACGACAAAACCATCTAACTTGTAAGGTTTCTATTAAGAAACCTCAAAAAAATACAATTTTTTGAATTTTTCTTGCCTCTAGTATGTCCTGAATCATCGCGCTTCGTGGTAAGATTCTTTCTTAAATTTCCCCAATTGTTCAAAAGGTTGATCGATATTTATGTTAAAAACAAATCAGAACTGCAATATTGGATTTGTCGGCCTGGGTGTCATGGGTAAAAACTTGGCCTTAAATTTAGCTGACCATGGCTACCGAGTTGCAGGTTTTGATCTTGACACACATAAAGTGCAAGACGTTCTTGATACGGAAGCCGCTGAACGTCCCGCTTCATCAACAGAAGCTCGTATCATTGGTAGTTCAAGCATGGAAGACATGCTATCCAACCTTATCAAGCCTCGCGTTATTGTTGTTCTCGTTCCTGCGGGAAGCCCTGTAGACGCTGTTTGCGACGGCTTAATTAAAGCGGGTCTAGAGCCAGATGACATCGTTGTAGACTGTGGTAACAGCCAATGGACGGACACCATCCGCCGCGAGGCGGACTACAAAGAAAAATTCAAATTCTTTGGTACCGCCGTTTCTGGTGGTGAAGTGGGTGCTCGGTTTGGCCCATCACTTATGCCAGGCGGTGACGCAGACTCTTGGAAATACCTACAGCCAATGTGGGAAGCCGTTGCTGCTAAAGTAGACGCAAATGGCAAACCTATTGTTAGCAATACTCCTGGCAAACCTGTTACAGAAGGCGAACCTTGTACTGCTTACCTTGGACCAAACGGTGCAGGTCACTATGTAAAAATGGTTCATAACGGTATTGAATACGCTGACATGCAGCTTATTTGTGAAGCCTACCATTTGTTACGCTCTTTACTTGGTTACGAACCTGAAGAAATCGGTAAACTGTTTGAAAAATGGAACCAAGGTGTTCTAAACAGCTACCTTGTTGAAATCTCAGCAGATATTCTTCAACAATACGATCAAAAAACAGGCGCACCACTGGTTGATATGATTTTGGACAGCGCAGGTCAAAAAGGCACAGGTCGCTGGACATCGATAAGCGCAACTCAAATGGGTGTCCCTGCTGGTATTATTAGCGAATCCGTTTACGCTCGAGCGCTAAGCACATTAACAGGCGAACGTGAGCTCGCTGCCAGCAAACTTGTTGCCGACTTAGACAGTGGTGAAATCGAGGCAGAAGAAGTAGAAAAAGCGATAGAAGAAGCGCTTTACTGCGCAAAAATCTGTGCTTATGCTCAAGGCTTCCAACTCATGCGTGCGGCTGAAAAAGAATATGACTGGAAATTCAACTTCAGTGATATCGCGAAAATCTGGCGTGGCGGCTGTATCATTCGTGCTTCTTTCCTACAAAAGATTGCTGACGCATTTACAGAAAACCCAGAGCTTGAAAACTTATTGCTAAGCGATTACTTCGCAGACGCAATGGCAAGTAAACAAGCAGGTCTTCGTAAAGCCGTTGTTCTTGCCGCACAGTCAGGCATTCCAACTCCGTCTTTCTTCTCTGCCTTGGCTTACTTCGATGGTTACCGTTCTGAAGTATTGCCTGCCAACTTACTACAAGCGCAGCGTGATTATTTTGGTGCTCACACCTATGAACGAGTGGACGCAGAGCCAGGCCAAAAATTCCATACCCATTGGCAAGAAGAAGGTCGTCCTGAGCGCAAAGCTTAAGACCAACACATAGTTCAAAAAAAACGCTGACTTAGTTATAAGTCAGCGTTTTTTGTTTCAGCTTAAGATTCTGGCTTCTGTTTTTAACAAAGTATTGTCGAGCACAGTCGTCATGACTTCATTTTCTTTTCCATAGAAGACAACATACCTCTCAGCATACCAACCTCCTGCTGATCCAACCGAGAGCGCTGAAACATACGACGAAAACGCGTCATGACCTGCATCGGCACTTCTGGATCAAGAAATTCTGTCTGTACTAGCACTTTTTCTAGATGCTCAAGCAGATAATCGATTTGCTCTACGTTCGCCGCTGGCACATCCCATTTACTTGCTACCACAGGAGCATCTTTCATCAACAAAGATTTCATTCGTAGCTCGTACGCGATAACTTGCACTGCTGCGCCTAGATTCAAAGAACTAAAGGTCTCAACAGACGGAATATGCACATGATAGTTACAGCGCTGCAATTCTTCATTCGTCAAACCTCGATCTTCACGACCAAACACAAACGCCGTGACCAAGCCTTCATCAAACACCAAATCTGCTGCTTGTCTTGGATCAACCAAAGGCCAAGGAATATTGCGTTCACGCGCACTAGTACCAATCACCAGCTGACAATCCGCCAACGCCTCTTCTAACGTTTCAACGACAACCGCATTCTCCAAAATATCGGTTGCACCAGAGGCTCGGCTTACCGCCTCATCGCTAGGGTATTGCTTCGGTGCCACAAGATAAAGCTCTGCTAACCCCATATTTTTCATTGCACGAGCAGCGCCACCAATGTTGCCTGGGTGCGATGTATTAACAAGGACTATTCTTACTTTGTTTTGCATTTTATGAGGTACCAATAGTAGCAGTGGGACAATGCCACGTATCTTAACAGATATTTATGCCAAAGCCGCAAATCGATCAATTTTCGAACAAATATTTCCTAGTAAAATGCAGACGATTAAGATAGAATTCGCGCTCTTATTTAGGCGCTCGGTTTTAATAGATAAAACGGAGACTGCCCGCTCTTTAACACTTTATTTGGCAACTTATCGTCTTGTGGACGGTATGTGCATTTTAATGACGGAATAATTGACGGTAAATTATGCAACCTAGAATCAATGTCGCACTAAAAGCAGCTCGTGCCGCTGCAGAATATATAGTTCACTCTCAAGAGAAACTGCTTTTTGACAAAGAACAAGGCCAATCAGCAGAACAGGTTTATCAGACTGTTTGCTCTGGCGCTGAACGTAGCATTGTTTACCACCTAGAAAAAGCCTACCCAGCAGACACTATTACTACTCGCCTTCAAGGCTCTGTACAAAATGGTGAGGAAGGTGAATGGATTATTGATGCGATTCAAGGTCAGCACTTATTTTCACGTGGCCTAACTGGTAACGTTATTACTATGAGCTACCTAGTTGCCGGTAAAGTGGAGCACGCTCTTGTACTAAACCCTCACACTAAAGACGAGTTTTACGCGAGTAAAGGTCGTGGTGCTTACCTAAACAATTCACGCATTCGTAGCAGCTCTGCACGTACATTAGAAAATGTAACTGTCGCAGCTCAATTCCCTGCAACTGACCGTCTAACACCATATTTGTCTGGTCAATTTGCCGTGCTCACTGACATTGCAGAGCAAGGCGCTCGTGCCGTTATGCAAGACTCTCCAGCATTGATGCTTGCTAACGTAGCTGCTGGTCGCCTTGACGCCGCTTGGGGTATCAAACTTCAAGAGTGGGAGATGCAAGCACCGCTATTTATCGCAAAAGAAGCAGGTTGCCTATTCGCTGGCTTTGATGGCTCTCCAAGCCTTGAAAAAGGCGACGTATTATGTGCTGCGCCACGTTTGTTCAAAGTACTGCTACCAACGCTTAATAAGCACCTGAACTAAGACTTACCCTTAGCTCATAAAACGGACAAAAAAAGGCTCTTTTCAGCGATGAAAAGAGCCTTTTTTATTTAGCACTTGTTTTCAATAATCAATGCTTATGATGATGGCTATGCTCATGATGATGTTCATGTAAATCTTCTTCATCATGGGGATGGCCTTCACTCTCTTCACCCGGATAGTACAAACCTATGTCTTGACGAATCTCATCTAGGGTTGCAATCAATTCTAAACTGTTCTGCCAGCTATGATTAGGGCTTTGAATTAACCCTTCTTCAAGACAGCGGTTCACTTCATCCACTTCAAATTGGTAACCATTTCCAGGAAAGTCAAATTCTACAACTCGTTCTTTATTATCTGCACTAACAACGCGACAGGATTTTGCTTTGAACCATTCAGAATCGATCTCAATATAGCCTTTAGAACCAGAAAGCATAGCGCGGTTCGGGTTACATGAAATCAAAGACGCATCCAAAGAAGCGAGCTGCCCACTTTCCCACCCTAATAGTATCTGCTCGAACAGATCCACTTCTGTGTCGCCAATAACGGCTTGGTTCTGCACAAAGTCCGGCTTACCGAAAAATAATTGTGCTAAGAACACCGGATAAATACCAATATCCAATAAAGCGCCGCCGCCGAGCTCAAGATTCATCAATCGATGATTAGGATCAGTCGGGCCAATAAAATTAAAACTTGCTTGAATGCTGTTTAAATCGCCAATTTCGCCCTCTTCAACCCACTCTACTACTTGCTCTATAACAGGGTTAAAGCGTGTCCACATAGCTTCCATAACAAACACGTTATGTTCTAAAGCTAAATCGTAAAGGTCCTTAGATTGCGCCTCATTGATAGTGAAAGGCTTTTCACACAATACCGCTTTACCCGCCAAAATACAGGCTTTGGTCAAATCGTAGTGATACACATGAGGAGTGGCAATATAAATAGCATCAACCTCATTGCTGTTAATCAAGGAGAAATAGTCGACAAACGCTAACTCAATATCGAACTCAGCAGAAAAAGCATCTGCAGACGCCTTATCACGAGAAGCAACCGCACGAAGTTCGCCTGCTTTGACATGACAAAAATCACTGGCAAATAAATGCGCGATTTGACCTGTACCAATAATACCCCAGCGTACCTTCTTCATAGGATTCTCCCCATTAACTTAATAAAGCATTAGCGCCCGAAGTAATCGCGCAAATATCTCGCTAAGTTTGACGCTAAAAAAGTTTATAGTCCACTCGCATTTTCAAGCTGTTGAATATATTCATTTAATTCTTGTATTTGCACCTCTAATTCAACTATTCGAGCTTCCAATTGCAGGGTGTTCTCGTCATTTTTGCTTGATGCTATTGAACCTGCAACATCTCCACTTAGTGGATACTCAGACTCGGAACAAAAACACTCTTGGTAGCGTTGTTCACGCTTTCCAGGCTCTTTTGCTAACTGGCAAACATAAGGGCCACCCCTTTTAGTTTGTAGCGACTGCAAGGCCAATTCCACTTCATCACGAGACTGGAAAGTATGTAACCTACCACTGCGTGAACGAAGCTCTCCCGGCGTTTGTGCACCTCGAACAAACATCAGACAAATGATCGCTGTTTCTGGTGGCGATAACTGTAAGTCTGAAAACTCCGTATTACAAAACCTGTGCTGGTATTTACTAACGCGACTATGGGAAGCGTTAATTTCAGTGACTAAGCCACGAGTCACTAGAGCATCCAAGGCATCTTGAACGTCCAGTTCTGACAGTTGAGTCACAGGCTCGCGATTGGACTTTTGATTACAAGCATTAACAAGGGCATTCAAACTAAGAGGATACTGATCTGGCGTGGTTATCTCTTTTTCCATAAGGCAACCAATAACACGCATTTCGATAAAATTTACTTCGTGATAACTCATAGGGTTCCCTAACTGCTTCTTATTTTTCGTCTTTAACGATGCTTTTTTAATACGGCAAAAGGCATCACCAATACGTCTTTTAACGATGTGGGTTGATACGTTTTTGTATCCGGCAGTCCTATTTTTAAGTGCTCATCTCCTTCTAAGGCGTTATTTCTTTTACTTCTAAAAAGCGCATCCCAAATACTGAGGAAAAAACCGTAATTACTGTTTGCTTCAAGGCTCACTCTTGAATGATGTATGCGATGCATGTCAGGAGTGACCAGCAACTTCTTAGTCCATACTTCGATAATAACAGGCAATCTTACATTGGTGTGATTAAACATAGCCGACGCATTCAATAAAATATCAAACGCCAACACAGCTTCCACAGGAACACCCAGTAACCAAACAGCCAGCCCCTTAATAAATAATGACAATACAATCTCGATAGGGTGAAAACGGACTGCTGAGCTGACGTCTAGTTCTGGATCCGAATGATGGACACGATGAATTCGCCATAAAATAGGAATACGGTGAAACAACCGATGTTGCCAATAAATAAGGCAATCCAGCCATAAAATACTTAATAAGAACACTGCCCAAAAAGGCAAACCCAACCACCAGAGCACACCAAACTCCGTGCTGAAGAAGGCAATAACAGACAGTAATAACGGCTGAATTACTCGAACACAAAGCGTACCTAACGCAAATAAACACACATTGTGACGCCAACGCTGACGCCACTGTAACAGCGGGCTCCTTGGTCTCAGCCACTGCCACAAAACCAAAACACTGAATGCAAGAAAAAACACACCAATCCGAACAGTGAAATCTATCATTCAGCAAGTAACCTAGTTAAAAAACTGTTATAAAACCAAATAGAAAAATCTACCTTTACTGTTATTGAACAAGATCTGGAGGATCTCGATGGTTCAGCAAAAAATGGACTTTGATTTGCCCAAAAAGCTCTGCTAATACATTGAGGTTAATCTCATCCAGCCGATGAATAATAAGGCAATTATCACCAAATTGAACATGCGGTAATCGTTCGACAAAAGGATACAAAACACTTAAGTCAGAAAAATATATACACAAATGATCTGACCGTGCGGCCACACCATAGAGCCAACTTGAGTTCTGCTGAAAATACGGAATTCCTAAATCACCAAGCAACTCGGCGTCAGGTGCAATTAACTCCATCATATCAATTATTTCCAACAAATCTGCCCGCATTGCAGGAGAGCTATGCTGAATATACTGTTTTACAAAATCACTCGATGCTAAGGTCAACATAAAAGCCTCTCTTTACATTAAAAAAATAAAAAGGACCTCAACCATGAAGACTTAACCACTTGAAAAGCATGATAAATTACATAAACTTATGCGTTATTAGTGCTTCTTCAATACGAGTTATCGCTTGGGTCAGAATCGATTGGGGACATCCAAAGTTTAGGCGAACATAGTTCGGATTACCAAAATCTTTACCATTTGAAACACCAACGCCCGCATCAACGAAAAATTGATATGGATCATCCAACGCCAAAGCAGAAACATCTATCCAAGCCAAATATGTCGCTTCCAAATGCAACATTTTTAATGGTGTTGCTGTGAGTCTTTGAGCCAATAAATCTCGATTTCCTTTCAAATACGTGAGCAGAGCTTTATGCCATTCTTGCCCCGTCTCATAAGCAGCCGTAGCGGCCGTTAAGCCAAGCATATTGGGTGATGGAATAAGACCTGCTCTTTTTTTATTAAAAGCCTGACGTAATTCTGCGTTGTCTATGACGGCAAAGGCATAACCTAACCCTGCAATATTGAATGTTTTACTTGGCGCCATTAAGGTAATCGTACGATTTGCAGCATCCTTATTTAGACTCGCAAAAGGCACATGTGGCAAATCGTCCAAGATCAAATCGCAATGAATTTCATCACTAACAATCAGCAAATCATACTTTTCAGCCAGTGCATGAATGCTCAATAACTCAGCTTTTGTATAGACAGTTCCACCTGGATTATGTGGATTGCATAACAAAATCATTTTACTTTTCGGATTCGCACAAGCGGCTTCGAGTTGCGCCATATCAGGCACCCAACGGCCATCTTGGGTACACATATCCACATGCAATAAGTCACGCCCAGACCATTGTGGCGCCTTGGTTAAATGGTAATAAACAGGCCCAGGTACAACGACCCCCTCACCCTCTTTAGAAAAAACTTGAACACTTAGATGTAGAGCACATACCAAACCAGGTAAATGCACCAAATTTGACGCGGAAACGTTCCAATTATAACGATGTAAAAGATGTGACTGTATGGCTTTCTCTAACGCCTTAGGTGTATGGGTATAACCATAAACACCTTCACTAACCCTTTGATTTAATGAATATTTTATACAGTCAGGTGAATCAAAATCCATATCAGCCACCCACATTGGGAGAACGGTTTCAGGGTATTTAGACCATTTATCACTGCTGGTATTAAATCGATCTATTACAGTATCAAAAGTAGAAGAAGAGACAGCCATTAAATAACACTCCAGTCATATATTTCGTTTTATAATTAACATAACCTAAGAGACAAACTCCAGTAATAATCTGACGAGTAAATAAGATAGACACGCCCAAAAATCAGAAGAAATAAGCCTAAAAATCCTTATTTCTTATCTTAAAGCGACACATTAGCAGTCAAAAAAGACTAAAAAAATTTTAAATGGCTAAAAAGCTTTTAAAATCAAAGCGTTAAATTTATTAGAGTACTAAGTTTTAGATTTGTCAAGGGTTGACCTAAATTGCACAATCGGCCTAGTATAGTTTTCATTAAACGGCTGTTTAATAAAAAAGGATCCAGAATGCCAAAAGTTGGAATGCCTGAAATACGAAAACCTCAGCTCATCGAGGCCGCAATAAAAGCCATAGATAAATATGGTTTTGCGGGAGCGACAGTCAGTGTTATTGGTAAAAAAGCAGGTGTATCACCCGCCATCATTAATCACTACTTTGGTGGTAAAGATGGTTTGTATGAAGCAACAATGAAAAGCCTAATCCGTGAATTTTTTGACGGGTTATCAGTAGAAATAACAAAAACAAAAAACAAGTCAGCAAAATATAAAGTAATGGCCATTGTAAAAGCCAGTTTTAGTCAGTCTCAGACTCACCCTCAAGTCGTTAAAGCTTGGATGGGGTTTTGGGCGTCAGCAATGCACACACCTTCTTTATATCGGTTACAAAACGTTTATTCAAAGCGACTAAATACCTCGCTTGTGTGTGTGCTAAAAGAAGAATTCGAATTACAAGAAGCACGTAGCATTGCCCTCACAGTCGCTGCATTAATTGACGGCATGTGGCTAAGGGGCTCACTTGCAGGCGGAATTGATAAAAAAGAAGCCTCTGAACAAATACTAAATTATTTGGATTTGGTGTTCAAAAGTCATCACTGAACACCTTAATACCTATATTTACATCATACATTTTTGAGCAGCCTTCATTTATTCGCTGCTTAACGTTTTAGGAGTTCACACTCAGTGTTGCTATTAAACACTGTATTCGCTCATTGATTTTGAGTTCAATAGAAAGAGGATAAGGTTATGTTAAATAAGGCAAAAAAGACCGCTATCGCCATTAGTATGGTAAGCGTTTCGGGGCTAACAATAGCCGCAGAGTGTTCTACTGTACGCTTTTCAGACGTGGGCTGGACAGACATTACAGCGACAACCGCCGTAACCAGCGAAATCGTCGAAGGCTTAGGTTACAAAGCCAAAACGCAACTATTATCGGTTCCCGTGACTTATACATCACTTGCAAACGGTGACATTGATGTCTTCCTAGGCAACTGGATGCCTACCATGCAAGCGGATATCGAACCTTATCTTAAAGCTGGCACTGTTGAAGACCTTGGTCCCAACCTAGTCGGCGCTAAATACACGCTAGCAGTAAGTAAAGATGCTTTTGATGCTGGTGTTACACACTTTTCAGACATAGCCAAACACCGCAAAGAGTTTTCTGGTCGCATCTACGGCATTGAACCGGGTAATGACGGCAACCGCATCATCCAAGACATGATCGATTCCAATGCGTTTGACTTAGGTGACTTCCAACTAGTCGAATCAAGCGAAGCCGGCATGCTTTCTCAAGTAAACCGAAATACTCGCCGCAATAAATGGATCGCCTTCCTAGGTTGGGCGCCACATCCAATGAATGCCAACTTCAAAATGGAATACCTATCCGGTGGCGATGACTACTTTGGTCCAGACTTTGGTGGTGCCAATGTTCATACCAACATCCGTAAAGGTTTCATCCAAGAATGCCCAAATGTCGGCAAACTTATTACTAACCTAACCTTCTCTTTACCTATGGAAAACGAAATCATGGGCGCCATCTTAGACGACGGCAAAAAGCCTAATATCGCAGCAAAAGAATGGTTAAAAGCCAACCCAGACGTCCTCGATAATTGGCTTAAAGGGGTTACTACTGCCTCTGGTGATAACGGCCTTAGCGCTGTGAAATCACATCTAGGCCTGTAATACATCACTTGCATAACATCGCATTCTTAGTCACACACGGCTAAGAATGCGTCATCAACCTATCGGGAGAACACACATATGAATTGGCTGACGGATAATAAAATCCCTCTTGGCGCTTGGATGGAAAACTTTGTCGACTGGCTGGTGAGTGCGGCTTCCGTGTTTTTTGACCTTGTCTCCCTCACCCTAGAAACCATGATCGTTAACATGGTCGATGCGATTGAATATCTTCACCCACTCGCAGTGATTGCCATCATTCTAGTGGGTGTTTGGTTCCTACATCGTAGTATTAGCTTAATCATCTTCGTCACCTTATCCCTATTACTAATCATAAATATGGGCTATTGGATCGAAACAATACAAACCTTAGTGCTGGTTATCTCAGCGACCGCAATGAGCGTTTTGATTGGTGTTCCTATTGGTATTGCTGCTGCCCATCGTCCTTGGCTATACACCATATTACGCCCGGTGTTGGATTTAATGCAGACAATCCCAACCTTTGTTTACCTGATCCCAACATTGATTCTTTTCGGCTTGGGCTATGTCCCAGGGTTAATATCGACCATTATATTCGCCATTGCCGCACCAATTCGATTGACCTACCTAGGTGTCAGTAAGGTTCCTAATGAGCTCATTGAAGCTGGTTTGGCGTTTGGCTGTACGAAATCAAAGCTGCTTTACAAAGTTGAACTACCCGCTGCCATGCCAAACATCATGGCCGGTGTCACCCAATGTATTATGCTGTCTTTATCCATGGTGGTGGTTGCAGCCTTGGTCGGAGCAGATGGTTTAGGTAAGCCAGTTGTCAGAGCACTAAACACGGTAAACATTTCCCAAGGCTTTGAAGCAGGTGTCGCCATTGTATTGGTTGCCATTATGCTAGACCGTATTTGTAAGTCGCCATCATCTAAGAACGAGGGGTAATTTATGGCTGTTGTAACAATTGAAAACGTAGACATCGTCTTCGGTGACAATAAAGCAAAAACACTCCCACTGATGGACAAAGGTCACTCTCGTGATGAAATTCTAGGAATAACTGGCGACGTAGTTGGTGTACAAAATGCCAACATAGAAGTAAATGAAGGTGAAATCTGTGTCTTGATGGGGTTGTCAGGGTCAGGTAAATCTACCCTACTGCGCGCCGTCAATGGCTTGAATAAAATCGCCCGTGGTCGTTGCCTTGTAAGAGATGGCGACAAAATGGTCGATATGGCCAAATGTGATGAAACAAAACTACGCCACATGAGAACCCATAGAGTCTCCATGGTATTTCAAAGCTTTGCTTTAATGCCTTGGCTCACAGTGCTCGAAAACGTTGCTTTTGGTTTAGAAATGCAAGGTATGCCGAAAGCAGAACGACTTGAAAAAGCACGTGAACAGCTCAAAATGGTGAGCCTAGATAAATGGGCAGACAAAAAACCCGATGAGCTTTCTGGCGGGATGCGTCAGCGGGTTGGTTTAGCAAGAGCCTTTGTCATGGATACAGACGTATTACTAATGGACGAACCCTTTTCAGCGCTTGACCCTCTAATTCGTTCTCAGCTGCAAGACGAACTCATCGAGCTGCAGAAACGCCTTAATAAAACCATCATTTTTGTGAGCCATGACCTAGACGAAGCCTTAAAAATCGGCTCCAAGATTGCCATTATGGAATCGGCTAGGATCATTCAGGAAGATGCCCCAGAGCAAATCGTCCTAAATCCAGCTACTGAGTACGTAGAAAGATTTGTTGCGCATACCAACCCTTTAAACGTACTACGCGGCCAATCACTAATGACGCCTTTGGCTGATTTGGCAGTGAAAGATGGCAAAATCATCATCAGTGATGATATTTCAATGACACTAGAAAATGGTAAATTGACTTCAGTACAAGGATCACAAGGCGAAATCCCAACAGCTCGCTGGACACCTGAAACCATCATCGCCAATGTGTCAGATAACACGGTTTTTATTGTCCCTGCCAACATCGCCATGCGTGATGCCGTCGAGATCCGTTACCACTCTAATCACTTATTAGTATTGGAAGAAGCAGGTCAATGCATCGGCATTCTCAACGATCATAATTTTTACCATGCGCTACTTGGTAAGCATTTTGGCCGTGAAGAAGCCGCAGCATGATAATGTGCTCTAGCTAAAATAAAGTTAAAAGGCTAGATGGAAACATCTGGCCTTTCTTATTTATAGTAACCCTCTGTTTAAGTCGTTTTACATCAAGGAGCAATATGCTGAGTGTATTTGATTAAGGTTATGGGCTTTAAGCATGAAAAGTGGTTCGAAAAAAGAATCCAACCAGAAAGGTACGTTGTTTGCATCTCAAATTTAATGACTCAAAGCATTAAATCAAACGGCCTAATGACCTAAGAAACAAGCATTTTAATCTGCTATCTTTTAAGTCTAAGATTAGTGATTGCAATCAAGAATTCTGTCGGTATAGTCAGCCGAAATATTGATCAATCTAGGTCATTATTTAACTTTTTATTGCCAGCTAAAACACATAAAGGACACTGAATGTTAAAGCAAACCCTGATTCCAATTTGGAGCCTACTTATAGGTATTGCCGTACTCACTATGGCAAGTGCTTTGCAAAGTTCACTTATTGGTATTAGAGCTTCTATTGAGGGGTTTAATACAACTGCGACAGGTTTAATCATGTCGGCATATTACCTTGGCTTTATTTTGGGCTCCCTTTTAGTACCAAATTGGGTCAAAAATGTTGGTCATATTCGCGTGTTTGCTGCAGTTGCATCATTAGCATCCGTTACTATCCTAATGCAATCCATGGTCGTTAACCCATGGTTCTGGATGCTTATGCGGATGGGGACGGGCTTGTGTTATGCGGGTCTCTTTATTGTTACCGAAAGCTGGCTAAACGACATTGCAACCAACAAGACTCGTGGCCGTTTATTTTCGATTTATATTATCGAAATCTGGGCAAGCCAAACAATTAGTCAGTTCTTATTAAACTTATCCTCTCCTAGTGGATACGGCCTGTTTATTTTGACCTCGGTACTAATCTCCTTGGCAGTGGTTCCTCTATTATTAGTGCGTACTCCTTCTCCAACCATTAATATTCCAGAAAAACTCAATATTATTGGTTTAATTAGAACCGCTCCGCTTGGTGTCACCGGTGTCACCATTGCAGGGGCAACCTCTGGTGCCTTACTGGGGCTGGGTGCGCTTTATGCAAAAAGCATCGGCATGGACATTGTTGAAATTTCATTCTTTATCGGTGCCAGTTACGTCGGTGGGATGTTACTGCAATGGCCAATTGGTAAACTATCTGACCGCCAAGACCGTCGTGTCACCATTCTTTGGGTTGGCGTTGTTGGCGCCATTGCCGCTTTCATCGTGCCGCTCGGCGGCACGATGAACAACCAAATATTAATGATGATTGGCATGTTTGCAGTGGGCGCATTTACCTTCCCAATGTACTCGCTCGCTTCCTCTCACATGAATGACCAACTTCGCCCAGAACAAATTCTCTCTGCCAGTAGCGGCATGATATTGCTAAATGGTATTGGTGGTATGTTAGGGCCTCTGGTTGCAGCAGCCCTAATGGACACCATGCGCATAGATGCTTTGTTCTGGTTCGTTGCCGGTTTAAACATCTCCGTAGCATTGTTTGCTGTGTATCGAATCAAGCATCAGCCAGCGATGATCATCGAAGAGCAAGGAGATCAAATCCCAGTGGCATTGACCGTTTCATCTGTTGCTACAGCGGAAATGTTAGTTGAAGCAGATTCTTCAACAGTGACTGAAGAAACCTCTCACGAGGTTGAAATCAAACTTTAGTCCATTCTATAACTGGCGATCATAAACAACACAGCCCTTTTACGATAAGGGCTGTGTTGCAATTTTAAGCGCAATACTCCAAATCAAGATAGCATTCACACGATTAAACCAACGCCAGAAAGCCGCTTTTTCTAGCCACTTGGCACACAGTTTTCCGACGAAAGCCAAAGACAAAAACCACAACACAGATGCGCACACACCACCGAAAACAAACTCCCACTTTGCTCCTTGCCACTGGTTCGCCAAACTCCCCATCAAAATCATGGTATCTAAGTAAAAATGCGGATTAAGCCACGTCACCGCAAACCCCATCATCACCAACGGCCACAAGGCTAAACGCTTACTATATTGCTCTAAAATTAAATGCTCTTCTTGAAACGACGCACGCCATTTACCCAAGGCAAACCACACCAAGAAAGCCACGCCCGCCCAACGGGAGACCGACAAAAGCCAGTCATGACTTTGCAAAATCAAACCTAAACCAAACGCCCCTAGTGCAATGGAAATAGCATCACTTAATATAAACAGCACGGCAATTGGAAAGGCATAATGTCGCTTTAGTGCCTGCTCCAATAAAAAACTATTCTGCGCCCCAACAGCAATAATCAAACCGCCACCAGTAATCGCGCCACTCGCAAATGCCAACACAACCTTCTCCAGTATATCAGTGTTCTTTAAAGAGACTTGATCTTACGCAAGGCAACCATTAAATTGAAATTAATTAAACTAAAGTTATATTAGATAAAATTATGTTGGATTATAAAGCGCTGTCCTCTCTTCACGCCGTTTTGAAGTTCCAAAGTTTTGACAAAGCAGCGGAGTATCTTCACCTGACACAATCTGCGGTGTCACAAAATATCAAACGCTTAGAACAAGTCTGCGGCCGCCCCTTACTGATTCGCGCCAGGCCTGTGGTTGCCACACCACTTGGCGAGCAGCTACTAGCGCATTTCAACAAAGTCACCATGCTCGAAGAAGGTTTACAAGAAGCCATCCAAGGCAACCAAGCCACTCAACCGATAAGCATTGCGGTCAACAACGATGTGCTCGCGACTTGGTTTACCGAAGTCGTCAGTCAGTTCTCTACGACGGATACGACCAAACTGCATATTAAAGCTGCCGACCAAGCCAATACTCGTGCTTTATTACAAACGGGCGAAGTGGTGGCTTGTATTAGTCAAATTGGCACCCCAGTAGCGGGTGGAGACTCTATCTTTCTCGGCAATATGTATTACGAGCTGGTCGCTACGCCGAGTTTTATCGAAAAGCATTTAAAAGGCGACCTTAGTGCCGAAGCGGTACTAAAATCCCCGTCTTTAATTTATGACGAACATGATGAACTTTGGGTCCGTTATCAAAATGAGTGTTTAAAGGTAAAAACTGACATTAGTCACAGTCATTGGTACCCATCCCCCCATGGCTTTGTTGAGCTCGTAATGGGTGGCACAGTCTGTGCTTTAATTCCTAGTATTCAAATCAAACCGGAAATAAAAAGCAAGAAATTGGTATCCTTGCTCCCAAATAGACGGCTAGCCTTGCCTCTTTACTGGCATTGGTACAAACTCAGCTCACCAGTACTAGATCGATTAACTAAGGTGATAAAAAGCGTCACGAAAGATGCTTTAAATTAAATTCACCACAGAAATGAAACAGGCTGACTATACGGTATAATTTTAGCCAGCCATTAAACAAAGATTAACGCCATTTTTTAAGGAAAATTTATGATTCGCAAATGTCTATTCCCTGTTGCTGGTTATGGCACCCGTTTTTTGCCTGCCACTAAATCCATGCCCAAAGAAATGCTACCTATTGTAAACAAGCCTTTGGTTCAGTACGGCGTAGAAGAAGCGGTCAAAGCGGGCTTGGACAATGTCACCTTCGTAACGGGTCGTGGTAAACGTGCCATTGCCGACCATTTCGACATCAGTTATGAGCTAGAGCATCAAATTGCTGGTACCAATAAAGAAAAATACCTAGATGGCATACGCCACCTGATCGACAACGTGAACTTCTCTTTTACTCGCCAAAACAACATGTTAGGTCTAGGCCATGCCATCCTAACGGGTGAACCACTTATTGGCGATGAAGCCTTTGGTGTGGTACTAGCAGATGACCTTTGCTTCGGTGAAGATGATGGTGTAATGGCACAAATGGTTAAACTGTATAACCAATTCCGTTGCACTATCGTTGCGATTGAAGAAGTACCAGAAGACGAAGTGCACAAATATGGCGTCATCAAAGGCGAATCCATGATGGACGGCCTATACCGTGTTACCGACATGGTGGAAAAACCGGCAAAAGAAGACGCGCCATCAAACCTTGCTATTATCGGCCGTTACATCCTAACACCAGATATTTTTGATAAGATCCGTAACACGCCAGCGGGCCGCAACGGTGAAGTACAAATCACCGACGCTATTTTGCAACAAGCTCAAGAAGGTTGCGTACTAGCCTATAAATTCAAAGGCAAACGCTTTGACTGTGGTAGCGTTGACGGCTTCGTTGAAGCAACCAACTACTGCTACAAAAACATTTACCAAGATCCAACGGAAGCGTAACGCTCTAGCAAACGCACCAAAACAGGTCGAAAAAACCAGTACTTCAAAAGTACTGGTTTTTTTATGCCTGATGACACGAGCAAACTGAGAGTAAAACCCTAAGCCGCCGAGCGTTTTTTCACCCAGTACACAATACCTTTTTGCAGCAAGATAAAGAACAACAACAAGCCACCCACCGCAAGTTTTGTCCACCAGCTGTTTAACGAACCATCAAAGGTAATTAAGGTTTGAATAATGCCCTGGATCATTCCGCCCAAAAAAGTTCCAAACACATAGCCCACACCACCTGTTAACAAGGTTCCACCGATAACCACCGCTGCAATGGCATCTAGCTCTACCCCAACCGCTGCTAATGGATACGCCGAGCCGGTGTAAATCGCAAAAATCACCCCAGACATGGCACTATAAAAACCGCTCAAGGCATAGATTTTAATAATGGTCTTTTTCACTGGTACGCCCAGCAAGGCAGCGGAATGACTGTCTCCACCCAAAGCATACACACTCATACCAAAACGTGTTCTACGAGCAATCAATATTCCCAGCGCCAGTAATACCAACATGGCCATAGCGATAAAGGTCAAACCACCACGCCCTGGTAACGGCACATAAATATCGTACAAGCCAGTAATAAACGGATGATCAATCGGCACTGCGTCTAGATTTATCAAATACGCCAAACCACGAAACAAAAACATCCCCGCCAAAGTAACGATAAATGCCTGAATCTCGAAGAACGCAATAATGACACCCATTATCGCGCCAAAGGCCACACCGACCACTAAAGCAATACCAATCGCAAACAAAGGATGCATACCCGTATTGGAAATTAAATACGCCATCAGCACGCCGATAAACGCGATCATCGATCCGACTGATAAATCGATGCCACCAGACAGGATCACAAAGGTCATACCGATCGCGGTGATGATCAAGAAAGCGTTATCCGTCAATAAATTTGAGAACACCAAGGTGTCGCGAAAGCCCTTGTATTCGTACATGCCAAAACCGTACAGCATAATGAAAACTAGTAAAGTCGCCAATATCGGCAAATTACGTTCGTTAATCATGGTTTTTCGCTCCCTTTACCGGTATCCGCTTTACCAGTACTACTATTAGCTGCACGCTTCTTTTTCGTGAAAAAATCAGATATCCATTGACGAGTCTTTGGTGATTGAACCAACAATACCGCGAGAATAATGGTTGCTTTTACTACCAAATTATATTGAACAGGCAAACCACTGGTCAGAATCGCCGTGGTTAAAGTTTGAATAATTAACACGCCAACAATCGTCAGCAGCAAATAAATACGTCCGCCCGCTAACGAAGCTCCGGCCAATACCACCGCCAAAATCGCGTCCAGCTCTAACCATAATCCGGCATTGTTAGCATCGGCCCCGCGAATATCGGCCGCAAGGATAATGCCGCTCATCGCAGCACAAAGACCCGAAAAAACGTAGGCTGACAACACCAACAAGCGTGCTTCGATGCCCACCAAACGGCTGGCTCGCACGTTGGCACCAACCGCTTCAATAAACAAACCCAGCGCGGTTTTACGCATCACCAAAACGGTTAAAGCAATCATGCCTATCGCAATCCACACGCGAATAGGAAACGCCAAGAAATAACCGTTACCAATGGCATCCAATACATCAGAATGGAAGGTGACGATTTGGCCTTCCGTAATCATCTGCGCAATACCACGCCCTGCCACCATCAAGATTAACGTGGCGACAATGGGTTGAATATTAAACACCGACACCAAGATGCCATTCCACAAACCGCACAACATACCCGTGCCTAAAGCGCATAAAATTACCACCCAGACAGGCCAATCGGTATTGACCGTCAATACCGCCGTAACCGCACCGGAAATCGCAATCACAGCCCCCACGGACAAATCAATACCGCGAGTACCAATTACTACCGCCATCCCCAAAGCCACCAAGGCTGTTGGCGTTGCGCGATGAAGAATATCCAACAGGCTACCAAACAGGTGCCCATCGACCATTCGAATACTCAGAAACCCAGGCGTCACCGATGCTGTGATCAAAATGATCAGTACAAGTGACAACAAAGGCGCGAGTGTTTTTTGATGTTTATGCAGAAAGTTATTCTTTTTCATATGAACAGCTACTTTGAATACTTAAAAAATGACTAACTAGCAATGGTGCGCAATATGGCTTGTTCAGAAACCTCATTCCCATGAAGTTCAGATACCTTGTGATGGTCTTTCATCACCACCACGCGATGGGCAAACATCACCAACTCTTCCAACTCAGAAGACGCGACTAATAACCCCATGCCTTGCTCACACAGCTCTTTAATAATTTGAATTATTTCGTGATGCGCACCAATATCAATGCCCCGGGTTGGCTCGTCTAAGATCAACAAGGCAGGGTGCGTGATCAACCAACGAGCCAGAATCACCTTCTGCTGATTGCCGCCGCTTAGTTCACCAATCGGCTTGTCCATATCAGGTGTTTTTATTGCCAAACGCTGGATCATTTCTTCTACTAGCTTTTGTTGCTCCGCTATAGAGATTGGTGACCACCAACCTTTACTCGCCTGCAGCGCAAGGATCATGTTTTCCCTAACGCTCAACTCCGCCACGATGCCATCTTGTTTGCGATCTTCTGGGCAATATCCCATTCCGACCTGAATAGCTCGACGCAGAGACGATTTTGTTAGTGAATGATTACTTAGCGTCACTTCCCCTTGATCGGGCTTCACTGAGCCATAGGCCAATTCGCAAAGCTCGGTACGACCAGAGCCTAACAAGCCCGCCACACCAACAATTTCCCCAGCGGCGATATTCAAATCCAACGGCTGAAGATAGCGCTGCTTACCGACATTATTTAACTGCAGAAGCTCTGTACGCTCTCGTTTGATGGAATGATCGTGAGCAGTTGGCGCTAAGTCTTCTAGAGACTTGCCCACCATGTGGCTGACCAAATCGGAGCGAGACAGCTCCGCGGTTTTAAAAGTGCCAATGCACTCCCCATTGCGTAACACAGTGATGCTATCGGTAATGCTGTAAACCTGATCCAAAAAGTGCGTTACGAAAATAATACCTAAGCCTTCGGATTTCAGCCGTGCCATTAGGTCAAACAGCTGCTTGATCTCGTCACTGTCTAAACTGGCCGTCGGCTCATCTAAAATCAGCATCTTGGCTTGAGTACTTAACGCACGAGCAATGGCAACAAGTTGCTGAATCGCAATGGAATAAGTATCTAACTGACGTAATGGATCTATGTCTAAACCCACTTGCGCTAATAATTCTCTAGCGCGGATTTCGGCTTTCTTCCAGCTAATCAAACCAAAGGTTTTTTCTTGATGCTGTAATGTTAAATTTTCCATCACAGACATGGTCGGAATAAGGTTCACTTCTTGATAAACCGTACTGATCCCCAAACGCTGAGCATGGCCGCTATCCGATGCACTAATCAGGCTACCATCTAACAGAATCTCACCGCTGTCACGCGGATAAACACCGGTCAGTACTTTTATCAGAGTAGATTTACCCGCACCATTTTCACCCAGCAAGGCGCGAATCTCCCCCTGTTGAATCTGTAAAGACACATCATTTAGAGCTTGAACGCCGGTAAAAGATTTAGATAGGTGTTTGATTTCGAGCAAGGGGCGAACTGCGCTCTGCGCCGCTTCGACCGTTTCTTTGACTGCTGAGGTTTCTTTGACTTCCAAAGCATCTTTGACTAAGTCCGACATGTCGCCGTCTCCGTTTCGCTAACATAAAACAATAATCCACACCTAGAAGCGCCTTGCTCCTAGGTGTGTCGCTCTATTATTTACGCTTCGCGTATTCCGCAGCCGCTGTATCAGGTAGGTACAAAGGACCGTTTGCTTTGATCCACTTGTCGACTTTTTTACCATCCTGAGACGCTAGAATGGCATCAAATGCAGGACCACCAAGATGAGGATTCAACTCGATAGTCGCATTAGCTTCACCGTCAGCCATGGCTTTAAATATATCAGGCACAGCATCGATAGACACAACCAAAATATCTTTGGTAGGTTTCACGCCAGCTTCTTTCATGGCCAAGATCGCGCCCAATGCCATGTCATCATTGTGAGCAAACAAGGCACAGATATTCTTCGCGCCGCCTTCTGCTTTCAAGAAACTTTCCATGACTTCTTTACCGCCTGCACGAGTAAACGAGCCAGACTGAGAGCGGGTAATCGTCATATTAGGGAAATTACCAATAACTGCATCAAAACCTGTCTTACGGTCGATTGCTGCAGAAGAACCAACGGAGCCTTGCAACTCTACAATGTTACAACGGCCATTGGTTTTCGCCGCCAACCAAGATGCCGCCAAAGAGCCTTCTTCTTTAAAATCAGAAGCGACTTTCGTTAGATACAAGCTCGGATCTGCCGCCACGCCACGGTCAATTAGGACAACAGGGATTTTTGCACGTTGTGCTTCTTTCAATACCTGATCCCAGCCAGTTTCCACCACAGGTGCAAGCAAAATGCCATCAACGCCTTGCGCAATAAACGAACGCACTGCCTTAATTTGGTTTTCTTGCTTTTGTTGAGCATCAGAGAATTTTAGATCATAGCCACGGCGTTCAGCCTCAGCCTTTATAGATTGGGTTTCAGACGTTCTCCAGCCACTTTCCGAGCCGATCTGCGAGAAGCCTATTGTGAGGTCTGCTGCCATAGCTGAAGCCGACAACACAGGAAGTAATACAGAGAAAGTAGTTAACACAGCCTTGCGTTTAAATGCACCCAGCCATGGCAACGACGGACGAACAGAGAGAGCTTGCATACTAGATTCCTTTTTGTTTTTGTTGTGATCTATATTGAGCGTCACATACCTGTCATTGCTGACAAGTTAACACCCTACGATTCACAATATATCCCCTACTCTTACCTTTCAAATGCAAGTTACAGCAAACCTCATATCAATACTGATATGAAAAAACACCCTAATATGACTTTTTCATTCACCATATGGTATTTTTTCAGCCATTTAATAGGTTTTTACATCACATCAAATACAACTGACTTAACCACACACTAACAGGTAAAGTAACCACAGATAATAAAGTCTGCATCGTGATATAAGCTGACATCCTATCGGCATCACCGCCTAACTGACGGGCTAAAGCGTAAGCCGATGTTGCCGTTGGCACCACCCCAAATAACACAGCAACTAACGCCGGTAAGCCTCGCACATCTAGCCACCAGCACATTAAGCCAATCACCAAAGGAAACACCACAAAGCGCGCCACAGCAGACATCACAAAAGTCATGCCGACAGAGCGAATCGTCTCAAAACGCACACTTGCGCCGACAGCCAACAATACCAGAGGTAACGCCGCTTGAGACAACATACCCAGCACATCGGACACCAAAATAATCGGTGTTAACCCTAATAAATTCAAACTACTACCCAGCACAATAGACACGATCAAAGGGTTGCGAATCAAAGCACCACTTAACAAACGAGGCAAGGAATTGGCTGACGATCTATCAACCGAAGACGGCCCATGCATCAAGGTCATGGATACAACTAAAAAAACATTAACAGAAGGAATCAACACAGACGCACCTAGCGCCGCCAACACCAAACCATCATTACCATACAAACTGCCCGCCAAGGCCAACATAACAAAAGTGTTAAACCTCACACCGGCTTGCAACATAGACGACGCCGTCGGTGCGACCACCTTCATCAGCCAAGTAATAGCAAATACAAACACCGCCGTCACAAACAAGGCAAACAACAAAATAAGCGCATACTTTGGCAGCATTGGATTGCTGAAATCGATCTGTGACGTTTTACTAAACAACAAAGCAGGAAATAACACCCAATAAGTAAACTTATCGACACCAGACCAAAAACCTTCCATCGGAAAACGCCAACGCTGACACACAGCCCCAGCCATCAACAGCAAAAATACCGGCAACACAGAAAGAGAGAGAGAAAACACACATACCCCTTAAAAATAGTCTCAAATATCCTCAGCCTGAAAGCACGAGGTATCAGTCTGTTATTTGAACAATCCCAAACCTTCTTCATACGTCATTCCCTCGAAGGACATTGTCGCTAAAGGTAACGAGCATGTTTTGTAGGTCTGTATTAAGCCCTAAAACCCCACCCTAGCCCTCCCCTTCAAAGACACAAGGGGAGGGAATAAAACCAGCCTGCTCCTCCCCCTGCTAAGGGGGAGGCTGGGAGGGGGTTTTGCGACAGCCTCAAAGGAGGGAATCAAGCCCTTATGGTCATCGAAAATAACCCTATTTAGACGACACCACTGGGTTCCCGCCTTCGCGGGAATGGCAAAGTTTCCAATCCTGAATTGCCAAATGCTCTACAAACCACGACAAGCCTTTGCCCGGATCATCTTTACGCCATGCCAAGTACGCCATCTGATTCGGCCTTGGCAACTCACACTGTCGTAGTACCAAGCGACCAGAACTTAACTCATCGGCGATGCGATGTTTCGGTAAATACCCCACGCCCAAGCCTAAACATTGCGCTTGAATTTTACTGCGCATGGTATCCACCCTAAGCACCTGACGACTCTCAAAAATGCCACTACTACGGGCTGGCAAAATTTTTGAACTATCTGCAACAACAATAGAAGGATATTGGCGCAATTGCGCCGCGGTAATTGGCCCATCGGTCAATGCCAACGGGTGCGTTGGCGCGACAGCAAAGACAAATTCTATTTCACCAATAGCACGAATATGAACATTCCCCTTTGGCAATTCACCTGTCGCACCGATCACCAAATCCGCTCTATCATCTTGTAATGCGTCCCAACCACCACCAACAGCCTCTTCAGACAAGGTCAATTCCACCGGTCGATTCTGCGATAAAAAATCGCCTACCACCGACATCAAAGGCGACTCTAACAATGCCGTATCCCTTGCGATTCTCAGCTTTGGCTCCCAGCCAGACTCTAACTGCTTGATCGAATCTTCTAAACGCATGGCCGCTTCCAAAATCGTTCGACCTTGCTCCAGCACTAGGTGACCCGCTGGGGTTAGTACGGCTTTTTGGCGTGAGCGATCAAACAACGCCACACCCAAATCGTCTTCCAGCTTTTTAACTGTGTAAGTCAAAGCGGACGGCACTTTAAACAAAGCATCCGCCGCGGCCGCAAAGCTGCCCAACTGATGAATTGCTTCCAACACCCGTAAAGCTTCCAATGTCACCGCGTATGCCATAGCTCAACCTTCATTCAAATTTTTTGAAATACTAGCTCAAAACCTTCCGATTTTCTTTCTTTTCTTCGACGCCTACACTCACTTCATACACCGCAAGCACCTTTGCCTTCGGTAGCCATTAGGAGAAACAACATGATCACTATTCGCAACGCACAAGACCGTGGACAAGCTAACTTTGGCTGGTTAAGCAGCAATCATACTTTTTCTTTTGGTAGCTACTACGACCCACAGCATATGGGCTTCTCAGACCTACGCGTCATCAATGATGATACTGTCACCCCAGGCGCGGGTTTTGAAACTCATGGTCACAAAGACATGGAAATACTCAGCCTAGTATTAGAAGGTACCATCGCCCACAAAGACAGTGCGGGCAACGTAAAAGAATTACCAGCAGGTGAATACCAGCTCATGTCCGCAGGCAAAGGCGTTTACCACAGTGAATTCAACGCCTCTAAAACAGACATGCTGAAATTCCTACAGATTTGGATCATGCCAAATAAACTAGGCGGAGAACCAGGCTACCAACAAAAGGAATTTAGCCAAGCACAAGGCTTCACCACCATCATCACGCCTGATGGAAAGGATGGCACACTGCACGTTAAACAAAACATGCAACTCATCCAACTGATCCTTGAAGATCAGCAAACAGCCACATGGCAAGCGGACAAAAACCGCCACTACTATGTGCACCTGATCGAAGGCGAACTGTCACTAGGCGATGACATCACCATGCGCCCCGGCGACGGCGCAAAAATTGAAAACGTATCAGAAATTAACTTTGAAAGACTAAGCGAAAAACGCGTCAAAGCCCTACTGTTTGACCTGGTGTAACCCCACCAAGTCAAACAGCACCCCAACAAAACGTAGGGCAGTATGAGGGAGCAACGACCGTGACCTGCCGTCCTCCTTCTGCCTCACAAACGCCACACCACCAAACCGTAGGGCAGCATGAGGAAGGCACGACCGTGATCTGCCACAGCGGCCCAGTATGATCTCAACTTAAACCAGTCGAATTCAACGGGTTTAGCCAAACGAAAGCCTGTCGATTCTAGGATAGCTACTCGACAACAAAGATTAAACACATCACATTCGATGGCTTTAAAAACGTCTAAGCTGCATATTCGAGGGTGAACAATCCCATTTACCACTCTCGCGCCCCATCGTCATTCCCGCACTCCCTCGTCATTCCCGCACTCCCTCGTCATTCCCGCACTCCCTCGTCATTCCCGCGAAGGCGGGAATCCATACGTACTCGACGACAAGTGCTCCGAATCATCACTCAATTCATGGCTATTGAATTTGCCTCCATAAGTCCTCCCAATGAAGGTTATCCTTTTCAATCAAATTAACCTTCCATTGTCGATTCCACTTTTTAATCCGTTTCTCACGTAAAATGGCTTCGCTCATGTCTTCATACAATTCAAAATACACCAACTGGTCAACACCATACCGTTCAGTAAAACCTTGAACTTGCTTATTTTTATGCTGCCAGATACGTTGTATTAAATTGCTAGTTACACCAACATAGAACGTACCATTTCGTTTACTTGCTAAAATATATACGCAAGGCTGTTTAGACATATACACCTCCCTATAGATTCCCGCCTTCGCGGGAATGACATCCTGTCATTAATGTTATATTCGTCCAAAAAATCAGTTCGATTTCATCATACTTGAAAGCTCACACAATTAACCATTACCACAATCAAAGCCTTTGCTCCGCCATTTCCGCAAACCCTCGTCATTCCCGCGGAGGCAGGAGCCCAAACAGGCGATCCGATAGTCGACAAAACCACAAACTATCATTCCCGCGTATCCTCGTCATTCCCGCGTATCCCCGTCATTCCCGCGTATCCCCGTCATTCCCGCGTATCCCCGTCATTCCCGCGAAGGCGGGAATCCATTAAAGCTAAGCCGCCTGTTCGGCGGTGAAGAACGGTGACCCATTGGGTCTGCGTGGTTCTGTTTTCTAAGCCGCCTATTCGGCGGTGAAGTGAACGCCGGTGTATTTCAAAAGGAAATTACGGTTTCTAAGCCGCCTATTCGGCGGTGAAGATCACCTGGTAACGAGCTGGCTTTGATGATGTTTTCTAAGCCGCCTATTCGGCGGTGAAGGATCGTGTCGTCTGCGTACTCTGACGGGATGCTTTCTAAGCCGCCTATTTCGGCGGTGAAGGTATTTTAAGAACCACTTTTTGAAGTCTGTAATTTCTAAGCCGCCTATTCGGCGGTGAAGATTTGATCTCCATATTCACAGATAAACTTTGTTTTCTAAGCCGCCTATTCGGCGGTGAAGTTCGTCTATTCGCTTTTTGATGGTGCGCCAGATTTCTAAGCCGCCTATTCGGCGGTGAAGCAGACCAATGGCGCCGCCGAGTTTTCGGATGTTTTCTAAGCCGCCTATTCGGCGGTGAAGTTCAGACACGTCGGAAAATTCAGCGCTTTCGATTTCTAAGCCGCCTATTCGGCGGTGAAGAAGAAGTGAACTGGGAAAAATCTGCGCGTGTTTTTCTAAGCCGCCTATTCGGCGGTGAAGCACTACCATTCTGGCTTGCAGCCTGTTTGGGTTTTCTAAGCCGCCTATTCGGCGGTGAAGTAACTTACCACAATTTACTCGTTACTTATTCGTTTCTAAGCCGCCTATTCGGCGGTGAAGAATAGTGGGTGCCAGTTACAGCGGTAAAAGTTTTTCTAAGCCGCCTATTCGGCGGTGAAGCTAAGCTAGAGGTGGGATTTAATCACCAATCTTTTCTAAGCCGCCTATTCGGCGGTGAAGATAAAGCGACAATTTCAGCTTTGCGCGTGGATTTTCTAAGCCGCCTATTCGGCGGTGAAGTGTTTCTTTGCCCCTCGGTACTACTGCTCCTGTTTCTAAGCCGCCTATTCGGCGGTGAAGGAACTAACAAAGCTTAGCACTATTGCGAAGACTTTCTAAGCCGCCTATTCGGCGGTGAAGCTAGAACCGATGAATTTGTTACCGCTTCTTCTTTTCTAAGCCGCCTATTCGGCGGTGAAGAGCAACCAACTCAAGAAGCTCTTGTGTGGCTGTTTCTAAGCCGCCTATTCGGCGGTGAAGATTCCGCCAGCTCTTGCGCGTAGGTTTTTATTTTTCTAAGCCGCCTATTCGGCGGTGAAGCAATACATAGCAATCAAGAAAAGCAGCTTAGCTTTCTAAGCCGCCTATTCGGCGGTGAAGCCAACCCTAGCGACTGTTCCTGAGGAGTTGTTTTTCTAAGCCGCCTATTCGGCGGTGAAGATACATTGACGACTCAGTTAACTGACTTCATCTTTCTAAGCCGCCTATTCGGTGGTGAAGTCCATTGCGCTTGATGGTGGCGAAGGCGTTTATTTCTAAGCCGCCTATTCGGCGGTGAAGGAAGAGCTTATTGATGTAAGGCTTTACGATTATTTCTAAGCCGCCTATTCGGCGGTGAAGATACGTCCCAACTGAAACACCTTCACCCTCTTTTTCTAAGCCGCCTATTCGGCGGTGAAGAAGAATACATCGACAAACACCCAAGTTTGGCATTTCTAAGCCGCCTATTCGGCGGTGAAGCCAGAGCTTGCTCGCAAACGCGAAGGCACTAAGTTTCTAAGCCGCCTATTCGGCGGTGAAGTTCTAGTTTCAAAAGCTAATTCAACCGCCTTTTTTCTAAGCCGCCTATTCGGCGGTGAAGTCACGAAACGCGCTTATTAGTTCAGGTTTCATTTTCTAAGCCGCCTATTCGGCGGTGAAGTGTTTGCGCCAGCTTTAGAAACAACAATACCCTTTCTAAGCCGCCTATTCGGCGGTGAAGGTTAGGAACAAAAAAGAAGAAAGTTTCCATACTTTCTAAGCCGCCTATTCGGCGGTGAAGTACATGGATAGCTCGCGGGAAATCGCGGTAAATTTCTAAGCCGCCTATTCGGCGGTGAAGATTACTTGGATGATGTCGATCACGTCGTCCTCTTTCTAAGCCGCCTATTCGGCGGTGAAGCTGTAGCGCATCAATCATGTGGTTGGGTGATATTTCTAAGCCGCCTATTCGGCGGTGAAGTTTAGTATACCGTCTTCACTGTGTCCTTGTTCTTTCTAAGCCGCCTATTTGGCGGTGAAGACCATTCACCGGTAATAGGCGCTGTACCGCTATTTCTAAGCCGCCTATTCGGCGGTGAAGACACTGGTACTACTATTCGGTTTTTCCATTGTTTTCTAAGCCGCCTATTCGGCGGTGAAGTTTGAGAGATAAAGAAAAGCCGCAAAATATGCTTTCTAAGCCGCCTATTCGGCGGTGAAGGTTATGACGGGGCGTTTTATCGTGATGTCTACTTTCTAAGCCGCCTATTCGGCGGTGAAGGTTTCGGCCTCGGAAATCAGCGAACCGGAAGCTTTCTAAGCCGCCTATTCGGCGGTGAAGGTTAACTCAACAAGATCACCGACCGTTTCGATTTTCTAAGCCGCCTATTCGGCGGTGAAGTGGGCTGTATGATGATCTAGCTTGCTGGTATATTTCTAAGCCGCCTATTCGGCGGTGAAGGACACCTTTTTGAT
This sequence comes from Marinomonas foliarum, assembly GCF_003337275.1. GTDB lineage: Bacteria > Pseudomonadota > Gammaproteobacteria > Pseudomonadales > Marinomonadaceae > Marinomonas > Marinomonas foliarum. The sequence continues at coordinate 125,583 of NZ_QPJQ01000005.1, read as the reverse complement.
ACATAGTTTTTGATACAGTTTCTAAGCCGCCTATTCGGCGGTGAAGATAAAGCAATTTATATCAGCCCCAAGAGGGGACTTTCTAAGCCGCCTATTCGGCGGTGAAGCGACTCAGGGCGCTCAGGGTGCTACGGCTTACTTTCTAAGCCGCCTATTCGGCGGTGAAGAGTTAACAGATGAACAACCCATTTCTTCCCATATTTCTAAGCCGCCTATTCGGCGGTGAAGTAACGCTCTATGCCGTCTAAAATATCTTTTACTTTCTAAGCCGCCTATTCGGCGGTGAAGTTTTATGGCTCGTATGATTACCACAGAATGGTTTTCTAAGCCGCCTATTTGGCGGTGAAGGTTAAAGCAGGGCAAAAGCTAAAAGCGTCTAATTTCTAAGCCGCCTATTCGGCGGTGAAGACTCGTCATCTAACTGATCATCAGAAAGGTGATTTCTAAGCCGCCTATTCGGCGGTGAAGGGCCGGGCTCACAGCGCCGCCAGCGGGTTGCGTTTCTAAGCCGCCTATTCGGCGGTGAAGTGCAGGTGCTACCGGTGATGCAGGTGCTACCTTTCTAAGCCGCCTATTCGGCGGTGAAGCTCTTACTTACGATGATGCTCATCTCCCTGATTTTCTAAGCCGCCTATTCGGCGGTGAAGTAACGAGTAAATTGTGATACGTTAAGCCGATTTTTCTAAGCCGCCTATTCGGCGGTGAAGAATTGGTGTAGCTACATTCACGGTCAATAGTTTTTCTAAGCCGCCTATTCGGCGGTGAAGTTATCAAAGGCTTGAGAACTGATTCCAAGGCTTTTCTAAGCCGCCTATTCGGCGGTGAAGCCAAGATTGTTTCGGTGACGTGGATCGTCAGCTTTCTAAGCCGCCTATTCGGCGGTGAAGTTATCGCGTGAGCGGTAACTTTTTAAGGAGGTTTTCTAAGCCGCCTATTCGGCGGTGAAGATTCCTCTGCTGTGCGTAGGCGCGCCACTTTATTTCTAAGCCGCCTATTCGGCGGTGAAGAAGAAGGAACTTGGCGTCGAACCATTATCGACTTTCTAAGCCGCCTATTCGGCGGTGAAGCCAAATCATGACCCACACGGCCACGATGTTTGTTTCTAAGCCGCCTATTCGGCGGTGAAGCATTATGTTCTTTCAGGAATTCGATAAACTCATTTCTAAGCCGCCTATTCGGCGGTGAAGCGGCTTGCCGTCTTTGTTTAGCTTGCCTGTTTTTTCTAAGCCGCCTATTCGGCGGTGAAGGGCTTGCAGATGGTTTATTAGGGGGTGGTTATTTTCTAAGCCGCCTATTCGGCGGTGAAGAAATTTTAGGCAATAAAAAACCCTCCGTAGAGTTTCTAAGCCGCCTATTCGGCGGTGAAGTACCAAGCGGTATGCGTGACAAGCCCGTGGCATTTCTAAGCCGCCTATTCGGCGGTGAAGCTTTTTATCGGCTAAGTAGTTTTGAACTTGCTTTTCTAAGCCGCCTATTCGGCGGTGAAGTGACAACGGGATAATCACCAAGCTAAACAGCATTTTCTAAGCCGCCTATTCGGCGGTGAAGCGACGGATTATAAAATCTACGCTGTCAATGATTTTCTAAGCCGCCTATTCGGCGGTGAAGTGCAAGTGTCGCGGCTACATTTGGAAAACGGATTTCTAAGCCGCCTATTCGGCGGTGAAGGCAAGGAGAGGAAAGCTTTATTCTTGTGATAATTTCTAAGCCGCCTATTCGGCGGTGAAGTTGGATTTTGTAGCGGCCGTCGTATGACAACATTTCTAAGCCGCCTATTCGGCGGTGAAGTGGCACACCGCGAATGATTTGAATCTGACCAATTTCTAAGCCGCCTATTCGGCGGTGAAGTTGCTGATACTTTCATGCCGCGATCAATCATATTTCTAAGCCGCCTATTCGGCGGTGAAGGTGGCGGCGCTGTGGCGTTTTCATTCCCAACGTTTCTAAGCCGCCTATTCGGCGGTGAAGTTTTACGTTCACGATCATCCATGTTTGTACCCTTTCTAAGCCGCCTATTCGGCGGTGAAGGTTTTTTAGTGTTTTTTAGTGTTTTTATGTATTTTCTAAGCCGCCTATTCGGCGGTGAAGATATTCGAGTACAAAAGCGCCACTATGAAACATTTCTAAGCCGCCTATTCGGCGGTGAAGAAGAAAGCCGCTATCGAGAAGATATTATCAGCTTTCTAAGCCGCCTATTCGGCGGTGAAGGAATACTTTGTTTCAATGTCTTTTAGAATCTTTTTCTAAGCCGCCTATTCGGCGGTGAAGTTTCTTATTTTTACCACTGGAAGCGCGGCAACTTTCTAAGCCGCCTATTCGGCGGTGAAGTAGGATAAATGGTCTTCATTTTCAAGAACTCTATTTCTAAGCCGCCTATTCGGCGGTGAAGAGGGATCGAATACACGCTAAGCAAGGGGGCAGTTTCTAAGCCGCCTATTCGGCGGTGAAGAATAGAAGCCAGCGCGGGACACGGTTCATTAGTTTTCTAAGCCGCCTATTCGGCGGTGAAGCTCATCGCCACTTACTAAAAATTCCGCTTGGTTTTCTAAGCCGCCTATTCGGCGGTGAAGACTGTTGTTTCGGCAGTTATAGACACTCTTTATTTCTAAGCCGCCTATTCGGCGGTGAAGCTTGTCTGATGACACCTTACGCGCTTTTTTCATTTCTAAGCCGCCTATTCGGCGGTGAAGGAACAAGCTTGTCCTAGTCGCTGGCGGCGTAGTTTCTAAGCCGCCTATTCGGCGGTGAAGGTGATGGGACGAGATTGCATAAGGGGGATTTGTTTCTAAGCCGCCTATTCGGCGGTGAAGAATTGGTGTAGCTACATTCACGGTTAATAGTTTTTCTAAGCCGCCTATTCGGCGGTGAAGACAAATTTCAGCGATTAACGCTACTTCTGGTTTTTCTAAGCCGCCTATTCGGCGGTGAAGCTGAAGTTGTTGTTTAGTCAGTTTTTTATCTATTTCTAAGCCGCCTATTCGGCGGTGAAGTTTATTCGTTGGCGGCTGATCAGTTGGTGATGTTTCTAAGCCGCCTATTCGGCGGTGAAGCGTCCGAAACGCTGGAAGCCTCATTTTTACTATTTCTAAGCCGCCTATTCGGCGGTGAAGCGACATTTGAGACGTTTAAAACGTACTCATACTTTCTAAGCCGCCTATTCGGCGGTGAAGACGATTTCGCAATGATTAGCGGTGTTGTAATTTTTCTAAGCCGCCTATTCGGCGGTGAAGATTGGCTTTATGTCTGGCATGGCTGGTCTGATTTTCTAAGCCGCCTATTCGGCGGTGAAGGTAAACTTGCCAACGACTATTGGATGCAAAACTTTCTAAGCCGCCTATTCGGCGGTGAAGGACTGATCGCATCACTTAACTTTGCCCTCTGCTTTCTAAGCCGCCTATTCGGCGGTGAAGCCGGCGGCGGGGCTTCCGTCTCCAGGCGAGCGTTTCTAAGCCGCCTATTCGGCGGTGAAGAAGCGCGCTTGTTCGTTGGCGGCTAAGTTGGATTTCTAAGCCGCCTATTCGGCGGTGAAGTCCGCGAACAGTACTTATTCCATGTAATGCTTTTTCTAAGCCGCCTATTCGGCGGTGAAGAGCTGTGCGCGTCTATCAAGGGCGTATCTCTATTTCTAAGCCGCCTATTCGGCGGTGAAGCTCCTGTTTATATGAATTCGTAATCCCGAAAATTTCTAAGCCGCCTATTCGGCGGTGAAGTTAATAAGCGTCTCTTTGTTCGCTGGGAACGTTTTCTAAGCCGCCTATTCGGCGGTGAAGAAAGTCACAATTCACGGCTTATTAGGCTAAGGTTTCTAAGCCGCCTATTCGGCGGTGAAGGAAACGGTAACACGGTTACCAGTACAGACTATTTTCTAAGCCGCCTATTCGGCGGTGAAGGCTTTATCATCCTTGGCTTGTTGATCTTTTATTTTCTAAGCCGCCTATTCGGCGGTGAAGAATTTGGTCGCGGCGGAGAACATCGACGCATGTTTCTAAGCCGCCTATTCGGCGGTGAAGAAGAAATGGAAGGTGCAAAGGTGTCTGTTTATTTTTCTAAGCCGCCTATTCGGCGGTGAAGTAAATTTTAAATACTGGTTGATTGGTGTATGTTTTCTAAGCCGCCTATTCGGCGGTGAAGATAAGCGCCGCGACGTGGCCGCAATGCTATACTTTCTAAGCCGCCTATTCGGCGGTGAAGCATAAAGGGGTAGGGGTACATTCAATCATCACTTTCTAAGCCGCCTATTCGGCGGTGAAGACTTGTAATTTGAATTCACGTTTCTCGTCATCTTTCTAAGCCGCCTATTCGGCGGTGAAGTGACATTGTTCGTATCTACCACACCCGCTATTTTTCTAAGCCGCCTATTCGGCGGTGAAGTTTTTTGCATTCGCGCCATCTTTAGGGCTATATTTCTAAGCCGCCTATTCGGCGGTGAAGAACCATGATATGCCAATGTGGCGTGGCATCGTTTTCTAAGCCGCCTATTCGGCGGTGAAGATTTATCAGTAAAAATCTTGAACCGCCGATAATTTCTAAGCCGCCTATTCGGCGGTGAAGTATTTGACAGTTTTTATTGTTTTTAGGGCGGTTTTCTAAGCCGCCTATTCGGCGGTGAAGCTAAAGGTATCGCGCGAAGACGTGGAAGAAGTTTTCTAAGCCGCCTATTCGGCGGTGAAGGATATTATCAGCGGCAAGGTGACAAGCTCAGCTTTCTAAGCCGCCTATTCGGCGGTGAAGTACTGTCTTACTTTCGAGTATTCGCCATTTCTTTTCTAAGCCGCCTATTCGGCGGTGAAGCGGTTTGCTCATCGCTGTTGGTGTTCCTGCTTTTTCTAAGCCGCCTATTCGGCGGTGAAGCTGTAATGATGTAAACCCGTTCTACTAAGTTTTTTCTAAGCCGCCTATTCGGCGGTGAAGTTCACCGCTGGCTGTTACCGCACCACGTACATTTTCTAAGCCGCCTATTCGGCGGTGAAGAAAACCACAAGACGGTGATGTGACAATTAATTTTTCTAAGCCGCCTATTCGGCGGTGAAGATTGCTTATGCTGAAAAAGATGATTTAGACCATTTCTAAGCCGCCTATTCGGCGGTGAAGGCCTGTTAACAACGACATCATGGTCATTTCACTTTCTAAGCCGCCTATTCGGCGGTGAAGTTGTGACTGGCGAATGTATTTGCCCTTTCACTTTTCTAAGCCGCCTATTCGGCGGTGAAGACGATATCCCGCTCAAGCGTTGACGCACTACTTTTCTAAGCCGCCTATTCGGCGGTGAAGAATTTTAAATACTGGTTGGTTGTGTGGTGTGTTTTCTAAGCCGCCTATTCGGCGGTGAAGTTGGCTTTGGCGTTGTACATTTCGACGCCTTTTTTCTAAGCCGCCTATTCGGCGGTGAAGTTGGCTTTGGCGTTGTACATTTCGACGCCTTTTTTCTAAGCCGCCTATTCGGCGGTGAAGTCAGGCGGTTCTTTTTTAAGTGGCGAAGTGGTTTTTCTAAGCCGCCTATTCGGCGGTGAAGCTAAGCGTAACGATCGTAAAGCCTCGGCTCTTTTTCTAAGCCGCCTATTCGGCGGTGAAGAGCCACCGGATCGTTTTTTTTATCGCGCGATCTTTCTAAGCCGCCTATTCGGCGGTGAAGCTTGGTGTTTCGCAAGCGAAATTCTCCACGACTTTCTAAGCCGCCTATTCGGCGGTGAAGAGGAAAGTAAGGCTAGTTCATTGAAGTTTAATTTTCTAAGCCGCCTATTCGGCGGTGAAGATGGATGTTATGCGCGTGATCTCCTGCGGCATGTTTCTAAGCCGCCTATTCGGCGGTGAAGCCTGCTAGATAAACCACCGTGCGCCCCCGCACGTTTCTAAGCCGCCTATTCGGCGGTGAAGGAGTAAATAGGCTTTATAGTGCTGTTTTTTTATTTCTAAGCCGCCTATTCGGCGGTGAAGCTCTGGCTTGCTTATTCCTGTCTTCGTCTCTATTTCTAAGCCGCCTATTCGGCGGTGAAGTCCTTTATATTCTTGATAGTTGTACGTGTTTATTTCTAAGCCGCCTATTCGGCGGTGAAGTTGTACTCGAATATATCCTGCGGCCTGAAAGCTTTCTAAGCCGCCTATTCGGCGGTGAAGGTTGGTTTTTTGGGCTGTAGTGGTGCTTTTGGTTTCTAAGCCGCCTATTCGGCGGTGAAGTGCAGTCTATTGGCATTGAGATAGATGGGGAATTTCTAAGCCGCCTATTCGGCGGTGAAGTAAAGAGTCTTGCCGAGTTCGCCAGACTGACATTTCTAAGCCGCCTATTCGGCGGTGAAGGAGCTTGGTGCTGGTGTCTGGGTGTGCCAGATTTTCTAAGCCGCCTATTCGGCGGTGAAGGGTCGTATAATCTGGTATACTTTGATCGACAATTTCTAAGCCGCCTATTCGGCGGTGAAGGGCATAGACGAGTTTGCGGATATAAAAGCCGATTTCTAAGCCGCCTATTCGGCGGTGAAGGAAAAGAAATGAGTGAAACCAAATTTACGAAATTTCTAAGCCGCCTATTCGGCGGTGAAGCAAGTAACCACCGCATAACATTTGTTCTATCTTTTCTAAGCCGCCTATTCGGCGGTGAAGTCGAAATGGTCTCCTCTTTATCTCGGAATTTATTTCTAAGCCGCCTATTCGGCGGTGAAGACTGTCAGCACTGCGGACGAAATCTAAAGCATTTTCTAAGCCGCCTATTCGGCGGTGAAGCCATTTTCTTTGGCGTTGCTGCGTCAGGTTCTTTTCTAAGCCGCCTATTCGGCGGTGAAGGCGATTGTGCTGATAACTTGGCCGCTTGTGTTTTTCTAAGCCGCCTATTCGGCGGTGAAGGTTAAATTATTTATCTTAAATGTATTGCAATGTTTCTAAGCCGCCTATTCGGCGGTGAAGGTCGGGTTTTCCCGCATTAGTTTACCCTGCTCTTTCTAAGCCGCCTATTCGGCGGTGAAGTTGCAATTGAAGAATCATAGGAGTATTGCAAATTTCTAAGCCGCCTATTCGGCGGTGAAGGTTTGACCCCTTGGCGCTCCAGTCGTCCCACATTTCTAAGCCGCCTATTCGGCGGTGAAGTTTAGGTCATCCCAGAATATCTTCTTGGCTTGTTTCTAAGCCGCCTATTCGGCGGTGAAGAGTGCCTACCTTGTTGGGACCAATACGAGCGATTTCTAAGCCGCCTATTCGGCGGTGAAGTAACTGCCAAGCAATGTCAGGATGTATTTCAATTTCTAAGCCGCCTATTCGGCGGTGAAGTAACAATGTAACCCTTTAAACATAAGGGTTTATTTCTAAGCCGCCTATTCGGCGGTGAAGCTAGATAAGAAGCTAACTAAGCCTAAGCTATATCTTTCTAAGCCGCCTATTCGGCGGTGAAGCAATGCAGCGGAGGACGTGAAGTTCCATCAGTTTTCTAAGCCGCCTATTCGGCGGTGAAGTCCTTATTAATGCTTATTTCGTTGAAGTTTTCTTTCTAAGCCGCCTATTCGGCGGTGAAGTCAAATGTGCTTATGTCTGACAACACCTATACTTTCTAAGCCGCCTATTCGGCGGTGAAGTGTATGAAGTGTTGGCGCGTTATCAGCAGGAATTTCTAAGCCGCCTATTCGGCGGTGAAGTTCCTGTCAGTGAAATCAAGTCTGAAAAGGTCTTTCTAAGCCGCCTATTCGGCGGTGAAGTAGAGAAAATTAGCATTAAGTATCTGATTGTTAAAGAGCTTTGTATCTTTTTAACGAAAATACCCTTTTTTAAACAAGAAATGCCAAGCCCCTATTTATAAGGGCTTGGCATTAGGTCTAAAAAAAAGGGTCAAAACCAAGGTAAGGTACTGGTAGAACTTAATCCGTATTTGGAAAAACTCACTCCGTCTTTTTTAGCTTCACCCAAGGTTTGTTTAATAAACAAGGGAAACTGTTGATCCCCTGTTGATCGACTCTTGATTCTGACAAAAGGCAACTCCAATTGTTTTTCAACCTCGTCAGGAATGCGCTCCACAGCTTCATCATAAGAGAGATCATGACGTTTCATTGCTCGACGACGTAGTCGGTCAGCATTGCTTTTCACATGAACTCGTTTAACAAGACAAAACTCGTTCGTACTCGGCACTTGAGTAACCTTAGTTACCACAGTGAAATCCCCTAAACCACGTCGCCAAGATAAGGCTTCCAGTACTTCTAAACGACCTTGTGAACCATGTAGACGGAGTTTGTCCCCTAGGCTTTTTTTGGTTGCGCTTGGAAAACTTACGCCAATATCGTTTTGAGACACTTCTACCAAGGCGCGATGAAGCTTGCTAAACAAGGCATTCATCAAGATAGTCTTGGTAAATTCTGGGTCTTCCAATAGGGTAATGTCCAAATAATAGTCCATAACCACTCCTTGTTAAGCGTCAGATTTTCCGCCAAATACACCACCACGGATCAAATTTGCCATTACGTAATGCTGTTGTTCTGTCTCTGGTGCTTGGCCTTTTTCCATCCACTTATCAAATAAGGTATAAAAATCGTCTTTGTTGCTACGATAAGCCTTACCGCGGCTAGTAACAGAGCCAAATGGTTCAGCAGAAATTGGGCCTATCTCTTCCGAGCCTTGATACCAAGTGTCCACAGTACGGATGGCGTTACCGATTTTCTGCGAGTGTAATGCGGCTGTGCCATCTACGTCATACAAGACTTTACTCTTACGGGAATTGCCATCTAATACCAACTCTTGAGACGGAAAGACTTCTTGCCCTTCTCCCAGTTTTACAAAGGCTTCTATTTGGAAATAGGTAAAAGTATCGCTAGTCAGTCCCTTTTGAATTTCATTGGCAAAGGCGGTTAAATCATCACTTTGATAATCAAAATCGCGTAGTGATAAATCGTACCCATTAAAAACCCAAGTGATGTTGCCGTCTTTATTCTTTTGCGTCACACGAATAGAAATGTCTTCTGCGCCGACACGGTTGCGCCATAAAAAACGACCACTCGCGATATTGGATGCATAACGATGCGCCAAGACAGCGAAAGATTGTTCTTCAATATAGGATTTAATAGTAGTGCTCAATACTTCTTGGTAATCAGGGCTATTGCATGCAGAGGGCGTTGGAAGGTCTCCCAATACTCGCAAACTGTACACGACTTTCAAAGTGTCACAGTCAAATGGTAAAGCCGCTGTATCAACGGTTTGTAAGTTCGCTTTATTCACTTCTTGGTCTAACTTTGCTGGATCATTCAAAACGGCGTTTTTTTGTCGGTTAGAGATAGTGCCTCGTACCGATTTTTCTTGTAACGCTATCGGCTTCCACTCTCCGTCAGGTTTAGCCCAATTCCCTGCGAACAACAAACCATCTGAGTTTGCCAGTTTACGTTCGAATGCCAATACTGATGCGGTTTTTACTGCTGCCATGCTATTTCTCCTCAATGGTTTGGTTTGTTTCGTCGTTTAATAAGATAGGTGCTTCTGGTTTATAGTCGTTTTTACAAAGATAAAGTGCGTTGTCTGCTTGGTGTTCTTGATGCCAAAAAAGGTGCTTCAAATCGTCTATTCGATGTGGACTGATCCATTGACCCAGTGAATAAATCGATTCCACAAATAGCACTGGGCAAGAGCGATCTCGCACATGCTCAACTTGTCCAGCTTCGTAGACATCGGATATGCCTTGATAACCCACCATAATAGGTTTGAGCCATCCGGTGTAATCAAGGCGATCTGTCGTCCATTCTGCTTTGCCACCTTTTGGTTTAGATGACATTTTGCGGATACTAAAATCTAAAAACGCATCCAAAGGCGATTTTTGACTTTTATCCATATGATCTTGCAGAACATCATCACGACTCACTAAAGCGAATCCTGGAAGTAACTTGCGAAGGAAAGATTTTCGAGTAGTGCGCTCTCGATTAATGGCTCCAATGTCTGTAATAAGCTCAATATCACCGATACTGTGTACCGCACCACCAGCAACCCTTGAGGTAAATAAAGCATCTTCAGTAAACTCGACAAGCATCTCTTCTATATCAGGCGGTGTTGGGCCCGATAATTCGATCAAAAGCGATACATCCATGCGCATTTTGCCTTCTTCATTAAAGGGTGCCGTACTGCCGTCTTTGGTTAATGGGTTTCGAGTTAAGGCGAAATAATTTTCACGACTCATGTTGTTGCTATGAGATTGCACTTGACTGGCATGACAAATCACCGCGCAGCCAGTAAGCGTTAATTTATCTGAAACGCGAGCTTGGACTTTTCTCTGCAAGGCATGAGTCAGCCCTAAAAAGCTCGTCATGGAAGGGAAGCCCCACGTTAAACCTGCGATGGCATTCACTCCTTCCACTTTAAGGTGTCTAATGACCAGTAATTTATCCATCAAAAAGCTCCTTTCACGTCGTCTTGCACCAGTCTAAGCTCTTGAGCGGTGAGCACTTTCCACTGCACAAACTCAACATCGCCTGTGGCGATCTCGGAGTTTTTCTCTAGCTCTGCATTTAAGAAACGAGCGAAATCGGCAGCGACTAAACCTTGCCACTCTTTTTTATCAAATTCGTCTTCAAATTCCTTATCGAAGGCTCGTCGATTCGGATCTAGCCAAAGCTTTTGATGAAGTGGCAAATGACAATCTGGATGAGAAGACCAACCCGCAGGAAAAGACCGAACACTAGCCCCATAAGCCACCAGCTGATCGACAATGTCATCGATACGATGTGCTCTTTCCGCCCGTGTTTCCCAAACACTACGCTTATTCAAATTGGCGACTAAGAACGTCTTCAATCCAATAAGATGCCCATAAACCTTACGAGAAAACGGCCCACGAAAAATGGACTTCACTTTTAACGGTGGTTTTTCTTGGCTTTGCCACATTGGTGGTGCGCTGCTAAGCATATAGGCTCGACCTGCTCGCTTAGACTTGCTATTTAAAGCGCTAATATTTTGCGGCTGATTCCCACCAAATGTTTGAACCGCTATATTTGGGAATTCGATCGTGGCAAGGTCAGACTCTTTTTCACTGCGACGTGCAGCACGCGCTTCTTGTTGCTCTTCTGAGAAACGCGCATGTTGTACACGTTCATATATTTCTTGAGTCAATGACGACGCGAACATAGGGAGCAACAAGTGATAACAATTTTCTTGAATAGGCCAATATATTTGCTTTAGTAAAAAATGAGACCTTGGGATACCTATCTTAATTGTCGACTTGAAACAATCTAAACAATATTTAGACTGCTCTTTCGAAAGTCCTAGTTCACAAAAAAAATCATCCCGATTAGTGTAAAGCAATGATAAAAAAGTTATATCACCTCCACTTAAAGTTACTAAATTAGCCACGTCCATATGCTTAGCATCGTCAACCGCTACATCGTAGCTATAGTCTTTCAGAGACAAAGTCGAGATATAACCAGCCCCTTGACTTAACATTGGAGGTTTAAATACGTTGGTACATTTTTTTGCAGACGAATAGGTAAATTTAGCAACATGAGTTGCTATATGCACATTATTCGCACGACTTGCCGCGTCACTCAGCCAGTTAGCTGGTTTAAAGCGGTCTTCTTCACTGACTCGTAAAGCGGCCCGCTCCATTTCATATGCCGCGACATTTTCTACCGATGCCGCTAGCACGCCTTTTTGTGTGTCTTTATCGAACTTGTCTAGCCGATCCTGCTTGCGACTGTCGATGTAATCGCGGATCTTGTCGGATAACGATATTTCTTCCAACGTCATATCCTCTTCCTTTTGTTAAATATTTTTATAAAAACCTAACACAGCACTCTGTTGCCACACGTCATTTTCGCCACTTTTTCGCAGTCTAATCGTGCCAAATTGTATAGATGCGTCACTAAGCTCTAGATTAAGCTTTTCCGCTAAATCGATTAATGCATTTTTATAATCAAAGTCTTTTATCCAGTTATGAACGCCAATGGCGAATGTATGCGTTTGATCACGCTGAAAGCTTTGTTTGTCATCGGCTTTTAATTCACCGTTGTCGTGCCAGCGATGCATAGTGGGTTCGTCGTATTCTTCCACTAGATAGAAGCAATAGGATTCATCCGGTGTATGACGACGAAATGGCAACTTGCGTTGTAAATGGTTCGTCCAATGACAGGGTTTGTTCCACCATAAGCTGGCAAAGGCTTCACCGTTTTCTTTGTCCTTGCCCCACAGCTGGGAATGCAGAGCCGCGTGCTCTAAATCCACAAAGCGCTTGGTTGGCGTTAACGAATCACGCTTTTGAATTCGCGGTAAAGCATTGATGGTTTGATATTCATTTGTCTCTAATACGTCTTGCAGCTTATGACTGTCTAACAAAAATGCACCGCCTTCAAAACCTGGTTTTGCGTAGGCGGCTTTTTCATTTTTCATGGCTCTCACGTTTTGGTTGAGCAAGTGAATATTCGACCTTTCCACCGTTGTGTCTGAGTGGCGCAACACTCGTCCCGCTAGCTGAATCAAGGAACGAATCGACGACGGCTCTACAACGGCCCAGTCATAAGAATGATCCCGACCCACCTCTGTTACAGGACTTCCGAGCACGACAAAAATATGCTGATCATTTGGATGAGCTTGCAACGCAGCGCGAATACTTGGCTGATGCCAAATGGCATTCGGGTCTTTGCGATTTAACACTGTGTCCAACATTTGCTCAATAGAAGAGCGTTGCAGTAAAAGAAACTGACTGTGGTAAACACAATAATGAATCTGAATGCCTTTAGGGCTTGGTGTATTCATTAGAGCTTTAGCCACAGCGACTAACGGAATGATATTGGCCATACGCACAAGGCCAAAACTGGCTTTAGCGGGCAAGGTCGGATGTCTATGATGATGTACATTGTGGAGTGCCAAGATACTTTGATGAACACACTGAGCGACGGTTTGAATAACACTAGACCCATTTGCTTCGATATTACACTCAACCAACTCGACACGACGCTTGACAGGTTGTTCAAGCAGTTTTTCGGCACGTTTTATCATGAGTTGTTGATGATGCTCAGAAAACGCAGAGCGTTCGCTGGCCTGAATGGAATCACTGCGGAATTCATCAAACCAAGCACACACAACATTGGGCGTTTGACTTGGGTTTATTTTTACCGATGCTTCATACTGCTTGCGGCCAGCAAGATAAGCATCGAACAAAGCATTGATCAAATCAGGTGGCAACGTCGCCGATGAAAGCAATACATTGGATCCTAACATACCGGCCCAGTTCACCAATCGACACAGAGCGGGTAAATCCTCCAAACCAAAGTCATCAGGTTCATCAAGCACTAAATCAGAGGTCAGCAAACGCAGCATGGGGGCTATTTGTTTGCCACCTCGACTGCCCTCGGTTGATGGTATCAAATGATCAATCGTGCTGACCAACACAGGTGCATTGACCAATTTATTATTCTTAGGAGAGTGTTCTAACCAACGCGATAACGGCCCATCACCTAGCATACCTTCGTAACTGACATAGCTATCTTGGTCGCTGAAATCATTGGCGGATTCTGAACCCAGTAAGACTTCCTGCTGACTGTCCTCTTCTAAAGTTTGCTTGGTTTTCGCCTGTTCATGCAAATCTTTCACGGCTTTAGAGCCGATAAGAACCGCTAGGTCTTCGTCATCCAGTCGCAGTAATTCTTTAAAAGCATCCCCTGTTTGCAAGGTTAAGGTTCGCAACCCAAGCGCAACACTGAATCGACACCCTTTTCTATCATCAGCAAGACCATACATAATGCGCGCATTCGCAAAGGTTTTGCCCTTTCCAGTGGACGCGACATTAATGCCAAAAAAACCATGCTGTTTTGCTTTATCTCGCACGCTGACCGCTAATTCGTAGGCTTTATTTTGCCAAGCGAAACGACTGTCTAGCGTGCGTTTCTTCAATTCAGGATGCCGAGTAATAACAGGCAAGGATTCTTTTAACGATGACAAAGATCGTACTATTTGATGGCTATGACGATACACGCCTATCAAATGTTCATCTAAAGTTTGATTGTAGTTTCCATTGTCTCGACTACCCCGTTCACGCCATGTGTTAGCGTAGACCTTTTTGTAGCCTTTATCGTCATGCCACGGACTCTTAGGTCCAATGGACTTTTGTGAAGAATAATAATGATCACCTAACATCAAACTCAAACGAGCGAGATGCAAGGAAAAAGGCTGATTGAGCCAGTCTTGAGCCAGTAGCTGTGTACGTTTAGCACCTTGCGATGCAATACGGCTAATTCGCTCACGCCAGACTTTACTGCAAAATGGTGAGCCCTTTTCAAAAAACCAAACCGCTGCGATTTCAGCTAATTTCCACTCTTTGTTGTCACATTGAGGTGAATTCCAGTTTGCACAGATATAACCTTCATCAATAATAGTTTCTGGAGAATTCACAAATTCAGTGTCATCTTTCACAGGCTCTGGCAATTTATGATGAGAGAGAATAAGCCATGCCACCGCTTTGGCAACAGGCGGCAAATATTTAAAAGGAGAAGAAACTTTGACGTCTATTCCATCTTTTTTAAGGCGCGCCATAACGCTGCCTTCAATATCGTCTGGTAGGTCACTTAACAAGGTCAACCATGCGGCGTCTTGCTTACCCTTATCAACACCTTCTATCGCGTGCAGCACGAAAGCTTCAAATAGTCTCACCGACACCCATTCATGACGATAAGGTTCGTAAGTTTTTTTCTTTTTACCTGAAGAAGGTTTTAATTTCTCTTGAAAGGCTTTATTGGCTTTACCAAAATCATGAAACAGTGCCGCAATGCCCGCGAGTACGCGAATATCTTCTGCGGTTTGCCACGTATTTTCATCGCCTGAGCGCAAGATATCTCGACCCGTTACGTTCGTCGGCACACTACCCCATTCATTAAAACGACGCGGATTACCCACCAACCATTTCAATTCGGTTCGGTTACGCCCCCGAATCCAGTGGCACGCCACGGAAGTATTCCGACGCGCGGTCTTTTTGAGTAATTTACGTAACGTGGCTAAGCCTTGCTCAGTTATGGCAGTTTGCCATGTTCGATCTCCAGTTCGTTCTGCAAACTGATCAATGACTCGCCGAGTTTCTTTTAAGGCTTTTTTAGAGCATTGGGAGACAAGAAGGATGTTCATTTCTTTTCCCCAAGCGTTTCACTAATTTGCTTGAGGCTATCGATCATATAATCGAGGGCTTCGCATCGACGAATATTGGTAATACAGGCTTGACGAAATTCTTGCTCACTGTCGCCATTCATAGCACTAATAAAAGCCTGCGGAAGAATGATGCCATCTTTTATTAAATCGGCAGCATCAAACACCAAGCCGCCACGGCGAGTTTTCCCATGAAGAACAGATAACCCATGAGGTAAACCTAATACCCAAGTCGCCGTGGCACCTAAGCCATAGGCGAGATAATTACCATGATCCAAAAAACGGTTGGCAAAATCGACTCCTGCCCCCTGTTTTACACGTTTGAAATCATTATAGCCTGTAACTGCACAAATAATTTTGTAGAGAGTTTTGGTTAATCGCGCTTCCGCTAACATAAGCTCTTGAGTATGAGACACTTTGCTAACAGCTTGTTCAAAACTGTCTAACGCTTTATTTAAATCGGCCACACTGATCACAATACCAGCGTCTTTTAAAGCAGAATTGTTCGTCCACTGCTGTCTTGTATATTCGATACGAAGAGCCTGAATTTGTTTAGCGGCTTCTAAGCGCTTATCTTCATCAAACCAAAACGACACCCAAGATTGTAGATATTCAACGGGACGATACTCACTTTGTGGACTAAAAAATGACACGTCAAAGTCAACTTCATTAGTCGAAAACAATGGCGCACCACCGCCGCCACAAAAACCAATCAGTACACCTGATTTTGCTAATTCTCGAACGGCAGCCTGTGTTATAGATGTACCATTTCCCAACAACAAACAAGTCGTGTTCGCAATGGGAATATTCCAATAAAGAGATTGCTTCCCTTCATCCGTCACATATTCCACTCGTCCGTCTTTCACTAAGACACGACAGTATTCGAGGTAATACATATTCGCCCGTTTGGAGTGCAATATGGTTTTCATGTCTGATGGTGAGAACTGTTCCATTGTCTTTACCTTCTCGCTTTTGTCTATTTTGCTCTAGTTATCCAGCTTGCTTCCACTGTGCCTTGCTTTCTTCTGTCTCACAATCCTGTTGTTTTGCACAGGTAAAGTTATTTGACAGGTTTTGCGTGAAATCATGTTGTTCACGCTTTAATCAGTCATATAACCATTGTTTTATGTCGGTATAGTTAACACACACCAGTTGTTGAGCCTGTGGGTTGGCTTCGAGCATTTTGGTTTTGATTTGTAAGTCATCGAGGGTGTATTTGACGAGGGCGGCGCGGGTGGTGATGTTGAGTTGCCCATCCGTCATGCCGTAGTCGTTTTCCAATACGTGTTTTTGTTTGTCTGTAAGGCGGGAATCTGGGGCTAGAATGAGGGTCACTTGGGTATTCCACAGTGTGTCTTGTTGTTCTGTGTGTTCGCTGGCTTTGCCGTCGTAGTCGACATGCTGAAAGCGGCTCAAGACAAAGTCGAGGTAGTGTTTTCGCATGTCGCAGTAGGCGCGTACGTGCCAACGTCCAGCGGTTTTCACGAAGCTATGGGGATAGAGTAATCGACCTTGCGGGTCGCTGCTGGAAACAGAGAGGTATTCGCAGTCTACCGCGGTTTTGTCTTTGACGGCTTTTAATAAGGGCCGCATGACTTGTGGCGAGACGAAGCGTGCTAGGGCTTCTATTCTGTGTTGAGTGGATTGCGTGGCGGTATTCGAAAATGTGGGGATTTTGCCGTAGTTTAGCCAATCAAAATATTCATCGACGGTTTGGTCGATATAATGCGGTTTGAAGTGATCGTCGATTGGATACGCTTTTCGTTTGGCATCGTAAACAAAGTCATTACCCGTCGCTTCTTGGTATTGCTTAAACAATGCGCTGACACTTTGACGCGATAGGCCGAAGCTCTTGATTAAGGGGGTGGTGTTAATCTGCCCTTCCCAAAAAGCCAGTAGCTCTATCATCCAATAACGTTGCGCCACTTCCATTCTGACCATTCCTTTACATTTGATGGTCTAGCAATGTAACGCAGTTTTCTGCGATAACCAAACCACAATTGTGGTGTTTTTGTAGTCAGATCAATAAATTTGTCGCTGTATGTTTGCTTATTGATTAGCGCCCCGCCCTTATCATCCAGTTCCTTGGCGTGAGCGCTTTTCCGCAAAAGGTGCCGATGTCGACTTGATAGCCGTGCTCTTCTAGGTACATGGCGCGGTCGAGGACGAGCCAATGTTCGAGGGCGGATCGAAAGAGTTGGCTGATGGCTTCGAGTTTTTGAATTTGTTGGTAACGAGATTGGCCGATGGCTTCGAAGTTTTCAAATGGGGTGTGGGCGATCAAGTCTGTGAGATTTTTTTGCTCGGTGGCCCACTGGCAAAAAACAGCAAAGCCTTGCTTTAGTAGCGCTTTTTGAATAGAAGGAACAGTAAGATATTCATCTTGCTGACGAGCTGATCTTTGCCATGCGTCGAAGCCAAGTCGGTAAGTCAGTTCGAGTTGTTTGAGTCGTTGCTCGCGAGCGCCTGCGGTAGCCACTTCTTTGACGGCCAGTTTGAGGTCGGCTTGGCGCAAGTTAAGGCCAGATTGTTGCGCGGTCTTTGAAAATGGTCGGTAGTGGCTGTCTTTTGTCAGGTGGTAGCAGCAAGGGGAAATACATAGCATTGCAGTGTTCGCGGCGACAGCTTGTTTAATCAGTTCACGATGCAAATCTCCACAAGCGTGAAGTGCCACAGCACAGTGAGTGTTTGCTAACGCGGGGCGGCTTTCGCCTTTTAGCACATCAGCGTGAATGAAGGTTTGCGGTATTTTTAGCCGTTTAGCTTCTTGTTCTCCCGCTTCACACAGTGTTTCTTGCCATTCTAGGCTGTGGACTGGCTTGTCATCTTCAAAGGCTAACAACTTACCTAAATGACCTTTTCCCGCGCACCACTCCACATAACTATTGGCTTTAGGCGTGTGTGCAACAAAGGCTTGGATTTGCGACCACTTTCGGCCTTTTATTCCCACAGAGACATAACTCGGTAAATCGTCAGTAAGTGTTCGCTGCGGTGATTGCTCAAGTAAATCAGACTTTGAAAAGTTAAGCGTTGTTTTTAAATCTGGGCAGACTCGAAACACTTCCGCATAAAAATCCTCGCTTTCTATTTCTAGGTTTTCTCGAGCCAAGAGTGCAGCCAACTCTGGATAGGCATTTTTCCAAGGATTATCTAAGCGGGTAAAGGTGTCGAATTGCCAGAGTCGAGTATGTGCTTTTAACCAAGTATCGAGGGCTTGAAAGCGGTGTTGAAAAGTGGTCATAAGTCGGCTCTTGAAAGCAGGAAAACGAAGTGTCTTTATTTCTTTACAGTGTTGCGGAAATTTCACTTTATGTTGCATTGTATTTTGTCATAAAAACGGCAAAATGAAGAAGCTATTTAAGCAACGATTATAACCACAGCGATTTTCCTGTGGCACACCATAAGGACCCTGTAAATATCATGTTCAAGCATCTTAAAGCTGTTTCTGGCGACCCTCTTTTAGCCCTTATCATTGCACATAAGCAAGATACGAACCCAAAGAAAATCGATTTGGGTGTCGGCGTTTATAAAGACGATAATGGTCATACACCGATTTTAAATACGGTAAAGAAAGCCGAAGCTATTTTGCTTGAACAAGAAGATTCTAAAAGCTATCTAGGTATTTATGGTGCGACTGAATTTGAAGCCATTATCAAAGATTTGATCTTGGGTGAAGGCAATGAACTGATCACTTCTGGCCGTATTCGTTCTACCCAAACGCCCGGTGGAACTGGCGCATTAAAAGTAGCTGCGGATTTTATCAGTGCGAACTTGAAAGACGCTCGTCTTTGGGTAAGTGATCCGACTTGGGGTAACCATAAATCTATTTTTGATTCGGCTGGTGTGGAAGTAAAAGACTACCCTTACTACGATCCAGCAACAAACGGCCTACGTTTTGACGACATGATGGCGACGTTAGAAGCTGAAGTGAAAGAAGGCGATCTGTTGTTACTGCACGCTTGCTGCCACAATCCAACAGGTATCGATTTGCAATTCGATCACTGGAAAGTTCTAACAGACTTCGTGAATAAGCGTGGATTATTACCCTTGGTTGACGCAGCATACCAAGGCTTTGGTGACGGTTTAGACGAAGATCTAGCTGGTTTACGCTACATGGCAGCCAATGTTCAAGACATGTTGATCGCGAACTCTTTCTCGAAAAACTTCGGTATTTACCGTGAACGTTGTGGCGGTTTAAGCGTTATTGCCGCATCTGCTGATGAAGCAACGGCAGCATTTTCTATTATTGGCCAAGCCATTCGCGCTAACTACTCTATGCCACCAGCTCATGGCGCCGCGGTGGTTTATACCATTATGAGCAGTCCAGAACTAAAAGCTGAATGGGAATTAGAAGTGGCTGCAATGCGTGATCGTATTAACGGTTTGCGTGAAAAACTAGTGGCTAAATTGGCAGCGTCTGGCGTAAGCAAAGACTTCAGCTTCATCAAAGATCAGCGCGGTATGTTCTCTTACTCTGGTTTAACGCTAGAACAAGTTCGTACATTGCGCAGTGAATACGCAATTTACATTGCCGATACTGGTCGTATGAGCGTGGCAGGCGTGAGTGACAGCAACATTGATTATTTGTGTGAAAGCATCGCTAAAGTAGTAGGTTAATCCCTAACTCTCAGCTCCGCAAAAAAAATGTGATGCTTAACAAGCATCACGTTTTTTTTATACGGAATAAGCTTTGAACAAGCAAACTAGTTATTGCGTGATTAGTGCAATGTGCGTTTCTCTTCTGCTTTGCTCGTCGCTTGCATTTCCGGATGGTAATGCTTAACCAAGCGCAGGATCGAAGGTTCTAAGGTCTCTTTCCAGAAATTAACTTCTTCATCAACCATACCTTCCAACTTATCCCATCCGGCTTCTGTGCCAAATAGACGAACTGGCGCAAGCACTTCATCAAAAAACTCTCTATCGCCACCAATCCCCAAACCAATCAGTTTAGCGCCACGAATAAAGCCAACGCACCATTCTTCAACTAATATCGTAAATTCACCATCCACTTCTTGCTCTAAATAAACAGGATAAAAGTCGCCAAATAGCAAGCTGTTCATGGTTTCCATGTACATGATAAGTACAAGGCTTAGAAACTCGTCTTCCTGTTCTGTTGAGTCCCAGGTCGGCTGATCTTCATCCGCTCCCCATATTGCATTGAGCCATACATCTGGCTCCAACTCTTTTATCGAACAGCCCAACGCGGTTAAAAAGCCATCTAATTCGGACACACACATCAGTGAACGATCTGTGCCGAACGTCAATAAATAGTGATCAATCTTTTCGTAAAGGACTTCTTCGCTGATGACATCATCGCCGTTTTCTTCAGACATTCATTCATTTCCATTTTGTTGAGCGATACTTATATTCTAGCTTGGCTTAATAAAAACAAAGTAGGTTAATCAATAATCGCCAAGTTGCCGTATGTTTCTAACCAGCTTTTACGGTCTCCTGCACGTTTTTTCGATAGCAGTTTGTCTAAAAGCTCATCAGTATCCAATTTATCTTCCATGGTTAATTGGATTAAACGACGCGTATCTGGCGCCATAGTAGTTTCACGTAATTGGGATGGGTTCATCTCACCCAAGCCTTTGAATCGCTGTACGTTTGGTGTGCCACGTTTATTTTCAGCGGCAATCTTATGTAGGGTGATGTCTTTTTCTTCATCATCAAGGGCGTAGTAAACTTCTTTACCGATATCAATTCGGTACAAAGGCGGCATAGCTACGAAAACATGTCCGCTATTTACTAGGGCTGGGAAGTGGCGAACAAACAAAGCACAAATTAGCGTTGCGATGTGCAAACCATCCGAATCAGCATCGGCCAAGATACAAACTTTGCCGTAGCGTAAACCGCTTAAATCGTCATCTCCTGGGTCAACACCTAAAGCAACAGAAATATCATGAATTTCCTGAGAGCCAAGTACTTGGTTAGAGTCTACTTCCCAAGTGTTTAATATCTTCCCTCGCAGCGGCAAAATAGCTTGGAAGTCTTTTTCGCGAGCCTGCTTCGCAGAACCGCCCGCAGAATCCCCTTCCACAAGGAAGAGTTCACTTCGAGATGAGTCTTGTCCAGAGCAGTCGGCCAATTTACCCGGCAATGCAGGACCTTGAGTAATACGCTTACGTACGACCTTCTTGCTGTCTTTTAGGCGTTTTTGCGCGCTGTTAATCACGATATCGGCAATTTTTTTACCGTCTTCAACGTGTTTGTTCAACCAAAGACTGAATGAGTCTTTTACCGTCGCTGAAATAAAGGCCACTATTTGCCGAGAAGACAAACGCTCTTTCGTTTGACCCGAAAACTGAGGCTCTTGGATTTTCGCTGACAAGACATAGCTACAACGATCCCATACGTCTTCTGCCGTTAACTTAACACCTCGAGGCAAGATATTATGGAAATCACAGAACTCGCGAATGGCTTCTAACAAACCGGTTCGTAAACCGTTCACATGAGTACCGCCTTGCGCTGTTGGGATCAAGTTGACATAACTTTCTGTCACTAACTCGCCACCTTCTGGCAACCATTGAACCGCCCAATCAACACCTTGCGTTTTTTCAGTCATGCCACCAATGAAAGGTTCCTCTGGTAGCAATACAAAACCTTTATTGGCCTGTGCTAAGTAGTCTTTTAAACCATCTTGAAAAAACCATTCTTCACGGGCTTCTTCGCTGCCACTTTGATCAATAAAGACAACATGAAGTCCAGAACAAAGTACGGCTTTGGCTTTCAATAAATGCTTGAGGCGCGAAATAGAAAATTTAGGGCTGTCGAAGTATTTTGTATCTGCAGTGAATTTAACTTTCGTACCGGTATTCTTCTTACCTACCGTACCAATTTCTTTTAGTTCTGATGTTTTAAAACCATTCTCGAAGCCAATATGATAGTGAGCACCATTACGACGTACCCAGACTTCTAACGATGTAGACAAGGCGTTAACAACAGAAACACCAACGCCATGCAAACCACCAGAAAATTGGTAATTATCGCCGGAGAATTTACCACCCGCATGAAGCTTAGTCAGAATCAACTCAACACCAGATATTCCCTCTTCTGGATGAATATCCACTGGCATGCCTCGACCGTTGTCCTCGACACTCAATGAACCGTCTTTGTATAAGATGACTTCGATACGATCCGCATGATTAGCCAAGGCCTCATCCACTGAGTTATCAATAACTTCTTGCGCTAGATGGTTTGGCCGTGTGGTATCCGTATACATTCCTGGGCGTTTTTGTACAGGTTCTAAGCCACTAAGAACTTCTATCGATCCGGCGTTATATTCTTTTGCAGACATGCGTGTTTTTACTTCCAAGTTGATCGTGCAATACAGGGTTCAAATATTGTATTACGTACGAGTGTAAATTAGATTGGCTAGAGTCTATCACTGGTTTTACTTAGTGTGAAATAGTCTAACAAAAGCAGTAGTTTACTCGATTAATATTTTGGCAAAACGAAGGATTTCAGTAGAAAATCGTTCAAATTCAACAAAACTGTGGTCGCCTTTTTCTTCATGGGTAAGTCGTGCTGTTTTAGGAAAAGCTTTGAGGGCTTCTTTGTAGTCCAGCACTTCATCACCTTCTTGAATCATTAGCCAGTATAAGTCGGCAGTCGGCTTGGTCACCACTAATTGCTCAAGCTCAATCATGTGATCTTGAGTTAATTCGTATTCTTCATTGGTATAAGGGTTAAATTGGGGGCCTAGATAGCCTTGTAGCAATATAGGAGCTTGAACAGCGGGGTTAACCAGTATGGCTTTCAGTCGATATTTTTCAGCTAGATATGCAGCATAAAAACCGCCCAAAGAACTACCTATTAATGTTATGCCTCTTTCGTAATTCGCTTCAATTATGGCTTCTAACTGTTTAATTGCTTGCGCCGGTTGCCAAGATAAACGTGGAGAAATCACAGCTTCAGGTAAGTCTATTTTTTTTGCAGCATTGCCAAGAACTGTAGCTTTATGGGACAGCTCAGAGCTATTAAAACCATGGATATACAGTAAAACAGTCAAAGGTGGCCTTCTTTATCAAGCAATTTACGATTAAAAAAACTAAATTCAGGCAAACTGAAAAGACAAGGTATTATTCAGTCTATGACCATGCTTTAGGCACAACTCTAATAAATCCGCTAACTGCTGGTTAAGGCGAAACTTTTCATCTCGATGAAGCATGGCATCATTTGGGTAAGGATACGCTCCGCTGTATTGGCGATGCCCATCAGTAATCTCCGCAATCCCAACATCATGATACAAACGCACCGTCATAGACAGGGTGGTTTTAAAAAGCAGCTCTTTCGGAATCTCTGGACCAAATTCTAGCGCTATTTCAGAGGTAAAACGACTCTCTTTGCCTAAGGTAAGGCGTAGACGACTTTCTTGGTCACCAGCACTATGAATCGAAAAATTCCACGAATCCATCTCCTCATGACCACGCATAAGTTTACCTAGTCGGCGATAATTTAACTCACCAAGCAGCTGTAAACTCACCAAATCTGGCACATATTGTTTCGATGTTTTCTCTGTCTTCATAGCATTCGTCATTCTTGTGACGTGTTTCCTTTTGAAAATTCTTGCTCTAATCCTACAGCCTTTGCCTGTTTCAAAGCGGCAAGCTGATGACTTATACGTGTATCTTTATCGTGCCAGTATAGATTAAACCAAGCAAAAAAGTGCTCTCTATCCTTTCCGGCAGCTTGGTATTCTGGCGTTAACATGGCGTCAGGAATAGCGACATCTCGCGCCATGACTTTTACTTTGCCAATACGACCACAAAGTAAATCCCATCCAGTGACTACTTCTTTCTCGTATAAGACATTGATGTCTGTAATACTTTTTATTTTCTGCGGCATCGTCTGCAATATAAAACTAATGCCGCCAGCCTTTGGTTTAAGCAAACAACGATAAGGCGATGCTTGCTGCTGATGCTTTTTTTGTGAAAAACGCGTTCCTTCAACAAAACTCATAATAGAGTTTGGGCGTTTAAGCAGCCGCTTACAAGAACGTTTTGTGGTTGCCAGATCTTTACCTGCCAGTTTAGGTTTTTTGGCGATCTGAGCTTTAGTATAACGCTTCATATACGGAAACCCCATTATATAGGTTGCGGTTCCCACAAACGGCATCCAAAACAAGGCTTGCTTCATAAACACTCTTGGCAAAGGGCGACGATCTTTAAGCTGAGCAAAAATTGCAAACACATCTACCCAAGACTGATGATTCGCAATGATCAAATGCCAGTGATCAAAGTCCGCTTTCATGGCTTCATCAAGCTCCCACTTCACACCTAAAATGTTTTGAAACCACCATTCACAAGAAGCCAGCCATCCATAATACAAGCGGTTAACACAATGTTCAGCTAGGCTCTCGTAACGAGTACTTTTCAACAATAATAAAGGCGAAATAAGGTGTACAAGCAAGGCCCAGAAAAGAACATTCCCACACATAAACACAAAAGAAACGACGCCAACACAAGGCTGTAGCCAGGTTTTCTTATTAATAAAGACAGACATCCCCATCTTCATCAGCTTAAGCACACCAACGTTTTACAAGATCATTTTTATTTAATGCAAACCATTGCAGCCCCATGATGGTGCTGGCATTTTCTACGTCATTTTTAAGCAAACCGATAGCGTCGTCGGACGACACAAGATGAAGTTTAATGTCTTCATTCTCTTCGTCTAAACCATGAACTTGCGAGGTATCGACAAGGCTAGAATCGAATTCGCCTGCATACATGCGCAAGTACTCCACTAAACCGCCTGGTGAAGGCACAAACTTAAACATGTATTCAAGGCGCTTTACTGTCACACCTGCCTCTTCGAATGCTTCACGACGAGCCACATCTTCATCGCTTTCACCTTCTTCCACCATGCCTGCCACTAATTCGAGCAACCAAGGCGATTCACCATTTAATACCGCAGGACGAAACTGTTCGATTAATAAAATTTTATCGGCCACTGGGTCAAATAAAAGCACACATACTGCATCGTTGCGCACCATCATTTCACGAGTCATAGGTTGACTCCACTCGCCATTAAATTTTTTGTGTTTCAACGTCAGCTTACGCATTTCGAAAAAGCCTTTATAAAGGCATTCGTCTGCCAAGATCTCGACATCTTTTTTACTGTAAGTCGGTTTAAACTTCATATTATCTCGTCCTAAGCAGGGCACTATTTAAAATAATGTCTGATATGATTAATTCGCAATTAGGCATGTCGCGGTTACAAGTTTGGAGTGTCATTCATGGAAAACATACGTTGCGCTTGGTGTTTAGGATCTCCTGAATACATTCATTATCACGATACTGAATGGGGCATTCCCGTTTATGACGATCAATCCCTATTTGAGTGTATTGTACTAGAAAGCGCTCAGGCAGGTCTAAGCTGGATTACTATTTTACGTAAACGAGAAGGCTACCGTGCCCTTTTCCATAATTTTGCCCCCATAAAAGTCGCTAATATGAACGAAGCCGACGTCGAGAGATTATTATTAGATGAGCGAATCGTGCGGCACCGCGCAAAGATCGAAGCGACCATTAACAACGCCAAAGCCTTTTTGAAAATTGCCGACGAGTTTGGCTCCTTTAGCCAATATTATTGGGGTTTTAGCGATAACAAAATTATTGATAATCCCATCCGCAATCATACTGACGCACCTGCGGTGACGGAATTATCCACTCGATTTTCCAAAGACTTGAAAAAACGAGGCTTCAAATTCCTGGGCGCCACAACTTGTTATGCGTTTATGCAGGCCACGGGCATGGTGAATGATCATATTGCAGACTGTGTCTCGCGCACTACTTGCTCCTCTGTTAAGAGGGAATTGGGATAATATAAAGCCCTTAGCTCCTGAGGTTAGGTGGAAGTATATTTTAAAAACATTTACAACCCCATCCTAACCTTCCCCTTGAAGATAAGGGGAAGGAACAAAAAACGGACTTAGCTCCTCCCCCTGCCAAGGGGGAGGTTGGGAGGGGGTTAAAAGCTATATGCCAAGGGGAGGGAATAATACAAAAGCCCTAAAAGCTGGCAGCAGTTCCTTGATTTCATTAATGTTTAGCCTAAAGTAGTCGATATAGTAAAAAGATTATTTGTACAATGGCCATGCTCATTAGGCTTTCAAATTCCATTATTTAGTTTGGTAAAAAACATGTTTAACAACAAAAGCATTCTTATTACTGGTGGCACAGGCTCTTTTGGCCATCAGTATGTGAAAACTCTATTGGCCAATTACCAACCTAAACGACTGATTATTTATTCACGTGATGAATTGAAACAATATGAGATGCAGCAAGACTTTGATGCACCTTGTATGCGCTATTTCATTGGTGATGTGCGCGACAAAGACCGTCTAACGCAAGCCATGCGCGATGTAGATTTTGTTATCCATGCTGCCGCTCTCAAGCAAGTCCCCGCTGCTGAATATAACCCAATGGAATGTATTAAAACCAACATCCATGGCGCCGAAAATGTAATCGCAGCCGCCATTGCCAATGACGTAGAGAAAGTCATTGCTTTATCCACCGACAAAGCGGCAGCCCCTATCAATCTTTATGGCGCAACCAAACTTGCTTCTGACAAGCTATTTGTTGCTGCCAACAACATGGTCGGCCAAGGCCGTACGCGTTTCTCAGTGGTCCGTTACGGCAATGTGGTTGGCTCGCGTGGTTCAGTTGTACCCTTCTTCCAAAAACTGGTTGCCGATGGCGCTGAATCCATTCCAATTACTCACCCAGACATGACGCGCTTTTGGATCACCCTACCAATGGGCGTGGATTTTGTATTGAAAAACTTCCGCCGCATGCATGGTGGCGAAATATTCGTTCCTAAAATTCCTTCTGTACGCATCATGGATTTGGCAGCAGCTTATGCGCCAAATATTCCGACCAAAGATGTTGGTATTCGCCCAGGCGAAAAGCTTCACGAAGTCATGTGCCCTGGGGATGACTCTTTCCACACCTATGAATTTAGCGATCATTATGTGATTTCGCCAAGCATCAAATTTTATCAAGACGATATGGATTTTGCTCACAATCGCCTAGGCGAAACGGGCGAACTGGTTGAACCAGGTTATGAATATCAATCTGGAAGCAACCCACATTTTTTAAGTATTGAAGAGATTTTGACCTTCGATGACGCATGATTTTATTCCATACGGCCGCCAATCTATTAGCGAAGACGACATTGCAGCCGTTGTAAAATCGCTACGCTCTGACACCTTAACTCAGGGTCCTTGCGTCACTGAGTTTGAACAGGCTATTTGTACAAAGGTCGGAGCTCATTATGGCGTAGCAGCAAACAGTGCAACCTCAGCTTTACACCTTGCCTGCTTGGCACTAGGTGTTGGCACTGATGATACGGTTTGGACATCGCCTAACACTTTTATCGCTTCCGCTAATTGCGCACGCTATTGCGGCGCTAATGTCAATTTTGTCGATATTGATCCTCGCACTTATAACATGTGCGCAGATAAACTGGCTGAAAAATTAGCCAGAGCCAAGACCAAAGGCAATTTACCAAAAGTCGTCATTCCAGTGCATTTTGCGGGTCAATCTTGCGACATGCGAGCTATTCACGCACTATCCAAAGAATATGGCTTTCGTATTATAGAAGACGCTTCCCATGCAATTGGTGCGAAATACCAAGACAACTACGTGGGCAACGGAGCATTCAGCGACATTTGTATTTTCAGCTTTCACCCAGTGAAAATCATCACGTCTGCGGAAGGCGGTATGGCGATTACCAACGATGAACAGCTCGCCAAGCACATGCGCACTCATTGCTCACAAGGCACAACCAAATCACCTGATGAATTAACGCAAATGCCCGGGGATTGGTATTATGAACAACACACATTAGGCTTTAATTATCGCATGACGGAATTACAGGCTGCTTTGGGTTTATCTCAGCTATCTCGTTTGGATGACTTTATCGAGTGTCGACATAAACAAATTGCTAACTACGAGATTCTATTAAAAAGCTTACCAATCACTTTGCCTTATCAAGCAGATGATAATTATTCAGCACTGCATTTGTTTCCGATTCTCTTACCTGAGCACAACAAGGAAGCTAGAAAAGGCGTGTTTGATATTTTACGTCAAGCAGGCATAGGCACTCAGGTGCATTACATTCCAGTGCACACCCAACCTTATTACCAAGCACTAGGCTTCAAACAAGGCGATTTCCCTATTGCGGAAGATTACTATGCTCGCACTCTGAGTTTGCCGCTTTTTGCCGACTTAACTCATGCCCAGCAAGAGCGAGTGGCGCTGATCCTGAAACACGCCTTAATAGCAAATCGCGTGATGAGAGCCTAAGCAATGAAAGACACGTCTCTTCTGCAAAGTAACCAAGGCGATTATACACCCTATCGAGTTGCTGTGATTCCAGCTCGTGGTGGCTCTCAACGCATTCCAAGGAAAAATATTCGCTTGCTGGATGGCAAGCCTTTGATCGGTTACTCCATCGAAACAGCGATTGATTCAGAGTTATTTGATCGCGTGATTGTGTCTACCGATGACGCTGAAATTGCAGAAGTAGCACGCAAATTTGGCGCAGAAACGCCATTCTTTCGCCCAGCTGATTTGGCCGATCACATGACAGGCACCACACCTGTTATGCAACACGCGTTACGTTGTTTAATCGATGAAGGTAAAACACCCGATCAAGCCTGTTTAATTTATGCAACTTGTCCACTGCTAACGCCTGATGATTTACAACAAGGTTTGGCACAGCTTGACGAATCCACAGCCTTTTGTTTTTCCGCTACGACGTTTGCTTTCCCTATTCAGCGTGCGCTTCATATTCAAGAGAATGGTGAACTAGCACCTATGTTTCCTGAACATATTAGCAAGCGCTCACAAGATTTGACCGAAACTATTCATGATGCGGGACAATTCTATTGGGCAAGTATTCAAAATTGGTTTGATGAAGAAATATTTGGTCCTAAATCCAAGCCTTTGTTACTACCAAGACATAGAATTCAGGATTTGGACACAGAAGAAGATTGGTTGCGTTTAGCGCAAATCATGGCGCTGAAAAGTATGAGTTAATGGTTTTCGCGACGCGGTTTACACCATTAGCATCAACTAAGCTTCGAGCAACCCTACGAGCACTTTGTTGCCATTCAATATCTAACCAAAGGCGATTCACCTCTTCCACCAGAAGCTCAACTCCTTGATGTCTGGCATATTCAGATACATTATCGAACCGAATTGAACGGCACCAACCCAGCGGAACATGTTGCTCTAAAGAACGAGTTTGATTATCCGCCACTTGAGCAAAAATCGTTGGAACGCCCATGCAAGCCAGCTCAAACAAGGTGCCACCCGCGGCAGAGATCGCCATCTTGGCTTGCTTCATTAACGGCGTGACATCCACCAAACCTTGCTCAAAAGCGATATTATTCACTCGACAAAAGTGGATCACTTGATCGGCATTTTTGGCATTCCCCCCCAATAACACTTGAATATATTTTGTAGGAAAATTGGACACCAATAAGGCATTGAGTATAGGCAAGGTTAAAGCAAGCGGATCGGTTCCACCAAGGGTAATAAGCAGTTGCTCTGGTGCGCTTTGGTTTTCATCTTGTTGATGAAAAGTAGGCCTTAATAGCGCATAACGACTGCCCGTTAATGAGAACTCAACCAGCTTAGAATAATCTTGTTGCAAAGGATTAAGCAACCATTTGGCGGGGAATTCCCCTCTGTCATTCATGTCGTCCAATACTAAAAGATTGGTTTGATGCTGATAAAGCTGAGCAATATCATCGGCACTGTAGCCATAATGATCCAATACCACTAAATCAGCTTGTCTCGCCAAAGCTAAAAACTCAGACTTGCATTCTTGTTCAGACTGTCCACCGATAAAACAATCTTGCTGAGAAGCAAAGGCTTGGTAACGACGATCAACCACAAACTGACATTGCCAACCTAATTGAGTAAACGCATGAATCAAGGCTTGACAGCGAACTCTATGACCCATGCCGATCTCGACAGAGGCATCGGCTCGCACCAAGAGTTTCACGCTATCATATCCCAAGCAAGGGGCTGGCCTTTTTGCGCATCTGCCACTAATGTTTTACCTAATACTGCTGGCCAATGTTTGGGCGCAAGGCCAAACGATGGACGAATGATTTTCAAGTGTTCTTCAGTCAATATGGTGCCAGCGGGTAAATCCACTGCCACATAAATAGAACGACGGTATTTTTTCGCTGCTTGCTCGGCATCTGAACCACCATAAGTGACAGTTCCAAGCGCGGCCTTTGCCGCACGACAAGCAACCACCAGCGCTTTCATTTCCGCAGGCTCCATAGAGAACTCAGCATCCACACCGCCAGCACTACGATCCAAAACAAAGTGTTTTTCAATCACTGTGGCACCCAGCGCCGTTGCTGCAACCGCCGCGCCTAGGCCTTGAGTATGATCGGACAAACCAACAGGACAACCTGTTTTTTCAGCCAAATCCGCCATGGTAACTAAGTTAGAGTCTTCTATTTTAGAAGGATATGTACTGGTGCATTTAAGCAAGGTTAACGGGTTATCTCCAATGGCTCGAATGGTTGCTACCGCTTCCGCGATCTCTTCTTCGCTTGCCATGCCTGTAGACATAATAATTGGTTTACCAGTTCGTGCGACAGCTTGAATCAGCGGAATATCAGTCATCTCAAAAGAGGCGATTTTATATAATGGCACGTCAATGGATTCTAAAAACGCCACGGCACTCAAATCAAAAGGTGAACTAAACGCCACTAAGCCTAAAGACTCAGCCAGCTCAAACAAAGGTTTATGCCATTCCCAAGGTGTTGAGGCCTTTTGGTATAGATCATAAAGATTAGACCCGCGCCATAAACTGTCACTTTCAGACACCATAAACTCACCATGACGAACATCTAGCGTCATGGTATCTGGCGTATAAGTTTGTAATTTAATGGCGTCCACACCAGCGTCAGCCGCTGCATGAATCATTGCTTTAGCAAGCTCAAAGTCTTGGTCATGGTTGCCCGATAACTCAGCGATAATAAAAGGCGTTTGTTCGAACATAATTAACCATTATAAAAAGTAATTAGGTGATCGTTGCCTTGATCCACATACTCTGATGCTTGCTGGAGCATGCTTGGCATTTCATCCAGGAACTCACACCAAGGCGTAAATAAATGACGGGCACGAGCGACAGTTTCAGCTTCGTCTTCAAACTTAAATAGGAACTGTACAATCAAGAAAGCTGAATAGGTAAAAGATCCAATCAAAAGGTCGTGAATATGTCGATAAACACTGCCTCTCAAGAAATAAATTTCTCGATGATATGACCAAAGTAAGTTACAGACGTCTTCTCGCGTTTTGATACTTTCATCCCAACCCTGCTGTAGAGTCCGGCTTATTTTTTGAAAATCCACTACAGAAAGAAGTTGGTCTGGTGTTTGATGCAAAACAGCTTCGGGAGATTCTGTAAAGAAGGCCTCTTCTAGTAAATCGATCACTCGTTGCTGCTCGATAACAGGGTCGGTAATCAGAACATCATCAATAGAAAGTGGAGTCACACCTTCTATTTTAGCGCCATCAGATAAATTAAAACTTTCAAAATTTCTACGTTTATTTAAAGAACGTATCAGAGATTCAAGCTGAACTCTCGATGTATCCATTATGCCAGTTGCATAAATTTTCCCACCGAAGTTCCCCTCACGCTCAACCAATTTAGCTTCCTGAAACGTTTGAAAGCCGGTTTCTTTGCCATCTTTATAGTAACCACTGTGTACTGAATGGTGAGTTCCTTTATCTTTGAAGCCATTATCGACCCCCATAAAATACACATTATTAAAGCCAAATAAGTGGACGTAAGATAAAGCCAAATTGGCAACAATGGGATTACAGTAATTCAGTTGCACATAGTTCTTATCATCACCATTGGCACGAGCATGGGAAAGAATAAGCGAAGTAATTGCCTCACCCGGCTTCATACCCATTCCAGAACGATCAAAATAATCAAAATACTCTGGATGCATAACATTAACACTGAGTCCCCAAATTCCTTTTAGGTACTCTTTATCTAAAAACAAAAACTTATCGACGGTCTGTTTCATTCTTTCAATGTCGACGTGAATATCAGGGGTAATACCCAGTTTACTTAAGGTATTAATAGTAGAGCCACATGAGATCAATAATACTTGATCACGAATTTCTTTGATCAGCTCAACACCTTGATCTAGCGATGGGCCGTTACCAAGAATAAACACAGGGACATTAGTAACCCATTTAGGCAATACATCACGCCCTTGAAAGTGTGCTACTTTGGTTTTTGGCAGTGACCTGAGCCCCTGTGCGATACCAATCAGGGCATCATCGAAGAACCCCCACCCCATAACTTGGCGCGCATAGTGCTTTTTGAAATAATCAAATACTTTGTTGTTTTCAGGACTAGAATAGCCCATATAAAGGTAGGTTTCAGGAGCCAAGAAGTAGCCATTCTCTTGTAACTGTACAAGGTAAGTATCAGTAAATTCGTCCGGCTGTATCCCTAAAAAGAAATGCACAGTACGGCCATCTTTGTTAAAGGTATCTAAGATGTTTTCCCAATCTGTGGCAAATAAAGAATAGTGGAAAAAATCCAAGTCACTTTCATAGAGGTAAAGGTGTTTAATTTCTCTTTGCTGTAACAATAGCTCAAGCTGATAACCAAACTCCAACCCAAACACAATGGCAGCCCCCACAAACTGAGGCCACTCTTTTTGTTCCTTCAGACCTTCTGATTGATTCTCAATTTCGTCAAGAATTTTGTTACTGTAGAACACATGACGACTGTCGTTGTTAGTAGAACGCTCTAAATTGAGAAGTGTTTTTGTGGGGTGAGAAAGAGCATGATGGATTTTTTCTTGGGCTTGGGTTCGCGGGTCTGTTGAAAACAAAGGAAAACCAATATCTTCCCTAAAAATATTTAGGTCACCTGACTCTTCCATATAGATAAAGCGTTTCTTTGGTACATAGCCTTGTAACTCTTCATATATATGGGGCATAACCTGAGAAAAAACGGTCATGTTTTTTACATAACGCTCTGTCAATTCTTGATCTCTTTCTTTTAGCCTTTCAGCGCCCATTTTGAAAGAATCAAGAAATGCTTCCGCATGCTCAAGGTTAGAAAAAGGGTCTTTATTCTGCATGCTTTACGCCTTTGTATTTACTAACACTCTTACGAACTTTTATCGATTGATAGAGTTGGCCTTGTACAGTTTGATGAGTGTTTTTTACCAAAAGAGTTGCTGATTGATGGATATCAATGAAGGATTTTAATTGCTGATTGGCTGTAGAGTTTTTTTTTTCAGGTTGGATAGAAAAAATAAAATCATTGTTTTCCGAACACAATCGTTGAATTTCATCAACATTTTCCGACAATACAGCTTGTTTTAAGTCTTCAGTTAACTTGGTCAGCCGCACCAGATCAAGCATTCACAGCCCCAGCTCGAATCTCACTTTCACGGTTATATGCATCTTGCTTATCCGCTTCAGATATTTGATCCCAAGCACCTTTGATCTGCAAAAGAAGAGCAATAACTTGGTCTATGATAGCGCAATCTTTAGACACACTCGCTTCATTTATACGCACCGTCATGTAGTCATACAACCCTTCCAAATTATCCACTAATTCAGGGTTTGCATCTCTATCTAACGAATCTCTCAAAGCGTTAATGATTTCTATTGCTCGAGTAAAAGCTGCCGCTTTGCCTGCCCAGTCAGCTCGTTCAATACAACCCTTACCCAGGGCCAATCTTTCGATTGCACCTTGCAGTAGAAGCTGAATAACTCGATGAGGATCTGCCGAGGCTAAATCGGATTTAATCGAGTCCTTTTTATAGGCCTGAATCCCTTTTTTCCCGTACATAAAGCAACCTCAATAAATTTACTAATTTTTCAAGCTAAAATTATAGCTGGTTTAACATCGAATTCAGATAGTTACCTTGAGCATTCATATTAGCAAGCTGTGTATCTAAATTCGTGAATTTGCTGCGTAAAGACGCCTCATATTTGGCCATCCGATCTTCATAGTCAGTAAGTGACTCTTCAGTGCTGCCAATTGATTTTGATACAGAATCCTTAAGAGTGCTATTCATCCCCCTTGGACCTGCATAACTTTCTAACAATGAATCAAGTGAGGTTGCTAAGCCATTTTTACCAGTAAACAGTGACGCTACGGCATCAAAGTTTGTTTCGGCGGCTTTATTAAACTTATCACTATCATAAGATAATGTTCCGTTGTCTTGGAACTCTACCCCTACGTCAAAAATGGAAGTAAAAGGGCTACCTACTTCAGCGTAATTGGACATTAAATTACTCGCTAAAGATGAGCTCAAGTTACGTATCATGCTATTACCGTTTAATACGGCACCCTTAGCTGTACTTTGCTTAAATACTGCGATCAGCTCATTATAAGAACTAACAAAGCCTTGAATAGTATTCTCTACTTCTTCTTTATTATAGCTAACTTCAACCTTTTCAGGTTCTGCAGAGACATCCAACGCTTTGATATTTAAGCCGGCAATCGCACTATCAAAATCATTAGAGTCGCTGCGTACTTTAATACCATCAACCGTTATCATGGCGTCTTGCGCCTCACCACCAACAGGAACACTTAAGCCTGGGAAAAAACCACCAATGCCTACACTGTCTAATGTTAAGTTACTGCTATCAATTTTTAAGGTATTTCCAGCGCCGGTTTTGGTTGAAGTAATAGTGAAAAACATATGCCCATCACCATCATCAACTAAATTAGCAGATACACCAAAGTCTTTTCCTTCGGCATTTATCTGTTCACGAAGCTGTGACAAAGTAGTGTCTGGCTTTACATCTAAAACAAGTTTTTGATCACCCGCAGTTAATCTAAGCTCGCCGCCTGAAGAGGTTACTTTTTCATCTCTAGAGGTAAAGGATGTGATATCAGAAACAAGACGACTGCCTTTTGCTAGCTGATCAACCTGAATAGAATATTTATCGGTGGAAGCGGTTTTGTCTGCGACAACAGAAAATGACTGTTTGCCATCCGTGTCTTCTATGGAAGCATTACGACCAGAAAAAAGGTCGGCATTATTCAAAGTGCTTACAAATGTTTTGAAGTTATCAATTGCGGAGCCAACTGAACCGAGAGCAGAAAGTTCCGCCTCATATCCAGCGAGTTTGTCTTGATACAACTTTACTTTTGTATCTCTTCTTGCGCTCACCATATCACTTACTAGGGATTCAAGATCTAGTCCAGACCCAGCACCTAATGAGCCAATAGCCATAGCAACTCCCCAAGTTTACAACATAACATTTATAACAAAATCACACTTCACTATTCACTAATGTACCTTTTACGTCACTTAGCTGATTCATGATAGCATCAATTCTTTCTGACATCTTCAGGAACTCTTCTGTGGGCATTTGACGCACCACGTCCCCTGTCGTTTGGTCTAACACTTTAACAATATTATTCTTGCGATCTTCAGTCATTTCAAACGATAAATGAACATTCAATTGAGACATTTTAATATTCGCATTCTCAATCTGTTTAGGATCTACGCTAGGAGAGTTTGAAGACCCCTGACTATTGCTACTATTAGCATCCGCTCTGTTACTATCGGCTGAATTCTGTATTACTTTAGCATTTGCTTCACGCAATGCTCTAAATTGTTCATCCGCTCGCTGATCCTGCCTAGTTGTCACCACTCCCATAGACTGTTTTGAAAAATCACTGGAATTAATTGACATATCATTAACCCTCTAAATGAAACAAAAGCTGGAACAAAGTCCCAGCTTTTCGTTAACACTAATAATTTTAGCCCAAAAGAGACAAAGCAGTTTGTGGACGTTGGTTCGCTTGAGCCAATATAGATGAACTTGCTTGCTGTAGAATCTGAGAACTTGTTAGTTTAGCAGTTTCTTCAGCGAAGTCAGCATCACGTACACGAGAACGTGCAGCAGATACGTTTTCAGAGATATTACTCAAGTTACTGATACTAGAACCTAGGCGGTTTTGAATCGCACCCAACTCAGCACGCTTAGAACCTACAGCAGAAATCATATTATCCAAAATAGAGATCATGCTTTGCGCATTTTGAATAGATGTAACCGATGGAGAACCAAAACCTTGCTCAGTGTCACCAAAGCTGCTTGAACGGCTCGCTGGTGGCTGTGGCATTGCTGGCGCATTTGGGTCCACATAAACTTCACCACGCTCTTCAGCAGCAGCAATCGCTTCTAATTCTGGGTCTTCATAATCATCGCCGTTAGCTTCAGCTTCAGCTCTTGCTTGTGCTTTTGCCGCATCTTTCTGTACGAAGTAATCATTATAAGCAGCAACTTCTTCTTGGTATTTAGCTTCTTCAGCCGCATTAGAAGACAAACCAGCCATAGTGAAACCGCCATTACTTGCGTAATCTTGGTTTTCACCTGAACTCAAATCAAAACTAATTGTTTGGTTCGCATCTGCACCAACTTGGTAAACACCATCATAAGAACCGTCAAGTAAACTACGACCACCGAAAGTAGTATCAGAAGCGATACGGTCAATCTCTGTAGACAGTGCCGTAATCTCTTGCTGTAGTGCTTTACGGTCTGCGTCAGAGTTAGAGCCGTTGGCAGACTGAATAGACAGTGTACGCATACGTTGCAACATGTTTGTTGTTTCGTCCAACGCACCCTCAGCAGTTTGAGCTACAGAGATACCATCGTTGGCGTTACGGACCGCCTGATTCAAACCATTAACCTGAGAAGTTAATCGGTTAGAAACCTGCAAACCTGCGGCATCATCTGCTGCACTATTGATACGCAAACCAGAAGATAGACGCTGAAAGGACGTATCTAAAGTTTTGCCTGAGTTCATCAACTGACGCTGTGCGCTTAAAGATGAAGTATTCGTATTAACGTATAGAGCCATTATAGCCTCCTAGGTTTCATTAAACTCCGCAAAAAAGCAGATCGTATAAGGTTTTCGACAATTAATTGAAAACCTTTAGTCAATTTCGGAATATTTTTTCCTCGAAGTGGAAAAAAACATCCCATGAAGCGGCAAATTAATGCCTAACTAATTGTTTTAACTGAATTAAAGAACAATTAAATTTTTTTGCGCTTTCCTTCTAAAGTGTGTGTTTTATGAACAAAAAGTCCAAAAAAACCACTCCAAGCGCCTTATAATGCTGAGTCTTGGCAGAATACTGACATTCAATACACCCATTCCCCCAACAACACCCAAATAGCACCAATACAATGCGTTGCCACTAAGGCAACAAACACTTAAAAAAACAGACGCTGCGTTGCCACAAATCGGCTGACCACAGCCGCAGTCGGAGCCACATTGCCTCCACAAACAAGTAGCAACAAGACAGTTATCAAAAACATAAAACCAAACTGCATTTGCAAGTGAACACATGACTCACTTAAACGCCTCCAAACAAAGAGGCCGACACACATCACTAATAAAGCGTTTCTAGCTCTCAAAGACTGGCTCAAAATAAAGACGCAGTTGTGCCAATAAACAATCCAATCTTTTTTCGAGCATGCGTAAGCACAAACAAACAAGGCCAGTGGCCAAATAATTTAAAACGCTAACTGTCATATTTACTCTAGGCACAAGCACCCTCCTCGAAAATCAATTCGACACAGCAAAACCCCAGCAATGTGTTTTTATTGCAGCCTCCCCCCCCTCTCTTTCGTTCGATGCAAGCTATTCTTAGGTGCAACACAAACCCGCTCGCCACAGCCAAAATAAAGACGCAACTGTTCCACTAGAAAACGGGATTTCTTTTCAAACAGGCGTACGCAAAGAGAAACAAATTTAGTAGCAATACAACCCCAAACGTTAATCACTAAGAACAGCAACAAATTCAAATAGGCTCACCTCAACAACTGCTTCGATACAGAGAAATACCAGCAATGCTTCTTTTTGCATCAGCCATTTTCAACTAACTAAAGCGCCTTTTAACTGACACACTCCACGTCACCAAGCGCTGCAAGCTTCTTCTGCAGTCAAAATAAAGACGCAACTGTGCCACTAGAAAACGGGA
Organism: Marinomonas foliarum; assembly: GCF_003337275.1. Taxonomy (GTDB): domain Bacteria; phylum Pseudomonadota; class Gammaproteobacteria; order Pseudomonadales; family Marinomonadaceae; genus Marinomonas; species Marinomonas foliarum. Next base: position 87,491 of record NZ_QPJQ01000005.1, on the reverse strand, counting down.
TTTCTTTTCAAACAGGCGTACGCAAAGAGAAACAAATTTAGTAGCAATACAACCCCAAACGTTAATCACTAAGAACAGCAATAAATTCAAATAGACTCACCTCAACAACCGCTTCGATACAGAGAAATCCCAGCAATGCTTCTTTTTGCATCAGCCATTTTCAACTAACTAAAGCACCTTTTAACTGACACACTCCACGTCACCAAGCGCTGCAAGCTTCTTCTGCAATCAAAATAAAGACGCAACTGTGCCACTAAATAACCCAAAAAATTTTCAGCTACGCGCAAGCGAAGCGAATAAACATCAACTCGAAACGATTGCGATCAAAAGCAGCTCTCAGCACACATACGACTTCCTAAGAAATCAATTCGACACAACCAAGCCTTGCAGCAATAACTCCACCCGGCCACTTTCAATTTAAGAAGTCTTTTTTCAAAGGACACAGCTCATCAGCCAGAGGAATACGGAGCTAACCGCTACTCTTATCCCCTCGGCACTTAAAATAAAGACACAACTGTGACGTATAAAATGACGCTTCAAATTACATCCCCACAGGCAAGCCCTATATGACAGAGCTAACTATCCGATAATCAACACCTCTGCGGATCAAATAAAACGACCAACGCTTTCAACAAATTAAAACCAACCAACTACCTCACTTTTATCGCTGTGCATTACTGGCACCACAAATCTATAAATTTCACTCACCAAACGACTTCATCACTCTCATGTAGTACTTCTACCTAACGAACAAGATGAAGACATAGCTATACACATGTGAATCGAGCCCTGCTCTTGAAGATTGAGTTGCCCTACAATCTTTTTTACTTGTACACAGAGATGCCGTAAGAAAATTAGGCTTTTGAAACAGCCCCAAAAGGCACAACTCACCATTTAAAAGCGCCAATATCTTCAGCAAAACCAAACTCATCAGAGCAGCACCTTACTTTTAAAAATCGAATACCACTCAAACCAGGGCATCGCTCTCACTGTGTCACTAGCAAAGCAAGCTTCAGAAGGAAGCCATCATCATTTAATTAATGACCTCATCGCTCACTTGGTAGCGTTCATTTTCCAAAAACATCAAAATCAAACAGCCTCTCAACAACTCATAAAGCAGTAGTCAAAATCCACCACCCACTAGAAGCCCATCTCACAGCTGCTCTCTACCAAGAAGAAACCAAAACAAGCCCCTCTAATTTGCAAGAAAACACCTACGGCATAAGCCTAGAACCCTCTCCAAAAGCCGAAAAAACACTATCAATCAGCATTATTTAGGCAAAAAAAAGCCGGGTGAAAATTCACCCGGCTGAAAAGGCACCTCTAGGAGAGAGAAGTAGCCTATATTCCGAGAAGATCTCGAATTTTTTCTAACCGAAGTCGCTTTTTTATACGAGCTTCAGCCGTGTTCAACCACTTACGATCCTAGTAACTGCAATGCAGCCTGTGGTCTTTGATTTGCTTGAGCAAGGATAGTAGAACTCGCTTGCTGAATAATTTGAGAGCTTGTCAATGAAGCTGTTTCAGCTGCATAATCAGCATCTCTTACACGAGATCGGGCTGCCGCAACGTTTTCAGAGATGCTAGACAAGTTATTCACAGTAGAACTAAAACGGTTCTGTACTGCACCTAGCTCCGCTCGTTTGGAGTCAACCGCTTGAATCATGGTATCCAACATAGCGATCATACTTTGCGAGTTCTTAATATCTGTAATAGACACTGATTCTGCAGTAATTAACGGCTGACCGTATTTTTTCTCTGCCTCGATATAGGTACCATCAGGCTGAGTTACTGCTCCATCTGGGTGATTAATTGTCCCATCTGGGTGAACCATAGAACCGTCCGGCTGCATAACTCGTCCATCAGGATACGAGATACTGCCATCTAAGCCTGTCGTAGTTCCATCAGCATTTAGAATTGTGCCGTCTTCGTTAACAACATCTTCTCTAATGGAGCCATCTTCATTAATAGGCGTGCCATTTTCATCAATCAACACTCCATTTTCATTGATCGGACGGTCTTCTTCGTCAATAAGAACATCGTTCTCATTAACTCGCAGCCCGTCTTCATTGATCAACTCACCTTCTTCATTAATTAGGTGCCCTTGATCGTTAACAGCATCACCATATTGGTTAACAAAGCCGCCTTCTTCAGTAGCAATAACCTGTATCGGCTCTTCTTCTGGCTCAACATAAGCAACACCTGAAGTCAGGCCAGAAATAGTAAAGCCACCATTACCTGCCAAGTTGATGGAATTATTGATTCCACCAAACTCCATTGAAAAGCTAATCGTCTGATTGGCATCAGCACCTACCTGGAAAATACCTTGGTATGACCCATCAAGAAGGTTTCGACCACCAAAAGTTGTGATATCAGCAATTCGGTTAATCTCTGACGCCAATTGCCCCATCTCTTGTTGCAAGGCAATACGGTCTTCGTCAGCATTCGAGCCGTTAGCGGACTGAATAGACAAAGTACGCATACGTTGAAGCATGCTTGTTGTTTCTTCCAAGGCACCTTCAGCAGTTTGAGCCAATGAAATACCATCGTTAGCATTTCGAACAGACTGGTTCAAACCATTAATTTGCGACGTCAAACGGTTGGATATTTGAAGACCCGCAGCATCATCACCCGCACTGTTAATACGAAGGCCTGATGACAATCTTTGGAACGCTGTATCCAGCACTTTACCGCTACTCGTAAGCTGACGCTGGGCGTTCAGCGATGACACATTTGTGTTTACATATAAAGCCATTTTCTTCTCTCCTAAGAATTTTGAAAATCAAGACAACCCTCTGATTTAATTAGTTTTTTTGGGTTTTTGTCTCTTAATAAAGTTATCGACACTAATAAGATAACCTTTAATTGTTTTTGCACTTTTTTTAGACTTTTTTTATTTTTTGTTCTGACAAATTAAGTGCTAGAACGGTTATCGAACAAAGCTCTGAGAACTTTAGAATAAAGGTAAAAATAACGAGGAAAACAGGGAATTTAAGAGGAAAAACTACGTAACGGCTTACAGATCACTTACTCTGTAAACCACGAGGAAAGGTGTATGAGGGGGAAAACTAGAAGAAGGGGGAACTTGTTACTATGATTTATGAAAGGTGATTGATAAATTGAAGTCCGAATGATTGTGGGTCAACATCTTTTTCAATCGTCACTTCTGTTCTTAGGTTTGCAGATTTATTCAGCTCAATATCTGAAGCCTCTACAAACACCTTGTTCGTTACACTGTAAACCTGACGAACCAAGGAAGGTTGAAAAGATTTATTCAGTGTCAAAACAAACCCAACTCTTCCATTAGAAAGGGAAACACAGGAACCAACAGGGATTGAGCCTATACTATTTAAAAACACAGACAATAATTTTTGATCAAATGCCAAACCAGATTCTTTTTGCATTTGCCGATACGCTTTAATTGGTCCCATAGAATGCTTATGCGGTTGTTCAGAGGTCATTGCATCATAAGCATCGATTATCGCAGCAATTTTCCCATAAACAGAAATCTCCTGACCCTGTTTACCTTCAGGATAACCAGAGCCATCTATTTTTTCATGGTGATCGGACAACATTTGAAACACAGCCTTCGGGACACCTGCACACTTCTGTAAAATCTGCTCCCCGAACTGTATATGCTTACGGAATAAATCAAACTCTCCTTCCGTCATTTTTGTACTTTTTGTTACCATCGCCATCGGCAATTTAAAGCGCCCCAAATCAAACAATAAAGCGCCAAGAGAAATCACTTCAATGTATGCAGATGATAACTGTAACGCTTTCGCAAAATGAATGGCCAAAACAGCCATACCCATAGCATGCTGCTCTAAATATGTTGAGGGGTCTTTTATATGGCGTATTGCCATTAGGGAAAAATTATTACGAGTATGGGACTCTATCAGTCGACGACAAAGCTTCATCAACTCAAGCATTTCAAGCTGCTCACCACGCTTAAAGCGCTCCACTTGAGAAGACAATAAATTGTGGCCATCTTGAAATATCTTTAGTGCAGTAACAGTTTCAGTGTCAAACGAAGTCGGGATTAATTTATGATCAACCACGTCTTTTTTAGCTACTTCCACTTTTTTAACTTGCTGATCAGACTCTACAGAAGTATCAGTAATATTGGCGTCATTCGTCCCTTTTTTATCTTGGGACGACTTATAGCTAAGAATATAGTCTCTTGTATTGTCATTTAGCTCTTGCCTGAAATAGCGAAAAAGGCTTTTACCACGAGTATGCTTACTTCGTAGCTCTTTGGTATTTAAATCAGGGTTGAGTTTTCTAAGACTTACAACAGAGCGCCCACTAGCGATAGACATGCACAAGATGAGAAACCTCTCTTGTGCATCATATAAACGCTCACGTCGAGTATTCAAGAGTTTGTCATCAGAGAAGTACGGATCGTAAGGCAAAAATTCAGAGTCTAAGGTCGAGCGCAATACATCAAATGCAATTTGGCGCATGGCCACACCGACAATACGGTCTTTTTTACCATGCATCCCGATCAGACTCTTTACCCGTTTGCTCTCAACAACCTTGCTTTTAATTTCTAGGATAGTGAGTATTTCAAGTATATTAAAGTACCCGACATTAATATCAGCCCCAAAACAGGACTCCATTTTAAATGCTGACATTTTTTACCTTATACCTTAAAAAATTACATTTGGTTAAATAGAGACAAATTACTCATACGAGAAAAGACCTTCTGCGATGCAGTTAGCGCAGACTCTTTCATTGATAGCTCGGTTGCAGCCGCCCCCATGTCCAACTCCCCTTCCCTACTTTGAGCAATCGTATTAGACAGCTGGTTGGCAGAACTATAATCCTCTCTGTCCTCAATCATATTTAGCCTTGCGCCGATTTCAGACCGCCCTTCGCCAATTCGCTGCTGAGCATTATTAATACTGTAGGTAGCACTAAAAAATGCAGCCTCTCGGTCACTATAGGTGCTGTTTTTGTCAGTCAACACAGCTAAGGAGCTTTTTATCTGGTTAAGCACGTTATCTTTTTCTGGCTTTTTAAGTGAAATATCAATAGAAGCACCTGGCTCCCCCTCTACAATAAAAGACATTCCAGCAAACGCAATCGGCTTACCCACACTATACTCACCAGATTCAACTATCTCACCATCACTATTTGTAACAGCATACTGGGCAGGCATTCCTGTAAATAGGTGATAATTATCTAACTCTTCTTTCGACTTACTACCTTTCCCATTTGGTCTTTCTGCGTCAACAGGCTTTTGATCCTCAGAATAGGAAGTCGTCAAATAATAGCGATTTGCTTTAGGGTTTTCAGGATCATAATTTTTAGCCATAAAAGTATCAAGATCAGCCTGATCCTGCACTTTGGATTTTAATAGCACATTACCTTCTGCAATTTTGGCGTTAAAAGATCTATTCGTCCAAATATCTTGAAAAAGCACTTTACCTGAATTAGTAACAGGAATTCTGATGTCCTCTGAAATCTGGGCAAATTTCTGCCCCTCATTACCAGACCAATGATAACGCCCATCACTCCCTAGAGTGAAGGCAGGACTTTGAGAGTCCGTACCTGCAAAAATATAACTGCCATCTGCACTCTTAGAATTCATAAGATCTGCCATTGATTCCGTTATCAAAGCAATCTCTTGGGCAATAGCATTTATATCAGCTTGAGTATTAATATCGTTCTGAGCCTGTATAAACAGAGTTCTAGCCGTATCTAAAAAGTCATTCATACTGTCTAAAGCAACTTCTTGATATTCCAAGTTTCCCTTGGCCATTTTCATCGCTTCGTCATATTGCTTTAGCGTTCGATTATTGCCGTCATAGAGCAAAATCTGGCTAGCTCCAACAGGGTCATCACTTGGCTTTAAGATATTAGTCTGCGAAGATATTTTACCCTGAACATCTAGGATTTTTTCATTCGCTTGGCTAATAGATCGGTTTGCTTGACCGTAAATTAAATTATTCGTTACACGCATAATCTTACCTCATGATCCCAAGCAAAGTTTCAAACGTTGTACGAGCGGCAGTCACCACTTGAGCAGAAGCGGAATAAGATTGTTGATATTTCAAAAGATTCACTGCCTCCTCATCAAGACTTACCGCGGACAATCGATCACGACGAGCAAGACTTTCATTTAACACTATCTCACTCGCGTCCGCGTGCCCTTCTATTTCTGCTGTTTTACTACCAACGTATGAAATGAAGCCAGAAAATGACTTCATCAAAGTATCTTCACCAGCCACTAGGGATTTATTTTGCAAATCAGCCAAAGCAAGACCATTAAAGTTATCAGATACACCTATGTTATCGGTACCAATAGAAAACTCATCACCTTTTTGAGGTTTCGATGAAACTGATACATCAAACCCCGCTTCATCAGAAAGCCCAGCTTGCTCAAGCAATTTAGTATACTGAGTCACATTACTCACTGAAGCAATCTCTACTCCAGATGCATCACGCACAACGTACGAGCTTGGAGAAGTAAAGTAAATTTGGTGCGGCGCGCTTGGATAAAGAGGCCCATCAGATGAAAAGGCCGATGTTTCAGGGTTTGTATTCATTATAGACGTCAATGAAATTCGAGCATCAGATAAATTACCAGAGCCTGTATTCACACTCAAAGGAGCACTCAAAGCAAGCGACTCACCATTTTTTGCAAATAGCGACAAACCAGCAGCAGCACCTTCCGTGGGTGTAAATCGAAATACATCGTTATCATCAATTGCACTAAGGTTATCAAGACGAATATCAATACCCAGTTCGTCTATTTTAACATAACCACCACTGTCCTTTGCTAAGGACAACGGATCAAAAATAATATTCTGTTCTGTTGCATTGCCCTTTTCATCAATTCTTTTGATAGAAAACCTATTATCATCCGTTCTGCTTAACTCAAAGGTCTCTTTCGTGATCTTAGCGGCTTCACCATCCGATACCTTGATAGAAATATCCTTAGTCTTGTGGATATTTTCCAATGATGAGTAAACCTTTATCTCTCCTAAAGAAAATAGATTTTTACCTACTAGACCATCGCCATCAATCCCTTTTTTATTCTGGGTATTCATGGCATCCGCTAAAGCAATAGCATGCTGACCTAAGGTTCTATCTGCATACACACTAAATTCAGATCTATAATCTACAAGACCACCGACACTTCCACCTAGACCTTGTGTTTTTAAAGCAACTTCGTAGTCACCAAAACTAACAACCAAATCAATTTTCTTTGGCTCCAATTGATTAGGCCTAACTTTGATTTCAGTCGGATTCTTGTCCATAACCAACGGCTGCCCATTCGCCAACTGAATTGTCATCAATCCTTTATCATTAAATTGAGCGTTAACATCTAGGTATTTGGAAAGATCCTTCGCCAATAATTCTTGTTGATCTCGGAGTTCATTAGCTGGCGAAATTGAAAGGCCTTCTTGCTTTAGGATCTGCTTATTCAAATTTGAAATTTTTGACGTGATAGCATTCACATCCTTCAAAGAAGATGAAAGCTGTGCATCAACCAACCCTTCTTGATCACTCACAACACCAGACAATACATGGTATTGCTGAACTAGATTCGCAAGACTTGAGTGTGCTAGCTGACGCAACGATGATGAAGTAGGGTCATTATTAACCGTCTGTAATGCATCAAAGGATTTATTGAGGTATGTGTTTAAAGAAATGCTATCTTCGGCCAACAAATTGTCGGAAGTCGATATCATCGAATGATAAGCATCGTAGTAAGAATGCGTCGAAGTATCCGTACGAACTTGCTTACTAACAAAATTATCGACAAGACGCGAGGTGTCACGAAGAACTACGCCTCCTACAGGCGAACTAGTGGTGTCGGTTCTTTGACGGCTATAGCCCTCAGTATCCACATTGGATGTGTTCTGCCCTGTCGTATTAATACGGGCATTACTAGACTGAAGTCCAGACAAACCAATTGAATATAAATTTGAGCCCATTGCTCACACCTCTAGTACGTTTTTCAAAAATAGCTATATTTCTAACCTAGCTCTAACGACTATAGATGCAAGAATTTTACCAACACTGAGATTTAAAGGAATTTAATTTCGAAATATTTTTTATGGAGGGAAGTTCAAACAACAAAAAACATTAAAGAAACAGATTTTAACGACAAAAACCTAACTTTTAGATGATTTTAGGCGAAATTAAAAACCATCGAGTGCATACTAAAAAGCGCCCTAAAGTCGCTTAAACCATTCACTAGAAAGGATACTATCAATTTTTTCAGCGTATTTAGGGTCAGTAGCATAGCCGCCTTTTTGCAAAGAAGCGGCAAACATTGACGCGTCATCCCCAGCCTCAATGGCATCTTTATACCGCTCACTAGAGGATAAAAAATTCGTATAATCTTCAAAGCTTTGCGAAAAAGAGTCGTAGGCACGAAACGCTGCTCTTTCACGTTTAGCAACACCATCACGAAACTCTAATGTACTAACCACAGCTCTATCACCCTGCCAACGATTATCAGCTTTGATGCCAAATAAATTAAAACTGGCAGCGCCGTCTTCTTTAGCAATTGGGTATTTACCCCAACCTGTTTCCAACGCTGCTTGCGCTAATATTGCCTTAGGGTTCACGCCTAGTTTTTCGGCTGCACGTTGGGCATGCGGCCAAAGATTATCAACAAATTCCTGCGGAGAACCAAACACCACAGAAAGAGCGGAAACAGAAGACTCTCCTACCGACTCACTCAGATTCTTTTGTTTGACTTCTTGCTGTACAGACTCAATAAATTCCGTCGAAGCGCGGTGTGCTAACGCTTGAATTCGAACTAAGTCCTGTTTTGCCACTTGATTCAGGAAGTCCGTATCACCACGCTGCTTTGCTTCAGGCGAACTGATGCGAGCCTGCTGCTGAGTTTGATACTGACGAATAAGCGCATCGGACAAACCAATACCGCCGGACTTAGCCATGCTCTGCGACATCTGAGAGTCCATCATCTCCTGATACTGCTTCGTCTGCGCACTGGAAAACAAACTACCACCGATTGCTTCATTAGTACTACGCATATTCTTTAGTAGCATATTAATGAAAATAGATTCAAACTGCTGAGCTACGTCTTTTAACGCGCCATCAGGGTCTTTTTGCGCCTTAGTCTTCAAATCAGTTAACGTCGAAAAATCGGCGAAAAAGTCTTGTTTAGGCGGCACCGAATTCATAACCAAAGCTATATCACCACTAAATCAGCATTAATCGCACCGGCCTGCTTTAAGCCTTCCAATATTGCCATAACATCACCAGGCGCTGCGCCAACCTGATTAACAGCACGCACAATATCATTCAATGACGCACCCGGATCAAAAACAAACATTCGCCCACTATCAGGCGCTATTTCAATACCCTCGCGTGGTGATAGTATCGTCTCTCCACCCGTTACCGTGCCATCCTGACCAACCACTGGAGGCACTTCTTGAATAGTCACAGTTAAACTACCATGAGTAATGGCTGCTGGTGAGACCTTAACATGCTGACCAATAATAATGGTTCCAGTACGCGAATTCACCACAATACGAGCTCGCTCTTCAGCTACTTCGACATCTAGGTTTTCAAGAATAGATAAATAGGTCACACGCTGACTTGGATCTCTCGGCGCCGACACACGAATAGACGTTGCGTCTAAAGTTGTTGCCACACCAGGTCCAAGGAGATCATTAATCTTATCTGATACTTGTTTAGCCGTTGTAAAATCTGGGCGATTCAAATTAAACGTTAAGGTGTCACCAGTATTAAAACTACTAGGCACGACGCGCTCAACACTAGCACCATTAGGAATGCGCCCAACAGTAGGCACGTTGACAGAGTTCCTTGAGCCATCAGCGCCTAATCCACCAACAACAAGGTTACCTTGTGCAATAGCATAAACAGCACCATCTGCCCCCTTCAATGTAGAAAGTAAAAGTGTACCACCACGCAATGCACTCGCATTACCAATCGATGAAGCTGTCACATCGATTTTTTGACCCGGTTTAGAAAAAGCTGGCAAAGTGGCCGTCAAAGAAACCGCGGCAACATTCTTAGACGTAGCATTCACACCATCCGGCAAGGTCACACCAAACCGAGACAACATACTCGCAAAGCTCTGATTGGTAAAAGCCGTACTATCACCCGTTCCATTAAGGCCGATTACCAAACCATAACCAAACAATTGGTTTTCTCGAACCCCCTGAACACTAGCAATGTCTTTCAGGCGCTCAGCCTGAACAGAAAACGATAAACAATATAAGACAATTAGCGCTATGTGCTTCATCACATCACCTATTTACGAGGAACCAGTCCCCTGCAGTTAGCTCATTAAATTAATATGGCATGTTGCTAGTATTAAGCAAACGACTCACCCAACCTTGTTCACTTCCAGCCGCAACATCACCTGTACCAGAATAGGTAATTCTTGCATCCGCCACACGTTCAGATTCAACCGTGTTTTCAGGGGAAATATCCTGTTTTCTAACCATACCTGAGAAACGAATATATTCATCACCTTGGTTCAAGCGCAGCCATTTTTCACCACGAACCGCCAACAAACCATTAGGATATGCCTGATATACAGTCACTGAAATCGTACCACTCAAGCTATTATTTTGGTTTGCAGAAGCATTACCACTAAAATCAGTTCCCTGCTGAGGCAGCGTTGTATCCACTCTCAACTCCTGACCAAGAACCGTTGGGTTTTCTATTGTCGCTGATGAAGATTTTGAAACCGTGGCCGCATTAGCCTTTGTAGATGTTGTTGTCTCGTTTAGATTGATGGTCAAAATATCACCAACCTTACTCGCTTTTTGATCCCCAAAAAATACATCCCCCATGCTCGCCTGATAAATACCACCCGTTGGGGCTTGAGAAGGCGTCATACCACTGGGATAAACTGGAGTATAATATGGATCATCAGATTGAATCGATTGGCTAATATTAGGACCATTTAAAGGGTCATTCGGATCAGGCACATAGCCAGCTCGAGCCTCTTCCGATGAAGATTCATCCTCATCATTTTCATCAGCTACAGCATCAATGACAGCTTCCGTTACGGCAGCCGCCGCTCCAGCTGCCGCCGCATTAGCTACCGCTTGCTGATTGACATCCCAAGTGAGACAACCAGACAAACTAACACTAAATAAAATTAATAAGGCAAATTTAATCTTCATCATCTTCCACATATTACTATAACTGCTGTATTGCGAAGCTCATCATGCCGTCTGCAGAAGCAATGACTTTTGAGTTCATTTCATAAGCTCGTTGTGTCGTAATCATATTAACAAGCTCTTCGATCGAATTAACATTAGAAGCCTCAAGCATACCTTGAGCAATCGTTCCCAATGAATCTGTTCCAGGTACACCAACTAACGGCGGCCCACTCGCATTGGTTTCAGTAAATATATTCTGTCCCGCAGCATTTAATCCTGTAGGGTTAATAAACCCTGCAATATTGATAGCACCCACTTGCTGCGCATCTGTATCACCATTCTTACGTACAGAAACTATTCCATCTTCTGCGATCATGATCTCGATGGTATCTGGATCAATTTGAATACCAGGCTCCACAACCAAACCACCTGATGTTGATAGCTGACCTTGACTGTTCAACTGAAGACTACCATCGCGAGTATAAGCAATCGTGCCATCAGGCTGTAGCACTTGTAAAAAGCCCTTACCCTGAATAGCAACATCAAGCTGACGATCGGTCATATTATAGTCGCCATTAGAAAAATCTTTTTGGGAAGCGCCAACTTTCACACCCGTACCCAATTGCAAGCCTGAAGGCAATTCGGCGTTTTGAGCACTTAACCCACCAGGTGCTCGAACAGTTTTATACATTAGATCCTCAAATACTGCTCTATCTTTCTTAAAAGCTGTGGTTGAAACGTTCGCCAAGTTGTTGGCCACAACGTTCAACTGCTTATCCATTGCACTCAAACCCGTTTTACTAACCCATAATGCCGAATTCATAAAAACCTCTTAATTCATTGATATGTGTTTAGCCATCATACTTATGATGTACGCTGTAATATTCTTGCCGAAGAGTCTGCATTATTTCGAATGGTATCCATCATTTTGACATTCATCTCAAAACGACGAGATAAATTCATGATGTGCGTCATTTCTTCCACAGCATTAACATTACTGCCTTCAATGAAACCGCTAACCAACTGAACATTAGGGTCTGCCTCATATTCCTGACCATCTCTGGTGTGGAGCAAACCATCTTCTTCTTTGCGTAAATTCTGTCTATCTGGATTGACCAACTTAATCTGGTTCAGCACTGCCACTTCATTATCAGCGCCACCTTGCGGAACAATAGAAATTGAACCATCCGCGGTAATATTAATGCTGTTCGCAGGCGGCAAAAAAATAGGCCCTCCCACCCCAGCAACAGGCAAACCTCGTCCGGTTACCAACTGGCCTGTCGCATTAATCTGAAAGTCTCCTGCACGGGTATATGCTTCTTGACCACTATCGTCATAGACAGCAATAAAACCATCACCGGATACAGCAACATCTAGATTTCGGCCAGTTTGTATCATATCGCCTTGCGTATAGCGTGTAGCTGGGTTTTCTGTCATCGCGTAAACACGGCTAGGATAGTAATCCCCATAGACCTGCATGGAGCGGGCTTGTTCAAAATCTGAGCGAAAGCCAGTCGTACTGACATTTGCAAGATTGTTAGCGTGAATAGTTTGCGCATTCATCGTTTGAACACCGCCACTCATTGCCAAATATAAAGCCTTATCCACTACGATTCTCCCAGAAAAAAATAACCACTAGATAATACACCTTTCAAAAAGCATACCAACTTATCAAAACCATAAAAAATCCCTTTATAAAAGGCAAAAAAAAGGCCAGAACAGCATTGCTGATCCGGCCTAAATCTTCTCTCTCCAGAAAATTAACGAAGGTTTATTATCGTCTGAGTCACAGTATTTTCTGTTTCTAATGTCTTACTGTTTGCTTGGTAATTACGCTGCGCCTCAATGAGCGCAACCAATTCAGACGTAAGGTCAACGTTAGATTCCTCTAACGCGCCACCTTGAATTCGTCCTAGCGTACCGCTATTAGGACGGCCAATGTCAGCTGGCCCAGAACCTTTACTTGCAAGCCATGCAGAATGGCCGTTAGGGACAAGTCCATCCGTACTATCAAATGTTGCCAGAGCAACTTGGCCAAGTGTTGCCGTTTGTTGGTTGGTATAAGTTGCCGTTAGCATGCCGTCATCATCGAATGAAACTCCCTGCAACTCACCTGCCGAGAACCCATCTTGTTCAAACGTATCTGTGTTCTCCAGCGCAAATTGAGTTGATCCAAACATATCCAACTCAACAACCTTACCGCGATTAGATGGGTCCAACCCTGTAATTTCTAAAGCAATAGGTTGCGCAATATCATAAGGAGCGATACCACGATATGTGCCCATCAAATTACCTGCAGCATCAAAACTAACAGTTGTATTTTCTTTCAAAAAACGAGTGTCATTACCAGTAAGCGGATCGGTATAACTCTCTTCACCATCCAAAGTGACGCGAAGTTCGTAATTATTGTCCTCGCCCTGTTTGATGAAGTAATACCCCATTGTATGAGCACCACCCAAAGAGTCGTATACCGTCCTTGTATTGCCATAGGTATACGATTCAACGCTTAAAGGATCGAATGCCTCACGGGCAACAGAGCTATTATTACGCACATCCCCAGGAGCAAGCGTGGCCGTAATCGCAACCCCACCTAAGGTACCATTAACCGTCACAGGGTTTTGAGTTAGAGCCGCGATATCTCCAGCCCCAGGCTCAGTCGCACCAATATATAGAAGCTGATTTGGCTGCTCTGGAGTACCGTCGCCATTATAATCGACACCACCTTCTGCTGTATTAAACGTAGCAAAAGTCTCTGCCAAGAAAGGAACACCAGCGTCATCAGTCATATTACCGTCTACTGTCGCATTAACTTTGTAAGTATTAGGCAACTCACTCTTAGAATAGTAATAGGTAACAACGTGCGTTTGACCGTTAGCATCAACAACACCTTGTGTCTGGGTATAATTATAGGAATCCGGATTCATTGGATCGAAGTCGGCACTAATAAATGGCGGCACATCCTTGCTGTCTGAATTCAAATTCACTTTTAATTCCATTGCGGATGTCGCTTCTGGAGCGATTCGGTCCGTAGGAATTTTCAAGTCTTCCAAATTCCCACCAACAACATCATCTACAGCGTTATAACCCTGAACATTACTCCCTGTATTTGTCACCAGAAAGCCATTCTCGTCCAGTTTGAAGTTACCCGCTCGTGTGTAAGACTGAGCCACACCCGCATCCAAAACAAAGAACCCAGTACCATCAACAGCCAGATCAAGGTTATTGTCTGTATAGGACAAGTTACCAGGAGCAAACTCTTGAGAAACCTTACTCACACTGACACCAGAACCAATACTGTTACCGCTACCAGCACCAAGAACACTTGTATTGTAGAGGTCATCAAACTCAATACGCGATTTTTTAAAGCCCGTCGTATCGGCGTTAGCAATGTTATTACCCGTAACACTTAAATAATCGGCAGACGCTTTAATGCCAGATAGTGCAGTATTGAATCCCATAATGCTCTCCAATCACCCTAATATTTCTAATTCAGTTGTGAGTTTAATTTTGCCGTGGTTTTCTACATTCAAAGCTGTCCCATTCTCACCATTAATGGTGACCCCCTGAATACGAGCAGGCAAACGAGTATTCATCGCAGAGACCTCCCCTTTATCATTTGTAGAGGAAGCTGAGAAACGGTATTCCCCAGGCGGCAAAACATTTCCGTCATCATCTTTTTTATCCCACTTATAGTCGGCACCATTAAGTGTTGCTGTACGCACAAGACGGCTATCTGCATCAAAGATCTTCAACGTTGCAGTCTGAGAGTTTTCAGGTATGACAACCCTTAGCGGCACCTCTTCCAAGCCTTCCGTTACTTTCGCCTTACTACCTTCCATTAAAACCGACTTACCAACCAGCGTCGAAGCACTCAATGCTTGATTGGAGGTCAATGAAGTCGCCATATTTTCCAGCTGATCAGATATACTCGTTAGCCTTTCTAGAGAGCTAAATTGAGACATTTGGGCCACCATGTCATTGGTATCCTGTGGCGCCGTTGGATCCTGACCTTTTAATTGCTCTATATATAATTTCAAGAAGACATTTTGATCTGCTAATGCAGCCTCTTCCTTTGTTACTTCAGGCTTCTCAATACCAGCTTTTGACTTAGCGGCATCCGTCCCATATTGAGAGATCAGACCACCAAGACCTTTTGTATCAGAGATATTTGCCATATATCAGCTCCTATGACTGCCCAAGCGTTAGCATTTTCTGCATCATGCTTTTTGCGGAGTTCATAATTTCTACATTCGTTTGGAAAGATCTAGAAGCCGACATCATATCAGCCATCTCTTCCATCGGATTTACATTCGGATAAAACACATAACCGTCGTCATTGGCCATTGGATGATCTGGTTCATATCGCGGCTGTAAAGGCGCATCAGACTCCACAATACCATCAATTTTCACACCAACACCTGCACCGCTATTATCTGCTTTAACATTTCCCCAGCCACGCTCACGCATACTGTCATTCATCATCTGTGAAAAAACCGGCTTACGGGCACGATATGTCTGATCTGCTGAGCTTGCCGCGCTGTCGACGTTAGCCATATTGCTCGCTATTGTGTTCAAACGTACAGTTTGAGCACTCATTGCAGATCCAGAAATTGTAAAAATATTACTCAAAGACATCGCTATTAGTTCCCAATAAGTGCTTTTTTCATGCCGCTAATTTTTCGGTCTAAAAACATAAAGCTAGTGTCAAACTGCATAGAGTTCTGTGCGTATTCAGCTTGCTCTCTTTGCATATCCACTGTATTACCATCTAAAGAAGGTTGGTTAGCGTTTCTATAAAGCAACCCCTCAGGCTCACCCGCAACCCCTTCTCCAGCCATGTGGCGAGAATTAGTACCTGCAAGCTTCAACTTATTACTTTCATCGCTTAAAAGAGAATCAAACGAGATATCTCTCGCCTTGTAGTTTGGCGTATCCGCATTCGCAATATTATTTGCAAGCACGGCAGCTCTCGCGCTTCGGAACTCAAGCGTTTTGTCATGTCCTGCAAATGCGTTTGAAAAAGAAATAGCCATTTAACCCTCAATAAAAACGAGTTTTAATCAATATAAAACATATAAAGCAATTATGATGCCAATAAATAAAGCTTATGTTTTTCAATGATTTACATAAAAAATACTGCTAAACGGCAAAAAGCGGCAAACTTAAAGGTAGGACAAAAGATACAAAAAAGCCCATCCATAAACAGGACAGGCTATTTGAAAAGCAAAAAATTAAGGTAACTTATAAAGCCTTAGCTTTGTAAACAATCCCTGGGTGACATTGCACAATTTCGAAATAGTCAGAAAGACCACTTAGCGCCTCTGAGCCACCAAGAAACAAATACCCTCCCGGCTTTAAAGAGGCATGCATTCTTTTCAAAATATCTAACTTAAGATCGACGGTAAAATAAATCAGTACGTTTCGACAAAAAATCACATCAAATTTGCCTAACATTGAGAAAGACTCAATTAGATTCAAATACTTAAACTCAACGCGTGCGCCTAAATTCGACTTAATTTTCCAAGTAGCATCATTTATCTTGTCAAAGTAACGCTTTTGTAGATCTGCACCGAGACCTCGAGCAATTGCCAAACTATCGTATTCACCTTGCTTGGCATGCTTCAAAATATTAGTACAAATATCTGTGGCAACTATTTTTTCACCTGCCTTTAAAACACCTGGTCGAGAAGATTTAAACTCTTCAATCACCATACTAATTGAGTAAGGTTCTTGACCAGTTGAGGATGCGGCCGACCATATTCTCAAAGGGGATGCCGTCATTTCTGGCAACACCTTCTCTTTCAAAATAGTGAACGGGTGAGTATCCCTAAACCATAAGGTTTCATTTGTCGTCATTGCATTAATGACTTCTTCTTTCAATTTGGAGCCACCAAATTTTTCCAAAGCATCTACAAGCTGCTCTATTTTAGAAAAACCCTCTCTTTCTAAGATTTTCCCCAAACGACTGGCAACCAAGTACTGCTTATTATCACTCAACGAAATTCCGCAAACTTTCTGCAGATAGTCCCTGAACCTGATATAACCATTCGGCGTAATTGTATTTGTACTACTGAGCATTAAAACTCCATACGTTCCAGATTCAATAAATAAAGCCTATCTAAAGAGAGACTAAATGTTATTCCGATTGCACCTGAACAGTTTCTATTGCCAATCGGGCAAGCTCATCAGGTTGAAATTTCGCTAAAAATCCGTCAGCACCAACTTTCTTAACCATTGCCTCATTAAAGACACCACTTAAAGAAGTGTGAAGAAGAATAAAGAGATCTTGTAAGCGGCTATCATTACGAATGGCGGTCGTTAATGTATAACCATCCATCACTGGCATTTCAATATCAGAAATGACCATTGAAAACTCTTTCGTTACATCTTTTCCATCTGCCACCAAAGCCTGAAGATAATCCAGCGCCTCTCGTCCATCACACAATACGGTTGTTGCAAAGCCAACTTGCTCCATACAACGCTTAATCTGCTTACGGGCAACAGAGGAATCATCTACGATAAGAATATGATGCTTCTGGGCATTTTCAGTGACGCCATTATTAACAATGCCATCTGAAATATCTTGGCGCGTCGGTGCAACCTCAGAAAGAATTTGCTCTACATCAATAATCTCAACCATCTCTTTATCTACCTGACAAACTGCCGTCAAGTAGTTGTCATTTGATAGGCCTTTTGGAGGTGGCTGAATATCACTCCAATTCATATTCACAATGCGTTCAACACCTCGCACCAAGAACCCCTGAATTCGGCGGTTATACTCAGTAATAATAACAAAGCACTGACTAATATTCTCAATAGGACTTGCACCTGTAGCCAAGCCCAAATCTAAAATAGGAATCGTGCCACCACGAATATGAGCCACCCCTCTAACGACTGGTGAGCTATGAGGCATAGTGGTCAATTTAGGGCACTGCAGTACTTCTTTTACCTTAAAGACGTTAATACCGTAAATCTGCTTACCATTTAAGCGAAACAACAGCAATTCAAGTCGGTTTTCCCCTACAAGCTGTGTACGTTGGTTAACAGTATCCAAAACTCCAGCCATAAACGCCTCCAAAATGTATAAACATATACTGAGGTATTACCTCAAAATTGTTAAAATGCATCGTCCGATGATAAAGTGAATTCGATTTTTTTACTAACTATCTTACTAATCACGCAATAATAAACAAAGAGAGCGAATCATGCGAATCATAAGGCTAAGTATAGCCTTCATTTGTTTCCAAGCAGGTTTAACTTTTGCAGCCTCCATAGAAGAGCAAATTAACCTCTATATCAACCAAGTAGAGATTCCTCGATTGTCAGAAATATACCCTGATGCAGCCATCAGTATTTCACTAAACAACCTCGCCGCTTTAAACTATCTGCCGGACTGCGAAAGTGGATCAATTCAAATAAATAATCAACGACCAGACGCTATCAAACGTACAAACTATGAAATAAGTTGCCAATCACCAACTTGGAAATCCTACATACCAGTTACACAAAGTATCTCGATCCCCGCGATCAAGACCACCACACCAATAAACCGCGGACAAGTTATCAGCCAATCCAACACAGATGTTGGCGAGGTCGACATATCCACCCTAAGAGGCGATGTCTTCACACTAAAAAAGCCACCTTACGGCCTCATTGCCTCTCGAAACCTACGGATCAACACCTTTATTACAGATGACCTAACTAGCCTGCCAACCCTGGTAAAAAAAGGAGACCTTGTACTCATTACCGCAAGCAGTGGCACTATTATAGTAAGGATGAACGGCGTTGCTTTAGAAAATGGTGTAAAAGGCCAACAAATTCGAGTTAAAAATACAAGTTCTGAACGAATTATATACGGCAAAGTTGTAACTAACAGTGAAGTTCTTGTAAACTATTGAATAAGGATTATTCGGCAGCTTAACTTATAAACTCTTTACACCAAAGTTTTTACTAAAGTTCTTCTAGACTCTGCCGACAATATAGACAGGCAAATTATTTAAGGGCGGAAAACCCAATGGCAATACATTTTACAGGTCTATCAAATCAGAACACGATAAACAAAAGTGAGCGATCGCAGAAAGACGATGTAGCGGGCAATGTAACAGCAAAAAACACCCCAGTACAAAGCGGTGGCACACTTGCTGAAGATACCGTGAAATTAAGCGGTACAGCTCAAACGCTACAGAGCCAGCAATCTAAAATCAACAACTTACCAGATGTTGATATGGATAAAGTAGAGCAAATTAAAAGCGCAATAGCTTCTGGCGAGTACAAAATCGACACGCAAAAGTTAGCAAATAACATGGCTTCTATGGATTCATTATTCTAAGCTATGAACTCAATGCATCGAGCAAACGGTTTGCCTTATGATTCCTATCGCCCCAATATTCATCAGAAGCAAAGAGGTATTAGAAAAACTATCTGCGCTTCTTGATGAAGAACGCTCTGCTTATGGCGAATTAGACAGCGATACCATCATTAGCATAGCGGAACAGAAACAAACCCTCCTTGATGAAATGAATCAACTTAATGAGACAAGAGTCAACATTCTCATTAAATTTGACATCGTAGACCGAAAAAAACCAACCGAAGAAGAATTTAAAAGCTGGCTTAACCTTCAAGACAGTTCATTAGATAATGTACGCCTACTCATGCAAGAGTGCGAAGAACTCCTCAACAAGTGCAAAACCAAGAACAACACTAACGCACGCGTACTCAACACACTTCAAAAGCGTAATAAGCATCTTTTTGAATTACTACAGGGCCACAGCACTAAAAATAAAGTCTATACCTCCAGAGGCTCGACACACCCAATAAGTAGCAAACACACACTTGGTAGAGCGTAAAAAACCATACAAATCAACATCGTATTGACCATACATTTGTATTCCAAACCCAAATAATGTATAAAACACTTCTTCAAATACGTCCTCATAGGTAAACAGGATATACCGGCCGCCTCCTAAGCAGCTATTCCAGGTTCGAGTCCTGGTGGGGACACCAAACATCTAGAAACTGACACAAAAAAAGAGCCTTACGGCTCTTTCTAAATCCACGCTTTTAGTTTGTCGTCTTACTCAGCTTCAACCACTTCAAAACTATGAACTATCTTCACTCCGCCTTTTTCTAACATCAAAGAAGCAGAGCAATATTCCTCAGCCGATAATTTCACTGCACGCGCCACCACGCTTTCTTTTAAGTTGCGACCTGTCACAACAAAATGCACTCGAATCTCTGTGAATACAGCCGGAACTGCATCCGCTCGATCCGCATCAATTTGAGCCACACATGACGTCACATCTTGACGGGCTTTTTTAAGAATCCCAACTACATCATAAGAAGTACAGCCACCCAAACCTGCAAGTAAAAGCTCCATTGGTCTTGGCCCAGCAGTCTGATTACCATCAATCTCTATTTTAAAACCAGAGCCAGTTTCAGCGGTAAAATGCACATCTTCTTGCCAACTTACATTTGTCTTCATTATTCAACCCTACTTCAATTTGCCAAGACTAAAACCATCACCACTAAGACTGAAACAGTTCTGCCAATTTTTCACCTGGATCGTCAGCACGCATAAAGGCCTCACCAACCAAAAAGGCATGAATGCCTTTTTCACGCATGATCGCAACATCATCTCGAGTATGGATTCCACTTTCCGTAACAATAAGACGATCGGAAGGCACACTACCCATCAATTCAAACGTGTGATTCAAACTAAGCTCAAACGTATGTAAATCACGGTTATTAATACCAAACAACTCTGTCTCAGTGTACTCCAGAGCCAATTCCAATTCAGGGCGATTGTGTACTTCAACAAGCACATCCATTCCAAGATCTCGCGCCATTCGATCCAGCTCACGCAATTTCTCACCATCAAGGCAAGCTGCAATTAAAAGAATGCAGTCAGCACCTATCGCCCTCGCTTCTAACACCTGATATTCGTCGACAATAAAGTCTTTTCGAATCACTGGCAGCTTACAAGCTGCACGAGCTTCCACTAGGTAATCTTCATGCCCTTTAAAAAAGTCACTGTCTGTCAAAACAGATAAACAAGCTGCTCCAGATCGCTCATAGGAACGAGCAATATCGGCAGGAATAAAGGGGGCGCGTATAATTCCTTTGCTAGGCGAGGCTTGCTTAATTTCTGCAATGACACCCGCTTTTCCTATGGCAACTTTATGCCTTAAGGCTTGAGCAAAGCCACGTGGCGCGTTATGAACATTTGCTACTGAGGCCGCGACCTCTAAGTTTCCATACGGCGTATGAGATTTACGCTCAGCAATCTCCTCATACTTTCGCTCCACAATTTTCTTAAGAATTGTCGGGGTTTCTATTTGCATTAGGCTACTGCTCCTATTTTCTACAGTGAGTCAGAACTCATAAAACAACGCGTGAAACTAGCAAGCTCAGACATTTTAACTTTGGCCGTACCACCACCAATCACATCTTCCGCAATATTCACACCTTCAGCTAACGTGTCTGCAATACCAGAGACATAAATTGCCGCACCAGCATTAAGAGCCACAATATCTCTAGCGGGATTAATTTTCCCCTTGCCATCCAATGCCATTTTCACTAAAGCTAAGCTTTCCGTCGCATCTACAGCCTGAATCGAATCAATTGATTGTAAAGGGATACCAAAATCTTCAGGAGAGATCTTATATTCTAGAATTTCCCCATTTTTTAGCTCTGCTACATAGGTTGGGGCAGCAATACTAATCTCATCCAAACCATCTTCTGAATGCACAACCATAACATGCTCACTACCCAAAGCCTTTAACACCTCAGCAATAGGACGAACCCATTTTTGGTGAAACACTCCCATTACCTGGCACTTTGCATTTGCAGGATTTGTTAGAGGGCCAAGCAAATTAAAAATAGTACGTGCCGCCATCTCTTTTCGAGGCCCCACTGCGTACTTCATCGCAGAGTGATGATTAGGGGCAAACATAAAGCCCAAACCAATTTCTTCAACACAACGGCAAACTTGCTCCGCATTGAGTCCAAGGTAAATACCAGCCTGCTCAAGCACATCAGCACTACCAGACTTAGAAGAAACAGAGCGGCCACCATGCTTTGCCACTTTACCGCCAGCCGCAGCAACAACAAAAGCAGACGCGGTAGACACATTAAACAAATTCCCACCGTCGCCACCCGTACCACAAGTGTCAACAACATGCTCAAGGTTCAAGTTTACCTTGCTGGATAATTCTCGCATCACCTGCGCTGCTGCCGTAATCTCTTCGACAGTCTCACCTTTCATTCTAAGGCCAATTAAAAAACCGCCTATTTGTGCTGGAGTGGCCTTTCCCGTCATGATGTCATTCATCACTATTCGCATCTCGTCGCCGCTCAAATCATGGCGCTCAACAACTGCAGCAATTGCTCTTTGAATATCCACCAGCCTCTCCTATCTTGTTAAAACTATCGCGTTAAGAAATTGGCCAACAAAGCATGACCTGACTCTGTCAGAATCGACTCAGGATGAAACTGCACCCCTTCAACGGCAAGCGTTTTGTGTCGAATCCCCATAATTTCATCTCGTTCACCAGCCGCATTTTGACTCCACGCCGTCACTTCAAGGCAGTCCGGCAAAGAGTCAGCAGACACCACTAAAGAATGATAACGTGTTGCGGTTTGAGGGTTTGGCAATCCAGAAAATACCGAGGTATTTTGATGGTAAATCAAGGATGTTTTGCCATGCATGACATTTTTAGCACGAATCACCTCCCCACCAAAGACCTGACCAATACTTTGATGGCCTAAGCAAATGCCCAATATAGGAATTTTTCCTGCAAATGCCGCTATTGCAGGCATAGAAACCCCCGCTTCATTTGGCGTACAAGGGCCCGGAGAGATCACCAAATGAGAAGGCGCAAGGCGCTCAATTTCCTCAACACTAATTTCGTCATTACGAAACACTCGCACATCCGCACCCAACTCACGAAAATACTGCACAAGGTTGTAAGTAAAAGAATCATAATTATCGATCATCAATAACATAAAGAAGGGACGCGCCTATAAAATAATGCTGACCTATACCAATGCCATAATCCGCAGAAACTGGCACAAAAAACAAAACACATTTACAAGTAACACGAACCTGCATTTTAAGTGCGCTAAATTCTACACTGTCAGAAAGATCCTGTCTCGCCAGAGCGTACTCTCAAAGTCACCCAAACAGCACCCCAGCCGAGGAATTAATCATCACAATTTGACAAAGTTATTCAAAAATATGAAAGGTTTTCAATAAAATCTTGTAAAAACAAAGTCTTGCTTGATCTACGCTCAGCTATGTCAGACACTAAAAAGCATGTTATTGTAAATATCATTTTTCAGTGTTTTAAGGATGCTCTGTGCATAGCCAAGTCGCCGCCCTCATAGAAACCCTCATTCATGACGAACACTCTCCCGAGTCCGTTAACAACGCTATTTCAGAGCTAACGCCAGACGATGTAGCGCTAGCACTTGAATCCATACCACTTGTGCAACGACGACAAGCATGGGCAAACATCAAACAAGCCAATCGACTGGACATCCTAGTTGAGATGCGTGGCGAATCTCGTCAACTATTGCTCAAGGAGCTTGATGATTCAGAGATAGAAACACTGTTCACAGATGTTGATGCGGAAGATTTACTTGAAATAACCGATTCTCTACCAGATCGACTCGTAGACATTGCGCTGAAGCAAATGGACACCAAGCAACGTGAATATTACCAACAAGGTATCGTTTACGATGATGACGTTGTTGGTCGTTGGATCGATCACGAGTTATTGATTGCATCTCAGTCCATTCGGACTTCTGAAGTAATGAGGCTCCTAAAAAAAAGCACACCAAATTACACAGACATGATTTATCTGGTGAATAGAACAGGGCGCTGGGTTGGTTGCGTAAAATTCGACCAACTATTTAAAGCTCAAGGCCATGAAGCTATCTCTAGTCTAATTGATGAAGAATGCTCATTCATCAACGCTAGCACCGAACTTACAAAAGCCTCGGAGCAACTTGAACGCTCATCACTTTCTGCTCTACCCGTTGTGGATGACAACCAAATTTTATTAGGTCGCTTTCACGCAGGGCTCGCCATGGAAACTTGGCGTTTAGAGCATGAAGCACAGCAGATGTCGACCGCAGGTCTGAACGAAGAATCTGACCTATTTGCACCAGTAAAACGCAGCGCCGCAACCCGTGGAATCTGGCTTGGCATCAATTTGCTAACCGCATTCCTAGCTTCGGCTTTTATCGGGCTGTTTGAAGCCACCCTGCAACAAGTTGTTGCACTGGCGGTATTAATGCCTGTTGTTGCCTCTATGGGCGGTATCGCTGGTAGCCAGACTCTCACGCTAATTGTCCGAGGCTTAGCACTTGGACAGATTACTCGCAGCAATTTAAAGTCACTATTATCCAAAGAGTTAAAAGTCGGCAGTCTAAACGGTATATTGTGGGCCATTGTCATTGGCGTAGTCACCTTATGGTGGTTCGAAAGCCCAATGCTTGGCATGGTGATCGGCTTAGCCATTATCGTCAATATAATCATGGCTGCCTTATCAGGCGTTTTAATCCCAGTACTACTGGACAAACTACGTATTGATCCCGCTCTTTCTGGCTCCGTTATTTTAACTACGGTAACAGACATCGCGGGGTTTGTTGCCTTCTTAGGGCTAGGAACCTTATTACTTATTTAACGCAACAGGCCTAACATTTAATCCAAGCCATTCACGAACATAAAAGATATAGAGTAATAAAAATGAACTGGGAAACAATGCAAGTATATTTAGGTCTTGGTGATACTAAGATGCACTGGATCGTTCGAGTCTTTTTAGTGGTACTAATCACTCTCACCATCAACTTTATTGCCACTCGCATTTTAATGCGCATAGATAAACAGCTAGAAAAGACCAAAACACCTTGGGACAACGTTTTAATTCACGCAGCACAAAAGCCAATCGGTGTATTCATATGGTTAGCAGGGTTAAGTGTCGCGGCAGAGATATCTGGTAAAGAGCTAGACCCTAACTTCATATCTTTCATTAAGGCGACCCGTGAAGTCGGCATTATTGCCCTACTAACTTGGTTCATTTTACGCTGCATCTCCGAAAGCGAGCGCACCTTAACAAGCTCGAATAAAATCGCTAACAAGGTTGATTACACAACCGCTAGCGCAATCAGCAAGCTCTTACGCGCAACCATCATTATTACTGCCGTGTTAGTAGCGCTACAGACTCTAGGTTACAGCATTTCTGGGGTATTAGCATTTGGCGGTGTTGGTGGTATTGCCGTAGGCTTTGCCGCAAAAGATTTACTGGCCAACTTCTTTGGCGGGTTAATGGTTTACTTAGATCGCCCCTTTGCTATTGGCGACTGGGTTCGCTCCCCTGACAAAAACATTGAAGGAACCGTAGAGCACATAGGCTGGCGCCAAACCCGTATTCGCACCTTTGATAAACGCCCTTTATATGTTCCTAATTCGACTTTTTCGTTAATTTCAGTCGAAAACCCATCTCGTATGTCTCATCGCCGTATCAACGAGACGATCGGTGTCCGCTATTGTGATTTTAGCCTTCTTTCAACTATCCTATCTGAGATAAAAGAGATGATTTCCAACCATGAAGATCTAGACACCAACGAAATCTATATGGTGAATTTCAACCAATTCGGCCCATCATCTCTAGACTTCTTCATTTACGCTTACACAAAAACCGTAGATTGGCGAACTTTTCATGACGTTAAACAGGATGTACTTTTCAAAGCCATGCAGATTATTGAATCACATGACGCTGAAGTTGCGTTTCCGACCCATACGGTTCATATGGCGAATGATAGTCAAATGACACTGTTGTCAGAGCAAACAAACTCACCTGAGCAAAATTCAGCAAAGCAGTCACAGAGAGAACAAGAATCAACAAAACAGTCTGCGAACAAGCAGAACTCAAAATAATCCATCAAGATACAAACTTAAGCACAAAAAAAGGGCCAAACTTAAAACAGTGTGGCCCCTTTATTTTTCTCACCAAAGATTAAATCAGACCAACAACTCGGCTAAATCATCAATGATCGCATCAGCTCCTAATCCAGCAAGATCAACACCTTGATGATAACCATAGGTCACCAAGGCGCACTTAAAGCCAGCATTATTTGCGGCCTTAAAATCTGTAATGGAATCCCCGATCATTAGGCAGTTTTCAGGCAAAGCCTCAATAGACTCACTGCAATGCAGTAAAGGCATAGCGGATGGCTTTTTCTCTTCTAAGGTGTCGCCCCCCAACAGCCAACCAAATTGCTCAGTGAGTTCGAAATGATCCAACATAGGCTTCACAAAAGCACTGGGCTTATTAGTAATTAAAGCCACTGGCACACCATTATGTTTAAGAGCCTTTAGCAAGGCTTTAACGTTTGGATACAGCTTCGTCCCATCTATCAAATGGGCATGATAGTGCGTTAGAAAAATACGATACGCCTCTTCCCGCTTAGCAGGATCAACTTGTGCCCACTCAAGAGCCTGCTCAATCAATTTGACCGAACCAAAGCCAACCCAACCTCGAACTCGCTCTTCACCTGCAAGCGGAGCTCCAAACTCAGCCAAAAAAGCATCTACCGCGCCAGCAATATCAGGAACGCTATCAACCAAGGTTCCATCAAGATCTAGACAAACCAGCTCAGGCCAACCTTCAAACCATTTTGAAAAATAGCTAGGTGTTTTCATTAACATACACTCGCTAATTCTTTGCGCATGGTATCAATAACAGCCTTGTAATCCTCTTTGCCAAAAATAGCCGAGCCCGCAACAAAAGTGTCCGCACCGGCTCGGGCTATCTCTGCAATATTCTTCTCACTAACGCCGCCATCTACTTCAAGACGAATGTCGTAGCCACTGGCGTCAATCAAAGCACGAGCTTCACGCAGCTTATCCAAAGTACCTGGAATAAAAGACTGCCCCCCAAACCCTGGGTTAACTGACATTAATAAAACCATATCAATCTTATCTAACACATGCTTTAAATAATGTAGAGGGGTTGCTGGATTAAAAACTAGACCGGCTTTGCAGCCACCATCTTTAATCATCTGCAATGAGCGATCAATGTGCTCACTGGCTTCTGGATGAAAAGTAATGATAGAAGCACCAGCTTCAATAAAATCACCGATCATTCGATCAACAGGCTTCACCATCAAATGAACATCAATTTCTGCGGTCACACCATGTTTTCTCAGAGCTTTACAGACCATAGGACCAATCGTTAAATTAGGAACATAATGATTATCCATCACATCAAAGTGTATGATATCGGCTCCGGCCTTCAATACATTGTCGACCTCTTCGCCTAATCGAGCGAAATCGGCAGAAAGGATAGAAGGGGCGATGATAAAATCATTCATATCTGACTCCAGCAGTGACACAATAAAGGTCTCATAATGAAAATGTAGACCGCATTTTAACAAGGCCTTTATAAGAAGTATTGAAAAACAATGAAGAAAATTAATGCCATACTCTACGTTATCATTGCACTTCTTTCCTTGAACACGCCTGTCCTATTGGCGGAAGAGCCACAAGTTTCAGGCGATAATGCTAATCCTGAACCCGCATCCCCACAAGCGGCAGACCAAGAATACATCCTTCCTAAACCACAAGCATCGCGAATAGAGCATTTAAAAAGCTCTTTGGCTTTAAGACAGTTAGACCACCAAATACAAACCTTGGAAGCAAATGGTGAGTCTTTTTTAACTCTATACAATCCATCGCTGACCCCCTCTACACAAGGCTGCGTCATTTTACTGCATTCGGACAATGAACACCCTGACTGGCCAGATGCTATTGCCCCATTGCGCAATGCGCTGCCAGAATATAGTTGGTGCACGCTGGCCATAGAAGTGCCGGATATCATAAAACGTGCAGCGCCTGTACAGATCATCTCAACAGACAATATAAATAATCAAGACTCATTAGAGCTACCAGACCAAGCCAATACCTTTGCAAGAATTGAAGCAGCTATGAATATGGCTAGGGCAGATGGTATCGAGCAATTTGTATTACTTGGCTACAAAACTGGTGCTAGTTACGCCCTTGCATTTTTAGCTAACAACCCAGAGTCAGGCGAAGCGTTAGTACTAGTCGATATTGAATCGCCTACCACAATGTCAGATTACGCTAACGCCCAGCAAATTCGCCAGATAGCTAAACCAACGCTGGACTATTACATAAACAACAATGGCAGTGAGCGGTTTGCTACTTGGCGAAAACAAGCTGCAAACCAAAGGACAGAAGGCGATATTGATTATATTCAACTAGACGCAATACCAGACAGAGTCACTGGCAAAAACAGCAAACAATTACTCATTCAGCGCGTACGTGGTTTTCTAAAACAAAATACCACCCAAATAACGCAGCAAAAGCGGCTTCCCAACATAAAAAAAGGGCTTTTTTATAAAAGCCCTGTTGATTGATATTAGATTCGCCTTACTTGCTATTTACGAGCATTTTTGACCATTTCATAGGCCGATTGAATTTCCTGAGTCCGCTCCTTTGCTAACTCTATCATTTCATCAGGAAGACCTTTAGCACTTAACTTGTCAGGATGATTCTTGCTCATTAAACGACGATAAGCCTTTTTAATATCAGCATCACTCATATCTGCGGTCACACCAAGAGCTTCATAGGCAGCCTTAAGCAAATCTTTTGACCCTGCACTATCCGCAGAAGATTGATAACCTTGTCGAAAATGAGCTTGTTGCTTAACCTGAATATGCAAAGCTTCAAATTCCGCAGCCGTTACACCAAGATGAGCACAAACCTGAGACACAAACGATTTTTCTTCAACACTAAAATGCCCATCAGCGTAAGCAGAGACTAACAGCACTTCTAACAATGTTCGCGTCAAGTCTCCTGGACCAACCACTTGCTTAAACGTATCTAAAACAACGGTCAAATCAAAATTAGCCGATTTACCTTCGTTAAACAGCTGCCTAGCTTGCTCTTGAGCAGCAGGCGATAATCGTAAACGCTGCATCACAGACTGCGCCAACTGAATCTCAGCTTCAGATACCTGACCATCTGATTTGGCCAGTCGCCCCATCAAAAGAAATAATGTTCGAAAAAAAGTTTCTTGCTGAAGGCGAACATTCGCGCCATTACGAATCGCACCGAAAGTACCTCCAGCCTGCGATTTATCAATAACTCCGCCGACAATAAAACCAAGCAACCCACCTAAAAAGCCTGCTAATATATAACCCAAAATTGCACAAACAATTTTCCACATAAAGATATTTCTCCAGAATCGGTAGCCCCTATAGGCCTGCTTAGATTATCATTTGTCTCAACACGTGGACCCGCTTATGGGCAGTATCCGATTTCGGACAATAACTATTGGTACAAGTATACCCTGCATGTTTAAGCATTTACGCACCTACACCTTATTTTTTCAAAGTCTTTTCATATTGCCTATTGCGCATGCGCAAGTAGATCAATGGGACTGGACACCCAGAGAATCCCTAACTGCCGAGCAACAAACTCAGCTCAATCAATATTGTCAGGGAAGCTACGTTAACAGCTGGCAAGCCACTAACAGCGAAACAACAAACTTAAGTGGTGATCTGATTGTTCGAGACAAGAATGGGGTAATTCACCTTAAAGGGGCGGCAGAGATCGTCCAACCCAATTCGACATTATCGGCCGATACGATTGAAGGCATCCCAGATGACTACTATCGCGCCGATGGCAATGTCACCTTACGTGGCAACAATCAATTAATACGCAGCTCCAACGCTTACATTTCAAATAACGGCAATGGAACAACCGAATTTAATGATGCGACCCTGCTTAACCACCAGTCAGGTACTCGTGTTGCAGCCAAATCGCTGTCGAACGACCAAGATGGAGTAGTCTTCATTGAAGAGGGCTTCTTTACTACTTGCGAGCCAACCCAAGAGAGCTGGAAACTTTATGGAAGCTCAATTGAGTTAGACACCAAAAGTGGATTCGGAACGGCAAAGCATGTGCAAATACGCATCGCTGGCATACCGGTCTTTTACTTTCCATGGTTACGCTTTCCACTAGATGACACCCGTCAAACTGGCCTTCTATTTCCTGAATTTGGCTATTCTGGATCAGACGGTCTAAGTTTCTCAGCACCATTCTACTGGAATATTGCACCAAACTACGACGCTACCATTACACCTCAGTTCATTCAGAAAAAAGGGGAAGGCATAGACTTAGAGTTTCGTCATCTAAGTCCTTACGGACAAACGACATATGAACAGTCTACTTTCTCTGATAATGATGAAGGCGAGCAGACACTATTGAAATTAACCTCTAAACAAAAATTTAACGACCACTTCAATGCTGGCTTTTTATTAGAGGCAAACCCAACAGACAATAAATTCCCAGAAGCCAACAGCACTTCCATTGGCGAGAAAGACCATTATAAGCAGAGCGCATACTTTTCGGTGAACAACGGCAATTTTTTAAACAAAGCGACTTACTTAACCCACCAAACACCAAATAGCAGCACTGATAAACCATTTGATTGGCTGCCTCGTATTGATAGCTCTTACCAAATCGCCACTACCTTTCTCGATTATAAAATTGACACCCAATATACCGACTTCTATGACCCTGATGAAAATAATTTTGATGGGCAACGTATCGTAATCAATCAAGACTCAAAACTAAATTTCAAAAATGCTTGGGGGGACCTAACAACAGGTTTTATAGCTCAATATCGCGACTATAGCCTTCACCACTACGGTACAGATTCAAATAGCGAACAATCATTAGAGCACCTTAGTGGTTACTTAGATTCATCAGTCACCTTTGAGCGACGCTTAATGATAAAAGACAATGTCTGGAGACAAACTCTTGAACCAAGGATCAACTATTTAAATTCGCCATATAAAGAACAAAGTTTGGTTCCCAAATTTGATGCGAGTCTTCCCGTCACAACTTACTCACAAGCCTTTAGTCATAGCCGTTTTAATGGTAATGACCGCATCGGCGATACAGAGCAGATAACCTTTGGCTTAGAAAGTCGTATATATGACGAAAACAATAATGAAAAGTGGGCATTTAAAGCAGGGCAGATCTTTTATTTGAAAGATCGCTATGTTGGTATTATTGGCGATACTGACGAGTACACTCCCATAGATACAAACAAGCGCAGTGATTTGCTGACCTCTGCCAATTATAATGGGAATAACTATACACTCACAGGTAATTTGAATTACAACATTGATCACGACGAGGTAAACTTAGCGCAATTTATTGCCAATATAGAGCCTATAAAAGATGTCAAAATTAATCTAAGTTATTTGTATTCAATTAATAACACAGACCCAGATGATGACGCCAAACAAGCCAGTATTGGAACGATATTTCCACTTAACCAAAACTGGTCTATGTACACTCAATACACCTATGATTTCACCCGAGAAGACTCAACTAAGGAAATCGTAGGTTTAGGCTATGAAAACTGCTGTATCAAAGTATCGCTTAGCTATCAAGATTGGCTAAATGATGACAATGTATTTGATAGAGGTGTCTTTTTACAATTTATTTTACGTGGTTTAAGCACTGCCGGCCGAGCAAACAGCGAAGCCAATATTGCTGATAACTATTGGAACCAAGGAAACGTTGGATATTAATCATGAAGTTGTCTTTTTTATCTTTTATTCTGTTTGCATTATTACCCTTGCAATCACTACACGCAGCACCAACAAAAATCGATGGTATTTCTGCCATTGTGGACTCGAGCCCTATTTTAGAGAGTGATATCCAAAGCCGCTTCCAAATCGTGAAAGAACGCGTTCCTGGCGGCATTATGACAGACAACATTCATCGTCAAATTCAAAACCAAATGATCGACGAAGCACTGCAGGTAAACTATGCACGCAAAGTCGGTATGAGAGCCTCCAGCTCCGATGTCGACAATGCCATTCTTGGTGTTGCCAAAAACATGAATCAGGACCTTCAAGGGCTGAAAAATGTACTTGCTAGCAAAGGAATTAACTACGCACGCTACCGAGAACAAATTGAGCAAGAGATTCTGATCAACAACATCAAAAGAGAAATAATCAAAAAGCGCATTGTGATTTCAGACCAAGAGATCAACGATTACTTAAGCTCTGACACCAGTATTACTAAAGAAAAAGACCAAGTTCATTTGCGCCACTTACTGATTCGAGCGACCAACTCTGAGCAAGCGAAAAGCAAAGTAGAAGCCATCGCACAAAAGATTCAAACTGAGGATGACTTTATTCAACAAGCGATTGAAAACTCAGATGGGCAATTCGCTATTGAAGGCGGTGATTTAGGCTGGAGACCATTAAATCAGCTTCCACCGCTGTTCGTACGAGCCCTTGACTCACAAAGTGGTCGACTTGTTGGCCCGTTACAAAGCAACGCAGGCTTTCACCTCTTGTGGGTAATTGAAAAGCGCTCTCCTGATGTGACATTGCAACAACAAACAAAAACTCGACATATTCTTATTAGAGCTAATGAAATCAGAAACATAGCACAAACTAAAACGGTCGCTGAAGAAATTTACACCAAGCTACAAAATGGCGCTGATTTCTCTGAACTAGCCAAGGAATACAGTGAAGACCAAGGCTCGACCTTACAAGGTGGAGACCTAGGCTGGGTCACACCAGGCACTATGGTCGCAGAATTCGAAGAGATGATGGACCAAACAGCCATCGGAGATGTGAGCAAGCCTTTTAGAACACAATTCGGTTGGCATATCCTTCAAGTTGAAGGTCGCCGTGAAGCAGATATTAGCGATAAAGTTAAACGCAGCAATGCAGAACGCGCCCTAACAGCACAAAAGCAAGATATTGTGTTAGGCAATTGGCTTGATGAATTACGCGCCGATGCCTTTATAGATATTAAAGATTAAGGGTCACCTAATGCCTAACGATCTGCTTGAGTCATTGCCTGTTATTGCCATCACGTCAGGGGAGCCTGCAGGCATTGGTCCGGATATTATCCTTAGTGCACTAAGCGAACAGGCATTCCCTGCGCGCTTAGTGATTCTTGCCGATCCAGAATTGCTTAAAGACAGAGCCCAAAAACTTGGGATCTGTGTGGAAATCCACACTTTAAGCAACCCTAAAGACACCCCACCTCATCGGCAAGGCCTTATTAGCGTACTGCCAATAAAGCAAGCAAAGCCCACTACAGCGGGCATATTAGACGTCGACAACTCGCCCTATGTGTTAGAAACACTTAAGCAAGCTGGTGAAGGTTGCATACGAAAAGAGTTCGATGCCATTGTCACGCCACCTGTTCACAAGGGCGTTTTATGTGAGACTGGGATACACTTCTCTGGACATACTGAGTTTTTTCAAGCCCAGTGCCAGTCCCCTCATGTTGTTATGATGCTAGCAACCGAAGCGATGAAAGTGGCTTTAGTTACCACTCATTTACCGCTGAAAGATATACCAGCTGCGATCACAAAAGACAGTATTAGCCTTGTTACCAGAGCACTTAATCAAGATTTAATAGAAAAGTTTGGCATCAAAAAACCCAAGATACTCGTTTGCGGGCTAAACCCACATGCTGGCGAAGACGGTCATTTGGGCAGAGAAGAAATCGACGTCATTATCCCAACACTCAATAAACTCCGCCTAGAAGGACTCAATCTCATTGGTCCTTTGCCAGCAGACACACTTTTCACCCCAAAATACCTAAATGATGCCGACTGTGCTTTGGCCATGTATCACGATCAAGGCTTACCTGTGTTAAAATATTCAGGTTTTGGTAATGCCGTCAATATTACATTAGGCTTACCTATTATTCGGACATCTGTAGACCACGGCACGGCGATTGATTTAGCCGGCACAGGCAAAGCAAGCAACGGCAGCCTAAAAGTGGCCATTCAACATGCTATTAACATGGCAAATAACGCGAAAAAGTTTTCTAAATGAGCAAACCACAACCCCATAAAGCCAGAAAAAGATTCGGCCAAAATTTTCTTCACGATCATGGTGTCATCCGAAAAATTGTCGCCTGTATAGGCCCTAAAAAAGGACAGCGCATCGTAGAGATAGGACCCGGTAAAGGGGCCCTAACGGAAGGAATTATCAGCGTCACTGAGCGCATGGACGTGGTTGAGCTTGACCGTGATCTTATTCCTATACTAAGAGTAAACCTGTTCCGCTACCCTGACCTTACGGTACATGAAGCCGATGCGATGAAGTTTGACTTCACCTCCCTAAGAACAGAAGAACAAGCCATTCGAGTTGTTGGTAATTTGCCTTACAATATTTCAACGCCTCTAATATTCCATTTACTAAGCCAAGCTAGCGCTATTGAAGACATGCACTTCATGCTACAAAAAGAAGTAGTAGACCGATTGGCCGCACGTCCAGGTGACAGCTTATATGGACGACTCAGTGTCATGGCGCAATATTACTGCGCTGTTGAATCACTTTTTATTGTTGGACCCGAGTCTTTCGACCCTGCACCTAAAGTCGATTCAGCCATTGTTAGAATGACGCCTTACAAAACACCACCTCACCCTGTCAACGATATTAAGAAGCTAGAAGACATGGTTCGAATTGGCTTCCAACAACGACGTAAGACCCTTCGAAACAACTATAAAGGGGTACTGGACAATGATGATTTTGCGGCAGTAAACATCGATCCAACACTGCGCCCAGAACGATTGGATGTAGAAGATTTTGTTAGAATTACAAACTACGTCCTTAACAAGGAAGGCTGAATGGAAAAATATGACGTCGTGGTTTCTGTTCGAACAGAATATATAGCAAGCCAATCTACACCAGCTGAGTCACGCTATGTATTTGCTTACCATATATCCATTACTAACTGTGGAACCGAGTCTGCAAAACTTCAGACTCGCCACTGGGTCATCACCAATGGCAACGAACAAGTTCAAGAGGTTAAAGGCAGCGGTGTCATAGGCGAATACCCCTATTTACAGCCTGGGGAATCTTTCCATTACACAAGCGGCACAGTGATGGACACAGTGGTTGGTAGTATGCATGGCAGCTACCAATTTCTTGCAGATGATGGCACAGAATTTCGTGCCCCAGTTCGCCCGTTCACCCTGTCTGTTCCTAACCAAATTCACTGAGGCCCCTATGGCAACGTATGTAATTGGGGACTTGCAAGGTTGTCTGACCCCATTAGTGCAGTTATTAGAACAAATTGGTTACTCCCCTGAGCAAGACAAACTGTGGTTTGCGGGAGACTTAATTAACCGTGGACACGAATCACTTGAAACACTACGGTTTATTAAATCATTAGGCGATAACGCCACTGTTGTTTTAGGCAATCATGATTTACATTTGCTTGCCATTTCGTTTGGTCATGGCAAATTAAAGCGTGGCGACACACTAATGGAAATACTAACAGCTAGAGATAGAGATGAATTAATAGATTGGCTACGCAGCCAACCTTTATGCCATTACGACGCAAAACTCAACACTATTATGACCCACGCAGGTATCCCCCCTTGCTGGGATTTGTCAGAAACACTTACATTAGCCAAAGAAGTTGAAAACAAGCTTCAGTCAGACAGTGTTGATGAATATTTTGCGACCATGTATGGTAATACACCTGATTTATGGGACGATAAATTAACTGGATTAGATCGTCTTCGAGCTATTACCAACTATCTCACTCGGATGCGCTTTTGCGACGAAAATAGCAAGCTCGACTTAAAATCTAAAGAAGGCGTAGACACTGCCTCCAAAGGCTATGCCCCATGGTTCAACTACCCAACAAAATTACCTGAAGGTTGTCATATTGTATTTGGGCATTGGGCTGCAATAGAAGGGGAAACCCAGAAAAGCCATATCCATGCTTTAGACACTGGCTGCGTCTGGGGCGGAAGTTTAACAGCTTTACGTCTTGAAGATATGCAACGCTTTAGCACACCTTGTACCATCAACCGGAAGAAATCATGACTTACACTTGTATCGATATTTCAGACGCCCTCCCAATAATTGAAAACAATGCAGCTATCGTAGATATCCGTGATACGGCTAGCTTCCAAACAAGCCGTATCGCAAATGCAAAAAGTCTAAGCAATGACAACGTACAAGACTTCATCGACAATACGGACAAAACACAACCCGTTATTGTGTGCTGCTACCATGGCAACAGCAGTAAAGGTGCAGCGGAATACCTAGCATCTCAGGGATTTAAAGAAGTTTACTCATTGAATGGTGGCTTTAGTCAATGGAGCGCCATGTTTCCAGATCAATGTGAATCAGGCAATTAACCGATAATGCCACAACCCTATCAAGTTTATCTCGTTGGTGGCGCCGTTCGCGACGCCTTATTAGAATTACCCGTAACCGACCACGATTGGGTCGTCACAGGTGCCATTCCAGAGCAACTTGAACAACAAGGTTTCCAGCAAGTTGGCAAACAGTTTCCTGTTTTTCTACACCCAAAGAATAAAGAAGAGTATGCCCTTGCCCGCAAAGAAAAAAAACAAGGTGAAGGCTATACAGGATTCATCTGTGATTTTTCGCCTGACATCAGCCTAGAAGAAGATTTAGAGCGCCGAGATCTGACTATCAACGCCATTGCACAAGATAAAAACGGCACACTAATAGATCCATTTAATGGGCAAAAAGACTTACATGATAGAGTATTTCGTCATGTATCAAATGCCTTCATCGAGGACCCGCTAAGAGTATTAAGAGTCGCTCGATTTGCCGCTCGCTTTCATCACTTTGGCTTTTCTATCGCCCCAGAAACCATGCGGTTAATGCAAGCTATAAGCGCATCTGGGGAGCTTTCCTCTTTAAGTGCTGAACGCATTTGGAAAGAACTGGAAAAAGCGCTAAATACTCAGAACTCTAATGCCTTTTTTTCAGTATTAAAAGAAGCAAACGCACTTGAAAAGCTTTTTTCTGAGTTCATTTGGGAAGACAGTCAATCTCTTGTCGATATATTAAGCAAAATAGAGCTTACTCCCGCTCAGCGCTGGGCCATTCTTTGCAAAGACACACCTTTGGCAGAGTTAGCTCAACTGCATCAGCATATTCGCTGCCCTAACCAGTTTAAGGTACTCGCAGAGCAAACTCGTTCTTTTTTAGAAAATCAACGTATACCTATGGACTCTGTCGCATGGGAAAACTGGTTAATTTCGGTTAACGCAATAAAAAAACCTCAACCATTTGTCTTACTAATTGAGGTTCTGAGCCTATTAACCAATAGCAAGCTAGAAGACTGGCAATTGCTACGCAACACTATTGCTGCAATTAATGCAGCGGGTCTAATTAAGCAAGGCCTAGTTGGTGCCGAGCTTGGACAAGCACTTAAAAAAATACGTGCTGATGCGCTCGATAAAACCCTATCACCATTTATCAGCTAAAACTTAACAACTAACTAATAAGTTACAGCGGACTTCCGGTGAATCTTCACACCAACGGCCTGTGCTGCTGGGACGGCACCAGGCTTACGCAAAGTTAACGTGACAGCATTTAACTTGAACTGCCCGATCAGTTCACCTACCAAATGCTCTGCCAAGGTTTCAATCAATTCAAATTGACGCTCTGCACAGAAAGTTAAAATGTAATTAGAAATGGCCTCGTAATCTAACGTCTTAGCCAAATCGTCCGTTTCGGCAGGAACACGATTGTCATGCTCCATTTCCAAATCAAACACCAAATCTTGTTGAATCTTTTTTTCCCAATCATAAACACCTATGACAGCCTGAGCTTTAAGGCCTTCAATAAACACTAAATCTTGCATATTCTCATCCCTTTAAAGATGGCAATTCAGACAAAGGCCAGCGGGCACGTATCGATAAACTCAATTCCGAAGATTGACCATTTACTAAACGCTGCGCACCTGCATAAGCGATCATAGCACCATTATCGGTACAAAATTCTGGTCGCGCATAGAACACACTGGCCTTAATTTTTTTCAACTGGCTTTCAAGCTGTTCACGTAAGCGCTGATTTGCACTTACGCCACCGGCAATAATTAGTTGTTTCAGCCCTTCCGCTTCCAAAGCTCGACGACATTTAATTACCAAGGTATCAACCACTGCAGTTTCAAACGCTAATGCGGCATCCGCTTTAAACTGCTCATCACAACGATCGTTATCCAATGCATCATGAACGGCCGTCAAAAACGCCGTTTTCAAACCACTAAAACTAAAATCCAAGCCTGGGCGATCAGTCATAGGGCGAGGGAATTTCAACCCTGACTTTGGATCACCCTTTTTTGCCAAGGCAGCTATCTGTGGGCCACCGGGGTAAGGTAAACCTATCATTTTTGCCGCTTTATCAAAGGCCTCACCAGCGGCATCATCAAGTGATTGACCTAATAAACGATATTCACCAATACCATCCACTCGAACCAATTGAGTGTGCCCACCAGAAACCAGTAAAGCAATAAACGGCATCGCTGGTTGAGACTCTTCTAACATAGGCGCTAAAAGATGACCTTCCATGTGATGCACACCCAAAGCAGGAATACCTAACGCATACGCTAAAGAGCGACCAATTGTGGCGCCAGCCATCAAAGCACCAACCAAACCTGGGCCACTGGTATAAGCAATCGCATCCAATTCTGACTTTTTCATTCCCGCTTCTTGTAATACTTCATCAATAAGAGGCAAGGTCTTACGAACATGATCACGAGACGCTAATTCAGGCACCACACCACCGTACTCAGCATGCTGCGCTATTTGAGAATAAATCTTGTGGGCCAACAAGCCATTTTCAGTATCGTAAATCGCAATACCTGTCTCGTCACAAGAGGTTTCTAATCCCAATACTTTCATTAGAATAATCTCATCAATAATTTGAGCGCATTGTACCCTATCTATCTCGACCATTGCAGAGCAAAGAGCGACTTCCTTAGCAAACTACCCAAATGAAATTAGACATGTCAAAGTAAAAGCATTATAATGCGCGCGTTTTAAATGTTTAAATTAAAAGGCAGGTGATTTTTCTAGTTTGGCACATAGCTTCTGATGTAAGCGCAATGGCGATCCAAACACCCTCTTAAAGAATGAATACAGTTACAGACGCGACAATAGTCTGTTCAGGGTTGGGCTTTTTTAGCCTAGAAAAATCGATCCATAGCGGATCACACTCTGTTCAACAAAAGCGCGCTTTGAAAGCCCAATAAATACGGGTATGATTCACGCCGTTTTTGTGAATACTTAAACTTTAAAAAAATATTATTGAAGGTAATAACATGCCAGCTGTAAAAGTAAAAGATAACGAACCATTTGATATCGCTCTACGTCGCTTCAAACGCTCTTGTGAAAAAGCAGGTGTTTTGGCTGAAGTTCGTCGTCGTGAATGCTACGAAAAACCAACTACTCTTCGCAAACGCGCTGCAGCCGCTGCTGTTAAACGTCACGCTAAGAAAGTTTCTCGCGAGCAGAAGAAATTCCAACGTTTGTACTAGGCCAATCTGCCGTTTGGCAATTTGCTAAAGAACAAAGGTTTGCCTAGACGTTTCTAACATTTAGGCTTATAAAAAACGGCTAGTTATGCAACTAGCCGTTTTTTTTGTTTCCAAAGAGACCCTTGCATGACACCGCGAGCAACCGTCTCAATAAATTAAAGCACCATGAATTTAAAGAGGATCCCATGTCAGAATTAAAAAAACACATCTCAGACACCCTAAAAACAGCGATGCGCGCCAAAGAAAAACAGCGTGTAACCGTAATTCGAACCATCCTAGCTGAATGTAAAAAAATTGAAGTCGATGAACGCATTGAGCTAGATGATGCGCGCGTATTGGCCGTATTAGATAAAATGAACAAGCAGCGCAAAGACTCCTACCAACAGTTCATTGACGGTGGTCGCGAAGATCTAGCTGTAGTCGAAAAAGAAGAGATGGAAATCATTAGCGAATTTTTACCAACGCCATTGACTGATGAAGAAGTCGGTGAGATTGTTAAAGCTGCAATCGCAGAAACGGGTGCCAGCTCCATGCAACAAATGGGCGCGGTTATGGCCATCGTAAAACCTCAAGTACAAGGCCGTGCCGACATGGCGCAGATCAGCAAACAAGTAAAAGCACAACTAGGCTAATATAATGGCGGGACGCATTCCTGATCAGTTTATAGATGAGCTACTCGCTCGAACCGACTTAACCGACGTGGTTGCGTCTCGTATTAGCTTAAAAAAAACTGGGCAAAATTACAGTGCCCTCTGCCCCTTTCATAATGAAAAAAGCCCTTCTTTTAGCTTAAACCCCAACAAGCAATTTTATTACTGCTTTGGCTGTGGCGCCGGCGGTAACGCCATTTCATTTGTGATGGAACACGATCATGTGGACTTTGTCGATGCGATAGAAACCCTCGCCAAAGACGCTGGTATGGAAGTTCCGAGAGAACAAGGCGCACCAGATAGATATGAGCAAAACGCAGAGCTACTTAAACGCCTTTCTGAAAGCTCACAGTTTTATCAGCAACAATTAACTCAGCACCCTGACAAGAAAAAGGCCACCGACTATTTATCAAAAGACCGAGGACTCTCAGGCCAAATCGCCAAAGTATTTGGATTAGGGTACGCACCACCGGGATGGGACAACCTCCTTAAAAAAGTCGGCACCCGCGCTGAAAGCCAAGAACAACTATTTTTGGGCGGCATGCTAATCGAGAAAAAGGATCAGCCTGGCCATTACTATGATCGATTTCGGGACCGCATCATTTTCCCTATACGCGACTCACGAGGTCGAGTGATCG
Organism: Marinomonas foliarum; assembly: GCF_003337275.1. GTDB lineage: Bacteria > Pseudomonadota > Gammaproteobacteria > Pseudomonadales > Marinomonadaceae > Marinomonas > Marinomonas foliarum. Next base: position 46,678 of record NZ_QPJQ01000005.1, on the reverse strand, counting down.
CTTTTGGTGGACGCGCATTTGGCGACGAAAAACCCAAATACCTAAACTCTCCAGAAACACCCGTTTTTCAAAAAAGCCAAGAACTTTACGGTTTGTTTGAAGCAAAGCAAAACACACCTGTACTAGACCAAATTATTGTGGTCGAAGGCTATATGGATGTCATCGTTCTAGCCCAACACGGCATTACCAATGCAGTCGCCACACTAGGCACATCTGTCAACAGCCAACACATACGCAAACTGTTTAAACTGGTCAGCAAAGTTGTACTTTGCTTTGACGGCGATAAAGCGGGTCGTGCCGCAGCGATTCGCGGTTTAGAAGCCTCCCTTCCAGTGATGCAAGATGAAAAACAAGTACGATTTTTATTCTTACCTGAAGGTGAAGATCCCGATTCGCTTGTCAGAAAGGAGGGCAAAGAAGCCTTCAACCACCGCCTAGAAGACGCATCCTCTCTTTCTCATGTTCTATTTGATCACGCCCGAAATCAGGTAACCCTTGGCGACGAAGAAGGCGAAGCACAATTTGCCCGCAACGCCATGGAAATGATTAGAGATATCCCGAAAGAGCTAACCTTTCGCTCAGTATTGATTCGCCAATTAAGTGATCAATCTGGCATCGACAGCGAAACATTGAGCAATACTGTTTTTAAAGCTCGACGCCAGTATACCGCCGCACCAGAAGCTCATGAGACTACGCAACAGAGTCATACGCCGCCAACTCAAAGCTACAATGAAGATCTCCCTGATTTAAGCCATTACGACTATGAGCCACCTCATAGTGGGTATGATGACTACCACCACGTGGATCACCCCACGCCACCAGCTCAATCAAATCCTAAAGGCTCGTTCAAAAAACCATTTAGTAAAAAGCCTTTTTCCAAAGGTAAGTTTTATAATGATGAGCCCGCATTACCGCCAGCAGCACCTAGTTTAAGTCAAATTAAACAAGCTACTCTGTGCCTTTTGTTGCACCCGCACATTGCCAAAGAAATTGATGTACCAGACCCCTTAATCAACCAAGCAAACGAAGAGTTACAAGTTTTTTGTAAAATTTGGCGTTTTTTCACTAAACATCCAACAAAAAACACCGGAAATCTTTTGGGTGAAATGACAGATTCATTCGCTATTTCTTCTATTTACGCACTATTAAACCACAAAGATGCCACTACAAAGCAAAAAATAACCAACGCAAAGCAAGAAGTGCTTGATATGATCCTTGCACTGGAAAAAAATCTTGGATTAAATAGCAGCATTGCACGGTTGAAAAATAGGGGGAATGAATCCATAAAGGATATTAACAGTCAGCAAGAACTGCGAAATTTGATGGATCTGATTAGGCAAAAAAAATCTTAAAGGTTGCTTACTTTTCATTCAAAAAAAGAAGGATTTGGTGGATAAAAGTGATTGATTTTGTTATAATCCGCGGCTTGCTAAACTCCCAAATGAATTTCTAACGATAGGTTGTCGAATGCCAGACACTCAACAGTCACGTCTCAAAGAGCTGATCTCCAAGGGTAAAGAACAAGGTTACCTAACTTTCTCAGAAGTTAACGACCACCTACCTGATGACCTTTCAGACCCGGAGCAAGTAGAAGAAATTATTGCCATGATCAACGACATGGGCATTACGGTTTCTGAAGTTGCTCCCGATAAAGATAACCTTCTTATGGAAGAAGGTGACGCTACAGACGAAGCAGCAGCTGAAGAAGCTGCGGCAGCGTTAGCGGCAGTAGAAGGTGATATCACCAGAACAACCGACCCAGTGCGTATGTATATGCGTGAAATGGGCACCGTTGAGCTATTGACACGCGCAGGCGAAATAGCCATTGCAAAGCGTATCGAAGAAGGTACCCGCGAAGTCATGGCGGCTATCTCTTACTTCCCTGGTGCGGTAGACGTACTACTAGATGCTTACACAAAAGTACAGGAAGAAGAAGGCCGTCTAAGCGATATATTCAGCGGCTTTATTGACGGTGATGGTGAAGAGCCTGTTTTCGAGGAAGTCGTAACGGAAGAACCTGCGGTCGAAGAGGATTCGGTTGACACTGATGACGATGATGACGATTCCGAAGACAGCGAAGAAGAAACCGATAACGGTCCTGATCCTGAAGAAACAGCACTGCGCTTCAATGATATTTCACGCATTTACGAAGAGCTAAAAGTCTTGCTAGAAAATAGCAATAGACAAGATCCAGCGGTAAAGAGCAAGCAAGAAGAATTAAGCATCAGCTTTGCTCCTATCAAGCTTGTACCTAAGCTGTTTGATGATTTAATTGATCGTGTTCGTTCGCGTATGGAAAAAGTACGCGACCAAGAACGCTTAATCATGCAAGTGTGTGTCCGTAAAGCAGGTATGCCAAGAACAGAATTCTTGAAACGCTTCCCAAGCAATGAAACCAATCCAGATTGGCTTAAAGAACAAATTGCAACGGGTGCAGATTACGCTGCCACTCTAGAAGAAAACGAAGCTGAGTTTATGCGCAGCCAACGCAAACTTCGCGCAGTGACTAAAGAAACAGGGTTAACTATTGCCGAGCTAAAAGAAATTAACCGTCGCATTTCTATTGGCGAGACTCGTGCTCGTCGTGCGAAAAAAGAAATGGTTGAAGCCAACTTACGCTTGGTTATCTCTATAGCGAAGAAATACACTAACCGCGGCCTACAATTCTTGGATTTGATCCAGGAAGGTAACATTGGCCTAATGAAAGCGGTTGATAAATTTGAATACCGTCGTGGTTATAAGTTCTCAACTTACGCTACATGGTGGATTCGTCAGGCAATCACTCGCTCAATTGCCGATCAGGCTCGTACCATCCGAATTCCTGTGCATATGATTGAAACGATTAATAAACTTAATCGCATCTCTCGTCAGATGCTTCAGGAAATGGGACGCGAAGCAACGCCAGAAGAATTGGCAGCTCGCATGGATATGCCAGAAGACAAAATTCGCAAAGTACTGAAGATTGCTAAAGAACCAATCTCAATGGAAACACCAATTGGTGATGATGAAGATTCTCACCTAGGCGATTTCATTGAAGACGATGGCGCTGAATCTCCTATTGATATAGCGACTATCGAGGGCTTGCGTGAATCCACAACAATGGTACTTGCTGGCTTAACTGCCCGCGAAGCCAAAGTTCTACGTATGCGCTTCGGAATTGACATGAACACTGACCACACCCTTGAAGAGGTCGGTAAGCAATTTGACGTTACTCGTGAACGTATTCGTCAAATCGAAGCAAAAGCATTACGTAAACTGCGTCACCCTAGCCGTTCAGAGCACCTAAGAAGCTTCTTGGACGAATGATACGATTGGCTATAAAAAAAACCGCTGCCATAAACAGCGGTTTTTTTATAACCAAAAAATGTAAAAAATACCAATTAGAACAAGCATACGCAACAAAACTGTCATACACTCTAATTAGAGTATGGATAAAGACAGTGAGGTTTAGCTTGCTACAAAACCATAATCCAGATCATAAAACACCCCCTACCTCACTGACAGATCACCACTCTAGTCAGACACCCCACACAACTCCAATATCCACCCCCTATAAAAGTTCAGCATCACAAAAAACGCTAAGCACCGATTGTTTTGTACGTTTAAACACACTTTCAAAAGAAAACTTCATGTTCATTACAGGAGTAATACTCTATGGAAAAAATATACGTTCTTGACACCAACGTGCTATTGCACGACCCCTTGGCAATTTATGCTTTCGCTGAACATAAAGTCGTCATCCCAATGACAGTTTTAGAAGAATTAGACGTAATTAAAGACAGAAGAGACAAAGACGTCAGCCGTGAGGCGCGAGTAGCCATCAACACGATAGATAAAATAGTCGGTGATGCTTCCCCTCGTGAATTACAAGCAGGCGTTCCAATCCGTGTCGTTAGTAACGATATAGACAAGGATCAAAATACGCGTACAGAAGGTTCTCTGGCGATCTACCCTGATCAGCAAATTACATTAACCGATAACATCCCTTTCCTAAATGGGAACCATGACCACGCAAATGATAATCGCATTATTAATGTTGGCTTAAGCTTACAAGCGACACACCCACGCTCCTCGGTTTGTTTGGTAACTAAAGACATTAATATGCGCATTAAAGCAAAAGGCTCCGGCCTAGAGCGAGTTGAAGATTACAGAAAAGATCGTGTTTTAGATGACTTAGATTTAATGACCAAAGGTTATATTCAATTTACAGGAAGCTTTTGGTCGACCATTGATAGTGTCAAAACTGAATCACACGGTCGCCATACGGTCCACGTGATAAATAAAAGCCGACTCCCCAACCTTTACATCAATATGTTCGTTATTGATGATGAGGACTTCATTGGCTTTGTGGTAAACCTCGATCAAGAGTTTGTCTATTTGCTTGATGTAAATAAACAACATTTGATGAATCAGAACTTTTGGGGGATTCACCCACGCAACCTAGAGCAAGCCATGGCGTTTTACTTACTACGCCACGACAACTCAGACTTAATGGTAATGACAGGCCCAGCAGGCTCCGGTAAGACCCTACTGGCTCTAGCTTATGGCCTGCAAGTTACCATGGAAGAAAAACGCTTTAACAAGATCATTGTGGCAAGATCAACACCGCCAATGGCTGAGGACATTGGCTTCCTACCAGGTACTGAAGAAGAAAAAATGGCACCCTGGTTAGCCGCTTTCGATGACAACCTAGAAATTCTTCATGGTGCTGACGAACACTCTTTTAGCAGCATCGACTACGTAAAACAAAAAGCCAATATTCAGTTCAAATCATTGAACTTTATGAGAGGGCGATCTTTCAATAACGCCTTAATTATTATTGACGAAGCTCAGGGATTAACACAATTCCAACTTAAATCTATCGTGACAAGGGTTGGTAGCAATTCAAAAATTATCGTCTTAGGCAATTTGGCACAGATAGACAACAAGTACATCACCCCTCTCACATCAGGTTTAACCTATTTGGTTGAAAAAACAAAATCTTTCAAATACTCAAGCATAATGCATGTCAATGGCATTGAACGCAGTCGACTTGCAGAATTTGCAGAAGAAAATCTCTAAGTAGAAAAAAGTGAAACAAAAAAAGGGAAATAGCATACATGCTATTTCCCTTTTTTAATTTACCCAATCAAAGAGCAAATTCTATTCACTACAGACTTACAGATTTTGCCAATTCTGTAATTTCGTCCCACTTACCAGCACGAACCAAATCGGTTGGAACAATCCACGAACCACCCACACAAAGCACATTTGGCAAGGCCAAATATTCACGAAAGTTATCAGCACCAATCCCACCTGTTGGGCAGAATTTGATTTGTGGTAATGGACCGCCAAATGCTTTCAGCGCTTTAACACCACCATTCACTTCTGCCGGGAAAAACTTGAAGCGATCATAACCGTGCTCCATTCCCAGCAAAATATCAGAAATAGTCGCAACAGCAGGCAAGTAAGGCACATCGTACTCTTTACCAACAGCCAATAGGTCAGCTGTCATTCCTGGGCTGATAATAAATTGTGAGCCAGCTTCAATTGCTTGAATATATTGTGCACGAGAACAAACCGTTCCAGCTCCAACAATCGCATCAGGCACTTCCTTGCGAAGCGCTGTAATCGCTTCCAAGGCAGCAGGCGTGCGCAAAGTAACCTCTAAAACAGGCACTCCGCCAGCCACAAGCGCTTTACCTAAAGCAACAGCTTGCTCTACGTCATCAACAACAATAACAGGAACAACCGGAGTAGCAGTCATTACCTGCTCAGCAGTATAAGAAGTGATCATTGAGATTTTCCTTTTTTAAGACTTCTTTGTTTAAGGACTAATAGTCGTGCCAATTACGGCCGTCTTTTATAGGCAGAGCCATGGATGCTGCAGGCCCCCATGAACCAGAAGCGTACTCTTTTGGACGCTCACTAGTTTGGCTCCAAGCAGACATAATACCATCTACCCACTTCCAAGCAGCCTCTACTTCATCGTAGCGCATAAACAAGGTTGCATCATTGCGCATCACATCCAACAATAAACGCTCATACGCTTCTGGGCTTCGCTTATCATTAAAGGCTTCTGTCAAACTCAAGTTTAAATCGACAGGCTGAAGGTTCATCCCTTCACTAGCGCCAGGCACTTTATTCATAACAGTCAAAGATATTTTTTCTTCTGGCTGAAGACGAATAATCAACTGATTGCGCTGGAGCTGACGATTGCTCTCGTCACTAAAAATACTATGTGGCACCGCTTTATACTGGATAACAATCTCAGAATAACGCTGACCAAGACGCTTACCCGTTCTCAAGTAAAATGGCACACCAGCCCAACGCCAGTTATCAATATCTGCACGCAAAGCAACAAAGGTTTCCGTTCTTGAATTCGGATTACTACCTTCTTCATCAAAGTAACCTTGAACATCCTTACCTTTAATCATGCCTTTGGCATATTGACCACGAACAGTCTTGGTATAAGCATTTGCACCCGCGATTGGACGCAGCGCCTTTAACACTTTGATTTTTTCATCACGTACGGAGTCAGCATCCATTCGACCTGGAGGCTCCATTGCCACCAAACATAACAGCTGGATCAAATGATTTTGCACCATATCACGCATGGCGCCAGCATTATCATAGTACCCCCAGCGACCTTCCACTCCGACCGTTTCAGATACAGTAATCTGTACGTTATCTATATGAGCACTATCCCATAGTGGTTCGAAAAGTGTGTTACCAAAACGGATCGCCAACAGGTTTTGTACCGTTTCTTTACCTAGATAGTGATCGATACGAAACGCTTGCTGTTCCGTAAAGTTTTTCATCACCTCATCATTAATGGCACGAGAAGAAACAAGATCACGACCAAGTGGTTTTTCTAGAACCACACGCATACGATCTGCGTTTAAGCCATGCGTCGCCAATGAAGAACAAATAGAACCAAATAGATCAGGAGAAGTCGCAAGATAAAATACAACATCACGATCATCACCTCCTACTTGGTGCTCATTCAATCGAGCGAAGTCAGCTTCTTGCTGTGCATCAACAGAAACATAACTCAAACGCTTTTTAAAACGCTCCCATGTTTTGCTGTCACCTATACTTGAAGGCACAAATTCATCAAGTGCCGTACGAATTTTGGCTTGATAATCTTCTGTTGCTACTTCTCTTCTAGAAGCACCAATAATTCGTGTTGTTGGAGCAAGCAAACCATCCATATCTAAATGGTATAAAGCTGGTAACAACTTACGCATTGCAAGATCGCCACCACCACCAAAAATCACAACATCACAGGCTTTCAAACTGGCCTTCATTCTTTACTCTCCAACTAAATCTAGGCTTTCGACACAAGATGAGACGCGTAACATGCACAGCCCATCAGCCCTGGGTATTCAGACATCACAACAAAAGTCGGAATAGGGGAAACAAAATCTTTCATGCGACCTTTATCTTGCATCGCATCACGGAAACCACTTTTAAGAATCGAATTTAAATAGCGAGGCACAATACCACCGGCAATATATACACCACCGCGAGATTCAACAGATAACACAAGGTCACCGATCACTCGACCTAAAAACACAAAAAACTGTTCTAAAGCAGCGGTTGCTACAGGATCATTACCAAGCTTTAATGCATCGCCAATTTCAGGCGCGGTTAACCGCTTTTTAATACCTTCACGAAGAGCCAATGATTCGTATATATTTTCGAGACCCATGCCAGATAAAACACGCTCTGCTGAAACTCGTTTATGGCGCGTACGAAGAAATTTTAAAATATCATCTTCAACATCATTACAGGCAGATAAATCAACATGCCCGCCTTCGCCAGGCAAAACAATATTAGGTCCATTGTCTTGAGGTACGACGCATGATATGCCCAAGCCCGTTCCAGCACCAACCACCCAACAAGCACCTTTTGGATCGACTGTTGAGCTTTCTCCAATGACCACCATATCTTCAGGAGTAAGGATTTCTAAGCAATGTCCAACAGCATCAAAATCGTTTAATAAGGCAACTGCTTTATTATCGCCAAAATAGGACTGCACTTCATCACGAGTAAACTTCCACGGATTATTAGAAAACTGTATCACAGGCTGATTAACTGGGCCTGCAATCGCCAAAACAATAGCGTCTATTCTATCCATACTGATACTGCAGTTTTCTATATAGTCTGCCGCAGCATCAAAAAAATTATCGTAATTTTCACAAGGAAGCACTCTAACTTCTAGAGGCACGTATTGATGAATAGGAACCAAAGCAAAACGCGCGTTAGTTCCGCCGAGATCGGCGATTAAAGCATGGGACATAAACGAACCCTATTTAATTTTTTTGAAATTTTACAACAAAAATGAAGTGAAAAATACCGTAACACCGAAAAAACAAACCCTTAAATGTAATAAAATTACAATTTTATCTAAGCCTGTTTAAAAATTTAAACACCTTTGTCGGCACCAATCTTTTACGGTTATTTTTATAATCATAGAGACGTTCATCTGCGATCTTTAACAGATGCTTATAGTTACTTGGTCTGTCAGATGTAACACTGGCACCACCATAACTAATAGTAATAGGTACAAGGTTAGATTTATACCTTAATGGATTAGATTGTAGATATTCTTGGATAGACTCAGCGATCTGCATAGCCTGCTCATAGCTTTTACCAGGCATGACAAAAACAAATTCATCGCCAGCAAATCGAAACGCCAAGCCCTGCTTGTGCACATACTTCAATAACCGTTTGGCAATGTATTCTAATACCTCATCACCACAATTATGTCCCAACGTATCATTGATCGACTTAAAAGCATCACAATCAATGAACACAGTTGTCAAATCACGTTCCTGCATCTTCGAACGCGCGAACTCACGATCTAACATTAACTCCAATTGTCGGCGGTTTAACAAACCAGTCAAAGGATCTCGAGTCGCCAAGTATTCAAGCTTTTCTCTTGCTGTCACATTACTAAGGCAAATGGAAATTTTGATAGCCAACTGATCAAGTAAGAAGGTGTCTTTTGTAGTGGCATCGTAGCGAGTACTGTCCGAATCAGCCTGACAAAATAACCCCACTAGCTCACCATCAATTGTTAACGGTGAAATAGCAACCGAAGAAATAATATCTCGGTAAACCGAAGGAATAATCTCCCAGCAGCGACTTAAATTTGTATTAACCAAAACCGTCTTATTACTGGATTTAATGATATCAATCATTGAACGACGTCTTGTAAACAATACCCTATCACGAAGATCTGGCATTTTTTCTAGACTCTCAATTAGATGAGACAAAGGGGCCTCGTTGATTAAATTCACCCAAACATAAGGAACATTAAATTGTTTTTGCACTTCTTTAGTCAGAGTCGAAACAAACTGATCACAGCGACCAATCGAAAGAATACAGCGCTCAATTTCAAAAAATTTGCGTGCTATCTCTTCATTGTGTCTAACATTATCGATCAATTCATTAATATCATGCATGCATTATGCCTTACCGCAATCTATTAAAGCGGTTCATTAATTCTATATAGAAGCACCAGATCCCAAAATTATCATTGATCTACTTACATTATAGTACGACGCTTAAATACTTTGAGCTATAGATGGAACAAAAAAGTGATGAATAATCATACAAAATAGTGTTTTCCTACGCCACTTAAGCAAAATTTAACGTCATACTATTTTCCTAACATCACCACCCAATACTACTAAGCCTAAATTAATTGCCTGCTTTCTTTAAGAAAGTATCGTCTTTGCCGATATCTAATCTAAGACTGTTTAATAGGCATACAAATGAATATAAGAGAAATTGTTGAAACGCAGGTCACCCAAAGCAGCAAAGCGGGCCAACCTGTATCTGGCAATGCTAATTTTGCCTTATTAATGAGCTTATTTAATCAACCTGGTCCGTCTATCATGAACACGGACGATGAATTAAGTTTTCATCAACCTCATGCACTAACACGGCCAATGCAGTTTTCTCATAACATTGGTGAGAACCCAATTGCTAACATTGCTCTGTTAAAAGCATTAAGCCAAGAGCCTTTAGCAAACGGTCCTGCTTACCAATATGATGCTGTTGAAAGTTTAGAGCAACAGCTCAGTGTTCGTATCTAAAGATCCCGAACAGAAATAGAGCAACGCTCGAATAATGCACTCCATTCTTTAGCATGATACTGAGAAGCCAACTGATAGTGCTGCCACTCACTGCCCTGTTGCTGCAAAGAAAATTGGCGCGAGAATACAGTCATATCAGAACTTAGCGGCTGACTCACCTCGAACAATTGATTTAATAACGGTAAAACCTGATAAGCACCGCGATTAATACGCCCCATATAAGGCTGAATTTTTTTCACATAGTGCGCCTCAAATTGCTGCTGTAGAAATGTCATTGGCGCACCGCAAACACCTCCATTTAAAGCCTGTACATTTTTTGCGACAAGGTCCAAATACTCCCTTATTCGAGCTAAAGAGTACAACAAACGGCCAGCGTACTCACTGTCCATTAAGACTTTCAGATCGTCTTCGAAAGTACCCGCATCGACAATAGGTAAACTTTGTAAATTGCCACCAATAACCACCAACCTATTCAGTGAATTAAGTAATTCTTGCTGCTCAGCCGTAGAGTAGTTAAGTGGCAGATAACCATTCGACAAACTAAAAAATGCATCACTTTCTGCACCATTAAAAACCGCATTCCCAAACGCTTTAGGCAATTCAAGCCGCTTCGTCTGGGCAACTTGATGCAACTCCTCAGACAATGAATCATTCTTAATGTCGCATGACTCAATTGCACGAATAATATCTAATTCGTATAAAAATCGCTGACTGTCAGGCATTACCTTGCCAAGAATACTGTTTTTTCTTCCAGCAACAGCGCCCACATCACATTTCTGAAGTGAAAGAAAATCCAATAAACCAATATCGAACTGGCTTAAAGTTTGCTGTCGATAACGCGGTGAAGGAAAGCTTTTTGGCATGACAATCGCAGGAGAAGAGACGGACAGCGACTGAGAACGATTTAAATCTGCTATATATTCACTCAAAACGGTTTCAGCTTTAAAGCGAGTATCACAACCACTAACAACAACGAGTATAATAGCAAGCAACAGAATGTTAGAACAAAAAGGTTTTATTAACATGAACAAGCTACTCATCCAAAAACGAGAAGAAATTTCAGAAACACGTGTGGCGAAAATGGTTTTCCCTGGCACAACAAACCACTACGACACATTATTTGGTGGTATCGCTTTACAATGGATGGACGAAGTTGCCTACATTGCAGCAACTCGGTTTTCAAGAAAAACCATGGTTACCATTTCAACAGAACAAGTCGATTTTAAACAACCAATCCCCTCAGGCATTTTAGTTGAACTTATCGCTCGCGTAGTTCATGTTGGCAGAACATCATTAAAAGTAGAAGTGTCTATTTTTCTTGAGCAACTCGACAGCGACAAACGAACAAAAGCCGTCACAGGGCATTTTAACTTTGTAGCAGTAGACAGCAATAAGAAACCTACGCCAATCTTTGACGAAGACGAAAATGCTTAACACCTATTCTAGAAAACGATGGGCGGCAATATAGCCTGCCTCCCATCTTTACTCATTTAATTGGCACGTCGTTTAGCGATTTCAGAGGCTAATTCATCAAAACTCTTTTCAGCTTCTAATTTCTGAAATAAAGCTGCTTCATTTTTCATAGAAGTACGCAAAATATCTTGCGCTACTTTTCCTGCTTGATCCGGATCTAGACCTACCAAAACAACCAAACCACCGCTAGGCGTAGGCATCTGACGAACCACCTTTGAACCAATCAGCTTTTGCTCAGTTACTTGCTTTGTTACCACACTATTCACACGGTCAACGGTTTCAGCATCGCCAGCGCCCGTTGTCTCGACATACTGCTTAACCATATTTTGCAAATCAACACTAAGCACTTGTGCCAACTCAACACGCGCCGCCGTCGAAGCCATTTGCTTCATGTAATTAGGTCCAGCCGCTGATTTTTCGCTATAACCTACTGCAGACAAAGCCACACCTTCAACAGGTGCACCACACACCCAGTCAGGAGCAGGCTGGTTAGAGCCATCCGCAAAAACACAATCAGGAACAGCAGCAACTGGCGCATTCACCACATCTTTGCTACAAGCAGCCAAAAGCATACTAGCAGCCAATAAACCTACAACCTTCATCGTCATGACTTTTTCCTTTATCTAAGTTTCTGAATTACTAAGAGATAAATAGTGGCAAAAAATAACTTAAACATTAAAAACATGGTTGTTATTTTAGTCTATTCAGACTATTAAAAACAAAAAAAGGCGCTATAAATAGCGCCCTTTTACATCAATTTACACTAGTAATTACTCAGTGTAAGCTGCTTTTTCTTCTTCCGTTACATCTTTCATAGAAAGCTTGATACGACCACGAGCATCAACGTCTAGTACTTTAACAATCACGTCTTGACCTTCTGACAAGAAGTCAGAGACCGCACGAATACGCTCTTCAGCGATTTGAGAAATATGAACTAGGCCGTCTTTACCAGGTAAGATATTTACGAATGCACCAAACTCAGCTAGGCGAACAACTTTACCTTTGTAAAGTTTATCCACTTCTGCTTCTGCAGTGATTTCATGAATCTTAAGCAAGGCTGCATCTGAAGCCGCTTTATCTGCAGCGTAGATACGAACAGTACCATCGTCATCTAGATCGATAGAAGCACCTGTCTGTTCAGTGATAGAACGGATTGTTGCACCGCCTTTACCGATAACGTCACGAATTTTCTCAGGATCAATTTTGATCGTCGCCATAGAAGGTGCATTTGGAGAAACTTCTGGACGAGCATAACCGATAACTTTCGCCATTTCACGAAGGATATGAGTACGAGCTTCAAGCGCTTGGCTCAAGGCGATATCCATAATTTCTTCGTTGATACCTTCAATTTTGATGTCCATTTGAAGCGCAGTGATACCTTCTGCAGTACCCGCTACTTTAAAGTCCATATCGCCAAGGTGATCTTCATCACCCAAGATATCAGTCAATACAGCAAAGCCGTCGTCTTCTTTGATAAGACCCATTGCAATACCTGCAACTGGTGCTTTCAAAGGAACGCCCGCATCCATCATAGACAAAGACGCACCACAAACAGACGCCATAGAGCTTGAACCGTTAGATTCAGTAATCTCAGACACGATACGAATTGTGTATGGGAATTCATCTTCAGAAGGCAATACTGCTTGAACACCACGACGAGCTAGACGACCGTGACCAATTTCACGACGACCCACACCACCCATACGACCACACTCACCTACAGAGTAAGGAGGGAAGTTGTAATGAAGCATGAAGCTATCTTTGCTTTCGCCAGTCAAACCATCAGTCATTTGTGAATCACGGCTAGTACCTAGAGTACAAGTTGCAATTGCCTGAGTTTCGCCACGTGTAAACAAAGCAGAGCCGTGAGTTTTGCTTAGCAAACCCACTTCAACATCAATTGGACGAACCGTTTTGTTGTCACGACCATCAATACGAGGCTTACCATCAATTACACGACGACGAACAATGCGTTTTTCTAGTTTAGAGAAAGCACCAGTAACATCCGCTTCTGAGAACTCACCTTCTTCAGTAACTAGCGCAGCAACAGCCGCATCACGAACAACACCGAGTTGAGCGTAACGAGCCATTTTTTCACTGATTCCGTATGCATCTTCGATTTGAGCGGCATAACCAGACTGAAGAGCATCAGTCAAAGAAACGTTTGCCGCATCTGCAACCCAATCCCAGCGAGGCTTAGCGCACTCAGCTGCAAATTCAGTAATAGCAGAGATAGCAGATTGCATTTCTTTATGAGCGTAAAGAACAGCACCTAGCATTTCGTCTTCAGTAAGCTCTTGCGCTTCTGACTCCACCATCAATACTGCGTCTTTAGTACCCGCTACAACCATGTCTAGCAAAGAACCATCTAGATCAGAATAGCTTGGGTTAAGAACGTAACCAGACTCGTCGTTAAAACCTACGCGAGCAGCACCGATAGGACCATTAAATGGAATACCAGAAATAGTCAATGCTGCAGATGTTGCCAACATAGCCGCAATGTCAGCGTCTAGATTAGTGTTAGTAGACATAACCGTACAAACAACCTGCACTTCGTTCATGAATCCTTTAGGAAACAATGGACGAATTGGACGGTCGATCAAACGAGAAGTTAGCGTCTCTTTTTCAGATGGACGACCTTCACGTTTTAAGAAACCACCTGGAATTTTACCAACAGCGTAAGCACGCTCTTGATAATGAACAGACAATGGGAAAAAGTCTTGACCAGGTTTAGCTGATTTAGCACCCACAACAGTAGCAAGTACTTGTGCATCACCAATTGTACAAAGAACAGCACCTGTTGCTTGACGAGCAACGCGGCCTGTTTCTAGAGTTACGGTATCATTACCGAACTGGAAAGTTTTCGTAGTAATACTCACGCGTATTCCTTTTCATTAAAAATAATTCTTCTCCCAAAGACCTCTTTTTAAGCCAGTACTCATATGAACTCTTTTTGCTTTCCTCAATCACAGAAAAGAAAAGTGCATATGAAGTACAGGCTGTCCCTTGGGAGACCAATAAAAAAAGGGCCATAATAACTTATGGCCCTTTCTCAGTCTTAGCGACGCAGACCTAGTTTTTTGATCAAACTAGTGTAACGAGCTGCATCTTTACGCTTAAGGTAATCCAACAACTTACGACGCTGGTTTACCATACGGATTAGACCGCGACGAGAATGATGGTCGTGGATATGAGCTTTAAAGTGACCTTGAAGACCTTCGATGTTCTTAGTCAACAATGCTACTTGAACTTCAGGAGAACCAGTGTCGCCTTCCGCTACTTGAAACTCTTTTACCAACGCTGCTTTTGATTCTGCAGACAATGCCATAATCTTAATCTCCAAATTAATATGCTATTAAAAGTAAAGGATAGCCGAGCATATTTTCAGTTATCCTAGGCCAACAAGTTTAACACTCTTTTTCGCAGAACTCACTGCTATTTATAAAGAGAACTCACTGGTATTAACCAATCGATAAGGGCGAATAGTCGTCCCATTAATCTGCCCTAGTCCTAAGAATCGCTGAGACTCATGATCATACATTCTAATAACCGTCTCATGCTCTAATGAGACTGGGCTTGGAATAGTTCGACCAAACATCATATCCAATGAATCTACTTTTGGTATATCCACTTTAACAAAATGCTCAACCGCCGTATCCATAGAAATTAGATGCGAATCTAACGCCTCATAACCCTGTTCAGCAATAGACTCAAACTCTTCTAACGTCATCATATTTTCCGGCAAATACCCTGCTGTAGAAATACGATGCAATGAATGAAGATGAGCACCACAGCCCAATACCTCTCCAATATCCTCACCAATGGTTCGAATATAGGTACCTTTAGAACACTGAATATCTAAAGTCAGCGTATCTTCTGTTCTTGAAATAAGGGTCAGATTAGAAATGATAACGCGACGGCGTTTCCTTTCGATGACAATCCCTTGACGGGCATACTCATACAAAGGTTTCCCTTCGTGCTTCAAAGCAGAATACATTGGCGGTATTTGCTCTATTTCACCACGAAATTTGTCAAAAACAACCTCAAGCTCGTCATCAGTAAGAGTAGGAATCGGCTCTTCCGTCAATACCTCCCCTTCTCGATCACCTGTGGTTGTTCTCTTTCCCAGCTGAATACAGGTTAGGTAACGCTTATCCGCATCCAATAAATACTGAGAAAACTTCGTCGCCTCTCCAAGACACAATGGCAACATTCCTGTTGCCAAAGGGTCAAGGGCTCCAGTGTGTCCTGCTTTTGCGGCCTGATAAAGGCGACGGACACGCTGCAGCGCTTGGTTCGAACTTAAACCTATCGGCTTATTCAGTAGAACAATACCGTCCACTGAACGCCATGTTGCCTTAGCCATACGAACTTATTACTCGTCTTCGTTACCGTTTTTTGTCTCATCATCACGAATTGCTTCGTCAATAAGAGCAGACATGCGCGAACCATTAACTACACTCTGGTCGTAATGGAAACGCAGATGTGGCATAACACGAAGCTTCACTTCTTGTGCTAAACGACGACGCAAGAACCCTTTGGCACTATCTAATGCAGCCTGGTTCTCAGCCAATACTTCTGGCTGATCATCTTTACCAAGGACGGTATAGTAAATATCCGCATAACCCAAATCTTTTGCTACACGCACTTCGTTGACAGTAACTAACCCTAAACGAGGGTCTTTTACTTCAAACTGGATCAAGGACGCCAGCTCCTTTTGGAGCTGGTCACCAATCCGACTAGTACGACTAAATTCGCCTGCCATGATCTTGCCCTATTAAAGCGTACGCGCTACTTCGACGGTTTCAAAAACCTCGATCTTATCGCCTACTTTGACATCGTTGTAATTCTTCACACCGATACCACATTCCATACCGCGGCTAACTTCATTCACAGCGTCTTTAAAGCGACGAAGTGATTCAAGCTCACCTTCATAAATAACAACATCATCGCGCAATACACGAATCTGCTTGTTACGGTAAACTGTACCTTCGATAACCATACAACCTGCGATCAAACCAAACTTAGGCGAACGGAATACATCACGTACTTCTGCAGTACCCTTGATGTCCTCACGAAGATCTGGAGACAACATGCCAGACAAGGCAGACTTAACATCATCAATGATGTTATAAATAATGCTGTAGTAACGAAGATCGATACTTTCACGCTCAATAAACTGCTTAGCAGAGTTGTCAGCACGCACATTGAAACCAAAAATCACGGCATCAGAAGCTAAAGCCAAAGTCGCATCAGTTTCAGTGATACCACCAACGCCGCTAGAAACGACATTCACTTTTACTTCGTCAGTGTTTAGATCAGTCAAAGACTTAATCAACGCCTCAAGAGAACCACGAACATCTGCCTTAAGAACCACATTCAATGTACGAACTTCATCTTTACCCATTTCAGAGAACAAATTCTCCAATTTAGCAGAATGCTGACGAGCGAAACGTACTTCACGGTATTTACCTTGACGGAAGTTAGCTACTTCACGAGCTTTACGTTCATCAGCAACAACGATGAATTCTTCACCCGCTTCAGGCGTTCCATCAAGACCAAGAATCTCAACAGGAATAGAAGGACCAGCAGAGTTAATTGCCTTACCCGTTTCATCTAATAAAGCACGTACTCGGCCCATTTGCAGACCGGCCAACACAATGTCACCTTTTTTCAAGGTACCATTTTGAACAAGCAAGGTTGCAACAGAACCGCGGCCACGATCAAGACGAGCCTCAACTACAACACCTTTACCAGGAGCACTAGGCACAGCGGTAAGCTCAAGCACTTCTGATTGCAAAAGAATCGCTTCTAGTAACTCTTCTATACCTTCACCAGATTTGGCTGAAACACCAACAAACTGAACGTCACCGCCCCATTCTTCTGGCACAACTTCCTGTGCAACTAGTTCGTTTTTAACACGATCTATATCTGCACCTTCTTTATCAATCTTGGTGATAGCAACAACCATTGGAACATTACCAGCACGTGCGTGCTGAATAGCCTCAATTGTTTGCGGCATTACGCCGTCGTCAGCAGCACAAACTAGGATAACGATATCCGTTGCTTTAGCACCACGAGCACGCATAGACGTAAACGCGGCGTGTCCAGGTGTGTCCAAGAAGCTAACCATGCCATGAGGCGTTTCAACGTGATAAGCACCAATATGCTGAGTGATACCACCCGACTCGCCCGCTGCAACACGAGTAGTACGAATGTAATCAAGCAATGACGTTTTACCATGGTCAACGTGGCCCATTACAGTCACTACAGGCGCACGTTTAATAGATTCACCTTCGTAGTCAATCGCTTCGATCATGTCATTCTCGACTGCGTTCTCGTCGATGAACTTAACCGTATGACCCATCTCTTCAACAACCAAGGTTGCTGTATCACGGTCAATTGTTTGGTTAATGGTCGCCATAGCGCCCATCTTAAACATGATTTTAATTACTTCTGCGCCTTTTACTGCCATTTTTTCAGCAAGATCCGCAACCGTAATACTTTCTGGCAAAGCTACTTCATGAATCATCTTCGCAGTAGGCTTCTGGAAACCATGCTCTTGTTTAGTAGGCTTCTTATTCTTACGACCTAACTTACCGCGGCGAGTAAATTCATCTTCGTCATTCACGTTTACACGTGAACGCTTGTTATCTGGGTTAGCACGACCACGAGGCTTATCTTTATCATTGTCATGTCTAACTGGACCCTTTTTGCCTTTAGGTGCAACAGTCGACTTTTTACTGTCCATTGCTGGTTGAGACACTTTTTTCGGGGTTTTTGGCTGCTTCGGTGATTCCACGGGTTCTGCCGCTCCTATATCGGAAACATACTGCTCCGTATCATTTACCGCGCCAGCATCCGCTACGGCAGGGTTCGCTGCTGCTTCTTGACGCGCTTTTACTTCAGCTTCAGCCTTCGCTTTAGCTGCCTTCTCTTCTTCTAACTTACGCTCGGCTTCTAGACGAGCTTGCTCTTCTGCTGCTAAACGCTCTTGCTCTTCTGCAAGACGTTTCGCAAGCAACTCTTCCTGCTTTTGAGTTTCTTCATCTGCATCATCACGCTTAACATAGGTACGTTTTTTCTTTACAGCAACATTAACGGCTTTGCCGCCATCGCTACGAGACAAAGTACTTGTGGTTTTACGTTGCAAAGTAATACGCTGACTTGTATCGCCTTCTTCACCATGCTGACGCTTTAAGTAATTCAATAGCGCTTGCTTTTCTACTTCAGAGACTTCTTGGCTCGCACTTGTTTGAGGTAAACCAGCGTCTTTCATCTGAGCCAGTAGCTTATCGACTGGCGTATTTACCAATTCGGATAGTATCTTTACGGTTTGAACTGTCATTAAGTTCCCCCTTATGTACTCAGATTTTATTCAGATTCAGCAAACCAAGGCGCACGAGCTGTCAAAATAAGACTCGCTGCACGCTCTTCTGTCATACCTTCAACATCAAGCAATTCATCAACTGATTGTTCAGCCAAATCTTCCATTGAAATTACCCCAATAGAGGCAAGTACCAACGCAAGGTGATTATCCATTCCATCCATTGCTAATAAGTCAGCAGCAGGTTTGGCATCATCTAATTGTTCTTCTGCTTGAAGTGCTTGATTCAAAAGAGCTTCTTTTGCTCGTGAACGAAGTTCATTCACTAAATCTTCATCAAATCCGTCAATATCTAACATTTCTTCCATTGGGATATACGCCACTTCTTCTAAAGAAGTGAATCCCTCATCGACCATCTGAATCGCTAAATCATCATCGATATCTAACCCTGTAACAAAGATATCAATTAGCTTTTGCGATTCTTCTTGCTGTTTCGCTTCAGCATCTTCACTGGTCATAACATTCAAAGACCATCCCGTTAGAGCGGAGGCTAATCGAACGTTTTGCCCATTACGGCCAATCGCCTGAGCTAAATTATCACTCTTAACTGCGACATCCATAGAATGAGCATCTTCATCAATCACAATAGAATCAACTTCAGCTGGCGCCATAGCATTGATAACCAATTGCGCTGGGTTATCATCCCAAAGAACGATATCAACACGCTCACCATTCATTTCGTTAGAAACAGCCTGAACTCGAGCGCCACGCATACCAACGCAAGCACCAATAGGGTCAATACGACGGTCATTCGTCTTAACCGCTATTTTAGCTCTCAAACCTGGATCACGTGATGCGCTACGAATTTCAATAACTTCTTCTGAAATTTCTGGCACTTCAAGGCGGAACAGCTCAATCATAAACGCAGGTGCGTTACGAGATAAAATCAGCTGTGCACCACGACTGTCTTCACGAATCTCAAGCAACAAAGCACGAATTCGATCATTCATTCTGAAGCTTTCACGTGAGATCAACTGATCTTTTGGCAATGATGCTTCTGCATTCTCACCAAGATCAATAATCAAGCTATCTCGAGTTACTTTCTTCACTTGACCATGGACAAGTTTACCCACTTTCTCAGAGTACAAAGCAACCATTTTTGCGCGTTCAGCTTCACGGACTTTTTGTACAATAACCTGCTTTGCTGTTTGTGCAGCAATACGCCCAAAAACTTCAGATTCAACTTCTTCTTCGTAAATCTCACCAATAGCGACGCCAAGATTTTGCTCTTCAGAATCATCAATTGTTAATTCGAAAGCAGGATTAGAATAATCTTCATCCGCAACAATGTTCCATTGACGGTAAGTTATGTAATCGCCCGAACGTTGATCAATAGATACACGAATCAATGCGTCTTCTTCAAAACGGCGTTTGGCAGCACTAGCTAAAGCAATTTCAACGGCTTCGAAAATAACTTGTTTCGGAACATCTTTCTCGTTGGAAACGGCTTCTACTACCAAAAGAATTTCTTTGCTCATCCTTTTAGCCTCTCTTCAAGGTTAATTGTTAAAATTGTGGAACAACATTTGCCTTATCGATCAAATCAATAGGCAATAAGTATTCTTCTTGATCTACACGAATAACAATATCTTCGCTTTCGATCCCCATTAGTTGCCCCTTAAATTTACGACGGCCATCGAAAGGCACACGTAAACGTAAAGAAACAATAGAACCGATATAAGCCTGATATTGAGCCAAACTGAATAAAGGCCGATCTAAACCTGGTGACGATACTTCTAGGTTATATTCCCCAGTAATTGGGTCTTCAACATCTAGAATAGAACTAACCTGACGGCTGACACGAGCGCAATCTTCGACATCAATTCCTTTCTCTTCATCCGTCTCAATAAAAATACGAAGCACAGAGTCTTTACCTAATGATAAATACTCCATCCCCCAAAACTCAAACCCTAAACCTTCAACGACTGGTCGAATAAGTTCTTCTAAAATCGTATATTTTGCTGACAATCGTTTTCTCCGAAAACCAATTTTGTAAAACGCAGAAACAAAAAACGGGCTCAAGGCCCATTTACATTAAAAACTTAGTGCAGCAGTACAGATAACAAAAAACCCCATATAGGGGTTCTTAGCACTCTCATCAAAACTAATTGAGAGAGCAGCCTTCAGAAAGAAGGTTGTCAATCCTGACACTAAATACTCTAAGAACAAACTGGTGCGGATACCTAAAATAGGAAAACCGTAAGAAAGCGAAAGAAAAACATAACACTTCCAACAAACCAGATTACTCTGCATCAATATTCCGACATCATACACAAAACACGACATCAATTCAATATTGGTGCGGATGGGGGGACTCGAACCCCCACGAGCATAGCTCACCACCCCCTCAAGGTGGCGCGTCTACCAATTCCGCCACATCCGCAAAACTCTCTCTTAACGCTTCAACTCAAACCTTTCAGAAACTAAATATAATTATTATTCAGTAACTGGAAGATCGGAACTTGTTTTATTCTTTTCACCTAGCTCTGGTAAACCCACTGTTTCTTCAACTTGAGGAGCTGAAGGAACGAAATCAAGCGCACCAGAAACACTTTTCGCCTGCTCACTGGCAAAGAACGCCAAGCCAAAGCTAGTCAAAAAGAATACCAAGGCAAACACTGCAGTCATTTTTCCGAAGAAACTACCACCACCTTGACTACCAAATACTGTTTGGGATGCTCCGCCACCAAAAGAGGCACCGGCATCCGCACCTTTGCCTTGCTGCAACAAAACCAACGCGATAATCAATATCGCCGCTAGTACATGCAAAACCAAAATAAGTGCTTCCATCTATTAACCTGCTGTTTTTACAATCGCGATAAATTCTTTTGCATCAAGTGATGCACCACCGACAAGAGCACCATCTACATCAGGCATTTGAAACAAAGCCGAGCTGGTTGATGCTTTAACACTTCCGCCATACAAAATCTGAACTTTTTCAGCAACAGACTCTGACAACTTAGCCAAAAAGGCTCTAATTGACTGATGAACTTCTTGAGCTTGCTCTGCACTTGCTGATAGACCTGTTCCTATAGCCCAAACTGGCTCATAAGCAACAACTAATTGCTCAAATGCAGAAATTCCAACAAGATCAATAACCGCTTGAATTTGACGCTCACAAACTTCAAGTGTTTTGCCAGACTCTCGTTCAGCTAATGTTTCGCCGATACACAACATTGGAGTCAGACCAAATTCAAAGATCGTTTTTACTTTGGCAGCAACCAATTCATCAGACTCCCCATAAAGAGAACGACGCTCTGAATGCCCAACCAAAACGTACTTAACTCCAAAGTCACTCAACATAGAAGCCGAAACTTCACCAGTAAAAGCGCCTTTTACCTCTTGACTCGCGTTCTGAGCAGCCAAAACAATACGGCTTCCAGAAATAAGACCGTCAACCTGAGATAAATAAGGAAATGAAGGAGCAATAACTACTTCAGAGCCAGAATTCTCCATCTCAAGTAAGCCATTAACAAGTGAAGAAACGCTCTCTTTAGAGCCATTCATTTTCCAGTTACCAGCGACTATCTTTTGACGAATCATATTCTAACCCCTAAATTCGAGGCGCCCATTCTATGGAATGGGCGCTTTGGTTTCAAGTATTTATTTTTTCAATTTAAAAATCACTTTACACTCTGCTTTTTGACTCAACAACCGCATTCACTTCGTCAACAAGATATTCAACTAACTCATCAACCGTTTCATCATCTCGCCCTTCTACCATGACTCGAATCAAAGGCTCTGTACCAGAAGCCCTTAGTAATACTCGACCAAGGCCATTCAAACGTTCATTAGCAACCGCGATAGCTTTTTGCAAAGCTGGCTCTTCATTTGGAATAAAACGCTTAGCGACACGAATATTTTTTAGCTTTTGAGGAAATTTAACCAAGCCCACGAGCAATTCATCAAGCGCCTTATCCTCTTCAACCATTGCACGAAGAACCTGCAAGGCCGCAATAATACCGTCACCAGTTGTAGTGATAGAGCGACATACAATATGGCCAGAAGGTTCACCACCTAACACCCAACCATGCTGCATTAGTTTTTCGTTCACATAACGATCACCAACAGCTGCTCGACTAAAGCCAATACCTGTTTCAGAAAATGCCAACTCCAGGCCGAAGTTACTCATTAAAGTACCTACAACACCACCACTGAATCGACCGGTACGCATCAGATGATTAGCGATAATATACAAGATATCATCCCCATCACGCACCACACCATGGCGGTCCACCAGTATCAAACGGTCACCATCACCATCCAGAGCAATACCTAAATCCGCCTCTTCAGCTAAAACATTCTTACGCAATAACTCAGGCTTAGTTGCACCACAGAATTCATTAATATTTAACCCATCAGGGTTAATACCAATTGGAATAACGTCAGCACCCAATTCAGAAAAAACCCGGGGAGCAACATGATAAGTTGCGCCGTCAGCACAATCGACAACGATTTTTAAGCCACTAAGCTGCAGCCCAATAGGAAAGGTGCCTTTACAATACTCAATATAACGACCCGCAGCGTCATCAATACGCTTAGCTCGACCGATTAGACTAGATTCAACAACCTCCATCGGCTGCTCTAGGAAATACTCTATACGCTCTTCGATTTCGTCAGAAATCTTGCCGCCTTCCGCAGAAAAAAACTTAATTCCATTATCTGTATAAGGATTATGAGAGGCACTAATAACGATACCTGCACTGGCACGAAACGTTCGCGTCAAATAGGCAATTGCAGGTGTTGGCATTGGTCCAACCAGACGCACATCTGCTCCAGCAGCCACAATCCCAGACTCAAGCGCGGACTCAAACATATAACCAGAAATACGAGTATCCTTGCCGATCAGAATTTTTTTATCGTGCTCTTTAAAAACCTGACCTGCAGCCCAACCCAACTTCAACATAAACTCTGGTGTTATAGGCGCTGTACCAACCTTCCCTCGAATTCCATCTGTACCAAAATACTTACGCATCAAACCGCTCCCTCAATACGAGACATCAACGCCAACATTTCTACATGCGGCCTAACATCATGAACTCTAAATATACGTGCACCTTTAAGGTAAGCTGAAGCATTTGCTCCCATGGTGCCATAAAGTCGCTCTTCAACCGGGTTCCCCAGAACATCACCTATCATGGTCTTCCTAGAAAGGCCCATCAACACCTCAAAGCCTAATGACCTTAAGGTATCGGTATGATTCAACAGAGATAGATTATGCGAAAGTGTCTTTCCAAACCCAATACCTGGATCTAGAATAAGTCGAGAACGATCAATTCCAGCTAACTCACACGCAGCAACCCTCGACATCAAATAGCCCACCACATCATCCACTACGGAGGCATAATCTGGTTGCTCTTGCATCGTTTCGGGCACACCTTTCATATGCATTAAACATATGGGCAAATCAGTTTCAGCAGATGCCTGCAAAGCCCCTTCTCGCTCCAGAGCCCTAACATCATTAATCAGCCCCATACCAACAGCAGAAGCACTTCGAATAACATCAGGAGTACTAGTATCAACGGACACAATGATATCAAAACGCTTTTTGATCGCTTCGACAATGGGCAAAACTCGATCCATCTCTTGCTGAGTCGATACAGCCTTAGCACCCGGACGCGTAGATTCGCCACCAACATCAATAATGCTAGCGCCTTCTTGAATCATTAATTCAGACTGACGCAATGCCGCTTCCAATGAATTGAATGCGCCACCATCAGAAAAAGAATCTGGGGTGATATTTAATATCCCCATAACATGAGGAAGGGATAAGTCTAACGACTTATCCCCAAATGACATTAAAGACATGAAAAAACCATATCAAAGAATACTATTCGAAATCACTCACCTGTAGATTTAGGTGATACCTGACCAGAAGCCGCATCAGCATTATCATCAGCTTTCACATCATCAGATGAAGTAGCAACCTCAGTATCATCTACTTGATCAGCGCCTTCTGTTTTTGGAGTTTTGACTCCAGGGTCAGACCACCCCTCAGGCGCAGACGGTTTTTTTCCGTCCATAATTTCTTTAATTTGCTTCGCATCAATCGTTTCATACTGCATCAAGGCTTCCGCCATAACATCCAGTTTAGAGCGATTATCAACCAATATAGTGTTCGCTTTTTCATAGCAACGACTAATAATATCCTGAACCTCAGCATCAATAATCTTACCAGTTTCAGGCGAGAAGTAGTTCGACTTACTGCCTGTAGGCCCAGTAATAAAGCTGCCGCTGTTGTCATCTTCTTCGTACGCAAATGGTCCTAGTTTTTCAGACAAGCCCCATTTAGTAACCATGTTACGAGCAATACTCGTAGCACGCTCAATATCATTTGAAGCACCAGTAGAAACACCATCAAAACCATGGATCATTTCTTCAGCAATACGACCGCCATACAAACTACAAACCTGACTTTCAAGACCACGCTTACTAATGCTGTACTTATCTTCCTCAGGAAGATACATGGTGACACCTAAAGCGCGACCACGAGGAATAATAGACACTTTATAAACAGGATCATGTTCAGGCATCAAGTAACCAATAATTGTATGACCTGCTTCATGGTATGCCGTGTTTAGTTTTTCTTTATCACTCATCACCATGGTCTTACGTTCAGCACCCATGAGGATTTTATCTTTGGCTAACTCAAGCAACTCCATATTCACTAATCGACGATTAGAGCGGGCTGCAAATAATGCGGCTTCATTTATCAGGTTAGCTAAATCTGCACCAGAAAAACCTGGCGTACCACGAGCAATGTTTTTTGGTTCAACATCATCATCGCAAGGCACTTTACGCAAATGCACCTTTAGAATTTGTTCACGGCCACGAATGTCCGGCAAACCTACTTGCACTTGACGGTCAAAACGACCAGGACGAAGCAAAGCTGGATCCAATACATCTGGACGGTTTGTCGCAGCAATAACAATAATACCTTCGTTACCTTCGAAACCATCCATCTCAACCAACAGCTGGTTCAATGTCTGCTCACGCTCATCATTACCGCCACCCATACCGGAACCACGGTTACGACCTACAGCATCAATTTCATCGATAAAGATAATGCAAGGTGCGTGCTTTTTAGCTTGTTCGAACATATCACGAACACGAGAAGCACCAACACCAACAAACATTTCAACGAAATCAGAACCTGAAATAGTAAAAAATGGCACCTTAGCTTCACCGGCAATGGCTTTTGCCAGCAAAGTTTTACCAGTACCTGGAGGGCCACACATCAAAATACCGCGTGGAATTTTGCCACCAAGACGCTGAAACTTACTTGGCTCTCTTAAAAAATCGACAAGTTCTTCAGTATCTTCTTTCGCTTCATCACAACCCGCCACATCCGCGAAAGTCGTTTTAATCTGATCTTCAGGCAAAAGGCGCGCTTTGGACTTACCAAAAGACATAGGACCGCCTTTACCGCCGCCACCGCCTTGCATTTGGCGCATAAAGAACATAAAAATGGCAAGAATAAGAAGAATAGGAAAACTGGCAACAAGCAATTGAGTCCAAATGCTTTGCTGCTCAGGCATACGCCCTTCAACAATTACATTGTTTCTCAACAAGTCATCCATAATTTTTGGATCAGCTGCAGCTGGACGCACTGTATCAAAGGTATCGCCACTTGTTCGAGTACCACTGATAGTAGAGTTATCAACCATTACTTTGGCAACACGCCCATCCTGAACTTCTTTCACAAACTCAGAGTATGAAATTCGATTCGTATCAGATGTCGTATTAAAATTATTAAATACAGTTAGCAGTACAGCAGCTATTACCAACCACAACAGTATATTTTTCAGCATATCGTTCAAGAGCACACCTCTAAACGGTTATTTAAAATGTATCTGGCAATCATACCAGAACATATCCCATTAACCTTTATATTGTCTTCCTAATAAGTAAACTTCACGACTTCTTGCTCGCGATGCCTCTGGTTTACGTGTTACTACTGACCCAAACTGAGCCCGCATGGTTTTCAGGTATTCTTCAAACCCTTCACCTTGAAACACTTTCACCAGAAAATTTCCACCGGGACGCAACACTTGTGCCGCCATATCCAAAGCAAGTTCTACAAGATACATAGCTTGTGGCTGATCAGAAGAACTGTTACCACTCATATTGGGGGCCATATCTGAAATTACAAGATCTGCTTTTTCATCTCCAATTTCAGATAAAATAGCTTCGTACACTTCCTGCTCAGTAAAATCCCCCTGAACAAAACGCACGCCCGGCAAGGGTGCCATTTCCAATATATCGGAAGCCACAATCGTTCCATGATCCCCAACAAGCTTTGCGGCCACTTGCGACCAACCACCAGGAGCTGCACCAAGATCAACAACTCGCATAGCGGGTTTGAATAACTTGTCTTTATCGTTAATCTCTATCAGCTTATAACTCGCTCTAGAGCGATAACCATCTTGTTGGGACTTTTTGACATATGGATCGTCAAAATGTTCCTTCATCCAATTATTACTACTTTTTGATCTTGCCACGTTTTCATCATACCTAAATTAGTCAATATTCCGCTATAATATCGCTTAACCTCTTAAGCCTCCAATAAAGAGGGTCAACTAATATGAGAAAATTTAACTATGAGTCTTACAAACGCCCAAAAAAAGCAATATCGCCTAATCGGCCACGCACTTAATCCTGTGGTTATGATTGCGGGCAACGGTTTAACTGAAACCGTATTAACTGAAGTAGATCGCGCATTAGAAGATCACGAGCTTATCAAAGTACGTATTAGCATCGCCGATCGCGAAGTTCGTACAGCTCTTATTGCAGAAATCAGTAAAATAATGAAATGCGAAACAGTTCAAACTATTGGCAAAGTAGCGCTTTTTTACCGTGCAGCTTTAGAGCCAAACCCAAAGCTTTCGAATCTTCTTCGCTAAATACACCATGAGATAGTCTTTTTTGAACAAAAAACAGACTATCTCTAAACTCTTCAACTATATGGCCGATACTCTTGATAGCTAATCAAGGAGTCGTATTATGCTGTTTATAGAGGCGCTCAATCGAGCATCCAATCAACCGAACGAGAAAAAGATCATTTCTCGGGTCAAATATCGCCCTATAACCAGCAACCAAGACTCGGTTGACCTAAGCTCTGCCGCGCACCAAGTAAAAGAAATATACTTAGACAGTCAAAGCAAAGAACCCCTCACAGCATCAACCAGCATATTCGCCAACCTTATTGAGCACGTACTCAGCCACATATTTGAAACTAAGTTTCACGTTCACTCGCCAGAAGAGCTCGATTTAGACAAAAAAGAATGGCGCTTATTCTTGCAAGTGCCACCAATACACGCGAACAAAAACAATAAGACAGCGGGATACATGGCGCCAGAGATTCATCGACGGCCACCCGCAAAGCAACTCATTTTCCACATACCTGTAAAACCGTCATACGGAATTCCAGTAGAGATGACTCTACTTTTATCGCCACATAACGGCTCACCGGAAACACTAGAACTTTTTCATTCGCTCCCTAAAGAAAACGCTCTACCGCTCCTAAGAACACCATACCCACCAGAATTTTTGGACCAACAAATTAAACATCACCACATCTTGATTGATCAAGACGGTGAGCCGGACCAGCTATCAGCCCTCTATGCTCATGTTAATCAAAGCCGGTTAGCAGAAGAAAACTCGATGCCAAAACAGATGTTTGGCTTAAGAATTTGGCGAGCAAAGAACAACACGCTAACACCTATAGTATTAGGGGATAATAAAATAGGTCTACTCTTTGTCGGTCACTACAGAACCCTTGAAGGCAACATTAACAGCGCAGAAGAAAGCGCCAGACAAGCATCCAACCTCTACACCAAAGCTTAATTTAAAACACCAGCCAATAAAAAACCCTTCAAACCAGAGATTTGAAGGGTTTCAGTAACTAAATATTAGAACTAAACACTAAAACTCGCACCACAACCACAAGTCGATGTAGCATTAGGGTTCTGCACCACAAAACGTGAGCCTTCTAAATTTTCTTTATAGTCTACTTCTGAGCCAACTAAATATTGGAAGCTTAACGGGTCAACAACTAAAGTCACTCCGTTACGCTGCACCTCGGTATCGTCTTCTTGATGATCTTCATCAAATGTAAAACCATACTGAAAGCCAGAGCAACCGCCACCTGTTACATAAACTCGCAACATGAGTCGATCGTTCTCTTCTTCTTCAATCAAAGATTGCAACTTCGCCGCTGCTGCGTCTGTAAACTCGATAGGATCAATCGATTCAACCATGCTCATCTCAATACCACTAAAACCATTTCGATAAATGAATTATCCGCTTATCCGAGTAATTTAGTCAAGTATAGATCAATGTTCACGAGTTGAACGGAAACGTACCTGAGGCCATTTCTCTTCCGCCATCATCAGATTTACTCGTGTTGGCGCCAAATAGGTTAAATGGCCTCCACCATCAATCGCCAAATTATCACGACATTTGTTCTTAAATTCTTCAAACTTCTTCGCATCGTCACATTCAACCCAGCGAGCGGTATTAACGTTAACTGGCTCGTAAATGCACTCAACTTTGTATTCGTCTTTTAAACGGTAAGCCACCACTTCATATTGCAACTGACCTACGGCACCAACAATCAGCTCATTATTACGCTGCGGCATAAATAGCTGAGTAGAACCTTCTTCAGAAAGTTGCTGCAAACCTTTTTGTAGCGCTTTCATTTTCATTGGGTCTTTCAAGCGTACACGGCGAAACAATTCTGGAGCAAAGTGAGGGATACCGGTGAATTTCAAATCCTCACCTTCTGTAAAAGTATCACCTATTTGAATTGTGCCATGGTTATGCAAACCTATAATATCGCCAGAAAATGCTTCTTCAACACCTTCACGATCACCGGCAGTGAAAGACACCGCATCCGTCACTTTGATATCTTTACCAATACGGCAATGGCGCATTTTCATGCCGCGACTATAGGTTCCTGAACACACTCGCATGAACGCAATACGGTCACGGTGCTTAGGGTCCATGTTGGCTTGGATCTTAAAGATAAAGCCAGAGAATTTCTCTTCTTTCGCTTCCACTTTACGGGAGTTTGTTTCGCGGTCAATCGGTGCAGGGGCCCACTTAACAAAGCCATCTAGCATTTCGCGAACACCAAAGTTAGACAATGCGGTACCAAAGAACACAGGCGTTAATTCACCAGCCAAATACGCGTCATGGTCAAACTCATGGCTTGCGCCACGAACAAGTTCAATCTCATCCATGTAAGCAGCCCAATCATCACCAAGTAACTCTTTCGCTTCGTCGGACTCTAAACCTTCTATGCGAATATCATCCATCAAAGTATGACCACGCCCGCGAACAAACACATGAATTGTATCGGTATAAAGGTTATAAACCCCTTTAAAGAAATCACTCATGCCGATAGGCCATGTGATCGGTGCCGCTGCGATTTTCAGCACTTCTTCCACTTCATCCAACAAATCAATCGGATCACGAATATCCCGGTCCATCTTATTGATGAAAGTTAAAATAGGCGTATCTCTTAGACGACAGACATCCATCAACTTGATCGTGCGATCCTCTACCCCCTTAGCCCCATCGATAATCATCAATACAGAATCGACAGCGGTTAACGTTCGGTACGTATCTTCAGAGAAGTCTTCGTGTCCAGGTGTGTCTAGCAAGTTAACCGTACGATCTCTATAAGGAAACTGCATCACAGAAGAGGTAATCGAAATACCACGCTGCTTCTCCATTGCCATCCAGTCTGATGTGGCGTGTTTGTCGCCTTTTCTGCCTTTTACTGAGCCCGCTGTCTGGATTAGCTGCCCTAGTAATAATAGTTTCTCAGTGATCGTTGTTTTACCAGCGTCAGGGTGAGAGATGATTGCGAATGTGCGTCTATCGCTTACTTCATTTAGAAAAGTCTGGTCTGCCATTAAAAAGTTCTTTTAAGTTATACGCGGGCTTCTAGAAAAGCCCCGTGATGTTAATCGTGAGTTCAATACGTCTATTTTCGCTGATCTCGACGTTATAAACAATCGATGCTCTAGTAATAAATGATGATTTGAGCACTTACCCCCAACAGACCTCACCATAAGCATTATTCATTAACGAGCGATATATTTTTAAAAAGCTTGTTATGGGACATTTTTGTCCTCACCATAGGCCAAAACCTAGTAATCAGCGTCTATCAAAGTTGGCACTATTTTTTCATTAGGTTATTTAATAATAAAAATAATAGGATAAATACAGATGGGTATTCCCACGTTTTTACGGCTTCGCAATATTGGTATTGGCGGCAGGCTTTTTTTAGCTTTCGTCTTAATCTCTTCTATCACTATTGTTGCCAGTGGCTTGGCGACAAACACGTATCTGCAACTAAGTGACCGTCTTCTCTTACTAAAACACCAAGATATTCCAGGCTTAGATGCCGCAGCTCGGCTAAACGACAAAAGCCGGCAAATCGTCGCGACTGCACCGATGCTCGTGACCAGCGATGCCTCTATTTCTAGAGAAAAAACCATGGTCGAACTCAGTGCAGCCATTAATGAAATGGACTCACTTATGCGCAACCTGCCAGACTACAGCCGCTACTTCCTAGAGCTCATTGCACAAATCCAAAATAGCCTCACCCTCCTCAACCAAAGTGTTGAGCGTCGTGAAGTGATAAGACGTGAACTCACCAGACAATCACGATTGATTTTTCCATTATTTCAGGAAGTTATTTCTCAACTTGATCAACTAGAACGTTCTCCTGAACTAGAGCAAGTTATTAGTCGACTGTATTATTTTTCAGGCCTCATAGAAAAAGTAAGTAATGACGCTTCTTTCAACGAATTGGACTACACCTTTTTACGACTTGAAAAACTAGGCTCAGAGATTGCTCAATACCTCACCCTATTGCCGCAAGTACCTCTTGTATTGCGCCAATCGTTACTCGACTTATTAATCATGAGCTCTCGACAAGGCGAACTTTTCCAACTTAAAAATGAAGAGTTAGACCTGCTTTATCAACAAAGTTTTCTACTGGAAAATAGCCAACAGCATATCCAACAGCTAGCAGCCCAAATCAATCAATATACAAATTACACCAACACCAGCATTCGAGGCTCCCTTGAAGGTGCTATCAAATCCATCAACAACAGCATTCGCGATATTCTATTACTGTCTCTCATCAGCCTAAGCATTGCTTGTGCTATCTCTTGGTTTTATGTTCGACGCAATGTGTTGCAGCGCATCATCGAACTACAAAGAAATATGCGCGCCATTGCAAGCTCTCAACTGGATACAAAAATACGCATTGTGGGACATGATGAAGTCTCCAGCATGGCTAGAGACTTACAATATTTCCAGAAGACGGCCATCGAAGTAGAAAAAACCAATCAAGTCCTCGCTGCAGAAATAGAAGAAAGAGTTGCGGCAGAAGCGCAGCTAAAAGCGGCTCAAAACGAGCTGGTACAAGCAGGAAAGCTCGCGGCATTAGGACAGCTTGGCGTTGGTATCACCCATGAAATCAACCAGCCATTAACCGCCATCGCCAGCCATTTACACACAGCTGGGCGACACATGGAAAAAGATCAAGTGGAAAAGGCGCGAAATAGCTTAGACAAAATTGGCTTATTGCTTACCAAAATCACTCGGATAACCAAGCACCTTAAAGCCTTTGCTCGCGTTGCAGGCACTGAATTGACTCCCGTCTGTTTAGACACAGTCATCCAAGACGCCATCGAGCTCATGTCGAGCCAGATCATCGACCAACATTGCACATTGGATTATCAAACAAACTCAGCGTCATTCTATGTTCTGGCTGAGCCAATCAGGCTAGAACAAGTCATGGTGAATCTAATAAGCAATGGCGTGGACGCCCTATCAAGTGCCTCAATAAAGCAGCTCTCTATCAGAGTATATGAACAAGATGAAAGGATAATGATTGATGTCAGTGACACTGGAATTGGCATAGATGGGAATCAGTTGGAACAAATTTTCGATCCATTTTTCACTCAAAAAGAAGTTGGCCAAGGGCTCGGTCTAGGCTTATCTATTAGTTACAACATAGTTCAAGATTTTGGCGGCCAAATAAGAGTGACATCCACACCAGAAGCCGGCAGCCGATTTACCTTGGAATTAACAAAGGCAGAAAAATAAATGCTTAATACAATAAAAATAATCATTATCGACGATGATCAAACCATCATCGAAGCATTAACCGAAATGCTCGAGCTTGAAGGCTTCCTGATAGAAAGCTATTACAGAGCAGATAAAGCCATTAATCTACTTGATAAAAATAGCGCCGCGGTCGTGCTTAGCGATGTCAGAATGCCCCAAATGGACGGCATGAGTTTACTGACTCGCCTTCAACAACTAGACAATGAATTGCCAGTCTTGCTCATGAGCGGTCATGGCGACATCCCAATGGCTATAGAAGCGATGAAAGAAGGCGCTTACGACTTTCTTGAAAAACCATTACAACCAGCCCAACTGATAAGCAAGCTGCAACGTGCTGCAGAAAAAAGACATTTAGTGCTAGAAAACCGGAAACTAAAACAAAATCTCGCTCAACAAACAGGCTTAGCAGCCTTTATTATTGGCGAGTCTGCGGCAATCAAGAATATTCGCCAACATATATCCTCTCTGGCGCAGGCAAACATTGACACTATTATCTATGGTGAAACAGGCTGCGGCAAAGACGTGGTCGCCAGAGCTCTTCACCAGTTCAGCCTTCGTAACAATGGACGATTCATTGCGATTAACTGTGGCGGCATCAGCGAAAGCCTGATTGAAAGCGAGCTTTTTGGGCATGAAGCAGGCTCGTTCACAGGAGCTAATAAGCGCCATATCGGCAAAATTGAAGCAGCCAATGGCGGAACACTGTTTCTGGATGAAATAGAAACCATGCCGCTACCAGTTCAAATAAAACTACTGCGTGTATTACAAGAACGTACCATTGAGCGAGTCGGCAGCACCATGCCAATTCCGGTCGAACTCACGGTTATTGCGGCCAGTAAAGACAACCTTGCCCAACTGGGTGATGAAGGAAAATTTCGTAAAGACTTATTTTACCGTCTCAATGTTGCCAGTCTGACCATTCCACCACTTAGGGACAGACCAGAAGACATTTTACCGTTATTTCATCACTATGCCCGCAAAGCGGCAGATCATTTTTCCAGAGAGCTACCAAGCATCACACCAGCCTACCTGGATTATTTAATTCAACACCAGTGGCCAGGCAATGTCCGTGAATTAAAAAACTCAGCGGATAGGTTTGTACTAGGGATAAGCGAGACCTCCCTCGCATCGATTAAACGCGATGAAGACATAAATGGCAGCTATGAAGAACGTATGGATCAATTCGAACGCCACATAATAGAAGAAGGGCTCAGAGCCACAAACGGTTTATTAAATGAAGCTGCAGAGCTATTAGACATGTCTCGTAAAACTCTCTACCGTAAAATGAAGAAACACCAACTAGAAAAACAGCAGTTTAAAATACTGGAAGACGAAGGACAGGAATGACCCATTTGGCATTTTTCAATGAGACTAAAGCGTCCCAAAGATCCTATTCTCACCTAAATAAAATTCATAAACCACTGTTTTAAAAGGATTTAAAACTATTGGCATTAGCCTTGCTCTATCTGAGTTAATCCTTCATGTGTGAAGGATTAACTCATCTCCGACAACGGAACCTCCCGACCGGTGATAACAATAAAAAATACATCACGAGGAAAACAAAAATGCCTATTAAATTATTAACAGGTTTAGTGCTCTCTAGCTCTTTACTATTAGGTGCCAGCACCGCCCTAGCCGATGATTGCAGCTACCGTGGCGTTCTAGACGATAAATTCTGCGACGAAAACTACGACCTTGTTGCCGATCTACCAAAAGATTCAAGCCAGTGGCGAGATCCAAGCACCTTAGTATTCACCTACACTCCTGTGGAAGATCCTGCGGTTTACAAAGACGCATTCAGTGATTTCCAAAAATACCTCAGTGAAGTGACTGGTAAAAAAGTGGTGTATTACACAGTTCATTCCAATGCAGCCGAAGTCGAAGCGTTACGCTCTGGCAGACTACACATAGCCGGCTTTTCTACTGGCCCAACTGGCTACGCTGTAAACCTAGGAGGCTTGGTACCAATCGCCGTCAAAGGCACAGAGGAATCTTTCCAAGGTTATAATCTGATCACCATCGTTCGCAAAGACAGCAACATGATGAAAATGACAGATTTAAAAGGCAAAGTGGTTGCTCATACTTCTGCGTCATCAAACTCTGGTAACTTAGCGCCTCGCGCCATCTTCCCTGCATTAGGGCTAACCCCAGATAAAGACTATGAAGTAAAATATTCTGGCAAACATGATCAGTCTGTTATGGGTGTATTATCTGGAGACTATGATGCCGCACCTGTCGCCTCAGACGTGTTCAAACGTATGGTTGATGCAAAACGCGTGAGTAAAGATGATTTCCGTATCATTTATACTAG
Organism: Marinomonas foliarum; assembly: GCF_003337275.1. Classification (GTDB taxonomy): domain Bacteria; phylum Pseudomonadota; class Gammaproteobacteria; order Pseudomonadales; family Marinomonadaceae; genus Marinomonas; species Marinomonas foliarum. Next base: position 11,268 of record NZ_QPJQ01000005.1, on the reverse strand, counting down.
CCCTCGTTTCCCGACGTCATCCTTCGGTTACGCTTATGATCTCAACCCTGAGCTGGTTGAGAAAATCAAAAAAGCCTTCTTCACTTTCCGCTTTCCACCAGAAATGCAAAAAACCTTTGGCGGAGCTGACCGCTTCTTCCCTGTAACCTACAAAGAAGATTGGCAAGTTATCCGTGACATTGCTCATTCATCTGGTACGGCTTATACCAAAGCAGGACTTAAGCAACTCGCTGAAGCAGATGCTGCGAAAGCCGCTGCTGATAAACGCAAAAAAGAAGCCGCTAGTAAAAGCCAATAAACGGTTGTTTCTTATCGTTTAACGTAATTTAAAAGACTTATTTAAAAGGACTCCAATAGCCTGAGAAATCAAGCTATTGGACCTCTTCGCCTGTAGGAAATCATCATGTCTGTTACTCAAAACACAGCTGAGCGTTCAAACTTTCTAGAAATTCGAAACTTAAAAAAAGAATACACTGTAGGAAATCCCATTTTAAAAGGGATAGATATTACCATCACAGAACCAGGCATCATTGCCATCATAGGACCTTCTGGGACAGGAAAAAGTACACTACTACGCTGCATCAACCGCTTAATTGATCCAACAGATGGACAAATTTTATTTGATGAGGCTGATTTGTGTTTAGCCAAAGGGGCCCAACTACGTAAACTTCGTCGTCAAGTCGGCATGGTGTTCCAAGAATACAACCTTGTTGAACGTTTAACCGTCATTGAAAATGTTCTAACAGGTCGTCTGGGTTATATGTCGGCTTGGCACGCTTGGAGAAGAAAATTCAGCCAAGAAGACATTAATACGGCCTTTGAATTATTAGACGCTGTTGGCTTAACCGAACATGCAAGCAAACGTGCTGATAGCTTGTCTGGTGGCCAACGTCAGCGCGTTGGCATCGCCAGAGCCGTGATGCAAAACCCTAAAATCCTCTTAGCTGATGAGCCAACCTCTTCTCTCGATCCAAAAACAGCGGTGGAAATCATGGAGCTGCTAGAGCGCTTCTCAGCAGAAAAAAACATCCCCGCTCTGGTCAATATTCATGATGTAAAACTGGCCAGCCGTTTTGCCAAGCGCATGATTGGGATGAGCAACGGCGTTGTGGTTTACGACGGACCTCCGGAAGGGATTACTGATGAACACCTAAAACAAATTTATGGAGGTGAATCATGGCTGGTATAAACACTCCCAAAAATAGAGACAATCCTTTTAAACAAAATTGGTTTGTCACCGCAACTTGGCTGCTGGTTATTTGTTATGTGTTGTACTCTTTTAACGCTATGGGCTTAAGTTGGGAACGCTTTAGCGACGGCTTAGGCCATGCTAGCGACCTATTAGGGCGTATGATTCCACCTAACTTTAGCCGCTGGTCATTGCTAATGAGCGGACTGATAGAGAGCCTCGAAATTGCCATCATTTCCAGTATTTGCGGTATTTTCATTTCATTATTTTTAGGGCTATTTGCAGCTCGTAATATGATGCCGAGCTGGATTAGCACACCGGTGCGAACTCTTATCGCACTTTGTCGTACCTTTCATCCGGTGATCATTGCTATCTTATTTGTTAAGAGCGTGGGGTTCGGAGCTTTGGCAGGGATTCTTACTCTTATAGTCGCTTCAATTGGCTTTATTGCCAAGCTATTTGCAGAGGCCATTGAAGAAATATCACTTAAACAAGTAGAAGCCATTCGAGCTACCGGTGCAGGCTTTACTAGCATCATTTTATTTTCTGTTATGCCGCAAGTGTTTTCGCGTTTTATAGGTTTCTCCACCTATCAACTCGACTCTAACTTACGTAACTCAACCATGGTGGGAATTGTCGGCGCTGGCGGCTTAGGCGGCACACTTTTCTCTGCCTTCCAGCGTTTCGACTATGACTTTGTCGCGGCCATCCTTATCGTCATTATTGCTCTTATCATGTTTGGTGAATTCCTCTCCAACATTGTTCGACGCATTTTCCGCTAGTTTGACCTAGGAGCTAATTTTATGAACACAATAGACCATCACTGGCAACGCTTCACGCTTAAGCAAAAGCTCTCACGCTATGCCGTATATTTGGTTCTCGTTATTGCCTTTGTACAGTCCATTCAGTCAGTTGAGGTTATCCCAGAATTTTTATTAGATGCACCAGAACAAATGGCGGACATGTTCAGCCGTATGTGGCCAATAGACTTTGCTTACTACCCGGTCGCTGTTCATGACGCCATGATAGAGACACTCAATATCGCTACGCTAGGCACGCTCATCACATTGATTTTCGCTATCCCATTAGCCTTGATGAATGCCAGTAACATTGTTAATTCAGCCTGGTGTCACTGGATATCTCGGTTTTTTCTAGTGTCTTCTCGATCAGTTAATTCATTAGTTTGGGCTCTGCTTTTTGTCTCTATCTTCGGCCCGGGCGTTATTGCTGGCGTTTTAGCCATTGCCTTTCGCTCTATCGGCTTTGTCGGCAAGTTACTTGGCGAAGCCATCGAAGAAGTAAATATGGGATCTATCGAAGCATTAAAAGCCACTGGCGCTTCTTGGATGTCTATTTTACTTAAGGGTTACTGGCCGCAAGTATTACCCGCCTTCTTTAGTATCGTACTATTTCGCTGGGATATTAATGTCCGAGAATCTGCCGTTCTAGGGTTAGTCGGTGCAGGCGGTATCGGCGTGGTACTGGATGATTCAATGAACTTATTTCAATGGGATAGAGTGGCTATGTCTCTTTTGGCTATCTTTGTCATCGTAATATTGGCTGAAATTGTTGTAGTAAATATTCGCAAACGCTTACTTTAACTCTCTTCAGTAAACAGTTTATTGCACAAAAAAGGAGCCTAAGCCGGCTCCTTTTTTATACTCATAAGATTCTGCTTTTTAGCTACGCCTAATTACTCTATGTTTTCTTGAGTCGATAATCCATCTGGACGTTTTGGAAAAATCCGACGTACAACCACAAAGAATAAAGGCACAAAGAAAATAGCCAGCACGGTTGCCGTTAAGGTACCGCCAACTATGCCTGAGCCAATAGAGATTCGGCTATTTGCACCAGCGCCAGAAGAAAGTGCTAATGGCAAGGTTCCCACCATAAATGCCAACGACGTCATGATAATAGGGCGTAAGCGCAAACGAGCAGCTTGAGCTGCAGCATCCCACACCCCAAGACCTCGTCGATAGGCCGCTTCCGCAAACTCAACAATCAAGATCGCATTTTTAGACGACAAACCTATGGTGGTTAATAAAGCGACCTGAAAATACACATCATTTTCTAGCCCGCGCAAATGCGCCGCAGCAGCAGAACCTATTACCCCAAGAGGAATAACCATGATCACTGAGAAAGGCACAGTCCAGCTCTCGTACAAAGCAGCAAGACATAGGAATACAACCAAAATCGAAATGGCGTACAACATTTGCGTTTGGCCACTAGACAAGCGCTCTTGATAAGACAAGCCACTCCAAGAACCAGTTACACCAGGTAAATTGCTTGTAATACGCTGCAATTCATCCATAGACTCACCAGAACTCACGCCAGGCGAACCTGAGCCTTGAATTTCATACGATGCCAAACCGTTAAAACGAGATAAACTCTTCGGTCCATATGTCCACTCACTTTTAGCAAAAGCAGAGAATGGCGTCATCGTATTGTCACCACCTCGAACGTACCAATGCTGTAAATCTTCTGGGGAAGAGCGGTATTCCGCTTCACCTTGCATATAAACAGTCTTAACACGTCCACGGTCGATAAAGTCATTGATATAACGTCCAGCCCACGCACTGCTCAAGGTCGAACTTATGTCAGATAAAGACAAGCCAAGCGCTGACGCCTTTTCTTGGTCTATATCGATATACAGCTGCGGCCCTTCAGACTGAGACCCCAAACGAACACCTGTCAATAATGGGCTTGCATTGGCATCACCAAGCAAGTTATTCCGCATTTCTAACAAGGTTTCACGGTCAGTATTACCTGTCGCTTGAAGCTGGAAAGTAAAGCCACTACTTTGACCCAAACCTTGGATTGAAGGCGGGATTAGAGAGAAAATTTGTGCGTCGCGTATTCCAGCAAAAGCACCGTAAGAACGCCCAACAATTGCACTTGCGCTATTTGCAGGGCCAACTCGCTCACTCCAATCTTTTAATGCAATAAATGCCATACCTGCATTTTGACCACTTCCCATAAAGTTAAAGCCAGAGATAGTAAAAATGTCATTAACATTATCTTTCTCTGCCTCGAGGAAGTAAGTTTCCACCTCTTGCATAACCTTATCAGTACGAGACATAGAGGCGCCTTCAGGCAACGACACCATGACCATAACTCGACCTTGGTCCTCTGTTGGCAAGAAACCAGATGGTAAATTCAGCATCAAACCACTTAAACCAGCAACGATTATTCCGTATACCAGCATCCAGCGAATAGGCTTTTTAATAATACGGCTAACACCATTAAAATATCTGCCTGTTGCACTATCAAAGTTTCGATTAAACCAACCACCGAGTCCCTTCTTCTCATTCGCGTGATCCTTTGGTTTTAATAGAGTCGCACACAAGGCTGGCGTTAAGGTTAGCGCTACAATCACAGATAGAACCATGGCTGCTACTATAGTGATCGAAAACTGTCTATAAATAACACCCGTAGAACCACTAAAGAATGCCATCGGTAAGAATACCGCAGACAACACAACTGCAATACCAATTAGGGCACTGGTAATTTCCTTCATGGACTTGATCGTCGCCTCTTTGGGAGAGAGCTTCTCCTCTTCCATGACTCGCTCAACGTTCTCAACCACCACGATGGCGTCATCGACTAGCAAACCGATAGAGAGTACAACACCGAACATGGTTAACGTATTAATGGAAAAACCAAACACCTCTAACACACCAAATGTACCCAAAAGTACAACAGGTACTGCGATTGCAGGAATCAGCGTCGCACGCCAGTTCTGTAAGAAGATAAACATGACAATAATTACCAAAGCAATGGCTTCAAACAGAGTTTTAACCACTTCCTCGATGGATATTTTAATAAAGTCAGTATTATCGACAGGGAAAGAAAACTTATACCCTTCTGGCAAGCTGTTGGATAAATCATTTAACGTCTTTTTAACCGCTTCTGACGTAGATAAAGCATTTGCGCCCGGCGCCAGCATCACAGCTAAACCAGAGGCAGGGTGTTTATTCAAACGAGGGATATAGCCATAAGACTCACTACCAAGCTCAACTCTCGCAACATCACTCAAACGGACCGTCGCACCACTATCATCATAAGTAAGTATGATGTCTTTAAACTGCTCTGCCGTTTGTAATTTAGATTGAGCCGTTACTGTGACATTCAGCTCTTGGCCTTTAATGATTGGGTAAGCTCCGAGACTACCTGCAGCGACCTGAGTGTTTTGCGCATTAATCGCCGCCGAAATATCAGAAGGCATCAGCTTATAAGACGCCAGTTTAAGTGGATCCAACCAAACACGCATTGCATAGGCAGCACCAAAAACTTGGATACTACCAACACCATCAACACGAGAAACAGGATCCTGAATACTTGACACTAAAAAGTCTGAAATATCATTGGCCGTATCTCTATCTGTCTCATCATAAACAGCCGCTACCATCAAAAAGTCAGAGTTAGCCTTGCGAACAGCCACACCGTTTTGCTGAACAGACGTTGGCAAATTAGACGTAATTTGCTGGATCTTATTTTGCACTTGTACTTGAGCGATATCGGCATCCGTACCTTGCTCAAAAGTGACGTTGATACTCGCACGGCCACTAGAACTACTAGATGACGAAAAGTACAACAAACCATCAAGACCAGTCAGTTGCTGCTCTAGGACCTGAGTAACACTGTTCTCAACCGTTTCAGCTGACGCACCAGAATAGGTCGCTGAAATACTAATCGTAGGTGGTGCCACATTTGGGTATTGAGATATTGGCAAGGCCGTTATTGAGCCAAGCCCCGCCAACATGATAGCAATGGAAATAACCCACGCGAACACCGGACGATTGATAAAAAAGTGAGCTAACATAGATTAATTCCCTTGAGTCGAAGAAGCATTGGCATCGACGATAACACCAGTTTCACTGTCTCGTTTCATTGCAACCGTCGTGACCTCATCGCCAGACTTGACCTTCATTGAACCTTCAACAATCACTTTCTCGCCCGATTTAATACCAGACAGCACCAACCATTGGTTTGCCAGAGTGCGTTCAACTTTTAGAATACGGCTTTCAACCACATTATTATCATTCACAACCAAAGCAACTGGATTACCTTTCACATCACGAGACACTGCTTGCTGAGGCACTAGGATCGCGGAGTTATGCGTTAACTCGTGGATCAAGCCGCGGACAAACATGCCAGGCAATAAAAGGTTATCTGGATTTGGAAATTCAGCTCGCAAGGTCACACTGCCAGTTGACTCATCAACACTTATTTCTCTGGCCTTCAAGCTACCTTTATATTGGTATTCAGTACCATCTTCTAGAATCAAAGACACTTTATTTGAGCCACGTTCAACACCATCTTGAGCTAGGAATGTACGCTGCTGCAGCTGGTCTAAACTGGTTTGAGATAAATCAACAAAAATAGGATCCAATGAACGAACCGTTGTCATCACAGCTGCTTGGCTAGCAGTCACTAAGGCGCCCACAGTGACACGAGAGATACCGATTCGACCATCAATAGGTGACTTAATTTCGGTGTAACCCAAGTTAATTTGAGCATTTTCTAATGCGGCCTCAGAACCTTTTTGCTTCGCTCTAGCTTCTAGGTAAGCAACTTGGGCATCATCTAAATCTTGCTGAGAAACATTGTTTTGCTTACGCAACTCGCTGTAACGCTCTTGTTTTAATTGCGCTGATTTGAGACTTGCATTCGCAGACTCTAAATCCGCTTGAGCTTGTGTATAAGAAGAGACATAAGTGGAGTCATCCAATTCGTATAGCAAGTCGCCTGTCTTAACGTTTTGCCCTTCTTCAAAAAAACGTTTCTTTACAATCCCACCAACCTGTGGACGTATTTCTGCCACCAAGCTTGATGTAGTGCGTCCGGGTAACTCAGCGATTAGATCCGTTTTTTGGGCTTCAATAGTAACAACTCCAACTTGAACTTTCGGAGCAGGCGCTTTAGCAGAATCAGACTTAGCAGCCTCTTCTTGACAACCAGCCAACAAAAAAACGACTAACACGCTTAAAGCATACTTAGATTTAGACAACATTGAGGAAACTTCCTTTCGAAATATTGAGAATGACCATTCACTAGCACTATAATACAAGAAATGTACCTGATATATGACAAAACGTGCAAATAAATGAGATCTATTAAGCCACCACGCCACAACGATCAGCGAAAACAATGCATTATTGATGCCACTGAACGACACGCCCTCGCTAAAGGCTTTCATAAAGCCAGCATGAGCGAAATTGCCAAAACAGCTGGATTGAGCGTCGGCCAAATTTATCGATACTTTGCACATAAAGATGACATCATCTGCGCATTAGTCGATCAGCTTACCGAAAAAAGATTACAGTTTATGGCCTCTTTTTTAGATAAGAAAGATTGGTTAAATCGACATTTCTCTGAAGAAAATCAAGATACTCATAACATGAGGGTGATGCACTATGAAATCCAAGCAGAAGCCTCACGCAACTCTGTTATTGAAAGAATTTATATGGAATCTAATCGCCGGTTACAAGGCCGCGCAGTAAAGATTCTCCAATCTCACTACCCGAAAATGGAAGAAAGAGAAATCATCGCACGTATTGAAATACTAGTGACGCTTACAGAAGGTTTGCTCGCTCGATGGGACTCACAAAGCAGACCTTTTAACGAAGAAACACAACTAATCTATCAGCAAACTTTAGACACTATTCTGCCAGATTGAATATTCACACAATGCCTTAAAGCCTCCATTATGAATACTTAGACGGTTTAAATATGGACCTAATTTGAGGCCAACGACTAATCAACATCGCGATAAAGATTAAGAAACAGCCCAACACCTGACCACCAGACATCGACTCACTAAACCAAAACACAGCAAAAATGGCAGTCCAAACAGGCTCCAAATTCATAATAACTGCTGCATGGCTTACTGGCGTTAAACTCATCCCATAAGTTTGTAACAAAAACCTCAGACTACTAGCGATCAAGGTACTTGCTAGAAACCAACCGGCCACCTCAATACTAATACTATGTGGAAGCGTTTCAGTGAGCAGCGATAGAAGCAGTAAGACACAACCCGCAACAGACAGCTGGATCGTCGTTAATACCAAAACATGCATCCGCATAGAAAACCGGGATAATAAATTCAGCTGAAACGCCATACCCAATGCCGAGCAGAAAAAGTACACATGAGCGAATTCAAAATCCAAACCATTATCCAACGCCAAAAAGCCCAATCCTAAAACAGCCACAGGCAAAGCAAGCCAAATACTCAAAGGCGGTCTCGCGCCAAACATAAAACGAGCAATCAAAGGTACCAAAACAACACCAAGGCTAGCGATAAATGCCCCAACACCCAAGTTAGAACCTTGATCCAATCCTTTCACCCAAAACATCATGGTGACCCCCATTACCAAGCCAACCAATCCGGCCCGCTTAACACCCTGCCAGTTCAGCCCTTGGAAATATTTCAGTCCAACAAGATACAGAACAAAACCAGCAACAATAAAGCGCACTCCCATAAAAAACTGCGGCGGCATCCCTGCTATGGCTTCTTTTGAAAATATCCAACCAAAACCCGCCAAAATAGTGACGAAGACTAATATCATTTCAGCTTTCAGATGAGATCCATGTTTCAAGAGCTTTCCTTATTTAAAAAATAATGACGTTTGACGGAAAAGATACGATACCCGATGCTAAATTTAAGACACAAAAAAGCCCGCCTACTGAGTGAATAACCACTAAGTACGCAGGCTTTATAAAACCTATTGCTTGTTACTAAGCGTTATTTGCTTTTGCGCCTTTTGGCCAGCCAATAAAGATAGAAATCAAAGCAGCAACGGCCAATAACCAACTGTATTGGACATAACCAATAAGCTCAAATGGTGACACCTTTGCTAAAGAGGAAGCTAATAGGATTTGTGCACCGTAGGGCAAGATACCTTGCACTACACAAGAAAAAATATCCAACAAGCTAGCACTGCGTTTCGGATCAACATTGTAGCGCTCAGCAATGTCTTTTGCGACAGAACCATTAATTAAAATAGACACTGTATTATTAGCGGTACATAAATTAGTCAATGCAACAGCGGCACTGATGCTCAGTTCACCAGCACGAGTAGAGCCCGCTTTCGCACCTAAAGCACGGCTAATACGTTCAATCGCACTAACCAACCAAGCCAAGCCGCCTTGCGATTTCATTAACGCAGCAAGACCACCAATCAACAAGGAAAGAATCAAAATTTCCTGCATGCCAGTGTAACCAGCATAAATATCTGCCGACCAAGAAGCGACAGAATAATCAGGTTGCATGGTCAAACCAATCACACCTGCTAAAATAATACCGCTGAACAGCACCAACATAACGTTAACACCAGCCACAGCCAAGCCTAAGACAGCCACATAAGGCAGGACACGAATCAGCTCGTAATCTTGAACATCAGCAATTTGCGCTTCGCCACTCTGGAAAAACAACCACACCAAAGCCGCTAATGCCGCAGGCAAGGCAATTTTGAAGTTCATGCGGAATTTGTCACGCATATCACAGCCCTGAGTTCGTGTTGCTGCAATAGTAGTGTCGGAAATAATCGACAAATTATCGCCAAACATAGCACCACCAATGACGGTACCTACCGTTAGCAACAAAGGTAAATCTGCAGCTTCGGCAACCCCAATCGCTATTGGCGCGATGGCGGCAATCGTTCCCATGGACGTTCCCATAGAAGTAGCAACAAATGCCGTGATAACAAACAAGCCTGGCAACAATAACGAAGCAGGAACAATGCTCAGGCCAAAGTTAACAGTGGCATCAACACCACCAACGCTTTTTGCCACATTAGCAAAGGCACCAGCCAATAGATAAATCAAGATCATGGTAATAATCGTATTATCACCCACACCTTGAATAAAAGTTTCAATACGCTGATTAAAGTGTCCTTTTCCTAATAGAATCGCCAAGGCGATCGCAGGCAAAATAGCGACAGGAGCAGAGATCTGATAGAAGGCAAAATCCACACCTTCAGACTGATACCAAAGGCCGCTGCCAACAAAAAGAACAAGGAAAAGTAACAATGGCAGCAATGCCAGAGGAGATTTAGAAGTCATATCGTCTGAGGATTCCAGATTGAGTTAACCCTGCAACTTTTGGTCATAGGGAAGAAAGGCGCGAATGATAGTAAAAAGTAGTCCACGAGACCAATAATAATTAGCAATGTCGTTGTCACAAAACGTTATAACAAAAAACACCCATGAAAATATTTTTTATTCAATATCGCTATATGAGATATTAAGCTAATAAAAAGTCCAGTATTAAAACCACCCGCTTTCTGGGCATTTCAATACTGGACCTGTTGAAGGCTATAAAGACAGCCTATTTATAAGAAAAACTCAGTTTGAATATTATTTTTTCAACTTATAAGCAACCACATAATCGCCAATTGTGGTGCCAATAGAGCCATGGCCACCAGCTACTTGAACAACCATTTGCTCACCCTTACTGTTTAGGTATGTCATTGGTGTTGCTTGGCCACCCGCTGGTAAACGACCTTTCCATAACTCTTTACCAGTAGACAAATCATAAGCTCGTAAATAGTTATCTACTGCCGCCGCCATAAAGACAACACCACCATCCGTGATAACGGGCCCACCAATACCGGGCATACCCATTTCAATTGGCAACTTGAATGGCGTCATATCTTCAATGGTACCATTTTTGTGTTTCCAAGCCGTCTTACCCGTTTTAAGATCCACACCAGCCACATAACCCCAAGGTGGTTGCTGACAAGGGACACCCAATGGTGACAAGAAAGGTTTTAACTCAACTGCATAGTCTGCGCCTTCATTTGAATTTAACCCCTGCTCACCTTTATTTGCCTCACCTAAATCAACACCATCTTTTGGTACTAAAGTAGATGTAAACGCTAAATAAAGCGGCATACCAAACATTTGCTGACGTTTAGGATCGACCGCGATACTCCCCCAGTTAAACACCCCAAAGTTACCCGGATAAACAATGGTTCCCTGCTCGTGCGACCTGAAAGTTGCAAGTATTTCTGTTTCGCAGGGTATGTCTACCTGACGAAACCGGTTGTTTCACCAACCGTTTCCTACTCGGACGTGCG
>NZ_QPJQ01000004.1 GCF_003337275.1 Marinomonas foliarum | reverse complement strand
CGGTATCGGCGAAGGAAAGCTGATTCATGTCATTCGGTCTTGAGGTAATGGTCAGATCGGCATTGTCTCATATTGGGGACTTAATCGCAGTTTCCCTAAGGTGTTGGCTTGTCACGTGGTAAAAGCTGATGCTCTATCTGGCGCCATTAAAACCATGATTGATGATGACATGGGCAAACACCCAGTGCCGACGATTGGTGGCTGTACATTAATGGCAACATACATGGGCGACAAGATTATGCTTGAAGACGAAAACGGTCGTGTTGCTAACGTGACTATTGCTGACGTTAAACAATCCAACGGTGTGATTCATGTAATTGATACTGTGCTTTTGCCTAAGCAATAAGCGAGTACTAAAGCGCAGATCTAGCCCAAAAACCTGTATTTAACTAATAAGGTCGGCTGGCTAAACGATGAAACCAGTATCTTTACCCCTTTAGATACTGGTTTCATCGTTTCTTAAGGTCAGAACTTCATAACCCGTGTCTGTGACTAAGATGGTGTGCTCCCATTGAGCGGAGAGTTTTTTATCAGCCGTCACAACCGTCCAGCCGTCTTTTTTTGTCTTGGTCTTGGCTTTCCCTTGGTTGATCATGGGTTCGATGGTGAAAGTCATGCCTTCTTTCAGTGTCATTCCTGTTCCGGTTTTGCCGTAATGCAGAACTTGTGGTTCTTCATGCATTTCTCGACCAATGCCATGACCACAGTATTCTTTTACAACAGAGTAACCTTTGCTTTCTGCTAGGGTTTGGATCGCTGCGCCAATATCCCCTAAGGTAGCACCAGGTTTTACTTTTTTGATCCCAGCCCACATTGCCTCGTAGGTAGTTTTTACTAAGCGTTTGGCAATAGGGTTTGCGTCGCTCATGACATACATTTTGCTGGAATCGGCGATAAAGCCGTTTTTCTCAAGTGTGATATCTAGATTGACGATATCTTTTGCTTTGAGTTTATGGCTGTCGTTAGGAACGCCATGACAAACTACCTCGTTTATTGAAGAGTTCAAGGAGAAGCCGTAATCGTATTGCCCTAGGCTTGCGGGTCTTGCGTTCAGTTCATTACGAATAAAGTCTTCTACTTTATCGTTGATTTCTAAAGTCGATACACCTTCTTTGACGAAGTCATCGAGCATATGAAATACGCTGGCCAGTAACTTGCCAGACTCACGCATGAATTCGATTTCTGTTGGCGTTTTAATATGAACTTGCATGCTACTTCACCGCTTTGAGTGGTGTTTCAGCATTTGCACTGGCCAGTTCGTTGGCAATCAACTCGGAAAAGGTGAGGCTGGGGTTGAGTTCGGCTAAGCGCCCCATTTTCATCCAGAATTCGGCTTGTGCATTGATAGAGCGCGACATGACATGGCAACTTTTGCGAATGTCGTCGTGAAGTTCGTCGGAGATTTTAATAATACCCATGAGATTTGATCCATATATAAAATGTATATGGATCATATATTCACGGTTTGGTTTTTTCAAGCGCTATTTATTGATTAGCTTTTAGTAAGGCTGGCTTGTCAGAAATCTGAATGAGACGGCATAGGGTTAGTTTAAAAGCTCATTTGAATAGCCGTACGATGACATTCTTCTAACTCCGGTTTCTGTAACCAGAACTTGCTCTTCTAACTTAACACCTTCTTCACCGTATTCACGGCCAATGTAGGATTCAACACATAGTGTCATGCCGGGTTGAATAATGCCGTCATAACCCACTTCATCCCAGTCCATATTGTGGGAAATGATAGGCCATTCCCCCGTCATCCCGCAGCCATGCACTACGGCCAGATAACGGTTTTTTTGGTATTCTTTTGGGATTTTCCACGCTTTTTGTGAGTACTCTTTAAAACTCATTCCTGGTTTCATTAGCGCAATATTGGTTTCTAGTTCTTCACTAGATAGCTGATATAGCGCCTTTTGAGTCGGTGTGGCTTCTTTGCCTGGAATGACGAAGGTGCGCGAAAAGTCAGTGTAGTAGCCAAAAATACCAACTGTATCGGTATCAAAAGCCACCAGTTCACCTGCATTCATGATTTTATCTGAGCACTCTTGGAACCATGGATTAGTGCGGTCACCAGAGGCAAATAATCGAGTTTCTGCATACTCGCCACCTGTCGCGAGTACTTCTTTGTTAAATACGGCCCATGCTTCGTTTTCTGTAATGCCTGGCTTAAGGTAACCCTCGAGAACAGACATGGCTCTCTCTGTTAAAGTCACCGAACGAGCGATAAGTGTAAGCTCATCCAAGCTTTTAATAGACTTAGCTACTTCAATAGGGCGAGAAGCATCTATTACGTCAAATCCCGCTTTAATCGTATCAGCTAATAATTCTGTTGGTGCTGATTCAATACCAATACGTCCGAAGTTTTGTGTAGATCGGCTCAGAATATCTTTCAGAGAAGTAATAAAGCTTTGTACATGGCGATGAGAATGATCTCCGCTGTGTAGTGGCATGATAGGACTGGCTGGATGCACCTCATCCAGTGTCACGACACCTTCTGTTAAATGGGCGCATGAGCGATACTCAAACAAAGCCACTGGGCCTTCTGCGGGCACAATTAAGTAACGAGCAGGGTTGCGTTGAGAATACACCTGCATGTTACGAACACCACAAGCGTAGCGAATATTAATTGGTTCAAATAGCACCACGGCATCAAGTTTGAAGTTAATTATTTGTTCTCTTAGTCGATTTAGTCGGTACATAGCGACACGGTCTTCTAAGTCTTTATCGATTACTTGATTGAAAAAATCGAAAGTTGAGTAGCTCATTTTTGAGATATGCCTTTTGAATTGTAATGGTTTTAAAGTATTAAAAGTTTTGCACTTGACTGAATTTAGCCAGCTAAACCGTCTTCCCTTGTTTCTTGCTCTGCCTTGATGTGAGCCTCAGTTACCCGCCCATAAACGTCTTTCGTACGTTTGATTTTGCCGATCATGCCTGGTTTCTCGGCATAGCCAAACAGGGCGCATAATCTAGTGCCTTTGCATGATGCAACACGGTGCATAGAGAAGCGGCCTTTAAACATTTGTAGGTCGCCTGTGTTCAGTGTTAGTGATTTCACTTTAGTAAGATCACCATCGAGAATGTTTTGCACTTCTGGGTAGTTTTCGTTACCTGGCTGACGAAGCCCAGGAGAATACTGAAATTCGCCGCCTTCTTCTGGGCGACGAGTCATCAAGCTGACAATGAATTCATTCGTATCATAATGCCAAGGCAATGATGTATTTTCTGGCATTGCATTAATCACTAGGCCCGCGATGGGATCTGCATATTCATAAATCTTGTCTTTACCCAAACATTCAGCAATAAACTCTTGGAAAATAGTATTCTGATAAAGTTGTTTAATGATCATTTCTTCTGGTAGAAGATCTTTTGCAACAAAACCATTGCTAAACTGTTGGTATCGGTTAACCGGATGGCTTTCGCCTAATTCTGGATTGCCTTCAGTGGCATAAGGCGTCACTTTATTTTCGTGATAGTGGGCTAAATGGGAGACATCTTCACTCTGCTTTCTAATTAACTCGATTTTATCTTCACGAATGAAGTTGGGTAAGTGAGCACAGCCATCACTTTCAAGCTGTTGCTGGCAAGCAAGTACCGCTTGTTTATAGGCCGCCGACTCTTTGTCATTTAGCGGGTAGTCAGACATATTTATCATCTGGACAAGGCTGTCTAATTCATGTTGCGTATTTTGATCTTGATTGTTTGTAGGGTTCATAATAAAAAATCCTTTAATTTCATATAGGTGTCATTTTATTAAGGAAAGAACTTGTTCGTACCTTCCTTCATGTCTTCGCTTTATTTTTCCCAGTCTTAGAAAAACACAAACGTAATAAGAAAATTTGCGCACATATCGCAATAATCATTCCCAAGAAACCACCGATGGTTGATACCAATTTCAGACCATCCAAACCGCTATTGATTGTCATAATGCAGGCCAATAGAGCAATGATTCCGCCCCATACTAATTTAATAAATAGTGGTGATTTTGGTTCCTCACCCTGTTCATTAGAGGACTCAACACATGTTCCAGCTATGGCATCAATAGCCGAATCTGATGCAGTTACATAAGACACGAAGGACATAATTAGGAAAAATGCAATGAAGAAAATAGAACCAGGGAGATCTTGCATTAGCTCCCAAATTATTGCACCTGGACCTTTTTGGTTTAGCGTATCAGATAAGACATTATTGGCTGTTAGCTCAAGGTAAATAGAGTAGCCTCCAAAAATAGAACACCAGAACAGTACAAAAATGGAAGGCATTGCCACATTGAAAATTAGGAACTCTTTGACAGTGTAGCCGCGTGAGATTTTACCAAGAAAAATTGCGACTATTGGTGCCCATGCATACCAAGCTGCCCAGAAAAAGACAGTCCAATCTTTTGGCCAAGAATCTTCTACAACAACACCTGTATCTAGGCTCCAGCTCACAAAGTTTGAAAGGTACATGGAAAGGCTGTCGAGCCCTGCATGAGCGATGAAGCTAGTAGGGCCAAAAACTAAAACGAGCAGTGAGAAAACGATAAATGCTTTCGCATTCCAGCTGGATAAGAAGGCAATTCCTTTGTGTAGGCCGGATGCAGCAGACAAAGCGGAAGCCACCATCACTAAGGCGGCAATCAGAGCGAGTGCTGTGGTGCCTATGTTAGTGTCAAAAAGCGCGTTGATCCCACCTTCAAGCATTAAAATACTAGACCCTAAAGATGTGATCATCCCTGCGACTAACGCAATGAGAGCAAAGGCGTCAATCAACTGTTTTGTTGTTGTTTTTAATTCAACATTACTGCCAACAAACATGGCTGAAGAAATGCTGAAGTCGCGTTTAAAATTATAATAAGCAAGTGCGAATGCTAATGCAGGGATGCTATAGAGAGCGTATGTGGTTAGCGACCAATGCATAAATACGGCGGCCAAACCAAAGACGGCAGACTCTCTTGAAAGTGGTTCTACCCCTAAAAATTTAGGGGGGTAAGTCATATCGATAATAGGTTCGGATGAGGCAAAAAAGAGTAACCCTATAGCAACAGAACTACATAACGTAATCGAAGCCCATTGCCACTTTGTCAAAAGTGGTTTTGCTTCTTTTCCTCCGATTCTCATATCGCCTATTGGAGAGAAGAAAACCACGAAGCAAGTTATGACCAATGAAAAAGCGGAAAGAAGGTACATCCAGCCAAAGTTATCTAACAACCAATGATGTATTACTGAGGTTATTGCTAGGAAGTTTTCATTGTCAAAAAGCGCTAAGTAACTTAGAACTCCTAAAATAGTAAGTGAGGGGTAAAATGTATAAGGCCTAATTCGTAAGTTTCTGTTCATCTCAATCGTCTCTGCTATTTAGTGTGTCCTATTAGCCTAAATAATATTTAGAGGAAAAAAAATAAAGTTGTGATTGAATAAGTCATCATTTTTTTATATTTAAATTGGCTGAGTTTTTTGTAATGGTATAAAATGTATTAATTTTCAATTACTTATGTTTAATTTTGTTTTCGAGGTAAAGTTTTTTTCATGATTTTTTTTGCTTTTTTATGTCGTGATTAGATTGTATATATTTTAAAATAAGGTTTTTATGGAGAGAATAAGTGTGTCATAACAGTCTTGATGCTAAAGAAAACATCATGAAAAAGTATGGTGCACTGTTTTATTTTCATCATTTTATTGAGATTTTTTATGCTAGATATAAAACACTATGAGCTGATATGTGCGATTGATGAGCACAGTTCGTTAAAAGATGCAGCCTCGGCGCTTGGGTTGACGCAACCGGCAGCTACTTATCGTTTACAGGAAATAGAAAAGCGATTAACAGTAAATATTTATGATAAAAGAGGGAGAAAACTCGTACTTTTGCCATCAGGCGAGAGACTGTTGAAAGCCGCTAAGTTGTTGTTACCTTTTGTCCGTAAAGTAGAAACAGAAGCGGTAATGTTGGGACGGTCAGATAGCTATATTAGGTGGGGTGTTAGTGCCTACGACACCTTTGACACCATTCTACAATACCTTCCTGAGACCTCTTTTGATAAGTTGGATATCAACAGATACAGCACATCCAATCTTGTGAATGCGCTTTTCGAAAGAGAAGTGGATTTTATTATCGATACGACTCCAGTCAATACGAAAGACTTTCATTGCGAAAAAATCTTTGATGATGAGCTGTTGCTTACGATTAATCATAAGCATCCTCTAAATACTACTAAACATTTCAGTATCGAAAAAATTGCAGAATACCCATACCTTACCTACAGTCGAGCCCATCAGCCGGATATGGAGTTTGACATAATCTTCAGACCAAATAATTGCAGTCCTAAGACTATCAGGGAAGCAGACTCTGTTTCATTAATATTAAAAATTCTATCTATGAATCAACAATATGTAACGTTTTTATCCGCTTGGGCAGCTAAAAACTCAGCTTTCGAAAATATCACAACCTTAAAAAATGCAGCTTATTCAGCCCCTTGTACTTGGTACATTATTTATCATCAGTCAGTAGAGAACCGACCTGAAATAAGAGAGGTTATCAGCGCATTACAAACGATTGCTGAGATTAGATAGCCAAGCCTTCGAGACAACAAAATCGCCCCCCTTTTTATAAGATAAGAGGGAGCAATTTTTGGTAATTGAGTTTTTTATCTAATTTTAAAACAAGTCTCGGATTAGCTTAATACCAGCTTCTTGACCACCTTTGTTGTATGCATCCAATAATGCTGAACCAAGAATAGCGATGTCAGCTTTGCCAATCAGTTGCTCTATCTGAGCGCGTTCACGCAGGCCAAAACCGACGCCCATTGGTGCGCTGGCGTGTTGTTTTATTTGCGCCAAATACTCATCAAGTGAGGTCTGCTTGGCTTTTCCTTCATGGACAGAATGGCCTGTAACACCAGAGCGCGCCACGCAATATAAGAAACCGCTGGCTTGACTGGCTAACATGGCTAAGCGATCTGGTGGCGTCACTGGTGTCACCAACCAAACTGGATCGATACCGCTGGTTTTACAAGCCGCTTGATAGGTCGCTGCTTGTTCAATCGGCAAGTCTGGAAGGATCAAGCCTAGAATATTTTCTTCAGCCGCACGCTTGGCGAGTTTGTCTAAACCAAAGCGATACATTGGGTTTAGATAGCTCATTAACACGATGCGGCTGTCAGGGAAGTTTTTCGCGAGCTTGCCTAGTTGAGATAAGCAGGTTTCTACATTTAAATCTTGCTCTAATGCTTTATGACAAGCCGCAACGATACTTGGGCCATCGGCGACAGGGTCGGAAAAAGGAAATTGCACCTCGATAAAATCGACGCCTTCCTGCATTAACCTTTCCATCCAGCTCAAGCTTTCTTCTACACTTGGGTAGCCATAAACTACATGGGTCATGGACAAAATCGGCTTTTGCTGGCGTTTTTCTGCAATAAAGGTGGCTAACTGGCTCATGCGTTTTGCTCCTCATTGTCGGCGTGATTAGTTGGATAAGCCGCAAGGTAATCGGTTAAAAACTGTGGGAAGGTTTCGTCCTGCACGGCTTTCGCTACGTTAAAGATGTCTTTGTCGCCACGACCAGAAAGGTTGATGACGATCTTTGAATCTTTCGGCAAGTTTGGCGCGTCTTTAAAGGCACCCGCTAAAGCATGGGAAGATTCTAGCGCAGGGATTATGCCTTCTTTTTTCAGTAATAAGGTGCAAGCGGCAATCACGTCATCGTCCATGGCATAGGTCATGTTAATGCGACCCGTTTCGGCCAAATGGGCAATGATAGGCGAAACGCCAACATAGTCTAAGCCAGCTGCAATAGAGTGGGTTTCTTGTAGTTGTCCTGCATCATCTTGCAGGAACATAGTTGCAAAGCCTTGGGCGATACCTGGCTGTCCAAGATTATGAGATAAGCGAATAGAGTGTTCGCCAAGCTCTAAACCTTTGCCGCCAGCTTCAACGCCGACCATTTCCACTTCTTTGTCATCAAGGAAAGGTAGGAATAAACCGCAAGCGTTCGAACCACCACCAACACAAGCGTATAAGCGATCTGGAAATTGACCGAATTGTGCAACGCTTTGTTCTCGTACTTCATTGCCAATAACAGATTGAAAGTAGGCCACCATTTCAGGAAAAGGCGCGCAACCACAAGAGGTGCCGATTAGGTAGTGGCTTTCTTCGTGGCTAGAAGACCAGTCACGAAGGGCCTCGTCTAAGGCATCACGTAAAGTTTGTGCGCCAGTGGTAACAGGCACAACGGTTGCGCCAAGCTGTTTCATCCAGAATACGTTCGGGTATTGGCGTTCAATGTCTTTCGCGCCCATGTAAATGGTACATTCCAGTCCTAAACGCGCTGCAACAAGCGCCGTAGCAATACCATGCTGACCCGCACCTGTTTCGGCAATAACGCGCTTTTTGCCCATACGTTTGACCAATAACCCTTGGCCAATTACGTTGTTCATCTTGTGTGCGCCACTGTGATTTAAGTCTTCGCGCTTCAGATAAATTTGTGCGCCACCAAAGTGTTCGGTCAAGTTCGCACAAAACGTAAGAGGAGTAGGGCGGCCAGAAAACTGCTGCCATTGTTGGTTTAGCTCAGCGAGAAACTCAGGATCGTTTTTGGCTTCTTCGAACGCATGTAAAATTTGCTGTTGGCTCGAATAAAGAATTTCAGGAATATAGCTACCGCCGTATTGCCCGTAGAAACCGTTCTCGCTTTGCATGACTTGCTCCTAAAATTGCTATTTTTTCTCTATTAAATTAACTATACCGTTTAGTTAATTTAATGCAGCATTGATTAGTCGTCAAGTGTATTTTTTTGGCTAAGTTGTGCTTTTACATTTTTGATGGAATTTCTGCGCTTTATTGATTGTTCTGAGTGATTGGTAAGTAACGGGTTAATGTTCAATTTACTGCTACAATTTGAGTAAGCTAATTTCTTTGTAGTAGGACTTTTATGATTAAACCTGACATCCCAAAAAATGAAGCTGAACGATTGCATGCATTAAGAGCGTTGCGAATTCTTGATACCTCTCACGAAGAACGATTTGATCGCATCACTCGGATGGCTAAGCGAATGTTTAGTGTATCTATCTCGTTGATTAGTCTGATAGATGAAAGCCGTCAATGGTTTAAATCACGACAAGGGCTTGAGGCGAGTGAAACACAGCGAGATGTTTCGTTTTGTGGCCATGCTATTCATCAGGATGGTTTGTTTATCATTACCGATGCGTCAATTGACGAACGATTTTTTGATAACCCGCTTGTTACCGATGCGCCGAATATTCGTTTTTATGCAGGCTACCCTTTGAAACTTCGTCAAGGAATTAATATCGGTACTTTGTGTATCATAGATAGCAAGCCAAGGGTATTTGATGAAGAAGATCAGTTATTACTGAAAGACTTAGGCACGATCATTGAGCAGGAAATTCAATCGATTCAGCTTGCGACCTTGGACGAACTGACACTGATATCTAATCGACGTGGCTTTATGACTATGGTCAACCAGATGCTTAAAGCGTGTCAGCGCGATAAAAAAACAATGTTTTTTGTCGTCTTTGATCTTAATAAATTTAAAGCGATAAATGATGATTATGGTCATCATGAAGGTGATTTTGTTTTGGCTAAGTTTGCTCAGATAATGCTTGAGTCATTTAGTGAATATGATGTGATTGGGCGCTTAGGTGGGGATGAATTTGTTGCTATGTTGAGTGACCGTACGGCCGAAGAGATTGCTGTGTTTTTAGAGCGCTTTGCGGTGTGTGTAGATGAAGTGAATGACAGTTTGAAAAAGCCTTATAGGATTCAATACAGTGCAGGTGTTACCCATTTCCCGCATGACACTGACAAATCGATTGAAGAGATGATTCAATGTGCCGATGCTGCTATGTATCAGCAGAAGAAAAAAAGGTAGCGTCCCTTTCATAATCTTAATTTGCTATTATCTACCAATGTCGCTTTTTCAAATATAGAAAGCAACGTTACATCAATGGGTTAGAATTCCATTAGATAAAATAACACTTGTTAAGAGGCAGTAATGGCAAGAGGAAGACCCAGTAAGAAAGCCCACATAGTAGAGGCAGCGGGTGGTTTATTTACGAAGCAAGGTTATCAAAGTACCAGTATTGATCAGGTGGTAGTAACAGCTGGTGTGTCTAAGCCGACTGTTTACAGTAATTTTCCAACTAAGCTGGTGCTGTGGGAAATGGTGTTAATCTCATTAACAGAGCAAGCGCAAGATGAGATGCAAAAAACGTTGATGCATCTGCAATCGAAAAAAGGGCTATCGCTAATTGCTGGCTGGATCTTGCTTTGGGAAGCCTGGGTTAATAAAGCGGAACGCCTTGCTGTGTACCGTATTTTGCTTGGTGAACAACATAAGATGCTTCCATCGACATTTGTTTTGTTTGCTGACTTTGAAGCTGTTTTAGAATCTATTTTGTCAGCGTGGATTGCTGAGTTTTCAGTATCGCCAATGAATTTTTTTACGTTGAAAGCGGTTAGTAAAGAGGCTCTTTTAACGCCGGCACTGATGAAACAAGCAGTGATGACTAAGACAGATCTAGAAAGTCAGCTTGATGCTCTGTTAGTTGATTCAAGCAGTACAAAAAAAGCCAAATAGAAAAACTATTTGGCTTTTTATTCGAACTCAACTAGGTCGAGTTTTGTTGTTAAGCAACAACGCTTTCTTCTTCCGTTACTTCTTCAACACGGCCTTTTTCAGCCCAATACATGATGCATATTGCTAGTGATCCCATGATCACAAAGCCGCCTGAAATGGGCATTAGAGTATTGTTGTACATTTGACCTATGATGGTGCCAATTCCCATCGACATGATTGCCGATACCGAGCCAATAACCGCAGAGGCAATGCCTGCTACGTGACCCATTGGTTCCATTGCAAGGGAGTTGACGTTACCGAACAACAAGCCAAAGCAGAAGAACAAAACCGACGCATATACCAAGAACATCCATAAGCTGATCGTTACAAAAGCATGTAGGGCAAAGAATGCAATCGAGGCGATAACAACGACGCAAATAGCACGAAAGGCAATGTATTTGGCTCCGTGTTTTTCCACGATGCGTGAATTAATTAGTGAAGAAAAGCCAAGTACCAAAGCCAACAAACCAAAGTAAAGTGCGAATAAATTCCCCGTCTTAAATTGCACCTGAAAAATTTGTTGTGAAGAATTCAAGTAGCCAATGAAACTACCGAAAAATAATCCCATGCAAATTGTATAGCTCGCGGTTATGCGGTTTGTGACAACTTCTTTAAACCCTTCTACGAAGCCTTTCTTGGAAAACGGAATTCGATTGGGCTTTGGCAGGGTTTCTTTTAAACGAAAGCCAATCCAAACCATTAAAACAGCAGCATAAGCCAAATAGAGTTCAAAAATACCACGCCAGTCTGAAACAAACATGATGGCTTGACCAAGTGTTGGTGCAATGGCGGGAACCAAAACAAAAATCATCATCACCAACGACATGATGCGAGCCATTTGAGCGCCGTGATACAAATCACGTACTAACGAGATGGCTGAGATATAAGGTCCAGCAACGCCCAAGCCTTGGATAAAGCGACCTAACATGAGCATTTCTAGGCTGTCCGCCTTATAGCAAACCACAGTGCCGACTAAGTAGATCGTAAAGCCACAAAATAAAATAGGACGACGACCTAGAGAATCGGACAAAGGCCCACAGATTAACTGCCCCATTGCTAAACCTAAAAATAACATGCTGATCAGTAGTTGTGGCTGATTCGCGGTAACGGCACCGAGTTCCTTACCTATTATCCCAAGCGCTGGCAGCAAAGCATCAATTGATATTGCTGTTATCGACATTAATAGAGCAACTAAAAGTGTGAACTCCTTCGATCCCATACCGGAAGAAGAAGTATCGTTGTGAGCATTTTCCATATGTTATCCAAAGAAAAAAGGTTGTTTGAAGGGGAGAGCGATGTCGTCCCCTAATAATAGCTGAGTATTATACTCAGGCTTTATAACATCCAGTTTGTCAATATGTGTATAAAATAAGGATTTAGTCTAGGGTGCTTTAGTCTTTGTGCTGTTGTTGTTTTCCCCATAAGATAAGAAAGGAGTTATGTTTTGTTGTATGGGGAACGGGTTATGCATAACAGCGAAAAAGAAAAAATAGAGCTTGAACATCAAGCAGCTAAGCTGTTTATGCGCTGTTATGAGCGTAACACAGGGAAGCATATTCGCCATATATGGCACAATGATCCGATTCGACCTGATGTATCTTGCATGTTGGAAGGCGAGCGATTGGATTTAGAAATTGCGCACTTATATGGCTCTGAAGAAGAGGCAATGGAATTCCTTGGGCGAGATCTTACGCCAATAACCCGCGATGTGTTGCGTGCATTAAAACAAGAGCCAGCGGATGGGCGGCTACTGAGGTCGCTCAATAAGATTTTAGAGAATAAATCGGGTAAGCAATACGATTCGGAACGAGTCTGGTTGGTGATCCGTAATACCCACCCTGCATGGAGCCAAACCGACATCAAGGCGCTGGAGCATATGATTACTATTCCTGTGCCTCATGCGTTCGAGAAGGTTTGGATTCTCGGTGACATAGAGGGAAAAAGTGGTATTGTCCGCCTTTATCCATAAGCTTCGGTAGTCTTTAGGTGCTAGCGAGGTTGCTTATTCTGCGTTTATCTTTTTTCTTTTGATCTTTTGTTTGCTAATTCATCAAGACGTGTCTTTTCTGAATTGTATTTTTTTAGAGCAATCAGTCCAAAAATTAACGCAGCGCAAAAGAAAATAATAGCAAAGGCGCCAAGCGCGACAGTGGCAAGTGAATTCATAAAATTTGTGCTCAATAAAACATTTGTAATGATTATATAAAAAAATGACCACTTTTACAGGAATGTAAAGTGGTCATTTTTTGTTCCGCTTAGGTGAGTGTTGGATTGCTCTAGCGCTGGTGAACGCATTTTCCTGCGGAGTAGGTTGCTTGAATGGCTCGGTCGTCACCAATGGTCATGAAGACGAATAAACTTTCTTCGATGCCTTTGGATAGCGCTAAGCGCGATTTTAGTAACGGCGTGCCTTTTTTGTCTAGAATGACGAAATCCGCTTCGCTACCAACCGCTAAGTTGCCAATTTTATCTTCTAGTCTAAGTGCTCTAGCGCCGCCTAAAGTAGATAAATACAGAGATTTAATCGGGCTAAGGTTCTCGTTTTGCAACTGAATAACCTTGTAGGCTTCGTTCATGGTTTGCAGCATAGAGAAACTTGTACCGCCGCCTACGTCAGTGCCAAGGCCAACGTTGACCTTATGTTCTTCCGCTTTATTGAGTTTGAATAAACCGCTACCGATAAATAGGTTGGACGTTGGGCAAAAGGCAATTGCAGAGCCTGTTTCGTGCAATCTATTATATTCACTGTCGCAAAGGTGGATACCATGAGCAAATACCGAGCGCTCGCTTAGCAGTTTATGTTGGTCATAAACGTCTAAGTAGTTTGTGCTGTTTGGAAACAGTTCTTGAACCCAAGTGCACTCGTCTTTGTTTTCAGATAAGTGAGTATGTAAGTAAACATCATTGTATTCGCTTAATAACTTGCCAGCTAATTGCAACTGTTCGTCTGAACTGGTTGGTGCAAAGCGCGGCGTTATAGCGTAATGCAAACGGCCTTTGTTGTGCCAAGTGTCGATAAGCTCTTTGCTTTCACGGTAGCTGCTCTGTGGCGTATCTGTTAGATAATCTGGTGCGTTGCGATCCATCATGACCTTACCACAAATCATTCGTAAGTTATGGACTTCACTGGCTTCGAAGAAAGCGTCGACAGACACTTTATGGACCGTTCCAAACACTAAAGCGGTGGTTGTGCCGTTGCGTAAAAGCTCCTTCAGAAAGCGGTCTGCAACATCGCGAGCATGAGCTTTGTCGCTGAATTTGCCTTCTTCTGGGAAGGTGTAGGTATTTAGCCAGGTTAATAGTTGTTCACCGTAAGAGCCGATCATATCGGTTTGTGGGTAATGAATGTGTGTATCAATAAAGCCCGGTGTGATGATGGCATCTGGATGGTGTTCAATGGCAGTGTTGTCTGGGAGTGTAGCAAGTAAATCTGCCGCATGTCCTAAAGCATGGATTTTATCGTCTTGAATGACTAATAAGCCATCTTCAAAGTATTCGTAAGCAGCATCGACACCCACGTCTTTTGGGTCAGCAATGCAGTGAATGATGGCGGAGCGCCACGCTTTCAAATGGCTCATATATCTCTCTTAAGTGTTTTCAAAAGGATTTAAATTATAAAGTTTGACCGAATGGTTATACTTTAGCAGGTCTTTTTTGTACTTTCATTAAACCTTAGATGTTGATTTTAGAAACCAGCCCATTGTTAACCGACTTAGTACTACTAAAATAACGCCGAGTGCATTGGCATAGAAGTCCATCCATTCAGCATAACGATTCACATACGGCTGAATCAGCTCAATGGTACCGCCAGATAATATGATAAACACAGAGAATAAAATAAAACGCTTATTGGGTCCAAAAGCACATAGCAACGCCCAGCCACCAAAGCCAAGGATATGGTGGAGTTTGTCTGTACCGGGGGCGGAGGGAAGTTGATCGACAGGTGTTAGGGTGGCAAAGCAAATAACCAGTGCCCCCAAAACAAAACCGGCAGCTTGTGCTGCCGGTGAGGTGAGCCTTTTAATCATCGTAAGATGCGTGCTCGAATGTTTTTGCCTTTGATTTTTTTGTTCTCGAATTCTTTTACTACGTTTTTTGCGACTTCATTGTCGACCGATACGTAAGCATGAAAATCAAAAATATCGATTTTACCGACTTGTGATTTATCCAATCCAAGACCTGCGGTTAGAGCGCCAAGGATGTCACCTGGACGAAGCTTATTTTTACGACCAGCATCAAAAGATATCGTAGTCTTTTGTGGAATCAAGCGGTAATGAAGATCGATCTCTCCAAGCTCAATGAAATTCGCTGTGGTGTTGAAGCGGGTTTCAATATCACGCACTTTGTAATCGTCTTTTGAAGTGACAAGGTTGACTGCATTGCCAGCGGCTCCTGCACGGCCTGTTCGACCAATGCGGTGAGTGTGAACATCGGTATCACGAGTAGTGTCATAATTAACCACGAGGTCAATTTCTTTGACATCAATACCACGAGCCGCCACATCAGTCGCCACTAATACACAGCTACTTTGGTTGCTGAAACGAACCAGCACTTGATCGCGCTGTCTTTGTTCAAGGTCGCCATGAATGGCTTGAGCGGCTACTTTGTGGTCGGCTAACCAATCCGCAACCACTTGGCATTCCGCTTTGGTGTTACAGAAGACAATGGCTTGGCGGGGCTCAAAATGTTGCAGCGCTGCTAATAAGGTTTCGCATTTGTCTTTATTTTCGCTACGAACAAAAAACTGTTCTATATTTGGTTTAAGGTCTTCTTGAACTTCGACCTTTATGCTGACAGGGTTGTTTTGAAATTCAGCACTAATCGCTTCGATGCCATCGCCGTAAGTTGCCGAGAATAAAAGTGTTTGACGGTTGCTTGGGGTTAGTTCAACGACTTCACGAATGCTGTCTACGAATCCCATGTCTAACATGCGATCTGCTTCGTCTAACACTAGGGTGTTAAGGGCATTCAATTTTAGTGTGCCTTTGCGAAGGTGCTCCATCAAACGCCCTGGAGTGCCTACAACGATATGAGCGCCATGTTCCAATGAGCCGATTTGCGGGCCAAATGGCATGCCTCCACATAGGCTTAGAACTTTTATGTTGTCTTGAAAACGAGCGACTTTTCGAATTTCTTTTGACACTTGATCTGCCAACTCGCGAGTTGGGCACATAACAAGAGCTTGAACACCAAAAAAACGAGGATTAATTTTTAGTAAAAGGCCAATTGCGAAGGCTAACGTTTTACCACTGCCTGTTTGAGCTTGCGCTAGGATATCTTTACCATCAATGATCGCAGGCAAACTCTGCTCTTGAATGGGTGTGAATTCGGTAAAACCCATGTCTGAAAGCAGGGATGTTAGCTTAGTTGGAAAAAGGGTGTTTAAGGTGTGATTAAATTGGGTCACAAAAGGCCTGTCTATTAGGAAAAATAATAAACAAATAATACCAGAAAATGCAGCTAAATACTTTGCTTCGCTAATTATTCCGTGTTGGTGATATTATTTTTAGGTAAAGTAAGCGCTTATAAAGCGGATGCGGTATTAAAGGGTATTTTGTTTACGGGCTACTGGCGAGTCAATAATGGCTGATTCAAGGGATAAAGTGAAAATTAAAAATCTGCATTACATTGTTTTTATTACTGTTTTTTTGTCAGGCATACTCGTAAGTGTTGTGCCTTGGAAAGTGAGCCCGATATGGGTATTTGGCTTATTAGCACTCGGCTCATCTTTGTACGCTAAAAAACTCTTATCTGCTTATTCCTCAGCTCTAGCCTACGCCAACAAGCGTATTGAAATAGACGAACTAACGGGTCTGCTAAGTCGTTATCAGATACAGCAAAAGCTCAATGAGCTACTCGTTTTTTGTCAGCAAAAAGATAAAAAATTGGCGGCGATGATTCTGGACTTAGATCATTTTAAGACCATTAACGATGCGTTTGGTCACGAAATAGGCGATAAGTTACTGGTTCAGGTGTCAGAGCGTTTGACGTCTATTGTTCCTGGAAATACTGTGGTTGGGTATTTGGGAGGAGATACGTTTTTAGTCTTGTTAGTGCAAGGCGATGATCAAGAGATGCCCCAACTTAATCTACTATCTAAGGATATTATTCATAAAATAAGTCAAAGCTACTTTGTAGAAGGTTTAACGCTGGATATAGGTTGCTCCATTGGTGTGGCTCTGTACCCAGAATTTGGTTTAGACGCTGTTACATTGATAAAAAATGCTGATATGGCAGTGTATCAAGCGAAAAATTCTGGCCGAGCTACTTATCACTTTTATGATGGCGAAATGGGGCGGCGATTTGCTCGTAATGTGCGTATAGAGACACGATTGCGCCAAGGGTTACAGAAAGAAAATTTAGAGCTACATTTTCAGCCTAAGGTAGATTTAGTTACTGAGTCTTGTGTCGGTATGGAGGCTTTGTTGCGTTGGGAAGATGAAGAGCTTGGTGTTGTTTCCCCAGCTGAATTTATTCCTATTGCAGAGCAGAGTGGCATTATTTTACCTTTAGGTGACTGGGTGTTCGAACAAGCGTTTCGACATATTGTTGAGTGGCAAAGGCAGGGCGTTGCCGTTCCTCCTATTGCTATTAATTGTTCGGCTGCGCAATTAAAACGAGTCGATTTTTTGCCTAAATTATTGGCCTTGCTAGATAAATATAAAGTGGACCCCACACTGCTTGAAATTGAAGTGACAGAATCGATTCTTATTGAAGACCCAGAAGGCTGTGCAGAGCTTCTGCGACACCTTAGTCGTCTTGGTATGGCATTAGCAATAGATGACTTTGGTACAGGCTATTCTAGTTTAAGCTACCTGAAAAACCTCCCGTTTGATTCAGTCAAAATAGATCAGGTATTTATTCGTGACATTATGAATGATGAAAGCAATGCCGCTTTAACGAACGGGATTATTCGATTAAGCCATAGTTTAGGCTTGAAAGTTATTGCAGAAGGAATTACTGATGTTGAGCAGCTGGCACTGTTACGAGAGTACGGTTGCGACATTGGGCAAGGTTATTTATTCAGTAAAGCCTTAGGCGCTAAAAACATGGGAAGTGACCCTATTATGATCGCGTTTAATGAATAGGGCTGTGACCACGAATCAACCTATAAAAGCCCCGTAGCGGCCTGATCTAGAGTGATCCGTTACGGGCGACTTTGTTCTTTATCGCTTCCCAAAATTGATTTAGGTTGGGGTTTTGGTTGAACCTAGATCGATACAGGCGTATTTCGAGCGGAATATTCCAATTCTCTTCTCCTGCCAAAGCCACTTTGCCATAGTTTAATGTATCTAGCATGAGACGTTTGGGGATCCAGCCGACACCATAGCCTTCTTTAACCATGGCTTTAATACTCACCGAGTGATAGTTCTCCGATAGTGTTTGTAGCTGAGGGATTTCACGTTGGCGTTGCAGATGATGGTGAATAACAGGCTGCAAGAATGAATTTTCATAATAGCCAATATAGGGCAAAGGTTTACGCTTGGCGCCCGGCAGCGTGAATTTTGGTTCGCCACTGGCATCGGTTGCACTACATGGAATGAGGGTTTCTTGGGCGATAACAATATGATCATACTGTTCGTCATCAAGCGCTCTGATGAAGTTGATGGCAGGGTGCCAATAACACAGCATAATGTCGCATTGCTGATCCATTAAAGAGTTTACGAAATCAATGCCAAGCCAAGAGCTGGACTTCATATTAATGTCGAGCTCCATATCGATTTGTTGGCAAAAAGGTTCTATTACTTCTTTATAAAAACTAAGGAACAAGGTTTGCGTAGTGACAAAACGTATTTGAGACTCTTCTTGCTTACGAATTTCTTGGCAACGCTCTTTCGTATCTCTTAATTGCCTTGTGATGAGCTCTGCACTCTGCAGAAAGACTTCGCCTGCTGGTGTCAATGATAACGGCAAAGTATTACGGTCGATCAAAGTAACGCGCATCTCTTCTTCAAGCAGTTTAATGCGTCGACTGAATGTCGGTTGGGTAACGTTTTGTTCATCTGCCGCGCGTGAAAAGTGACGAGTTTTCGCAAGTGCGATAAAGTCTTCAAGCCATCTTATTTCCATGGAGCCTCCTGACGACCAGAAGACATAAAACGCAGTGTAAATAGGAGAATCATAGTCGACCCTCTTCAATAGCATGGCAAGCCACACTACTGCCATCACTTTGTAATGTCATGCTAGGGGAAGATTCATAGCAGCGCTGATTCGCATAGGGGCAGCGAGCCTGAAAAACACATCCTATTGGTTTCTCTGTTGGTGTTGGTACTTCGCCAATTAAACGAATAGGTTGAGCTGTATTACTATCCAGTCTTGGAATGGCGGATAGCAGTGCCTGAGTGTAAGGGTGTTTTGGCGAGCTAAATAGGGTTTTAGTTGGAGATAACTCACAAATTCTTCCTAGATACATGACAGCGACTCGGGTCGCAAAATGCTCGACAACGGCTAAATCATGGGTAATAAAAAGATAGCTGAGGTTGTGTTCCTCTTGTTTATCCATCATCAAATTGAGCACTTGTGCTTGTACTGATACATCTAGTGCAGAAAGCGGTTCGTCCGCAACAATGAAATCCGGTTCAACCGATAGAGCGCGAGCCAAGCTGATTCGCTGACGTTGTCCACCAGAAAACTCATGAGGGTAGCGGTCAGAGCTTGAAGCAGAGATACCAACAGATTCCAAAAGCTCATCGATTTTTTCATCCACGCTCGATTGTGATAATTGTGGATTGTGAAATGAAATAGGTTCGCTGAGTGTCTGATACACCGTCATTCTAGGGTTTAAGGACGCATAAGGGTTCTGAAAAACCATTTGCATACGACGTCTAAAAAACATGCGTTGACGATTGTTTAGCTGATCAATGCGCTGATCTAGGTAATGGATTTCACCAGCACTGGGAGACGTTAGTCCCATAATGACGCGAGCTAGTGTTGATTTACCACACCCAGTCTCACCAACAACACATAAGGTTTCACCTTGGTTAATAGTCAGGTTTACACCGTTGAGCGCATGAACACTTTCTTTATGCCTCGCTAATTTGCCTTGGCGAAGGCGCCATTGCCCGAGCCAACTTTCATTTGTTGAAAAGGCTTTTTCTAAGCCACTGATTTGAATAAGAGGTGTTGGCATTACAAGGCCTCCTTATCGGTATCAGTAAATTCATTCAACATGTCTTCTATAATAAAGCAGGCCACACTGGACACGCCGCTGTAGATAAACTGTGGCTGTTCTTGTTTGCATTTTTGAGTTGCATAAGGGCAGCGAGGATGAAATGCACAGCCCGAAGGGCGCTCCGCCAATGATGGCATGCTGCCTTGTATCTGATTAAGGCGCTGGCCAGGAATGGTCATCTGAGGAAGCGCATTCAACAAGCCTTGGGTGTAAGGGTGTTGCGGATCGTTGATTATTTCCAGGGTAGGTCCTTCTTCCACTATGTGACCGGCATACATGACTAAGGTGCGTTCAGCGACTTTTGAAACCACGCCAAGGTCATGACTAATCAGAACCAGAGCGACTCCGTTGTCTTGGCAAATGGTTAAAAGCAGTTGTAGTATTTCTGCTTGAATGGTGACATCCAGAGCCGTAGTTGGCTCATCAGCAATGATGATGTCGGGGTTCAGCAATAAGACAGAAGCAATTATAACTCGCTGTCTCATGCCGCCAGATAATTCATGGGGGTATTGATCAAAACGTTTTTCGGGTGATGCTATTTGGACATTATGAAGCTTTTCAATAGCAATGTTACGTGCGTCTTTGTAAGAAATGTTGGTGTGGCTGCGAATAGTTTCAACTAGCTGATTGCCTATAGTAAGCACCGGGTTCAGCGTCATCATAGGATCTTGAAATATCATCGCGATGCGTTTGCCACGAACTTCCTGTAACTGTCGCAGATTCATTGTCGTCAGTTCTTTGTTTTCTAGTTTGATCGAGCCAGATTCTATGTAACCTGGCTTGCTAATCAAATTGACGATGGAAAATCCGAGGATTGACTTACCGGCTCCTGATTCTCCAACAATGGCGATTCTTTCGCCGCGATTGAGTGTGAAACTGACGTCAATAAGGGCAGCGAGTTCTCGCTTCTTCATATGAAAATTGACGTTTAGATTGCTGACGCTGAGTAAATTCATATTAGTCTTTGTACGCCCTTGGATTTAAATGATCGCGCAACCAGTCCCCTAGAAGATTCATGGCCAATATCAAAATAATGAGCGTGATACTTGGGATGACGCATATCCACCATGAGCCGGCGAACATATAGGCAAAACCCTCTGAAATAAGTGAGCCCAGCGACGGTTCAGTCGCAGGCATACCTAATCCTAAAAAGGACAGGGCAGCTTCAGCTACAATGGCGTTGGCAATTTGTACCGTGAAAATCACCAAAATAGGTGACAAAGTGTTGGGCAAAATATGTCTGAACATGATGCGTTTCGAGCTTATTCCCATGACCCTTGCAGCATCCACATACTCTTGCTGTTTTTCGGCTAGTACCGAGGCGCGAATAGTTCTGGCAAATAGAGGCCACTCTGTTAAACCAATAACAAGAATAAGAATGATCATAGCCAGCTGTTGATATCGGGCCATGCCGAACAAAGACTGGAAAATGGCTAAAAAGACAATGGCTACCATCATATTTGAAAAAGACAGCTGAATATCTGCACAGCGCATGAGAAAGTTATCTATACGGCCACCTAAATAGCCAGCAACTAGGCCAATGCAGATGCCAAGTGTTACCTGAATCAGAACAGCACAAATGCCTATAGTTAGTGACAGCCGTGTACCGTATAAAATCACGGACAGTAAATCTCGGCCTTGGGCATCAGTGCCTAATAAAAACTGACTATTTCCACTGATCCAGCTTGGAGGAATCTCAGAGTTCATAAGATCCATAAAGGCGGGATCTGAAACGTCATAGGGGGCGACTAAAGGTGCTAGTAAGGCAATAAGGCAATAGAAAACAAAGATAATAAGCGCTAGCATCGCAAGCTTGTCGCCTACAACACCTGATAAAATATGATTCCAACGACTGCCCGGAATAGGGTGAATGAGGTCTTTCTTGATGGGCTTCATAGACCATGACTCGCTAAGCGTACTGTTGGATTGAATAACCCATAAATCAAATCAACAAAGGTATTTGTGATAACGAAAATGCCTCCTACCACAATTAAATACGCAGAAACTAATGGTGTATCAACTCGACTGACAGCGTCCATGAACAGAAAACCCATGCCGGGCCACTGGAAAATGGTTTCTGTGAGAATAGTATAAGCCACTAAGGTGCCAGCCTGAATGCCGCCAACTGTAATCACGGGGAGCATAGTGTTTTTCAGTGCGTGAATGAAATAAATGCGTCGCGCAGACAAGCCTTTTGACCAAGCAAAACGTATGTATTCAGATTGTAAGACATCCATCATCTCAGCGCGGATTAAGCGAACGAAAATAGGCATTAATGCAATTGACAATGATAGGCTCGGCAGTAGTAGATGACTAAGTCCGTCTTTGTTAAATAGTCCACTTTCCCAAAAACCAAAGAACTCTGTTGTCTGCCCTCTGCCAAAGCTAGGAGCTATATTGAGCTCTATTGAAAAAATATAAACCATCAGAATAGCAACAATGAAGATAGGTACCGAAAGACCAATGGAGCTGATCAGCATGAGTAATCTTGAGAGAATGTGTTTGGGTTTAATCGCAGCGAGCACCCCACATGGCGTGGCAATTAATATCACAATTAATATTGCACAAAAAGCCAGTTCTAAAGTGGCTGGTAGTTTTTCCAAAATCACATCAAGCGCAGGTTCTTTGTAGTAATAAGATGTGCCGAGGTCGCCATGTACTGCACCCTTTGCAAAACGCCAATATTGAACGAGAAAACCATCATTTAGGCCCAGTTCGTTACGTAACTGATTGCGTTCTTCTGGTGATACTGTCATTCCCACCATTTGCTGTACTGGATCGCCTAGTTTGTCCTGAATAGAGAAACTAATCACACTGATAATGATCATGACAAAGCAAGCTTGTAGTAAGCGGCGGAGTAAAAAAATCAGCATAGGAAGGTTATATGTCCACATTTCATTAAGGCGGTTTTTAGGGGCTGCATACCTTTAATTCGTCTGGTGTACTTTCTATTCTTCAATGAATAGATCTCCTATGTGCGGGTAATTTTGATCATTGACTATGTCATTTATATTAACGTTGCCTTTGGCGGCCCAAGTAAGAGATTGCCAGTAAAGAGGCACGACAGCTGCATCGTCATAAATTTTCCGTTCGATTTGTTGTAAAAGGCGCAGGCGTCTCTCTGGATTCATTTCTCTGTTTGCTTGGCGGATATCCGCATCGATTTCAGGCCTACAATATTCACTGGCATTATAAGCGCCCATGCCTGTATTGGCATCTGGGCAAGCAATAATAAATTCAAATAAATTATTTGAATCCATCGTGTCCGATTGCCAGCCAAGCATCATCATGTCTGCGCTACGATTATCGTATTCCTTAAAGTATTGCGCTTTAGGTAGCGTTTTTAAGTCAACAGTAATGCCTATTCTAGATAGCATGGCGCTAATGGCTTGGGCGACCTTCTCATCGCTCATGTAGCGGTTGTTTGGTGCCATCATGCTAATACGGAAGCCTTTTTCGTAGCCGGCTTCTTTCATTAGCTTTAATGCTCTGTCTACATTGTACTCTGGTTCTAAGTCGTTGATGTAGCCTAGAAACCTGTCTGAACTTAACTGGCCTGCAGGTGTCGCGTAACCTTTTAATATTTTATCAACAATTAGGGCCTGATTTATGGCTAAGTTGATGGCTTTTCTTACTCTGACATCTTGAAATTCTTTACGTCTATTTTGGTTCATGTGCAGCAATAGTATGCGAGTGCTTGGTAGGGTGACGAGTTGAATGCCTGAGACTTTTTTTGCGCGTTCGATATCAATTGGGGAAACAGGAAAGATAAAATCCACATCCCCAGAAAGCAGTGCGGCAAGTCGAGTGGAATCTGCTCGAATAGGAGTCAGAATCACCTTGTCGGCATTGCCTACTGAGTTTTTATCCCAGTAATTGGGGTTGCGAGTTAGCTCCATGCTACTGCCTAGTTTTCTTTCTGCTAGTATGTAAGGTCCTGTCCCTGATACGTGGCGAGAAGCAAAGGTCTCACCGTACTTAATGATTTGATCTTGCCCTTGATAAAAGGCTTTATCCATTGGAAAAACATAGGTCATTATGTTGAGCAATAATGGATTGGTATAAATGGTGTGTACATCAATGGTGTATTCATCAACCATTATGACTTTGTCTATTGTGTCGAACATGGCTCGAAAATCAGGTGACTTTTTTAAACGCTCTATGGTGTACACAACATCTTTTGCTGAGAAGGTGTTGCCAGTTCTGAATGCAACATTCTTTCTTAAGAAAAAACGTACTGTATGGCTGTCAATGCGTTCCCATTTGGTGGCGAGGCGAGGTTCAAATTGACCATTTTTGTTCCATCTTAGTAATGGGTCAAAAACAAGATGAGAAAACTGTAGCGTACTTTCTGATAATTGTTCATGAGGATCTAATGAAACAGGATCAGTGTCATTGGCTATTTTTAGCGTTGTTGCCACTGCTTTGTTGTATAAAAGTAAAGCCAAACAACAGGCTATAATAACCTTTATCTTCATTGTTCTTGATCTCGTATGTAGGCTGAATTTTCGAGTGTGGTGTTTTGTATCTAACAGCTCTTGGCTTGATATGATGTAAATCCTAGAGAGATGTTAAATCTTGACCATAAAGATGACAATTGGTCATTTTTGCAAAA
Organism: Marinomonas foliarum; assembly: GCF_003337275.1. GTDB lineage: Bacteria > Pseudomonadota > Gammaproteobacteria > Pseudomonadales > Marinomonadaceae > Marinomonas > Marinomonas foliarum. The sequence continues at coordinate 145,785 of NZ_QPJQ01000004.1, read as the reverse complement.
AAAAGCGCAAAAAGACAGCAAGACTGCTATTCGATGGCGTTTTTAGATAATAATGTCACATAAGCTTTGACTCAGACATCCATAACTTGCAGGCCACCATGAATTATTTTGCCCATCTTCATATCGCTTCTATTACCCATACATCTTGGGTGGGTAATTTGCTTGGGGATTTCCCTGTCGATGTGGAGAGCCTTGATACTGATCTGTGGATTGGGTGGCGTCTACATCAAAAGGTGGATGTGATGGTGGATAAACATGAGGCTAGTGTGTCCTTTCGCTCTATACCAAGAAAAGGGCGTCGACGCTTTGCAGGGATAGTTCAAGATATTGTGATGGATTATTGGCTAATACAATACTGGGAGCGCTTTAGCGTCATACCGCTAAATACATTTTGCCATCAGGCATTATTAGGATTAGTCCAGGATAAGGAGCGCTGCCCTGAGCGTTTACAAAGCATGATTCGTTCATTGGAAAACGAAAATTGGTTAGCAAATTTAGGAACTGTTGAAGGGGTAGAAAAAGCAATATGCTCTATTATGCGACGTTGGCGACATGGCGAGTATTTGGCCGATTTCGTAGAGGACCTAGACGAGATCATCAAGCAGGCGGAAGCGCCTTTCTTGCGTCTGTACCCTGATTTATTAAAGTTTGTAGATGAGGAAATGAAAAAAGCCGAGGCCACACACAGCCTCGGCTAATGGGCTTTTAGACAATCGAATAGAAAGTCAGCCCGATCGAGAGAACAACCAGACTATGCGTTAAGCTAGGTGCAGATTCCTTGCTTTACTTAATCTGGAATGGACGAGTATAAATTGTTGGCACAGTAACGCCTTGATCTGAGTCAGGCTTAAGGCGTCCATCGTATTAAAATAGTCATAACAAGGTAATGCTTTTTCTTAGTAGAGTATTTTCTCTATCTTGTTCGAACTTATGGTAGAATTCGCCACCGAAAAAAGCGTGGTCGAAATGGGAGAGTTAGGTTGAGCGTTCAGTGGTATCCAGGGCACATGAATAAAGCGCGTCGAGAAATCGAAGAGGTTATGACGCAAGTTGATATCGTTATTGAAGTGTTGGATGCCCGTATTCCTGATTCCAGCCAAAATCCCATGTTGAATACATTGCGAGGTGACGTGCCTGTTTTGCGTCTACTTAATAAAAAAGACTTAGCTGACAAGTCTCGACTAGACTTATGGTTAGAGCATTGGCGCGGTAGCGAAACCGTTTTAGCACACCCTTTCTCGACATTAGATAAAGCAGATGTTGGTCGAATTAGCCAATGGGTTAGTCAGATGGTGCCCCATAGAGGCAGCGCTGAAAAGCCGATTAGAGCGATGATTGCTGGTATTCCAAACGTAGGGAAGTCTAGTTTAATGAATGCTCTACTAGGGCGAAGAGTCGCAAAAGTAGGTGATGAGCCAGCAGTAACAAAGGCTCAACAAAAACTGAAAGTGACGAACGGTTTTCAAATATTAGATACACCTGGCATTTTATGGCCAAAAATTGAAAACCCAGATGCGAGTTATCGCTTAGCCGTAACGGGGGCTGTTAGAGATACAGCGATTGATTACGAAGATGTGGCATTAGTCGGTTTGAAGTTCTTTATTGCCGATTATTTAGATGCTCTTATGACTCGCTATAAATTAAAAGATATATCAACAGATCCATATGACGTCTTAAGGGTGATTGGTTCCAAGCGAGGCGCTTTGCGATCTGGCGGTAAAGTCGATATGCACAAGGCGGCAGAAGTTTTTTTAAATGATGTAAGGACTGGTGCGATTGGTCCTTACGTGATGGAAACACCAGAAATGATTGCGCATGAAGAGCGTTTGGTGGAAGAGGCTAAAGCGAAGAAAGAAGCAGAAAGGCAGGCAAGGTTGGCCGCGGCGGTTCCGCAGCGACAACAGGCGAGCAATCGAGCTTATCGCAATAATCAAACACAGCAAACGGACGACCAAGCCCAGTCTACTAAGCATGATGAGAATACAAATGACAAGCAGTGAGGTTCACGGTCATGGATTATGAAATTGCCTTTGATCAGGACGAAAATGTTTATCGCATTTACACCGGATATGAATTCGCCGCAATTGGTGAGTGGGTTTCTGAGTATGTACGTGATGTCGAAAGCATTCAACGCGTATTAATTGCTGCTCGTTTGGCAGAAACAGAAAAGGAAACAACCGAATTTAAGCATGGCCCTTTCGAGGTTATTGTCAGTGAAGAGGGGGTGTCTGTATCGCGACAGATTGATCTTGACTCAGCCGAAGAAGAAATTAAGGCGATGTTTGACTCGCAAGACAGTTTCTATCAAACATCGACGGATGGTATTCAAGCTGAGTGTGGTTTAGAAGATCTCATCAATATGATTGAGAATTGGCACCAAGTGTTGAATTAATTCTTAAGTGTCAGGGTAGTTGTTCCTAGTGCTAGCTAGGTTTACACTAGCGTTGTTTATTTTTTACGTTTTTTTAGGGAGCCGATATGCTCATCGAATTGGAAAAAGCCCGCACTCGAAATAATGTTGTTCGCATTTTTCGTGAAGAATTGGACGGACCAGATAGTTGGACGGACGGTTTTGTTGTGGATGCCAACGAAGAAATGGTTTTGCTCCAATTAGTGGATGACAGTGTTCGTCTTAATGGTTATCAAGTCCTCTTTTTGGAGGATATTAGCGACTTTGCACATCCAGCTCCCTTTAATGACTTTCAGAAAAAAGTATTGTCACTTCGTGGTGAAGAAGTTGTTGACCCAGAAGTTGATCTAGATGATCTAGCGGTCATGTTGATTGATATTAGTGAAGAGTTTGGACTTGTAACACTTCACCGTGAAGAAATAGAGCCTGATAGCTGCGAAATCGGTCGTGTTGTTCGTGCTGATTCCGTTACTTATGAGCTTGAAGAAATTGGTTCTGATGCGCGTTGGTTCGACGAAACATTTGAATATGACTTATATGATATTACACGTATTGAATTTGGCGGCGCATATGAAGAAGCTCTATTGATGGCTAATGATGATATGGGTGATGATTCTTATGAATTGTCAGATGAATACCCAGATGATGGTATTGTTGATGACGAATAAAAAACAAATATAGAGTTTGTTATTTATAAAAGCATAAATAAAGAAGCGCCTCACGGCGTTTTTTTATTTATAAAAGATCATTTTCTTAATGAAGCCTTATGGTGGCTTTGTCGTGTTATATTTAGTGAATGGTGCATTTTTAACGTTGAATAACACGGTTTAAAAAAGATGGAATATAAAAGAGGATCTTTTTAATGTCTCGATGGCTGACTTTTCTTTGTCTAATTGTACTGGTATCGGGTTGTGCTGCTTATGCGACACACCAATTTGATACTGTATTTGGTGAACAAGATTCAAAGCATCGTGTTGTTGATGTTAATGAAGAAGACAAAGTTTTTTATAATGAGCAAGTTCGACCTATTCTCGATAGTCGTTGTGTCTCTTGTCATGCTTGTTATGACGCGCCTTGCCAGTTGAAACTAACAGCACCTGCTGGTCTTGAGCGAGGAGGTTCGAAAGAGTTGGTTTACGATGGTACTCGCTTACTAGCATCGTCTCCTACGCGTTTATTTATTGATGCGAATAGCACTGATGAATGGCGATCAAAAGGTTTTCATCCTGTTTTAAATGAAAGAGACCAATCTCCTGCAGCGAACTTACAAGGTAGCTTGTTGTATAGGGCAATTGCTTTACGCGCCAAGCAAGGCTCATTTACTCAGCCTATATTGTCCGATGATTATGACTTCTCCTTGGCTCGTGATCAGCAGTGTGTCAGTGTTGAAGAGTATCAGCAATTTGAGCAAGACTACCCAAATTGGGGGATGCCGTATGGTCTCCCAGCATTGAGTCCCAGCGAGTATGATGTGCTATCCCGTTGGTTAGCCACGGGTGGGAAAATGCCAGAAGCGGCGTCTGCTCCAGCAAATCTTAAAAAGAAAGTTGCGCTATGGGAATCGCGCTTAAACGGGGATGATCTAAAGACTCAATTAGTCTCCCGTTATATTTACGAGCACCTTTATTTATACAGTTTGTATCTTGATGACGGTGAAGCCTTCCGTTTTCAATTGGTCCGTTCTAAAACTCCACCTGGAGAAGCAATTGATAGAATCGCGACCCGACGCCCTTATGATGATCCCGGTGTAGAGCACGTCTACTACCGACTTTGGTTAGACCAAGAAGTAAAAGTGCAAAAAAACCATATTCCTATGCAGTTGGATGAGGAGCGCTATGCTCGCTGGCAATCGTATTTTTATTCCGATGATTATGAAGTGACCAAAGATCCAGGTTATAAGCCTGAAATTGCAGCGAATCCGTTTAAGACATTTCAAGAGATACCCACACGTGCGCGTTATCGCTTTTTATTGGATCATTCACAAAAAACGATTATGTCGTTTATAAAAGGCCCTGTTTGTCGTGGGCAAGTGGCAGTTAATGTAATTAATGATCAATTTTGGGTGTATTTTATTGATCCGGAAGTGGTGTATGGCAAAGGCTCGACGGATTACTTAGAAGACCAAGTGCAGAGCTTAGATTTACCTGCTTCAAGCAATAGCTTGCCTATAGCGTCATGGGTTAGGTTTTCTGAGCAACAGAAGTCTTATTTATCGGCCAAAGCTGCTTTGATTGAAAGTTCAGGGTTCAATAATACTCCTTTGGATCTAGGCCTCATTTGGGATGGCGAAGGTGTTAACAAAAACGCAGCCTTGACTATTTTTCGTCACTTTGACAATGCTTCCGTTGTCAAAGGTATGGTAGGGCAGCAACCGAAAACCGCTTGGGTGATTGATTATCCATTATTAGAGCGAATCCATTATCTTCTCGTAGCGGGATTTGATGTGTATGGCAATGTGGGTCATCAGTTAGTGACACGCTTGTATATGGACTTCTTGAGGATGGAAGGGGAAATGAATTTTTTGCTTTTTCTCCCTAAAGAAAATCGAGAAACCGTTCGAAAATATTGGTATCGAGATGTAAATCAAATCATCAAGGATTACATATTCAGTGACTATATTAAGGTCGATCGACAGTCCGAAGTTCAGTACGCAACGGATGATCATCAATCTGAACTCTATGAAAAGCTGCGTGACAAATTATCGAGTGTTCTAGATCGTAGTCATGACTTAGAACAAAGTAAATTGACATCAGATCAGCTTAAGGCTTTATATGAGTTGCAAGCTGTACGCGGTGGTGGTTTGGTCCATCTGCCTAATGTCTCGACGATATTGGTGACGCAGCAAGGTGTTCCACTTGAAGTGCTTAGTCTTATACACAATAAAGCACATGCCAATATTTCAAGTTTATTAGATGAAGAAGATACTCGATTACCTGAAGAAGACGGTGTGACCTTAGTGAAAGGTGTGTTGGGTGATTATCCGAATGTCTTGATGCAGGTAGAAGAGGCTGAACTAATTGATTGGGCCAAACAAGTAGGAAATCTTCAAACGACAGAAGATTATTCGAATTTACTGGATACGTTTGGTATTCGTAGAACGCACCCTAACTTTTGGTTTGTCAGTGATGCTATTGCTAACTTGAATAAGCAAGATCGCCCAAGGGAAAGTGGTATTTTAGATTATAATCGTCTAGAAAATCGCTAAGTTGTCTTGTTAACGAGTCGTTGTAAGGCACTTCTGCATTTTCTGCATGATTGTGTACTTGTACTAATAGAGAAGCGCCTTAAATAGTAGGTATATTCTCTATTAGGTAAGTATTATGGTTCCGTTTTCTATATTGGACTTAGCACCAGTGGCTGATGGTCACACTGTTGCTGAGTCGTTGGCGATGAGTCGTAGAATGGCGATTGCCGCTGAAAATCATGATTATGCTCGTTTTTGGCTTGCAGAACATCATGGGATGGCTGGCGTGGCGAGTTCTGCCACATCGGTTGTATTGTCCTATTTGGGGGCTGCAACATCAAAAATTCGAATCGGTTCGGGTGGTGTGATGTTACCGAACCATTCGCCATTAGTAATTGCAGAGCAGTTTGGTACTTTGGCCGAGTTATACCCAGATCGTATTGATTTGGGCTTGGGGCGAGCTCCTGGAACGGACATGCAAACAGCCAGAGCCTTGCGTCGTAATATGGATGCATCCGTCGATAGTTATCCCGATGATGTATTGGAGTTGCAGCGCTTATTAGGAAGTGGTGAGCAAGGTGTCTTGGCGGTACCTGGGCAAAATACCCATGTGCCTCTATGGATGCTAGGCTCTAGTCTGTATAGTGCGCAAGTTGCGGCCGAATTTGGTTTGCCGTATTCCTTTGCCTCTCACTTTGCCCCAGATCAGTTAATTCAAGCGCTAACAGTATATCGTCGTAACTTTAAGCCGTCAGAGCAACTCGCTAAGCCGCATACTATGGCTGGTGTGATGGCTGTCATCGCTGATACCGATGAAGAAGCAAAATACTTATTTACCTCAGCTCAGCAGCAGTTTGTTAATTTGCGTCGCAGCCGTAATCTTCCTTTTTCCAAACCAGTGGAAACAATGGATGGTATTTGGTCACCTAGTGAGAAGTACATGGTCGAACATATGTTGCAATATGCAATGGTGGGTTCGAAGGCGTCAGTTGCTTTTCAGTTGTCTAGTTTCTTAGAGAAAACAAACGTTGATGAGTTGATTGTTTCTATGCCAATTCATGGTTCCGAAGCAAGGTTGACATCTTTACGTCTGATGGCGGAAGTTCGGGATAGTTTGTAGCGCAAGGGCTATATTTTAGGTGAAGTAAACAGCCACTAAAGAAGCTTCTTTAGTGGCTGTTTTTTTATTTTCTGTAAGGTGAAGGGTCGCCGTTTATCGGCTGTGTTTTAAAGCGTCGGTGAGACCAAAAATATTGTTCTTTTTTATTGTTTATTTGGGCTTCGACTAATTTGTTAATAGTTGTTGCGTCAGCAACCTCGTCACCGGATGGATAGTCTTCAAGTTCTGTAAGCGAAAGAAAGTATCCATTTTCTGTACGGCCGTAATCGTATAGCAATATAGCGGCTTTAGTGTTTTGGGCAAGGCGGCTGATTTGTGAAATAGTGGCGCATTGGCGTCCATAGAATGGAGCAAATACTGAATTTTTTCTACCGTAGTCTTGGTCGATAGCATACCAAACGGCTTTGTTTTCTTTAAGAGATTTTATGACTGCACGCACATTTTTACGCTCAATCGTTTTGGTGAAAATGGCCTCGCGTTGACGCTCCATCACCCAGTTTACAACAGGATTACGTTGTAGTTTATAGATAGGGTGTACATCTATGTAGCGAGCCATATGGGTGCCGCAAAGATCAATCGAAGAAAAATGCGCACCAATGATAATACAGCCTTTGCCTTTATTTAATGCTTTTTCAATCACATCTTGGTTGTTAAACATGACTTTTTCTTCTGTTTTGCTTCTGTCTTGAAACCAAGATACAAACATTTCAAAAACACCTATACCCATGCTCTTGAAATGTGCCTTAGCTAATTGAGTCCGTTCTTCTTCAGACATATCAGGAAAGCAAATTTTTAAATTCACATGGCAAATGTTTTTACGGTTTGTACTTAAGGCATAGTGTATCGTGCCTAGTGTGTTGCCTAGGAATTTTTGGCCACACCAAGGTAAATAGCTGAGTAAATAAGCGACGCCCATCGCGCCCCAACTTAACCAGTGTTTTGGTCCCAAAAAGTTTGTGATGCTTTTGTCTAATGTTGTCGTTTTTTTAGCCATGGTATCCCTCCAAAAAAGCCTGCCATTGCTTTTCTGATACACGAAAATTTGTATGTTTGCTGGATTCTTTGTCGAGTGAGCGTTTTAGGCGTTCAACATTGGATTCCATCCAGCTGGAGTGAGGCGCTTTTTGCTCACACTTATCGAAGTCAATAATCCAAACTTTCTGCTGCTCATCTATCATAATATTGTGGCAGTTAAGGTCAGAATGATAGATGCCATTTTGATGAAAACGTTTTACTACTCGCCCAATGTCGTTCCAATTAATTTGAGCCTGTTGATCACTTTTTATTATGTCGAATAAATCTTTAGCGCCTTGTATTGTTTCAGTTAGTAGTAAGGCTTGATAAAAACCAGCCGATACCGAATATATACCTGCAATTGGGCGTGGTACAGGAAGGTCTAAGTTGCGCATGGTTTCTAGAAGGGTGAGTTCTAGCCATGGTCTGGTGCGGTCTCTGCCTGTAAATAAAAAACGATCTTTGTTAATTTTGGCGATCAAGCCGCCACGCCGATAGCGGCGCAGAACAAATTTGCCAAATTGACTATTGATAAACCAAACGGCGCCACGTCCATTGCCTGTGCCTGCGAGTTCACCTTCTAACTGCCAAAATGAAGAATCAAACCATGTCTTGGATAATGGGAGCTCTGGATCGCTTTTTAGTAACACTGTATTGGGCGATATTTTGATAGCTTGTGGCATGTTACTCGCTTTGTCATGATCTCTGTGGGTTATGTCTACAAAGTTAGACACATTCAAGGGCGACTATTCTATAATACTTGCTGAATTTAAGCAGCCCTAGAGGACGAGATGCAGCAAGAGAATATTCAACATTTGGCGATAGTGCGCTTATCCGCTTTGGGGGATGTATGTCACGCTATGGCAGTGGTTCAGTCTATTATGAAACGCTATCCCTCCATGCGAGTGACTTGGGTTACTTCTCCTTTAGAGGCTAAGCTTGTTCGTTTGCTTGATGGTGTGGATGTTGTTGAGTATGACAAAAAAAGCGGCTTCTCTGGTTTGTTAGCGTTACGTTCTCGGTTAAAAAGCCAGACCTTTGATGTGCTGCTACATTTACAATGGTCAATTCGAGCGAGTTTGGTATCAAGAATGATTCGAGCGAAAAGGCGCATTGGCTTTGCTCTGACACATTCTCGTGAAAGGCAGCATTGGTTTGTGAATGAGTATGCCCCAGAGCCTAAAGGCGAGCATGTATTGGATTCTTTTTTATCTATTGCGAGTGTGCTCGGTGTTGATGAGCCTTCTTTGCCTTGCGAGCTTTCTTTGCCTGCTGAAACATTTGGATTGCCAGCTAGGTATGTAGTGATTAACCCATCCGCGTCTAAAGCAGAGCGTAATTGGACGATAGATGGATACCAAGCGATATTGACGTGCTTATTAAGTAAAGGCATATGCCCTGTGATAACGGGTGGACCATCCCAAGATGAAATGGATTTTTCCAACAGTATCATGGCTGATCGCGCAGAAAGCGTAGTCAATCTGGTTGGGAAAACGCCCTTGGATATGATGTTGTCGGTGTTAAGAAATGCAACTTTGGTTATCTCTCCAGACACTGGGCCTGCACACATGGCGACACTGGTGGGAACGCCTGTTTTGGGGTTATATGCGCACTCCGATCCTCGGCGTACTGGGCCTTACCGCGATTTGGATAAGGTGATCAGTGTTTATGATGAACTGGTAGAAAAAGAATATCAGAAGCCAGCAGCAGAATTGCCTTGGTCAACACGCGTGCATGACCCTAAGGCCATGCAGCATATTAAAGTAGAGTCTGTTTTAGCGAAGTTAAAAACGCTTATTTAATCAGAGATTGCTCTGCTAACTTAAGGTCTAATGTCGCCTTTAATAGCTTGTATAGCTGAATAGAGGCATCAATTTCTTCTTTTCGGTTGGTTAAGCTTTCTATATTTAGACCCAAAGGAACGCCAAGTGGTAAGGCGATTTCAATAATCTGTTCTAAAGCGTTTCGGCATATCTTAATAGATTCATCTAATGGTGCTTCGGCATCTAAAATACGATGTTTTGTTGCTTCAGGTACCGAAATACCTAGCCACTCCATGAATTCTAATGTTTTCGCGCTGCCGCAAGGTGTGAAGGTTAGAATGATGCGTTTTGGTGCTTCACCCTTTTCTTTGCAGGTTCTTGCGTAACGGCTGATGAGGTCCGCTGTCGCTTGGTGATTATATACGGCTTGCGAAATGAAAAATTCACAACCAGCTTCAGTTTTTTTGCTTAAACGTAAATGTTCATCGCCTTTTTTAGCGTGGCGTTCAGCGATTGTGACACCACCCAAGTTAAAAGAGTGTTCAGATGCTTTTAAGGTTTCATAAGCCTGTGGCAGTGGCAATTTAATATCGCCACTGGAAGAAGGTGAGCCGACCAATACTAGATCTCGAATCCCATATTGCTCCCACGCTTCAGAAAGCCAACCCGAAAACTCTTCTGAGCTACGAGATGAGACAGATTTGTAAGTGATGACAGGTTTGCCAGACTGTTGGTGAAGGCGTTTAGACCAAGCTCGTGGGTCATGTGTTTCCATAAAAGGAAAAGGGCGTGGCTTATCAATACGGCTAGTTTCGTCTTGAATGTCGTAGACAACCAAACCATCAATGTCGATATTATCAAGACGTTCAAGCAATTTTTGACTAACTTGTGCGAGTTGCTCTTCTTCAAGCGAAGATTTTGGTGGCGTTGTGCCGATAAAGTAGATGCCGCGAGTAGGGTCTTGAAACTTTGTTGCCAATTCCGATTTCATAATGTCACACTCTAAATAAGCGAGGCAGATAATAACGTTCTGCTCTTCGGTATGTTTGTTCGTTGGATCTATTCTAACAGTGAAATGAATTCAAGGCTTTCTTATAAAGTTGAATTATATTGTAGTTTAAGTGAAGGCGGTTAATCTTCTGGTGATCTAATGAGTTTGCTGAGTTGCTGATATGGCAAAGGAGGCGTCATGCTAAATAAAGAATTAAAGGGGTTATCTGAGGTAAAAACGTCTGGATTGCCACCAGTGCACACTTGGTCCCCACCTTTTTGTGGTGACATGAATATGGTGATCAAGGCGAACGGTGAGTGGTTTCATGAAGGTGGGAAGATCAATCGTCCAGCGATGGTAACCATGTTCAGCCGTATATTATGGTTTGAGGCGGGTGAATACTTCTTGGTAACACCGGTGGAAAAGGTGCGGATTAAAGTTGAGGATGCGCCTTTTTTGGTGACTGGTTGGCAGTGGATAGAGACACAAGCGGGTCGCGCTATTGAATTTATCACGCAAACAGACGATGTCCTTATATTGGGCGTCGATTGTGATATTTGGTTGGGTTTCTTTCAAAAAGAAGAACGGCCTTATGTTTCTATGCGCTATGGAATGAAGGCATTGGTTAACCGAAATGTGTTTTATGGCGTAGTGGAGTGTTTGGAACATGTTAATACAGCAGAAGGCTCTGGAATGGGGGTGATAAGTGCAGGTAAAAGCTATCTTTTAATGAAAGATGAATGACGAATTTCTTTGCGTCTAGGTTATAATGTAGGGATTAAGCGTGACACTTTGTTTGCGTCGTATTTGAGTTTTGAAGGGGTATTTTTTTGTTATTCGAAGAATTTGGTTTTGATAATCGTATTTTAACGTCCATCGGTCATTTGGGATTTGATAAGGCAACCGAAATTCAATCTCGTGCCATCCCAGAGGCAATGGCTGGTCGTGACTTATTAGCGTCCTCAAAAACGGGTTCAGGAAAAACACTCGCTTACCTTTTACCTGCGCTGCATCGAGTTTATAAAAAGAAAGCTTTGTCCAAGCGTGATCCTCGAGTGGTTATTTTGGTGCCGACGCGTGAGTTGGCAAAGCAAGTGTATGGGCAGCTACGACTTTTATTGGCGTCTAGTCGTTTCACCTCTATTCTTATTCAAGGTGGCGAAAACTTTAATGATCAGCATAAGTTATTACAAAAAGATCCACACTTTATTGTGGCGACACCAGGGCGTTTGGTTGATCACCTGAAGCAGCGAAATGTGTTTTTGGAAGGTCTGGAGCTTCTTATCTTGGATGAAGCTGACCGAATGTTGGATTTAGGCTTTGCAGAAGCTATGAGAGCCATCAATGCTGCAGCGAATCACCGTCAGCGCCAGACATTATTCTTTTCCGCGACACTTGATAATACGGAAGTCAGTACTATTGCGAGTGAATTATTGCGAGAGCCATCTCGAGTGGCTGTGGGACAGGGATTTGATGAGCATACTGACATATCGCAGCACGTTTTACTTTGCGACCATCTTGATCACAAAGAAGCATTGTTAAAGCATCTTTTGACAGGGCAAACGATTAAGCAGGCGATTGTCTTTACTGCAACGAAAAATGATACGGTTCGCTTGTCTGATATGGTCGCGGAATGGGGCTTGACGACTCAGGCGCTCAACGGGAACTTATCTCAAAGTGCTCGTAATAAAACCATGGAAAGCTTTGCTAAAGGCCAGTTTGAAGTGTTGGTAAGTACTGACGTTGCTTCTCGAGGGTTGGATATTGCTAGTGTGTCACATGTTTTTAACTTCGATTTGCCAAAACAAGCCGAAGAATTTGTCCATAGAACAGGACGAACTGGACGTGCAGGATTTAAAGGGGATGCATACTCGTTAGTTGGCCCTAAAGATTGGGTGAACTTTAAAGCAATCGAGACTTTCTTACAGAAAACGTTTACGACAGAAGTAATTGAAGGGTTAGAAGGTAAGTTTAAAGGTTTGTTGCCTCCTAAGCCTGCTCGTTCTGTAAGTAAAAAACCTAAAGCCCAAGCGTCAACTAAACCGTCCAAAAAGGTCACTAAGAAAGCGCCAGCGAAAGCGCGTTTTCATGATAACCAGCAAGATGGTTTTGAGGCGTTTAAACTGCCAACTAAACGAGCTGATTCACAGCCTGATTTTGGTGATGAAGACGAGTAACTCGTTGCTGTCAGATGACTTTTTACACAGAAAAGATTTTTTAATTGACAGGTGAGCCATATTCACGCTATTGATTAATCTTTCTTATCTATTGGAGATGAGCTTATTAATCGTTTGCCCCCATTGAACTCATTGAAGTGTTTTGAGTCCGCTGCTCGACATGGCAGTTTCAATAAAGCAGCCAAAGAACTGTCTGTGACACCTTCAGCAATTAGCCATCAAATTAAAGGCCTAGAAAGCTTTCTAGGCCTTGAGTTGTTTCGACGCACTAAGCGAAAAGTAGTGTTAACGGAGGCAGGGGAGTCATACTTAAAGCCCATCAAAAGTATTTTTGAACAATTGGAAAATGCCACATCAGAGCTGAAAAGTAAGCAAAAATCAGGCTCGCTGCGGTTGGCTGTTGCTCCTGCGTTTCTTACTCGTTGGTTAATGCCAAGAATGGAACGCTTTCAGCAGAGATACCCAGATATTGAAATTGAGATAAGTTCTTCGACAGGCTTGATTGATTTTTCGGCGAATGATATCGATATGGCTGTGTATTTTGGCGCAGGAGACTGGGAAGGGGTTGAAGCACATTACTTGCGTCCTGCTCGTCTTGCTCCTGTATGTAACCCGCGATTAATAAAACCAGAACAGCCAATAAATAAGCCTGAAGACATGCGTTTTTATCCGCTTCTTCATGTTACAAAAAGAAAGGATGAATGGCACGACTGGCTGCAACAACATGATCTTGATCCTAAATTATTTCGTCGAGGTTTAATGTTCTCTAGCGGGTCTTTAACGGCTGGTGCTGCAGCGCAAGGTTTGGGGATTTCTTTAACAGATCCTGAGTTAATCATGCCTGAAATAGAGGCTGGCACGTTAAAAGTTCTATTCAATCAGCATTTAATTACGAACCGTTCGTTTTATTTGGTGTATGAAAAACGTCGCTCAGTGACATCGGCAATGTTGGCTTTTAAAGAGTGGATTATTGAAGAGATGGCGGGCAATCAGCACTCTTGAGCCGTAGGCGATCAACAGCAAAGTTTTTTAAATAAAGATGAGAGTTTATATATGAGCACAGCGTTAACGGTGAACAGTTATTTTAATGATCAAGTTAAGTCCATTGCGTTGGACAATGCTGAAGGAACGTCAACAGTTGGTGTAATGGCTATTGGTGACTACGAGTTTGGGACAAGTCAGCGTGAGTACATGACTGTTGTATCAGGTGCTTTGACCGTTAAACTACCTGCGCAAAGTGACTGGAAAGTGTTTACCAAAGGCGATACTTTTATCGTAGAAGCGAATCAAAGTTTTCAAGTTAAAGTAGAAGAAACAACAGCATACCTTTGCCGTTACGAATAATTTATTTTTTGTTTATGAACAAAAAAAGGGGCTGATTTTAATAATCAGCCCCTTTTTTATGGTGATTCAGATGTATTATTTAACCGCCGACCACGTTAACAAGTAAGGTTACCTTGTCACCCGGTTGAACGTATTTTTGGCTGCTAACTTTAGGGTTCCAGTCTCTAATGTCGTTAATGGAAACCTTGAATTTATTTGCTACTACAGCCAATGACTCGCCAGATCGAATGGTATAAACCACTTTCTTCATCACGCTACGAGTACTCTTTTCAGAGGCTTTTGGTTCCAACCAAACGACAAGTTTTTTGCCTGGTATTAGTGGATCGCCAAGTCCCATGTTGTTCCATCGAGCCAGTGTTTTGCTGTCTATTCCGTATTTGTTAGAAATTAGCCATAAACTATCACCAGAGTTAACCGTGTAGTTTATTTTGATTCTGTTGCGGTTTGGTGCTCGGGACTGCTTTGCTAGCAGTCTCTGATGAGAGCTTAGGGTGTAGCTTTCTATATCGTTCCCAGCAACGGGGATCATGAGCTCTTGGCCAACACGGATCATCGTAGAAGAGATCTTGTTGACGTTTTGCAGAACGTTAACCGTGGTATTGTGTTGCTTCGCAACCAGCAATAAATTGTCGCCTGCTTTTACTGTATAGCGAACCCAAGTAACACGTTCTTTACTTGGTATTTCTGCCAGCTTAGTTCTAAATAGTTTGGCCTTGGAAATAGGCATCAACAAACGATGAGGTCCATCAGGAGATGTAGCCCATTGATTGAATCCAGGATTAAGTAAATAAACTTCATCGATACTTATTTCAGCCATGTCTGCCGCTTGTGCTAAGTCAAGTTGACCGCCGATATTGACGATATCAAAGTAAGGCTTATTCGGGATGAAATACGTTGAATAGTTGTATTTTTCCGGGTTTTTGATGATTTTTGCTAATGCGATTAGTTTTGGAACATAGGCGCGTGTTTCTTTTGGTAAATCCAGAGACCAGAAGTCAGTGGGTTTACCTGCTTTCTTATTCTTTCTAATTGCTCTTGATACTGTACCTTCACCTGAGTTATAAGACGCAAGAGCGTGTAGCCAGTTTCCGTCAAACATTTTATGCAAGCGTGTTAGGTAAGCGATAGCAGCTTGAGTTGAACCAATAATGTCTCTTCGGCCATCGTACCACCAAGTTTGATCAAGTCCGTACATTTGGCCTGTCGAAGGAATAAATTGCCAAGGTCCAGAGGCACGGCCATGACTGTATCCAAAAGGATCGAAGCCACTTTCAACAATGGGTAATAATGCAATTTCAGTTGGGATGCCTGCTTTTTCTAGCTCTTCGACAATGTAGTATAAATAACGTTCGCCACGTTTTGATACTCTGTCAAGGTAAGAGGGGTGAGAGCTAAACCAGCGAAGTTGTGAAGATAGGCGAGGGCGATCTATATCTAGATCCAGACCGTATCCAGCACGTACTCTATCCCAAATGTCTGTAGGGGCTTTCGGTTTCGCCGCAATAGCTGGTTCATCCTGTTCAACTACTTGTTCTTCTTCTACGCTATCAACGGGAGGGACGGTATCAATAAAGCCTAATTGTTCAGTGTCAGCTTCTAGAATATCTGTATCTTCTGTTGCTTCTATAGATTCGTTAGATGCATTGCTTTGTTCTAGTTTTGAGGTGGTTTGGCATGCACTGAGAACTAGGCTGGCAAGACAAATCCAGAAAATTTTATAGGTCATTTAAGTCACAATTTTGGATAAAGTTTGCTCATTTTAAAGACGTTGCGATAGAGGTCAACTAAAACTATCTTTGGCGCGTCTTACTTGGCTAAATGCAGCGACTAAATCTGCGGCTGGATTCTCGTTAAGTTGTTGTGCTGCCTGATTTTTTAATGCCGTAATATGGGTCCTTAAAAAAGGGTTAGTTTTTTTCTCTAAACTTAATGTAGTAGGCAAAGTTACTTCATTATTGGAACGTTGCTTTTGACTGCTAGTGTTACTTTGTATTAGGTCTGGGTTTTCAGGTTCAAGTGAAAGAGCGAAGCGATAGTTTGCCAGTGTGTATTCGTGAGTAGCATAGATTATTGTGTTGTCTGGAAGGCTTGAAATCTTTTTCATAGCCTTTAGCATTTGTTCTGGAGTACCTTCCATTATACGTCCACAACCTCCTCTGAATAAGGTATCTCCGCTAAACAGCAGAGGTGTTTGGTTGTCTGAAAAGTAACAGAGATGGTCTAGGGTGTGTCCAGGAGTGCTTATGACTTGAAAGTTAGCTGAAAACACAGCGATTATATCGCCTTCAGTTACTGGGTGTGTAACCAACTCTGTTAGGTGACTCGGTCCATGTACAGGGCAATTTGAATGTTTTCTTAACTCAGCCACTCCTCCAGTATGATCTTTATGGTGGTGAGTAATCAAAATGCCCGCTAGGCTCATGTTATGCTTGCTGCAATAAGTTAGAACCACTCCAGCGTCTCCTGGGTCTACAGCCCAGATTCGCGAGCTATCTTTATCTTGGATGATCCAGATATAATTGTCCTGAAAAGCAGGGAGCGGGAAGATGGTCATAGGTTGTCAACTTTATCAAGGTTGTTATATTTCATATGGCGTGCTTAAAAATAAATACATCGTCATGCCGTTATAAATAGAGAATTCATTGTATGTTGGATGATCAATCAAGACAATTTTTTCAGAAATGGTATAAAAGTAACTTAGGTGAAAGCTTATTGAAGCTTGAGCAGGAGCAGCTCGATTCCGAGCTTGATTCAGCGGTGGGCTACTATCTAGTCACTCAGTCACCACTTAAAGATTTACCATTGAAAAACCACCGGCTGCGAGAAAGTATTATGATTGCTCCTGCGCTAGAGTTTGGGGCGCCTAATAATACAGTGGTGGCTAGGGCAAGCGAATTGCCCCTTGAGCCTGATGGTGTTGATGTTCATATATTTCATCATTCGCTAGATATTTCAGCTACTCCTCATGATGATTTGCGAGAAGCGGCAAGAACCTTATTGCCCAGTGGAAAGCTCATTATTATTGGATTTAATCCTTGGGGGTTATGGGGGATACGTCGGGTTTTTAGTAAAAAAATTAGAGCGCCTTGGTGTGGACAATTTATTCGACATCGGCGTTTAGAAGACTGGTTGAAAGTGGCTGGTTTAACATTAGAATCAACACGTTTTATTTATTATGAACCGCCCTTACAGAGTAGCAAATGGCGGTCTCGCTTTACTTGGATTGATAAGCTTTTAAGGCCGTTAAAATTACCTTTTAGTGGTGTGTATGTTATGACAGCAACCAAGCAAGTTAGGCGTTTTATTCCATTAAAACCTCGTTGGTCTGGTGCTCGTGTTCGAGTGCCTCCATTAACAAAGCCAACCGCAAAAGAGATGAAGTAGTGAAAAAAGTTGTAATGTATACAGACGGTGCCTGTAAAGGAAACCCAGGTATTGGTGGTTGGGGAGCATGGCTAACCTTTGGTGAGCATGAAAAGCGTTTATGCGGTGGTGAACACGATACAACCAATAATCGTATGGAGCTGATGGGGGCGATAGAGGGGCTTCGAGCATTAAAAGAAGTATGTACGGTAACGCTTTATACGGACTCCTCTTATGTGCAAAAAGGCATTACTGAATGGCTAGCTGGCTGGAAACGTAAAGGTTGGATGACGGCCTCCAAACAGCCAGTTAAAAATAAAGACCTGTGGCAAGCTCTTGATGAGCAATGCCAATACCATGATGTCACATGGAAATGGGTGAAAGGCCATGCGGGCATTGAAGGCAATGAAATTGCCGATCAGTTAGCGAATCAGGGAATTGACGAATTAAGGGCCGCATCATGAGACAGGTTGTTCTTGATACAGAAACAACAGGTATAGATCCTCGACAAGGTCATCGTATTATCGAGATTGGTTGTGTCGAGATGGTTGGTCGTAAGTTAACTAATCGACACTTTCATGTTTACATCAACCCCGATCGTGAAGTTGAAGAAGAGGCATTTAGGGTTCATGGTATTAGTAATGAATTTCTAGCGGACAAGCCTCGCTTTCATGAAGTGGCTCAAGAATTTTTTGATTTTATAAAGGGTGCTGAACTGATTATCCATAACGCGCCGTTTGATATTGGCTTTATGGATCATGAGTTTGCTCGGGTAGGTGGCTTTCCCAAAACTGCTGAGGTGTGTGGTGTTTTTGATAGCTTGGTTTATGCCCGCAAAAAGCACCCAGGTCAAAAGAACAACCTAGATATTTTATGTAGACGCTATGGTATAGATAACTCACACCGTGAATTACACGGAGCTCTTCTAGACTCCGAAATACTTGCTGATGTCTACTTGTTGATGACAGGTGGCCAAACCAGTTTGGGGTTGGCGAATAACTCTGACTCCGATTCTAAAGAAGAAGGGGGGATTGAAGAAATTCGTCGACTGTCTGCGGATCGCCCAGCACTGAAAGTGATCAGAGCAAGCGAAGATGAGTTAAAAGTTCATGAAGAGCGTTTAGATCTGATTGATAATAAATCTGGTCAGTCTTTATGGCGCATAAAGCATTAGTTTCATAACGCTGCTGAATTTATAAAGCTATCTATCTTTGGATAGGGCAGAGTTACAAAAAACCCTCTTTGTGATGAAGAGGGTTTTTTTATGCGTTAACGCTCATGAGCATAGAAGTAGGTATTTAGGCTGCATCACAACAAGTAGGTAACACACAGTCCGCCAACAATGCTAAGAACGATAGTATAAGGCAGTGCCATCCATACCATTTTTCCGTAGGACAAACGTAGTAATGGTGCGATAGCTGAAGTTAACAAGAACAAGAATGCAGCTTGACCATTTGGGGTTGCTACGCTTGGTAGGTTGGTGCCCGTGTTCACTGCAATGGCTAGAGTATCGAAGTGCTCGCGAGTAATAGTACCTGCATCTAGTGCTGCTTTAATTTCATTAATATAGACGGTAGCAACAAAGACGTTGTCACTAATCGCTGATAATAATCCGTTAGCAATAAACAGCATTAGAGGTTGTCGCTCCGTTGGCAGATTCAGCACAATATCAATTACAGGTTGAAATAAATGCTGAGCATGTATTACGGACACAACTGTGAAAAACACGACTAAAAGCGCGGTGAAAGGCAAGGACTCTTCAAATGCATGGCCGATGCGATGTTCTTCAATGATGCCATTGAATGAGGTTAGCAGAACAATGACCATCAAACCGACTAAGCCAACTTCGGCTACATGGAATGCAAGGGACAGCATTAAAACAATAGCAACGATGCCTTGTACAATAAGTTGTGCCTTGATTTTGTTAGTATGCTTTTGACTTTCTTCTTTTTCAAAGTTATTCAAAATGTCACGGACCGTGTCAGGCAACTGGGCGCCATAGTCAAACCAAGCAGTTTTTTCTAATACGATTACCGTTAATAAGCCACAGATTAGAACAGGTATCGAGACGGGGGCCACGTTTAGAAAGAATTCACCAAAATTCCACCCGGCTACTTTAGCAATAAGTAGGTTCTGTGGTTCGCCAACCAATGTGGCAACCCCTCCAAGCGCAGTACCAACTGCTCCGTGCATTAATAAGTCGCGTAAAAACGAGCGAAATTCATTTAGGTCTTCTGCGTTAACAGGCAGGATTGAATCGTCTTTTCCGTGGTCGTGATTTTTATTAGAGCTTTGGCCAGAAGCGGCTTTGTGATAGACGGAATAAAAACCGACGCCAACACTAATAAGAACAGCGGTGACGGTTAATGCATCTAAAAAGGCAGAGAGTAAGGCGGCAGAAAAGCTAAATATCAGCGAAATGACGATTTTCGATTTCACTTTTACTAGCAGCTTATTAAAGATAAACAGTAGCATATCTTTCATAAAATAAATGCCCGCTACCATGAACATCAGAAGTAAAATAACTTCAATGTTATTAGAAACCTCAGAGTATACGCCTTCCGGTGAGGTTAGGCCGAGTACTACGGCTTCGATTGCGAGTAACCCGCCTGGCTGTAATGGGTAGCATTTCAGTGCCATAGCGAGAGTGAAGATGAATTCAATAATTAATAGCCAGCCTGCAACGAATGGTCCTAGTACGACTAAAACGATTGGGTTGATAATCAAGAAGGCTAATATTATTTGTTTATACCAGAGTGGCGAGGCGCCGAGGAAGTTCCTTCCAAACGATTGGGATAACGAAGGTGTCATTGATTGCTCCTTTATAGAAAGGCACTTAAATGTGCAAAAAAACTAACAGGATTTTTTTACTTTTTTGGTGTAATCAAAAGAATCTTGTTAGCTTTCTTATACTGGGCTTGACTAGGGCGATTGTTCAAAGTGTGCAGATAATAAGGCATATGCAAAACAGTATCTATAGCGTTATATCATTGAAAGAGATTGTTATTTATAAAAATACCCCCAATATGCCAAGAACTTATGAATATTTAGAGGAAGTAAATGTTGGAATTTTTTGCGGATTACGCTGGTTTTTTGTTGAAACTAGTTAGTGTGGCTTTAGTTATTGGCTTTTTGTTGACAATGATGTCTGGTGGGAAGCGTAAGTCTCAACCGGGAAGTTTGTCTGTTACTAAGCTGAACGAACATTATGATGCAATGAAGGTCGAGTTGGATCGTCAGTTGTTAGATAAAAAAGCCCTTAAAAGCTTAGAAAAAGAAAAAAAGAAAAAAGAAAAACTGGAAAAGAAAGAGCAAAAGAAAGAGCCTGCTGTCGCGGAGAGTGCCGATAAAAAGCGTTTGTATGTGTTGGACTTTGATGGCGACATAAAAGCGTCTGCTGTTGAATCTTTGCGAGAAGAAATTACGGCGGTACTAAGTGTGGCTAAGCCGCAAGATGAGGTGGTTGTTCGTCTTGAAAGCGGTGGCGGTGTGGTTCATGGCTATGGCTTAGCAGCATCCCAGTTACAGCGTGTTCGTGAAGCCAGTATCCCACTGACTATTTGTGTTGATAAAGTGGCAGCGAGTGGCGGCTATATGATGGCGTGTGTTGCCGATAAAATTATTGCAGCCCCTTTCGCTATTTTAGGGTCTATTGGTGTGGTAGCACAAATTCCTAATGTTCATCGCTTGCTGGATAAAAGTCTGATCGATGTCGAGCTTCATACTGCAGGTCGATACAAACGCACTTTAACTATGTTGGGTGAGAATACAGACGAAGGCCGTGAAAAGTTTAAGCAAGACTTGGAAGATACTCATGGCTTATTTAAGCGTTTTGTCTCTGGCCAGCGCCCTCAATTGGATATTGAAGACATTGCAACGGGCGATACTTGGTATGGTTCAGAAGCATTGGAAAATAAATTGGTTGATGTGGTCATGACGAGTGATGCGTACCTGGTGTCTCATTATCATGAGACTGAAGTCGTGCATGTTGTTTATAAGCAACCAAAGGGAATGGCCGAGCGTTTAGGTTTGTCCTTCTTCTCTGTTGTGGAGCAGAAGGCGGTATCTTGGTTTAGCCGTTTGGCTCAGTCGCGTGGGTATTAAGTTTTTGATGTATTTGTCTTAATTGATGCGTTTTAAAAAAGGCTGGCACTTAAGTGAGCCAGCCTTTTTTATGCGTTATTCTTGAGTTGATATTGTGCGTCTAGCAAGCTCATTAGTGCTTTTAAGGTCGTTGTAGTTCAGGCTTTCTCCAGTTTCTGGATTGATAGTTTGCAGTGCAATTTTCTCAATAGCATCTTCTAGTTCAATAGGTTCAAAATACAGCAGAGTGCCTATGGTAGGGTGGTCTAGATAATTTACTTTTTTACTGGCTGTCTTATTGCTTTGATTTAAGGTTAGTATCAATGCTGGCTCGAATTCTTTGAATTTGGGCTTGGTCATTCTTTCACTGTCTGTATTGGTGAAAAGGCTCGCATTGTCTGATTCATGATTGATGCCTAATTCGTTTGGATCAGGAAGAGTGAAGCTATCAAAAAGGTAATGTTGGTAGTGGATGTTGGATTCTAGGTAGCGGCCTAATTTAATAGAGATGCTTCCCGTTAGCTCAGGGTAGTTGTCTTTTGTCTGTTGGCTATGGAAGTTCTTGTAAATGGTGTCGCCAGGGCGTTTGAAAATTAGAGTCCATGTTTCGTTGGCTAAGATTTTTGTATGACGGCCAATTTTATCTTCTATCTTACCAAAAGGAGCTTTTCCTAGTTCTTGGTTCGTGCTGTTTGGCGCAGCGACTTCCTCATCAGTTAGTCTTAATAGTTTGGCGCTAGACAGGACGTTTTTGTAGTCAACTTGCTCGGTTGATTGGCCTTCTGGCCATAAGAAAGTGACCAAATAACCTTGATATGCTCTGGCAGTGTCTGGGTCTATTTTGCCATCATCTGCAAACAGTTGAGTGTTCATTAGCGTAAGTGAAAGCGCTATAGCAATTAAAGATTTCAATGTAATAATTCCAATGTCATAGTGGTTTGTTGAAAGCGCTCTTCTGCGCTATTCATTGGGGCCAGAAACTTTAATGTATCTGATCCTACTAATTTGTAAATATCAGGTTTAGTTTGAATCAGTCGAATGAGCTTCATCGGGTCGACTGGTGTTTTGCTGCTGAAGAAAATTTTACCTTCTTTTGCGTTGGCTTCAATTTTATTAATGCCCAAACTTTCTGCTTTGAGTTTCAGATCTGTTTGTCTGAATAGATTTTTGGTTGCGTCAGGCAATAGACCAAAACGATCTATCATTTCAACTTGTAGGTCTTTTAGTTCTTCAGCGCTTTTTGCGCTAGCGATGCGTTTATACAAAATCAGCCGTGAGTGTACATCGCCTAGATAATCTTCAGGAATAAGCGCTGGTACTCTTAGGTTAATATCCGTTTGAGCTGGGGAGGTAATATCAATATCTGGCGATTCACCATTCTTCAATGATTTTACTGCGCGATCTAGCATATCCATGAATAATGAGAAACCAACATGCTCAATATGGCCACTTTGTCCGTCACCTAGTAATTCACCGGTACCGCGTATCTCCAAATCGTGTGTTGCAAGCGTAAAGCCAGCGCCTAATGTGTCTGCTAGAGTGATGGCTTCAAGGCGTTTTTCTGCGTCGCCTGTTACTTTTCGATCATTTGGCGTTAGCAAGTATGCGTAAGCTTGGTGATGAGATCGACCAACTCGACCACGTAGCTGGTGCAGTTGGGCAAGACCGAATTTGTCTGCTCGCTCAATAATAATGGTATTAGCATTTGGGATGTCTATGCCGGTTTCGATAATAGTTGAACAGACGAGGATGTTAGCGCGTTTATGGTAGAAGTCTGACATGACTTGTTCCAGCTCTCTTTCGCGCATTTGGCCATGACCAACGATGACGCGAGCTTCTGGAATGAGTTCTTCTAGCTCTTCGGCCGCTTTTTGAATAGTTTGTACTTCGTTATGTAAGTAATACACTTGCCCGCCACGATGCAACTCTCGCAATATGGCTTCTTTAATTTGATGCTCTTCTTTTTGCTTTACGAAAGTTTTAACGGATAAACGTTTGGCTGGTGGCGTGGCAATAATGGATAAATCTCGAATGCCAGACAAAGACATGTTGAGCGTTCGAGGAATAGGTGTTGCAGTAAGTGTCAGTATATCGACCTCTGCTCGTAACGCTTTAAATTGTTCTTTTTGTTTAACTCCGAAACGGTGTTCTTCATCAATGATCACAAGGCCGAGGTTGGCGAACTTGATGTCACTTTGAATTAGCTTGTGAGTGCCGACCACAATATCGGCTTTACCGGACTCTAAACGATCAATTGAGGTGTTAGATTGCTTGCCTGAACGGAAGCGGGACAGTAATTCAATTTCCACAGGCCAATCAGCAAAGCGATCACAGAAGTTTTCGTAATGTTGTTGTGCTAATAGTGTTGTTGGTACAAGTACAGCGACTTGTTTGCCATCTTGAGCTGCTAGGAAGGCGGCTCGCATGGCAACTTCTGTTTTACCAAAGCCTACGTCACCACAAACCAATCGATCCATTGGTTTTTTGGATGACATGTCTTTCATTACAGCATCGATGGCCATCTGTTGATCTGGTGTTTCTTCAAATGGAAAACCCGCAGCAAACAGTTCATATTGGTCGTCGGGTTTGGCGAAAGCGTAACCCACACGGGCTTCACGCTGAGCGTATATTTCTAATAGTTCTGCTGCGGTATCGCGGGCTTTTTCAGCGGCTTTTTGTTTGGCGACGCTCCATTTGTCTGTGCCTAGCTTATGTAATGGAGCTGTGTCTTCGTCAGCACCTGTGTAGCGAGAAATAAGCTGTAAAGAGGAAACAGGCACATACAGTTTTGCATCATTGGCGTAGCCAAGGGTTAATAGTTCTGTTTCTTGTCCGTCTATTTCTAGATTGGTTAGCCCCAAATAGCGTCCTACGCCATGATCTATATGCACAACAGGGGCGTTTAGCCTCAATTCAGTGAGGTTGCGAATGATAGCGTCCTCACTGATGTTGTTCTGTTTGTTGCGTCGTCGATGTTGAGAAACTCGTTCGCCTAAAATTTCGCTTTCTGGGATAAGTATTAGTTCATCGCTGATGCTAAAGCCGCGGCCAATGTTGCCTTCGGTGATGGCTAAAGATTTTGTCGATTTGGTGAAAGCGTTCCAGTTTTCGACGTGTTTAGGTTTGATGCTGTGTTTTTTGAGTAAATCAAGCAGAGCTTCGCGACGCCCCGCTGATTCGGCAACAATCAGTACCCGAGCAGATGTGTTGGCAAGAAACTGTTGCAGTGTGCCAAGTGGTTGAGCTGCTTTCGAGTCAATTTTTACATTACCAATTGCTTTATAAGTAGGATGTTCGCCTTCAGCAGAAAAGATAATGTTAGTGTACTGATTTAGCTGAGAGAAAAGTTCTTCTTCTTTTAAGCAAATTTCTTCGGGTTTTAAAATAGGTCGTTCGATATTGTAGTTAAGCGACTCATGGCGGCTGCGAAAATCGAGCAGGATGCTGGCAAATTGCTCGTTAAAAGTGTCAGACCTCACCAAAAACGTGTTGTCAGGCAAATAGTCAAAGACGCTGGCTGTTTGCTCAAAGAATAACGGCAAATAGTATTCTATACCGGCGGGGATAATTCCGCTGGAAATATCTTGGTAAATCGGGCTAGAAAGAGGGTTCGTCTCAAAGCGTTCTCTAAATGCTTGGCGAAATTGTTGAATGCCTTGTGGTGTTGTTGGGAACTCCTTTGCCGGAAGCATTTTAATTTCTGCAATTTTGCTGATGCTTCGTTGAGTTTCCGGATCAAACCATCGAATGGATTCGATCTCATTATCGAACCAATCAATTCGAATAGGGTTTTCTGCCCCCATTGGATACACATCCATAAGCGCACCACGGATAGCGTACTCTCCGTGTTCGTGAACATTCTCTACATTTAGGTAGCCTGCATTAGTCAATTTTCTAGAAAGTTGTTCAAGAGGAAGTTCTTGGCCTTCGGCTAAATGAAAACGCTGTGCGTCAATGTGTTGCTTAGGGCAGAGGCGAGTTAAGCAGGAAGCAATAGTAGTAAGAATGATTGGATTCTTGGTTTCTGTTAGCCTGGCCAATGTCTCAAGACGCTGAGAAATGATGTCTTGGTGAGGAGAGAAGGCATCATAAGGTAGTGTTTCCCAATCACTGAATCTTAATATGTCTTTATTTTGATGATTAAGAAACTGAATTTCATCTTCGAGTTCATTTAATTCGGCCACGGTATTGGCCATAAAAAGAATGGGCTGTTTGTATTGAGAGGCGATTGCAAGCAGCTGTAGAGCTTTGCGACTGCCATCTAGTCCATGTATGGTATTTTTAAAGCCTGGTTTCGAGGTGATTGAGACAGTTTCTGACATGTTGGGCTTATTGTTCTCTAGTGGCGGACAGTGTTAAGGAAACGGAATCGGCAAAACGCAAAGCGTGGGGTTTTGCTACTTCAACTTTTGCAAAGGTGACATGGCTTGATTCCATGCACAGTGCTAATAGGTCTGCTGTGAGTTTTTCAAGCAAAAGAAAGCGATTGTTCTCTGTATGGGCTATCATTTCTTTACAAATGGTTCGGTAATTCACTGCGTTTTCAACGTTATCTGTGTCGTAGGCTTGAGAAGCTGGGTATTGAATCCAAGCGTTAATCACGACATCTTGCTTGTTTTGCTTTTCAGATTCATTGAAGCCTATGTAGGTTCGTAAGCGTAAGTTCTTAATATGAATTTGAGCTTCTGGCTTTATCATAGCTTTTCTTCCATCTCATGGCCTACTAAATAGTTAGGCGGTATTGTGTCGTTTTCGACCTTGTATGGCAACTCGCTTAAAGTACGCTGAGAAGTAATTTTTAGATTGATTTGTCTGAGTTTTTACAGAAGCTACTATTTAAGTTGTTATAGTGGTCTTTGATTTAGTAATAAAACAACAAAAAAAGGATTTTTTCAGGCTGCAAGTCAGTAAATAAGGATAAAGTGGTGCTTTTTAATAAAAGTTGATGCTTAAAGACGACGTCCTGAGCTGGTCAATGGCGGGAATGATCATTATAATACGTCGGTTTTTTGGTGAAGTGAGTTTGCGTTTTACAATTACCTGAAAGTAATTGTTCGCTTGTGCATGGTTTCCCGGAGGGGGGTACAAGCAATTCGCATTGCGCTTTTTGTGTTCAATTTATTGTTGGGCAGAACATATGTATAAAATTACAAAAGGCCTAGATCTACCGATCTCTGGTGCTCCCAATCAAGTGATTGAGGCGGTTACTGCTGCTAAAACGGTCGCTGTGATCGGTCCTGACTACCATGGCATGAAGCCTACCATGCTAGTCAAGGAAGGGGATAAGGTTAAGAAAGGTCAGGTTATCTTTACAGATAAGAAAACAGAAGGCGTAAAGTATACGGCTCCTGCTTCTGGAACGATAACTGCTATTAATCGTGGTGAAAGACGTGTTTTACAATCTGTCGTAATTAGTGTCGAAGGTGATGAGTCTGAAACCTTCGCATCGTATTCCGGATCAGAATTGAAATCTCTCGAACGCAGTAAAGTTGTTGAAAATCTGGTTGAGTCTGGGTTATGGACAGCATTCCGTACGCGTCCATTCTCAAAAGTACCTGAAATTGCTTCAATCCCTCATTCTATCTTCGTTACGGCAATGGATACTAATCCATTAGCGGCCTCTCCTGAGGTTGTGTTGGCGGATCTAGCAGAAGAGTTTGCAGACGGTCTTACTGTCTTGGCTCGTTTGACTGAAGGTAAGGTGTTTGTTTGTAAGGCGCCAGGCGCAAAGATTCCAACAACGTCTGATGTGACTGTTGAGGAATTTGCTGGTGTACATCCAGCGGGTCTTGCTGGCACACACATTCATTTCCTTGATCCTGTCAGTGATAAGAAAACAGTTTGGTCTATTAATTACCAAGATGTTGTTGCTATCGGCAAGCTTTTTGTATCAGGTGAACTGAGCGTTGAGCGTGTTGTTTCTATCGCTGGGCCTCAAGTTAAAAAACCTCGTTTAGTGCGCACTCAAGTTGGTGCAAGCTTAGATGGCTTATTGGCTGGCGAAGTTGCAGATGGCGAAAACCGAGTGATTTCTGGTTCTGTTTTTTCTGGTCGTAATGCTGCGGGTCCATTTGCTTTCTTGGGGCGCTACCACAACCAAGTGTCTGTATTGCTTGAAGGTCGTGAGCGTCAAATGATGCATTATCTTCGTGCCGGTGTGGAAAAGCACTCTATTATGAATGTGTTTTTGTCCAAGCTTACCGGTAAAAAATCATTCGATATGTCAACAACTACTAATGGTAGTGATCGTACTATGTTGCCGCTTGGTAATTTTGAGCGTGTTATGCCGCTTGATATTTTGGCGACACAGTTGTTACGTGCGTTGGTCGTGAATGATACGGAGCAAGCTCAAAAGCTTGGTGCGCTTGAGTTGGATGATGAAGATTTGGCTTTGTGTACTTACAGTTGCTCAGGTAAGTTCGAATATGGTCCGATCCTTCGTGATTGCCTAACTCTAATAGAGAAAGAGGGTTAATTCATGGGGCTTAGAAAAGTACTCGATAAAATAGAGCCTGAGTTTCATTCAGGTGGTAAATATGAAAAATGGTATGCACTGTTTGAAGCAGTAGATACAATTTTTTATCGTCCAAGTTCTGTTACTAAAAATGGCTCCCATGTTCGTGATGCGGTTGATATGAAGCGTATTATGATCTTGGTGTGGATGTGTACATTCCCTGCTATGTTTTTTGGCATGTACAATATTGGTTGGCAAGCAAATACGGCGATGGACGCAATGGGCGTTACAGCAGCCGATTCTTGGCGCCATTCCATTATTGGTAGCCTTACTAGTTACGATGCTTCAAGTATTTGGGACAATATGATCTATGGCGCAATGTACTTTTTGCCTGTTTATCTTGTCACATTTGTTGTTGGTGGTTTTTGGGAGGTTTTGTTTGCTTCCGTGCGTAAGCATGAAGTGAATGAGGGTTTCTTTGTTACCTCTATCCTGTTTGCACTTTCTTTGCCAGCGACTGTGCCTTTATGGCAAGTAGCCTTGGGTATCAGTTTTGGTGTTGTGCTTGCGAAAGAAGTGTTTGGTGGTACAGGTAAAAACTTCCTTAACCCGGCATTAGCTGGTCGTGCTTTCTTATTCTTTGCTTACCCAGCATCTATGTCTGGTGATGCGGTTTGGACTGCAATTGATGGCTTCTCTGGTGCAACGGCACTTAGTCAGCTTGCTGCTGGTGGCGTATCTGGTTTGACGGTTGCTTGGTCTGATGCTTTCTTTGGCTTTATTCAAGGTTCAATGGGCGAAACTTCTACTCTTGCTATCTTAATTGGTGGTGGTGCGTTGTTAGTGATGAGAATTGCTGCGTGGCGTATTGTTGCTGGTGTTATGCTGGGTATGATTTTAACCTCTGCTTTGTTTAATGTTATTGGTTCTGACACTAACCCTATGTTCTCAACTCCATGGTACTGGCATCTAGTTTTGGGTGGTTTTGCTTTCGGTATGATGTACATGGCGACAGACCCAGTGTCAGCATCTATGACGAATCGTGGTAAGTGGTTCTATGGTGCCTTGATTGGTCTAATGGTTGTTCTTATTCGTGTTGTGAACCCTGCATACCCAGAAGGTATGATGTTGGCGATTCTTTTTGCGAATTTGTTTGCACCATTTATTGATCACTTTGTTGTTCAGGCAAACATTAAACGGAGGATTGCACGCAATGGCTAGCAGTAACGATAGTATTAAAAAGACCATTATAGTTGCTTTATCTTTGTGTTTGGTTTGTTCTATTTTTGTTGCAGCTGCAGCGGTAGGTCTTAAACCTATCCAGAACACCAACAAAGATTTAGACCGAAAACGTAATATCTTGTCTGCTGCTAGCATGTTAGAAGCTGGCAAGTCTGTAGATGAAATTTTCGAATCGGTTGAGACTCGCATCGTTAATTTGCAAACGAATAAATTTGCAACACAGGAAGAGCTTCAGTCTGCAGGGATCAATGTGGCAACATTTGATCAGCAAGCTGCCGCTAAAGATCCTAGTTTATCGGTTTCACTGAAAGGTAATGATCCGGCAGGTATTAAGCGCCGTTCAAACTTTTCTGCAGTGTATCTTGTGAAAACTGGCGATAAGATTGATCGAATCATTCTTCCGGTACATGGTTATGGCTTATGGTCAACTATGTATGGCTTTATGGCTTTAAAGAATGACTTCAATACAGTGATAGGTTTTGGTTTTTATGACCAAGCTGAAACACCTGGATTGGGTGGTGAGGTTGATAATCCTAACTGGAAAGCCTTGTGGAAAGGCAAGAAAGTCTATGATGACCAAGGTGAAGCGGTTATTCAGCTTGCCAAAGGTGGCGTAGATAGCTCTGATCCTAAAGCCATGTACAAAGTAGATGGTCTATCTGGTGCGACATTGACAAGTCGTGGGGTTACTCATCTTGTTCAGTACTGGTTGGGTGATGAAGGTTTTGGACCTTTCTTGTCTCAGCTGCGTAGCGAAGGAGTTCAATAATGTCTGATGTGAAAAAAGTCCTCTTTGGGCCGATTCTTGCCAATAACCCGATTGCGTTGCAAATATTAGGTATTTGTTCCGCATTGGCGGTGACAAGTAGCTTGAGTGTTAGTTTGGTTATGGCGATTGCTTTGACCTTGGTAACGGCATTTTCTGGCTTCTTTATCGCGATTATTCGTAATCACATACCTAACAGTATTCGTATCATTGTACAGATGATCATTATTGCCTCTTTGGTTATTGTGGTTGATCAGGTGCTAAAAGCATTTGCTTATGAGATTAGTAAGCAGCTTTCTGTTTTTGTTGGCTTGATTATTACAAACTGTATCGTTATGGGACGCGCAGAAGCGTTTGCGATGAAGAATGGTCCTGTAATGAGCTTTGTTGACGGTATTGGTAATGGTTTAGGTTATAGCGCTATGTTGATCATAGTTGCTTTCTTCCGTGAGTTGTTAGGTGCTGGCAAGCTTTTTGGTGTCGAAATTCTCGCTACTGTACAGAACGGTGGCTGGTACCAGCCTAATGGTTTGATGTTGCTACCTCCAAGTGCATTCTTTGTAATCGGCTTGGTTATTTGGGCTTTACGTTCTTACAAAAAAGAACAAGTGGAAGAGCCTGAATTTAAAATTGCAGCGAATTCTCGTTCTCAGGAGGCGCTATAAATGGAACATTTAATTAGTCTGTTTGTTAAGGCTGTTTTTGTTGAAAACATGGCTTTGGCCTTCTTCCTTGGTATGTGTACTTTCTTGGCATTGTCGAAGAAAGTAGAAACAGCGATAGGTCTAGGTATTGCGGTTGTAGTTGTATTGGCAATTACGGTTCCGCTAAACAATTTGCTGTACCAAAATCTATTAGCTGATGGTGCATTGGATTGGGCTGGCTTACCAGGTGTCGATCTTAGTTTCCTAGGTTTGTTGAGCTATATTGGTGTTATCGCCGCTGTCGTTCAGATCTTGGAAATGACATTGGATAAATACATGCCTGCGTTATATAACGCGCTGGGTGTATTCTTGCCTCTTATTACTGTGAACTGTGCCATCATGGGTGCCTCTTTGTTTATGGTTGAACGTGACTATAACTTTAGTGAAAGTCTTGTTTACGGTGTAGGTGCTGGTGTTGGTTGGGCGTTGGCGATTGCTGCGCTAGCTGGTATTCGGGAGAAACTTAAATATTCAGATGTTCCTGCAGGTCTTCGTGGTCTTGGTATCACGTTTATTACTGTCGGTTTGATGAGTTTAGGTTTTATGTCATTTTCTGGTGTTCAGCTTTAATTGGCTGCACATTTAGACAACCAAGAATAAGGTTTAACTAACATGGTCAACTTAGAAATTATTCTAGGTGTGGTGATGTTCACAGCTATCGTGCTTGCGTTAGTGGCAATTATCCTTGCTGCTCGTGCGCGCTTGGTAAGTTCTGGGGACGTAACAATCCGCATCAATGGCGAAAAGGAAGTGACAGCACCTGCTGGTGGTAAGTTGCTTCAGACTTTAGCGAACAGTGGTATTTTTCTATCATCAGCGTGTGGCGGTGGTGGTACTTGTGCTCAATGTAAGTGTAAGGTGACTACTGGTGGTGGCTCTATGCTGTCTACTGAGCAGTCTCATTTTACCCGTCGCGATGAAAAAGAAGGTTACCGCTTGTCTTGTCAGGTTTCTGTGAAACAGGATATGGACGTAGAGGTACCTGAAGAGGTGTTTGGTGTTAAAGCTTGGGAATGTACCGTTGAGTCAAATCCTAACTTAGCAACCTTTATCAAAGAATTGACGTTGAAATTGCCTGAAGGTGAGAACGTTGATTTCCGTGCTGGTGGTTATGTTCAGCTTGAAGCGCCTGCTCATACAGTCGAATACAAAGATTTTGATATCGAAGAAGAGTATCGTGGTGACTGGGATAAATTTAATCTTTGGAAATTTGTTTCTAAGGTTGATGAAACCGTTATTCGTGCTTATTCAATGGCGAACTACCCTGAAGAAAAGGGCATTGTGAAGTTTAATATTCGTATTGCTTCTCCACCTCCAGGTAAGGATGACTTACCACCGGGGCAAATGTCTTCTTATGTGTTCAGTCTTAAGCCTGGCGATAAGATTAAGGTATACGGCCCATTCGGTGAGTTCTTCGCGAAAGATACGGAAGCTGAAATGGTGTTTGTTGGTGGTGGTGCAGGTATGGCGCCAATGCGTTCTCATATCTTCGATCAGCTTAAACGTCTGAACTCTAAGCGTAAGATTTCTTTCTGGTACGGTGCTCGTAGTGTACGTGAGGCTTTCTACTCTGAGGAGTATGATAAGCTTCAAGAAGAAAACGATAACTTCGAATGGCATTTGGCGCTTTCTGATCCTCAGCCAGAGGATAATTGGGAAGGTAAAACAGGTTTCATTCATAACGTTCTTTATGATAGTTACTTGAAAGATCACCCTGCTCCAGAAGATTGTGAGTACTACATGTGTGGGCCTCCAATGATGAACGCATCTGTTATCAAGATGCTAGAAGATCTAGGTGTAGAAAAAGAAAACATCTTGCTTGATGATTTCGGTGGCTAACACTTGAATAAAGACCCACCAATTGGTGGGTCTTTATTTTATAAGTAACTAAAAAAAGATTTATATGCGTAAAAAAATAGTATTTTTTGCTCTTCTACTTGTTGCCGCTACGGCTGTGTACCGCTTCTCTGTATTCAGTCCTGAGTTAGTGAGTTTTTCTGGTCCCACCATGGGGACAACTTATACAGTTAAGTTTTTTACAACTAAAGATGTGTCAAATGCCACTGACTTAAAACAGGATGTTGATTCTGCTTTAGTAAAAGTCAATAAGTTGATGTCCACCTATGACTCTAACTCAGAACTTTCGCTTTTTAATGGGTCGCCAGCAGGCCAATCTACTATTATTAGTGAAGAGATGGCTTACGTAATTGATAAGGCTTTATTGATTAGTGAAATGAGTAGTGGTGAGTATGATGTTACAATAGGTCCACTAGTAAATTTATGGGGGTTTGGACCTGGTAAGCGAGAAGATGTGGTTCCAAGTCAAGCTGCAATTGACGAGGCGAAGTCTCGAGTAGGATATCAATTTCTAACGTTGGATGGTCTTAGATTAACTAAACAAAAAGACATTTACGTTGATCTGTCTTCCATCGCAAAAGGTTACGGCGTTGACGCTGTTGCTATGGTGTTACGAGATTATGGTGTTGAAAGTTATTTGGTTGAGGTAGGTGGTGAAATTTTATCGAAAGGGATGAAATCTGACGGCTCTCCTTGGCGCATTGCAATTGAAAGCCCTTCTGGTGGTCATGACATTGCCGAAAGAATTATTGCAGTGACGGATATTGCAGTTGCAACCTCAGGTGATTATAGAAATTATTTTGAGAAAAATGGTGTGAGGTATTCTCATACTATTAACCCTGTTACGGGAAGACCGATAACTCATAAGCTGGTTTCTGTGACAGTAATTGATAAGACGGCCACAATGGCGGATGGTCTCGCAACGGCCATTACGGCGCTTGGTCCTGACAAGGGTCTTGATTTCGCACAGCAGAATGGAATTGCGGCGTACTTGTTGGTGAAGACTGATTTCGGTTTTGAAGAGTATTCTTCTAAAGCCTTTGAGCCTTATTTGAATTAAAAGCAATTAATTTTTCTGGAGAGATCATATGTTAACTATTGTTCTTGCATTTGTTCTGATGCTTTTGTTGGTAACAGCCATGTCTGTCGGTGTATTGATGGGTAGAAAGCCTATTTCTGGCTCTTGTGGTGGTATGAGTGCGTTGGGGATGGAAGTTGCCTGCGATATTTGTGGTGGCGATAAAGGTAAATGTGAAAAAGAAACGAAAAAAGGTATGGCGGCAACGGTTTCTGATGACACGTTTTATGACGCATCTAAATAATTGAACAGTGAAGAGGGTATTATGACGACGAGACATTATGATGTGGTGGTTTTAGGCACAGGTCCTGCCGGAGAAGGTGCCGCGATGAGTGCGGCGAAGGCTGGCAAAAGAGTGGCTGTGATTGAAGCGAGTTCGCAAGTTGGCGGAAGCTGTACGCATTTAGGAACTATTCCATCAAAAGCGTTGCGTCACGCTGTTAAGGAAATTATTGCATTCAATACTAATCCAATGTTTCGTGATATTGGTGAGCCTCGTTGGTTTTCGTTTCCAAAAGTGTTGGATCGCGCAAATAGAGTTATTGATCAGCAGGTTATGGGTCGTACAGAGTATTATGCGCGTAACCGAATTGATATTTACTTTGGTAAAGGTAAATTCAAGGATGCCAATACAATAGAAGTAAATACTTATGAAAAGGGACCGGAGCTGCTAGTCGCGAAGAAAGTTGTTATTGCAACAGGTTCGCGTCCGTATCGTCCAGCTAATATCGATTTTTCACATCCTCGTATTTATTGCTCTGATACCATTCTAAGCTTGAGTCATACTCCGCGTTCATTAATTATTTATGGTGCGGGTGTCATTGGTTGTGAGTATGCATCAATTTTTTGTGGTCTGGGTGTGCGCGTTGAGCTAATCAATCCAGCCAAAAAACTATTGAGCTTTCTTGATGATGAAATTACCGATGCGTTGAGTTATCACTTGCGCGATGGTGGTGTTCTAATTCGTCACAACGAAACGTATGATTCTGTTGAAACCACGGAGCGTGGCGTTGTCATGCATATGGCATCTGGCAAAAAATTACGTGCAGATGCTTTGTTGTTCTGTAACGGGCGTTCTGGTAATACTGATAATTTGGGTCTAGAGTCCATTAACTTAGATGTTAATACTCGTGGCCAACTTGCCGTTAATGATACTTACCAGACTCAAGTTGAAAACGTTTATGCGGCTGGTGACGTAATTGGTTGGCCAAGTTTGGCGAGTGCGGCTTACGATCAAGGTCGTGCTGCTGCTGCAAACATGTTTGGCGCTGCTGGCGGGGAATTTATCAGTGAAGTGCCAACAGGGATTTATACCATTCCTGAAATTAGCTCTGTTGGTAAAACCGAAGCGGAGCTGACTGCTGAAAAAGTGCCTTATGAGGTTGGCCGTGCTTTCTTTAAGAATACTGCTCGTGCACAAATAACAGGTGAAGCGGTAGGTATGCTAAAAATCCTTTTCCATCGTGAGTCTCTGGAGTTGTTAGGAATACACTGTTTTGGTGACCAAGCTTCAGAGATCGTGCATATCGGTCAGGCTATTATGAAGCAACCGGGCGAGCAAAATACGCTTAAGTATTTTTTGAATACGACGTTTAACTACCCGACTATGGCAGAAGCCTATCGAGTGGCGGCACTTAACGGCTTTAACCGAGTGTTCTAAGTGTTGTGAGTTTAATAAAAAATACCCACTTTAAAGTGGGTATTTTTTTGTCAGTCTTTTGGTATTTTGTGTAAGGGGCTTAGCTGTCTTTAACGGCGTAAATGCCTTTTAGATTTCTGAAAAAGCCTTTGTAGTCCATGCCATAGCCGAATAAAAAGCGGTCAACAACATCTTCTCCAATATAATCTGGAGTCATGTCTGTTTTTCTATCGTGCAGTTTGTTGATTACTGTTGCTGTATAAACGCTATGAGTCTCTTGGGTTTCTAGCCACTTAGCGATAGCTTGTAGTGTGTGTCCTTGGTCAAAAATATCATCAACAACAAGAACATGTCTGTCTTTTAGTTTTGTCTGTGGATAGCTCAACCAATTGAGTGAAGTGCCTTCAGTTTCCATTCCGTAGCGAGTTGCGTGGATGTAATCAACTTCAAGAGGGAAATTAAGACGTTCGATTAGTGCTGCAGTCGGAATTAATCCCCCATTCATAACACACAGCACAAGAGGGAGCTTATCTGATAGATCTGTTGTTATCTGGGTGGCCATTTTATCTAGAGCTTTGTTGAGCGTAGCTTCGTCGACTAAGCAATCTGCTTCTTCTAAAATTTTGTTTAGTTCGTTGATTGTGTTCGTCATGGTGAGCCCTATTGTGAAAAATTGGCGGGATTTTACATTAATCCTGACCAGATGATAAGTTTTTATCTTGGCTAGTGTTTTTTATGCTGTGCAGGGTAGCGCATAGGCAAATGGATGCTAAAACAATAAGCCATGAGGTTTGTAGCCATATCAGAAAAATCGGAATTGCGGCAAATGCACCATAAACAACCTGATAGCTGGTGAAGAAATGTGCGAACGAGCTAAAGATTGTATTGAGGGTATAAAGTCCAATACTACCTAATAATGCTGAAATAGATGCCCATTTTACTGAAACGTCAGCGTTAGGTGTTAAAAAGTTAAGAGTCAGAAGCATTAAAAAGTAAAGTACAATAGTGGCTAGTTCGAGCAAATTATTTACCCAGGAGCTTGTCTGGTTATCCTGTATTTCCATTGAGATGAGCGTTCCGTAAAGGCTTAGTGAGGCAGCAAACAATATAGGTCCTAATGTAAGGATGGCCCAATACGTCAAAAGGCGTTCTCTTATTTTACGGGGTTTCTCTATTCTCCATATAGATTGCACGCTGTTTTCAAAGCTATTGAGTAATAATAGTGCGGTTAAAACGAGGGCGATAAGACCTGCAATGGGGAGATTTTTAGTTTGAGCTGAAAATTCTATTAAGTAGGGGAGCATGATATCGCTTGTGCCTGGCGCCATATGTTGTTCAATAAGGCCAAATAGCTGAGATTGCATATCTTTTAGTGTAGGCGTGAAGCTTAGTATCCCGACAATGATAGTGATGATCGGGACGGCAGCTAACAAGCTGGAGAGTGTTAGTTGGGCTGCTTTTTGAGAAAGGTTGCTGTTTTGAAAGCGGCTTTTTGTAAGGTGCCCATAACGTTTTATAAGAAGGTATATTTGATTAAATAGCTGTGGCATCTTTGGCGTGACTCGATTTGGATTAGTTAATGTATTAACGATATCACAGGTCAAAAAAAATTATAAAATTTCTTGTTTGTGCACATTGCACAAATACAGTGCAATGTGTTTTGTTTTGGCGCATTGAACTTGTTTTTGCAAAGGCGGCGCTGTATTATCTGCTTTGTTCCTTTTGTGATATTTGTACTTTGGAGTAGTAGATCTAAGCTATTCTAGGTTCCTTGGTTGCAAATAATCATTTTAGCCCAGTTTTACTGGGCTTTTTTATGTCTATTGGTTGACGATTGCTATTCCATCCCTATAATAGCCCACCACATGAAATGTAATGACCTAGGTTCCGTTAGCTCAGTTGGATAGAGCAACCGCCTTCTAAGCGGTAGGTCACTGGTTCGAATCCAGTACGGAGCACCATTTCAGTCCATTACTTTAATTGAATTTTTTATTTAGGTTTTGCTGGCTGTAATTGAATAGATGCCTTGTTATTAACAAGGAAGCCAACAAATTAAAAGCAAGTTCCCGAGAGGAAGTTTTATGCAAGTTTCTGTAGAGACAACGTCTCCAATCGAGCGCGTTTTAACAATTAGTATTCCTGCTGCTCGTGTTGACGAGAAAGTAAATTCTGAAGTGGCTAAAACAGCGAAGACAATTCGTATCGATGGATTCCGTAAGGGTAAAGTACCTGTTAGCGTTGTTAAAAAACGTTACGGTCAAGGTATTCGTATCGACGCAGTAGAACAAATTATGCGTGATGCTTATGTTGAAGCTATTCAAAAAGAATCTATTCAGCCTGCAGGCATGCCTTCTATTGAACCAAAGAACTTCACTGAAGGTGCAGATCTTGAGTTTGTTGTAAAA
This sequence comes from Marinomonas foliarum, assembly GCF_003337275.1. Taxonomy (GTDB): domain Bacteria; phylum Pseudomonadota; class Gammaproteobacteria; order Pseudomonadales; family Marinomonadaceae; genus Marinomonas; species Marinomonas foliarum. Next base: position 108,191 of record NZ_QPJQ01000004.1, on the reverse strand, counting down.
GTTGAAGTTTACCCAGAAGTTGCATTGGCAGATAACTCTGCGATCAAAGTTGAACGTGTTGTATCTGAAGTAACAGATGCGGACGTTGATACTATGCTAGAAACTTTGCGTAAACAAAATGCTGATTGGTCTGCTGTTGAGCGTGAATCTGCTGATGGCGATCAAGTGACAATCGATTTTGTCGGTTACCTTGGTGATGAAGCCTTTGAAGGCGGTGCTGCAGAAGGTCACAAGCTTGTATTGGGTTCTAATACAATGATCCCAGGTTTTGAATCTGGTATTCTTGGTGCTAAAGCAGGCGAAGAGCGCACAATTACTGTGACTTTCCCTGAAGATTACCAAGCAGAAAACCTGAAAGGCCAAGAAGCAACATTTAAGATCACTGTATCTGAAGTTGCAGAGCAAATTGTTCCAGAGTTGAATGATGCTTTTGTTGAGAAATTTGGTTTAGAAACGGCAACTGTTGATGCTTTGCGCGCTGAAGTTCGTAAGAATATGGATCGTGAGCTTAATCAAGCTGTTAAATCTAAATTGAAAAATGCGTTGTTTGAAGGCTTGTCTTCTATTAATGAAGTTGAAGTACCTTCTGCGCTTATTGATCAAGAAGTTGATGCACTTCGTAAGCAAGCAGCTCAGCAGTTTGGTGGCCAAGAATTTGACGCCTCTCAGTTACCTGCTGAGTTGTTCCAAGAAGAAGCGAAAAAACGCGCTAAACTTGGTTTGTTGATTTCTGAAGTGATCAAAAAAGATGACTTGAAAGTGGATGATGATCGTGTTCGTTCATTCTTAGAAGATATGGCGCAAGCTTATCAAGAGCCACAGCAAGTAATCGATTTTTACTTAAAGAACAAAGAGCAATTAGCTCAAGTCCAATCTGCTGTACTTGAAGAGCAAGTTGTTGATAAACTGTTAGAATCTGCTCAAGTTACTGAAGTGACTTTGGGTTATGAAGACGCTATCAAGCCAAATGCCCAAGCCGAAGAGGCTGGGGAAGAAGCATAAGACGAGTCTTATCTTTTTTAATAAGGTCGACATAGCAAATGCTATGTCGACTTTTTTGTTTTAAGGAATGCGATATGAATTTGACGAATCCAACTACTGGTCCTGTTGCAATCACAAGTAATGGTCTTGTTCCAATGGTTATTGAACAGACTGCTCGTGGAGAAAGGTCGTTCGATATTTACTCGCGCTTGCTCAAGGAGCGAGTAATTTTTTTAGTTGGTCAGGTTGAAGACCACATGGCTAACTTGGTAGTGGCTCAGCTATTGTTTTTAGAGTCTGAAAACCCAGACAAAGACATTCACTTGTATATTAATTCTCCTGGTGGCTCTGTTACAGCAGGGATGTCTATTTATGATACGATGCAGTTTATAAAGCCAGATGTTAGCACTATGTGTATTGGTCAGGCGGCTAGCATGGGTGCTTTGTTATTGACTGCAGGTGCAGAAGGTAAACGTTATTGCTTGCCTAATTCACGAGTGATGATTCACCAGCCATTAGGTGGCTATCAGGGGCAGGCTTCTGATATTGAAATACATACACGTGAAATTTTAAGTATTAAACATAAGCTAAATGAAATTATTTCTTTTCATACAGGCAAGCCGATTGAGCAAGTTGCTATTGATACGGATCGTGATAACTTCATGAACCCTGAGACAGCAAAAGAATACGGCTTGATTGATGAAATATTGCAGAAACGAAAAGTTTAAGAAAAGGGTGGAATAAATGTCGGATGATAATTTTAGCCGTGGCGACCACTCCGATCGGTTATTGTATTGCTCTTTTTGCGGAAAGAGCCAAGATGAAGTTAAGAAGCTGATTGCTGGTCCTTCTGTTTATATTTGCAATGAGTGTGTAGATCTATGTAATAACATTATTACGCAAGAGCTATCTCAAGCAGGTGAAGACGGCGAGTCAGCAGATGAATTGCCAACACCAGCTAAACTTAGTGCTGCTTTAGATGATTATGTTATTGGTCAGGATAAAGCCAAGCGTGTTCTGGCTGTGGCTGTATACAACCATTACAAGCGCTTACGTCACCAAGGTAAAACGGATACAAGTATTGAGCTTGGTAAGAGTAATATCTTATTAATTGGTCCGACTGGTAGTGGTAAAACGTTGCTGGCTCAAACGCTTGCACGAGTTTTGGATGTTCCTTTTACGATTGCTGATGCAACGACGTTAACAGAAGCCGGGTATGTTGGTGAAGATGTCGAGAACATCATTCAGAAGCTGCTGCAGAACTGTGACTACGATGTTGAAAAAGCACAACGTGGTATTGTTTATATTGACGAAATCGACAAGATTTCTAGGAAGTCTGATAACCCATCTATTACACGTGATGTATCAGGTGAAGGTGTTCAGCAAGCTTTGCTAAAATTGATTGAAGGTACGGTTGCCTCTGTTCCGCCTCAAGGTGGGCGCAAGCATCCGCAACAAGAGTTTTTGCAGGTAGATACGTCTAATATCTTGTTTATTTGTGGTGGTGCGTTCGCTGGTTTGGAGCGTGTTATCAGTGATAGAACAGAAAAAAGTAGTATTGGTTTTTCTGCTACGGTGAAGAGTAAAGAAGAGGGTCGCACTTTTTCTGAAGCGGTACATCGAGTAGAGACAGAAGATTTGGTTAAATTTGGTTTGATTCCTGAGTTTGTAGGTCGTTTGCCGGTTGTTGCAACACTTTCAGAGTTGGATGAAGAAGCACTGATGATCATCCTAAGTCAGCCGAAAAATGCCTTGGTTAAACAGTACCAGCATTTATTTGAGTTAGAAGGGGTTGAGCTAGAGTTCACACCTGAGTCTTTGCGTGAAGCGGCTAAATTAGCATTAGAGCGTAAAACGGGTGCACGTGGCTTGCGTAGTATTTTAGAATCCTCTTTATTGGATTGTATGTATGAGCTTCCAACTCGTAATGATGTTGAAAAAGTTGTAATGGACGGCGCGTCTATTCGCGGTGAGTCAGCACCTTTAATGGTATTAGAAAAAGAAGACGTTGCTAAAAAAGCGTAATCTTTTAAATACCTGATTAATCTAAAGCCGAATTTAAGTGTAATTACTTAAATTCGGCTTTTTTTATGATGTTTCGCTTTAAAACACTGTGTAGACTAAATTCAAATGGTTACGATGCTTGTAATTTCGGGCATCGCCCTTATCTCTTTCCTAATCGTTGTTTAAATTTGAAAAGTGCGCTTTGTTAATATGCGCCCCGGATTGGAAGAAAATATGACAGATTCTTTACTACTGCCAATGTTGCCACTTCGCGATGTGGTTGTGTATCCCCATATGGTCCTGCCGTTATTTGTTGGACGTGCTAAATCCATAGCGGCATTAGAGTCTGCTATGGAAAATGATAAGCATGTTTTTCTTGTTGCTCAGCAAGATGCATCGAAAGATGACCCAGTGTTAGGGGATCTGTACTCAATTGGTACCACTGCAAAAGTGATGCAGTTGCTACGCCTACCAGATGGAACGGTTAAGGTTCTTGTTGAAGGTGGAAAGCGTGCTCGCCTTGAGTCTATGGAAGAGGCCGAAGGGTTTGTGCTTGGTCGTATTACCGAGTTAGATATTCAAGAAGAAGATGACGCTGAGCATAACGTGATTCGTAATGCGCTTATTAAGCAGCTGGATGAATATGTGGCTGGTAGCAAACGTATTCCGGCTGAAGTGGTGTCTTCTTTAAAGTCTATTGATGACCTATCAAAATTGATTGATAACATCACGGGCCATATGAGCCTGAAGCTTGAAGATAAGCAAAAAGTATTGGAAATAGATTCATTAACTGGTCGTGGTGAATATTTAATAGGTTTGATGGATGGCGAGTTAGATATTGCTCACCTTGAAAAAAGCATCCGTAGCCGTGTTAAAAAACAGATGGAAAAAAGCCAGCGCGAGTACTATTTGAATGAGCAGATGAAAGCCATTCAAAAAGAACTGGGTGATATGGAAGACAGTGGAAATGAGTTAGACGCACTTCAAGAGAAAATTAATGAAGTGGGTATGTCTGATGAGGCAAAAGACAAAGCGGAAGCTGAATTGAAAAAGCTACGCATGATGTCACCAATGTCAGCAGAAGCAACGGTTGTCCGTGGTTATATTGATTGGTTAACATCACTGCCTTGGAAAAAACGCAGTAAAGTACGTAATGACTTAGCTTATGCTGAGAAGATCCTTAACCAAGACCATTATGGCCTGCAAGATGTTAAAGAGCGCATTTTAGAGTTCTTGGCAGTTCAGCAGCGAGTAAAGAAAGTAAAAGGGCCTGTGCTTTGTTTGGTTGGGCCTCCGGGTGTTGGTAAAACCTCGTTGGGTCAGTCTATTGCCAAAGCTGTGAATCGCCAATACGTTCGTATGGCGCTTGGTGGGGTGCGTGATGAGGCTGAAATACGTGGTCATCGCCGTACCTACATTGGTTCTATGCCGGGTAAATTGCTGCAAAAATTGGCGAAAGTGAAAGTTAAGAATCCACTCTTTTTATTGGATGAGATCGATAAGATGGGTATGGATCAACGTGGTGATCCTGCGTCTGCACTGTTAGAGGTGCTTGATCCAGAGCAAAATCATACTTTTAATGATCATTACCTTGAAGTAGATTTCGATCTTTCAGATGTGATGTTTATCTGTACGTCTAATAGTATGAATATTCCTGGTCCATTACTTGATCGTATGGAAGTAATTCGTATTCCTGGTTATACCGAAGACGAAAAACTTAACATCGCGAAGCGTTATTTATTGCCTAAGCAAATTAAGCAAGCTGGACTAAAAGAGAAGGAAATTCAGGTGACGGATGAGGCGCTTATGGACGTCATTCGTTACTATACAAAAGAGGCTGGTGTGCGTGGTTTGGAGCGCGAGTTAAGTAAGATTTGCCGTCGTGTAGTTAAAAAACAAGCTCTAACCAAAGCAAAAGACGCAAAAGCAGTGGAAGTAACTAGTGCTAATTTAGAGGATTTTTCTGGAATTCATAAATTTAGTTACGGTAAAGCAGAAGAAAAAAATCAAATTGGCCAAGTTACAGGCTTGGCTTGGACCTCCGTTGGTGGTGAATTATTGACCATTGAGGCGGCTGGAGTGCCAGGAAAAGGTCGTCATGTTAAGACAGGTTCGCTTGGCGATGTGATGCAAGAATCTATTCAAGCAGCATTAACAGTTGTCAGAAGTCGAGCTGTTGGTCTGGGAATTGATGAAGATTTTCATGAAAAAACCGACCTTCATTTACATGTTCCGGAAGGGGCGACTCCGAAAGATGGGCCTAGTGCGGGCGTGGCGATGTGTACAGCTATTGTGTCAGTGCTAACTAAGATCCCCGTTAAGGCCTCTGTGGCGATGACTGGCGAGATTACCCTGCGTGGGGAGGTGCTACCTATTGGTGGGCTTAAAGAGAAGCTTCTAGCGGCTCACAGGGGTGGGATAAAAACAGTTCTTATTCCGCAAGAAAATGCTCGTGATTTGAAGGAAATTCCTGATAATATCAAAGCAGACATTGAAGTCATCCCTGTCAAATGGATTGATGAGGTACTGGATATTGCTTTAGAGTACATTCCTTCACCAAAAAAGGTAGAAACCTTACCTTCTAGTGAAAAAACTGTTGATGAACAAGAAACTGTAAGTCATCATTAAGGTCATATCCTGTGTTGACAGGGAGTAGGTCGGGCTTGTATAACTTCTCGCTCGGCCTTGTTGGTAGGTATTTATACTGAGCCGAAAAAAAATTAAGGAACCACGAAAATACTGAAGGGGTACAACGTGAACAAATCTGAATTGATTGATGCTATTGCAGCTTCTGCTGATTTATCTAAAGCTTCTGCTAGCAATGCTCTTGACGCAACACTAAAAGCAATTGAAGCGGCTTTAGCAAAAGGTGACCAGGTTACACTAGTTGGTTTTGGTACTTTTGCAGTAAAAGAACGTGCGGCACGTACAGGCCGTAATCCTCAAACTGGTGAGGAAATCCAAATTAAAGCGGCGAAGGTTCCTGGCTTTAAGGCAGGTAAAGGTCTTAAAGACGCTGTAAACTAATGTTTTTGGAGCAGTAGTTCAGTTGGTTAGAATACCTGCCTGTCACGCAGGGGGTCGCGGGTTCGAGTCCCGTCTGTTCCGCCATTAGACACAAAAGGTGTATTCCAAGCGGAATGCACCTTTTTTATTGGACATTTAATTCATTCATTTGGAGGCAGTAATGCTCCAGGATATCAGAGATAAGTCACAAGGAATTGTGGTAAAGATCATTGTTGGTTTTATCGTTGTGACTTTTGCTCTATTTGGCGTAGATGCCTTGGTTCAAAGTTTTAGCTCATCCGACAAGGTAGCAGAGGTTGATGGTGTTGATATTAGCCGCACTCAAATGCTACAAGGTGCAGAAACGCAGCGTAGACAATTAATTTCGATGATGGGTGGGCAAATTAATCCAGCATTATTGGAAGACAATTTACTGCAGCGTCGGGCATTAGACGAGCTTGTCCAGCGTGTAGTATTAGCTAATCAAGCAAAAGAATTGGGCTTGGGTGTTTCTGATGCTCAGGTGAATGCGTATTTACTACAAGCTGAACAGTTTCAAACCAATGGGCAATTTGATGAAAATAAATACCTTAATTTCATTCGCTCTCTTGGATTTACGCCTTTAGCTTTTAAAGAGCGTATTAAGCAAGATGTTCTTATTCAGCAGCCACGTAATGCCATTGCAGGCTCTGAATTTGTTTTGCCTTATCAAGTGGATGGTGTTTCAAAGCTTCAGTCACAAACTAGATCGTATGATTATGTTTCTTTTTCATTAGCTGATGAGTCAGAAGTAACAAGCGTGACTGATGAAGAGCTGAAAGCCTATTATGATGAGCATAAAGACAGTTTTAAAACACCTGAGCAGGTTAAGCTAAACTACGTTGTTGTTTCCAGCTCAGACTTTTACAACAAAGTGAATGTCACCGATGCTGAATTGCAGGACGCTTACCAAGCTTCTATTTCAAGTTTGCCTCAAGAAGAAAGATCAGCGTCGCATATTCTAATTGAGACATCAGATAGATCGGATGAAGAAGCGCAAGCACTTATCGATGAAGTTCAAGATAAGTTAAAATCAGGCGCAAGCTTTGCTGATTTGGCGGCAGAATACTCTGATGATATCGGTTCGAAAAATGATGGTGGTAACCTAGGCTATGTTGAGCAAGGTACCATAGACGAAGCGTTCGATAATGTGTTGTTTTCGATGAAAAAAGGTGACATTGAACAGGCTAAAACTCAGTTCGGTTATCACCTAATTAAGTTGGATGATGTGACAGCGCCAGATGTGCCAAGTTTTGCCTCCAAAAAAGCAGAACTAGAAGAAACTCTGCGTAAAGACAAAGCTAGAGATGCTTTACTAACTGCGCATGAAGATATTACTGATTTGGCTTATGCAAGCGACAAGCTTGATGCTATCGCCAAAGAGTACGATGTAGATATCCTTCAGAGCGCGTACTTTGGCAGAGAAGGTGGTTCTGATGAAATCACTAGTAACCCTTCTGTTATTGCTGCTGCGTTCGATGTTGCGGTTTTGGAAGATGGCCAAAATAGTAATTTGATTGAACTGAGTGATGATCAAGTTGCTGTTGTCCATTTGAATGATTTCCAGCCAGAGTCTTTCCAGTCTTACGATGAAACGAAAGAGCAGGTAGCTTCTATTGTCGTGCAGAATAAGGCGGTAGAGTCGCTACAGGCGAAAGCAGAGAAGACTAAAGAGTCTAACTCAGTGTCATGGACATCTGTAGAGGCCGCTAAGCGTGGGCAAGACGAAATTACGTCTTTGGCTTTTTCTCTACCGCACCCAGAAGCAAATACTCCAGTTGTTGGTATCGAAAGTTTGTCTAACGGTGATTTGGTGCTGATTCGCTTAAATGATGTTGCAGTTGGTGATTTGACACTTTCTGATGATCAGAAATTGGCTTATGAGCGCTACTTGAATCAAACTCAAGCGAGTTTGAGTACTCAAGCCCAACAAGATCTTTTAAAGAATAATGCGAAGATCGAACGTTAACTGATCGACATATAACGTATAGAAAAAAGTAAAAAGCCACTTCAATTTGAAGTGGCTTTTTTATTGGATAACTATTGTTAGGTATTAGTAATTAGGTGCTATTTATTGGCGCAAGACTGCAGCCAATCATTGGATGGGATAAAGAATGCTTGCCCTGTTGTCGCTTGGGTGTATTTCATTAGATTATCTGTGTTGCCATTTTCATCACCTTTCACCATGCTTTCTAACATCATATTAAAAATAACAGGAGTTTTGCTGTAGCTGGCAAACATTAGACCTTTTTCGGTTAAAGACGCAAAGGGCATGCTGTGACGTAATATCTCCAACGACTCGCCATTCTCATCTTTTAATGAAGTGCGTTTAGTATGTGCATGTACCGATTTTTCTGATGATGGATATTCTTGGTTTGTATGTTTAGTTCTGCCGTATACGTCTTCTTGAGTTTTAAGGTCTTCTTTTTCCCATTTTTCTAAGTCATGAACAAAGCACATCAGGTTGAAATACGAACCCTGTTTAAAGCTAGAGTCTTCATCACCTACCAAAGCTACCGACTTACGCTGTTCGCCTGCAGGGTTTTCAGTGCCGTCAACAAAGCCAGTTAGATCTCGGTTATCAAGATATTTAAAGCAGCTGACTTCATCTACTAATGTGACGCTTTTTCCAAGAGCAGTAAACAGAACCTGACCTAGCTGGTAAGTCACATCGTGGCGAGAAGATCGAATGTGAAGAACTAAGTCAACGTCCGTTGATACCAACTCAATATCTTTACCTGTGATATGAGGGAAAGGTGCAAGAAATTTTGGTCGTGCAGAGTCTAGTTCATCCCATATTAAGCTGCTAAGGCCTACAGCAGCATGAAGTTCAGCGTCTGGGAATTGTGCTTGTAGTTCTCCAATAAGGGCTGGAGTGGCAGCTAGGGCGCTTGTAAGCGTATCGATTTCTGATCTATTGACATTAAGTGTGATGAAAAGGGCGTCACTTGACGCTTCGGCGATTATGCCAGATTGAAAAGGTGTCATCATGATGGTCCTTTTTAAATTAAATGTCGGTTAAAAATTTGGGTAGAGCGTTTTTAATTGACTGGCTTTAGAAGGCTTTTCTTGCCCGCTTGTGAATTCTTCTAAAGCATCCGCAAGTGGTTCACCGTGCCATTCGTGGGCGGGGTTATTTGAGTAAAGCATTATTTCGGCTTCCATCAGCAATTGGGTGACCTGAACTGATGTGAGGCGTTTAATGTCATCTACGCTACGAATTTCATCATCTCCCCAGCGGTGACGAGCCCATTCCAATAGGCTTGGTCTTAATGACTGTAGGTTGTTCTGCTGGCAGCACTCAATTAATGCTTTATAAGCGCTTTGTTCACTTAAAGTGCTGAGAGGAGCAAACTCTTGCAGTGTCGGAACATCACTGTCTGTGTTTGTTTTTAGTTTTTTGCGTTTTAGCCAAGAGGCTATCCATGCGCCTAACATAAGAACGGCAAGGATAAGCAATCCACTAATGAGGTAGTCTCGCAGCGATTTACTCTCGTTTGACGTTTCGGGTACTACTTCTATTTGGTTGTCTGTATTGGCAGGTTTAACCGCTTTTTTGGCCAAAGATATCGGAGCAATGGATCGGCTTTGAGCGGGTAATGGATCGCTAATCGTTGGGTTGTTGCCTGCTGTTTCGTCTGATTGCCCAGTGCTGTTTGGAAGCGGAGCAATCTCAATACTGTCTGTTGACGCGCTCGCGGTACTTATGGCTCTTTCGTCTGTGTTCCAATAAGTAATGTTTATATCGGGCAGCGATAGGCTCCCTTCCTCGGTTGGAACAACTTCAACAACGATCGTTTGATTGCCAGTTACACCGGTTGAATTCTTCTGGTTATTAAACTGAGGTGGTTTTGGGTACAGTTTATAGTCTCGCGTGCTATTAAACTCTAGCGTTGGAATTTGCTCAGGCAGCGCACCATCGGCTTTGATGTCAATTGTCCAAATCAATGTGTCACCAACTCTTGGTGCATCATTTGTTTTCTCTAAACTAGTTGAGACAGTCACTTTTTCGCTTGGTAGCCAAGCGTCACCTGTAAAGCTTGCTGGAATCGGAATGACTTGAAGGTTAAGGGGCTCACTTTGAACCTTAATCATTCGTCGGCCTGTCGATGTATTGATCATCGCCTGAATACTTTGTGGTGGAATTGTCAGTAGGCCGCTGCGCTGTGGAAAGGCTAAATATTCACGTGTAATGACCTGATATTGTGTGCCATTGACGGTTTGATAATTCATTTGGTCATCGATCAGTCTTTCTACTACAATATCTGGGTGCGACGGTACTGAACGATTCGCATTTTGTAAGGCGACAGACGTATAGAGTTTTACGCTTAGGATGACCTCTTGTTGAAGGTAAGGTTCCACTTCAGATACTTCTGTTTTGATCATCACGGGCGGATTGCCATTGTTGTCCAATAGCTGAGGCGAACTTTTTACAGTCAGCCGAATCGGCTGAGACTCAAGGTCGCCTATTTTGATAGGGGGTATTTCAACGGTGCCGACGGATTTTGGCATCAGGGTAACAACCCAAAAATTCAGTGCTGTACTCGTGCCTAAATTAAAACTAAATTGGCTGTTTTGGCTTTTTCCTAAAATATCGAAGTCGCGTTCTAATGGTGTTAGATCGGGGCCGTTGCCCGTATCTGAGAAGTCAGCACGTAGAGTTAGTTGCACCACTTCATTTTCGTTGGAAACATTCTTATTAAGTGAAGCAGTAACGCTGGCAGCATGAAGTGAGCTTGATAATATAATAAAAAGCAAAGTTGTCATTAGTGAGAAAAACAAGCGATGTGGCTTGTTTTGCGATATTAATGAAAGAAGGTATTGCTTCATTACCATGGGTTTTGCCCATCCTCTTGCGAAAATCGATTTTCATTGCGCTTTTCTTGGTGTAAATACCAGAGCTTACGTTGTAGCAGCAATCCTGGATCGTCTTGAATTTGTCTCAACCACTGATTCAGCGCCTGTGTTTTTTCTTTGTCTAATTGTGTCTTTTCTGACTCATTTGGATCTTGTTTGTCTGAGTTTTCATCTTGCTTATTATCCTCAGGAGTTTTGGTGTTGTCTTGTTTTTCGTTATTTTTCTCGTCTTTTTTTGGTTGTTGCTCATCTTTTGAGTCATTTTTGTCACTTGAATCCGATTGCTTATCCTGATTCTGGTCTTGGCTCTGCTGTTTAGACTTTTCTTGTTCTTTTTTTTGTTGGTCTTTCTTCTGTTGCTCTTGTCGCTGCTTTTTTAAATAGTTGAGATTGTCTTTGGCAGCTTTTAACGATGGATCTTGCTCAAGTGCTTTTTCATAAGCCTTAATGGCTTGGTCGGTTTCGCCAGATAATGCCAAAGCATTGCCTAAATTATAATTATCAGCGGCATTTCTGCTCAAATTATTTAATTGTTGGACGGTTTCTGGGTAATTTTCTAATGCGTATGACGATGCCGCTTTCCACTCTGGCTGCTGAAAGTATTGATCAGCCGCTTGCCAGTTGCCTTGGTCGACTGCTTGCTGGCCTTTTTGATCCGGTGTTAGAAACCAATCAAGCGGGGCGGCATAAGATTTGTCAGAAGGAAAGTAAAACACGCTTAGAAGTAGCATAAATAGCATGCCTTTTCTAAATTGGAATGCCAGCCAAAGCAAAAAGGGCAGGGCAAACCAATGGCCTTGCTCTATCCAGTGAATGCTTTTGTTTTGCGCTTTCTGAGTCTGCTCGTTACTCAATGAGGTGTCTGTGATTTGGCTTAATGATTGAGGTGTTAAACGCCCCTGATAAAAGCTTCCACCAAGAGATGAGGTTAAAGCTTTTAAATCGTCAATGGGAGTCGATGGCATTACATTTTGGCCATTTTTTCTTAGGATCTGCCCATCGGGTAGTTTAATTAACGATGCGTTTTGGGTGCCAACAGCAACAAGGTCTAGTTGTATGTTTTTACCTTTAAATAACGCGGGAATGCCTTTCTGGTCTTGTTCGCTTACGTCATCGGTTAGCACAATAAGATGCAGTGGCTCAGTAGTATCTTGGCTAAGTGATAAAGCTGTTTCGATACCACTGGTTAAATTACTGCCATACACTGGCATGATGATTGGATCTAATGCGAGTAAAAAATGCGTGATGGTTTCTCTGTCTTGGCTAAAAGGGCTGATAACAAAACCTTCACCAGCAAATGCGACTAAGGCAATTTCGCCTTCCTTGCTTTGTTCCAAAATGTCTCGAACGGTTTGTTTTAACTGAGTTTGGCGATTAGGCTTAAGATCCGTGGCGTACATCGACATAGATTGGTCGACCACCAAGACCGTTTTTTGAGTATTTTCAAACATGGTTGTTGGGGCTTTCGTCCAGCTAATGCCCGCTAAACCAATCCAACACAATGAAACCGTCGCTAACCCTAGCCATTTGTTTAGGTTGCTAGACGTATTTTCGTATACCAAATGCTGCATGAGGCGCTGGTCGACGATCTTGCTGAGAGTGTGGCTGTTGGCGCTTTTTGCAGTAATGAAATATGCCATTATTAAGGTAATAGGCAATAAAAAAAGCCATAAAGGGCGCTCAAAATGAATAAGGTCAAAAAGCATCATGGTTGATCTCCTCTGACGGGGCCGCTTTTACGACGAGAAGATTTTTTTAATTTAAGTTGCTGACTGGCAAGCAGTGATAAAGCCAAAAAGGCGATAGAGCCAAGACCCAACCAATGAAATAAGCTGGTTAATGGTCGCTGCCAAATATCTTCCGTAGGTGTTGGCTCTAATGTATCCAGCGTTTGATAGATAGCTTGTAAGTCTTGTGTGCTTTTGGCACGGAAATATTCACCACCTGTTTGTGCTGCAATATTTTTTAGTAACGTTTCATCTAGATCGCTAGAGGGATTGATCGCTTTAGGGCCAAAGAAGCTTTGTACAATCATACTGTCTGCCCCTATCCCAATGGTGTGAATGCGCACACCTTGAGAGGCCGCAAATGCAGCAGCTTGTTGAGGTTGCACTCGGCCTGCGGTGTTCGCGCCATCCGTCATTAAAATCAGCACTTTTTTATCAGATGGTTTGTCTTCAAGTCTTTTGATGCCCAATCCAATAGCGTCGCCAATGGCGGTTTGTTCGCCAGCAAAACCGATTTGTGCTTCTTGAACCAATTGATTGATTGTTTTTGTATCAAAACTTAGAGGTGCTTGAAGGTAGGCTTTTGAGCCAAATACAATGATACCAATACGATCACCCCGGCGAGCTTGGATAAAGCCAGACAAGACAGATTTTGCAGCTTCTAATCGATTTGCAGGTTGGTCGTTCAGTGCCATGTCACTAACTTGCATACTGCCAGATAAATCGAGGGCAATCAGCAAATCACGGCCCGATGGCGTTACTTTTGTGGGTTCACCCAGCCAAACAGGTTGCGTGATAGCAAAGACTAATAAAATCCAAGACATCAGTAAGCAACCATAGCGAAGGCTAGGACGCTTGGTGAGTGCTTTGTTATCTTGATGGTTAACAAAGTGTTCGCTGTTGCCCCACCAAATCCCATCACCTTTGGGTTTGGCTTTTGGTGAAAAATACATAATAACAGGCAAGGGCAAAAGCAGAAGAAACCAAGGCCAAGACAATTCAAGCATGGTGCTTCCTTATCCAATAACAGGTGTTTTTAATCATAGTGCTGCGTTGTTCTTGGCTTAGCTCAATTTGGTTTCTATAAGGGCCGTCAATAAACTCGCTGGAAAGCGAGGCAAATTGGTGTTTTGCCTGCATGGAGTTATCCAATATAGAGAATAGAGCTTGGCTTGGCAGTGCAGCTGTTTCGGTTTTGCCTTCACTAATTAAACAGCGACGAACCATTTCATGGCAAAGCTGAATGCATTCTTTATCAGTTAGGTCGTCGGCTGCTTTACGGATGTTTGATAAAGCCTCTCGCCGATAAGTGCGCTTTTTATGGCGCTGATACCACAAAATTAGCAAGCCTATAATGATTAGAGTAACGGCTGCAACAATGAGCCATGTCCACCAAACTGGTGGCCACATAGGAACAGATTGAGGTAGTAAGTACGCTTTGTGTGGTAAATCGATTGCTTGTGTTTGCGCTTGAGATTGTATTGGAGCCAGTGCCGCAGTCATTAGTGAAGTGCTCCTTGCGATAACAAATATCGGGCAATTTTCTCTGGCGATTCGGTGATATCAAAAATTTGATGGCGAATGCCAAAGGATGCCAGTTTTTTGCGCATCAGGGTGTTCTGAGTGAAAAAATCCGCCTTGGCTTGCTGCATACTCTTCTTACTAACTGATACAGATTTGATGCCGTTGCTGTCTGCCATTTGATATTGGCCAGAGGGTAAGTTAAAGGTGTTGCTGTCGATGACCTGGACCCAATGTACAGTATTGTGCTCTGCCAGTTTCATCAGTTCGCTTTCTTCGTCTTGGTTCCAGCTTTGCTTGTCCGTCAATATGATGACATCTTTATTGTGAACTTTGCTAGTGAGTAGCGTATTGGACCAAATGCTTGAAGAACTGTTGCCCTTGGCTCTATTTCCAACTGTAGAGGCATCTTTAAGGGCGTTTAGTAATATTGGCAGAGAGCCTGATTTATTGCTGGCGTAGTCTTGGTTTCCATAAGCGATTCGATAAGACAAGGTGTCGCCTTGTTGTTTGGAGCGCCATGCAATAATGCCAGCTAATTGGATAAGGCGTGTTGAAATAAAGGTATGGCGCGTGCCGAAATACGCGCTACTGGAAAGGTCCAATAACAAAAGTCGCTGGTGGTCATTTTCCTGAGCATACAGACGAGTGTGGGCTTGGCCTGTTCGCGCAGTTACTCGCCAATCTATATGACGTAAATCATCACTGGGTTGGTAAGCACGAAGCTCAAGCATTTCCATGCCATGACCTTTTTGTCGTGTGCGACGCTCCCCGTTATTCGTTGCAAAACGAATGGCTTTGGGAGCGCGTCCTAGATGCTTGGCGTAATTAGCCAACAGAGCAAAATGGGCGTCATCTAGCTCAGGAGATTCAGGTGATAATAATGGGCTCATCGTACTGGCTGCCTTGTATTTCGATTCTTTAAACTACAGCGCCGGAACGTGGCTAATTAATCGCTTCAATAAATCATCAACGGATAAACCGGCGGCTTGAGCTTCAAACGTGGTAATGACACGATGACGCAACACGGGCAAGGCAATCTGGCGGACATCATCAGGCGTGACAAAGTCTCTGCCATTTAGCAAGGCGTTGGCACGAGCGCAACGATCTAGTGCTAAGGTACCACGTGGGCTAGCACCAAATTCAATAAGGTTTGTGCCTTTGGCTGCATCACCTAAATAAAGCTCCGGCTGTCTTGTCGCCATGACCAGTTGCACTATGTATTCTTCGACACTCTCAGACATATACAAAGACAATGCTTTTTGCTGAAGCTCAAGAATGTCACTTGGTTGGCAAAGTGGCTGAGGTGCACTGGCCGACGTTTTATGTAGGTCCTGTTGGCGAACTAACCTGAGTACTTCCAATTCGCTAACAGCGCTTGGATAACCTAGGTTTATTTTCATCATAAAACGGTCAAGCTGCGCTTCTGGTAAAGGATAAGTACCTTCTTGCTCGATGGGATTTTGTGTCGCAATCACAAAAAATAAAGACGAAAGGGCATAGCTGTGATTGCCCACAGTGACTTGCCCTTCGCCCATTGCTTCGAGTAGCGCTGACTGTACTTTGGCCGGTGCTCGGTTGATTTCGTCGGCGAGTACTATATCGTTCATAATCGGGCCGGGGATAAAGCTAAACTGACCGGTTTCTTGCTGATAAATATCAGAGCCCGTGACATCGCCAGGTAAAAGGTCTGGTGTAAACTGGATGCGTTGAAAGCGGCTGTTTATGGAGCTGGCCAATGCTTTGGCCGCTGTGGTTTTGGCTATACCTGGAGGCCCTTCTAACAGGACATGTCCATTGGCGATTAAAGCGACAAGTAGTTCATGGGTTAAATCTGGTTGGCCGACAACGGCATGATTTAGGTGATCTTTTAATTGCTCAATTACAGTTACCATTGAACCTAGGTTCCTTATACTTCTGTCAATAAAAGTGTCAACGCAATATAATAGTCTTCATCTTATCGGATTCAAATCTTTACGCACAGAGCGTTCTCTGTAAGGGTAACGTAAGCACAGGACGAAAAAATGGCAAAACTTGTATTAAATGTGGCTTTGCCCGCGTTTAAATATGAAGCTATGTACGCAGGTTCAGCAAAAAACTTAGTAGCAAGCTGTCTAGATGGGCGTAAAGTTCAGTTGCCTTTATCAGCTTTTCAGCGGTTCGTAACCCATGAAGGGATTTATGGTTTTTTTGAAGTAGAATTTGACAACATGAATAAACTGATCGCAGTAACTAAGATTAGATAGCCTAAAATTAGATAGTACATAATCAGATAGCGTAAAGTTAGATAGTAAGAATTAGATACTATTATTAAATAGCAAAGATCAGAAAAGTATTTTCCTGATCTTAACAGCCAAGGAGCCCTAACAATGTACCAACTTGCTCGCTCATTACTTTTTAAATTGGACCCAGAAGTGTCCCATGAACTGTCATTGGATCTTCTTGCAGCAAGCAGTCGATTGGGGTTGAACAAATTTCTAGGCGGTTTACCTTCTACTAAGCCAGTAGATGTTATGGGGTTGCGTTTTCCTAATGCCGTTGGATTAGCGGCAGGTTTAGATAAAAATGCTGACGCTTTTGAGGCGTTAGGCGCATTAGGTTTTGGTTTTGTGGAGGTAGGAACAGTGACGCCAAAAGGCCAAGCTGGTAACCCAAAACCACGTTTGTTCCGCCTGCCGGAGCATGATGCCATTATTAACCGCATGGGCTTTAACAACAAAGGCGTTGATCACCTAGTATCTCGTATTAAGTCTCATCGTTACCCAGGAATATTAGGCGTTAATATTGGCAAGAATCTAACGACTTCGGTAGAAGATGCCGCAGCGGATTATCTAGCTTGTTTAGAAAGCGTAATTCCATTCGCAGATTACATTACCGCGAACATCAGCTCACCAAATACCCCAGGTCTTCGCAGCCTGCAGTTTGGAGAAAGTTTGGCTCAGCTTATTGCGCCTCTAACAGTTGCCCGTGACCGTTATGAAGCCGAACATGGTAAGCGTGTTCCATTAGCAGTGAAAATTGCGCCTGATATGACGGACGATGAAATTAAAATGGTTGCTGATACACTGGTCGAACAGGGCGTTGATGGTATTATTGCCACTAATACCACCTTGTCTCGCGAAGCGGTTCTAGGTCATAAATTCGAAAAAGAAGCGGGAGGTTTGAGCGGTGCGCCAGTACGTGATGCATCGACTCATGTAGTAAGAACCTTAACTGAACACCTGAAAGACACCTTGCCAGTTATTGGTGTGGGTGGTATTTCAAGTGGCGCAGACGCCGTTGAAAAGCTGCAAGCTGGAGCGCGATTAGTGCAAATTTACTCAGGCTTTATTTATCAGGGCCCAGAGTTAATCAAGGAAGCAATAGCAAGCACTGATGCTTATTACCGAGAACTTGATCTGGGTATCTAATATTATCGAACTAAAAGCAAGGCGCGTATTTTGGCGTCTCGTTGGATAGGCGGAATTTTATTCCGCATTCTTTATGTGTCTTGCAACATTCACTGAAATTTAAAAAAGTATTTTATAAATGAGCACTATATTACAGACAACTGATTCCACAAGTCAGGTTTACGCACTAGAAATAACCTGTCCACTTGGGTTAGAAAATGTCTTGGAAAAAGAGTTGCATGGCGAAGGCCTAACGCAAACTCGGTTGGGTGAAGCGCAAGTCAAATTGAACACAGATTTAGAAGGTATGTACAAAGCCTGTCTTTGGTCTCGTGTCGCCACTCGCGTTATGTTGCCGATTGCCAACTTCAAAATAGAATCGGCTGATGACTTATACGATGCCGTGAAAGCCATTCCGTGGTCTGACCACATGAAAGCGACCAACACCATGGCGATCGATTGTCATGGTACTAATCACCATATTCGTAACACACAATTTGGTGCAGTTCGTGCAAAAGATGCGATTGCCGATTATTTTGTGGCATTAACAGGCGAACGTCCTAACGTCGAAAAAGAACAGCCAGAAGTACGCATTGCTTTGCGCATTAAACGTGAAGTCGTAACGGTAAGTATCGATTTGTCTGGCGAAAGTATGCACCGCCGTGGCTACCGTCAACATGGCGGCATGGCACCACTTAAAGAAAACTTAGCAGCAGGTCTTTTGCTGCGCGCAGGTTGGGGAACCGATTGCGGTTTAACGCAATTGATCGACCCTATGTGTGGTTCTGGTACGTTTCTTGTTGAAGCCGCTTTGATGTCTTTGGATATCGCACCGGGTTTACGTCGTCAATATTGGGGATTCAAAGGCTGGAAACAGCACGATCACCGTATGTGGCAACAATTAATGGATTTTGCCAAGAACCGTAAAAAAGACCCAGCAACCTTGGGAATTCGTTTTCAAGGAACGGATAGAGAGCAAAAAGCCATTGCTGCCGCGCGCGAAAACATCAAGCGTGCAGGTTTAACCGATGTGATTGATGTCTCCATGATGTCATTCCAAGAGCATGAGTTCGACATCACGCCAGACGTACCGGGCCTTGTGATCACCAACCCACCTTACGGTGAGCGTATTGGTGATGAAATGGCTTTGATCGCATTATATCGTCAACTAGGTGAATGGGTCGTAACACATGTGCGCGGTTGGCAGTTCATGATGCTGACCAGCAATGATCATCTGGCGCGTCAAATTCCCGTTCGTCCAGAAAAAAGCACGCGTGTTATCAACGGTGGCATCGAATGTCGTGCTTATCGTTTTCCTTTGCTGGCTGGCAGCATCAAAGAAGACGTGGTTGCGCAATCCGTGATGACACCAGGCGCACAAATGTTTGCTAATCGCCTACAAAAAAACGCCAAGAAACTGAAAAAATGGGTCGAGAAGAACAAGATCCAGTGTTACCGCGTTTACGATGCCGACATGCCTGAATACGCGGTTGCTATCGATGTGTATGGTGATTGGGCACACGTGCAAGAATACCAAGCGCCTAAAAGTGTTGATCCAGAAAAAGCTAAGCAGCGTTTGTTTGAAGTCATGTCTGCGATTCCGACCGCATTGAATATTTCAGAGTCCAATGTGATCTTGAAAAAACGCCAAAGACAGACTGGCAAAGAGCAATACGAAAAAATAGATCAGACGAAACACGAAATGATCGTAGAAGAATACGGCTGTGACTTCATTGTTAATCTAAAAGATTACTTGGACACTGGTTTGTTCCTTGATCACCGTCCAGTGCGTAAATTAATTCAAGACAAAGCCAATGGTGTACGTTTCTTAAACTTGTTCTGCTACACCGCAACCGCGTCGATTCATGCCGGACAAGGTGGCGCGCGCAGTTCATTGAGTGTTGATATGTCGAACACCTACACTGAGTGGGCGCGTCGTAATATCGAATTGAATGAGTTTTCAGACCTTCATCACCAAGTGGAACGTGCGGACTGTATCGAATGGCTAAAACAAAGCCACGATAAATTCGACTTGATCTTCATGGATCCGCCAACGTTTTCTAACTCGAAAAAAATGGCGGACGTGTTAGACATTCAGCGAGATCATGGTGAACTTGTGCGTTTGGCAATGGCAAGACTGGCGAGAGGTGGCGAACTTATCTTCTCCAATAACTACCGTCGTTTTGTATTGGACGAATCGTTAGAGCAAGAATACAACGTGAAAAACATCACTCGCGAAACGCTAGACCCAGATTTTGATCGTAATGACAAAATCCACCAGTGCTACATCATTAAGAATAAGTAAGCATAATTACCTGGGTTCAGTATAATTTGCTGACGTTTTATTAAGGCTAAGCAGCTTGTTTAGTCTTTTTAGCTTTTAAGAGTTTTTTAAGGTTTATAAGTTTTACTATGAGAAAGAAAACATTTCGACTTGTGATTAGTTGTCCCGACAGAGTGGGGATTGTAGCGGCCGTTAGCCAGTTCTTGAACGATCGCCAAGGCTCGATTATCGAAGCAAGTCACCACACAGATTTAGAGCAAAAATGGTTCTTTATGCGTCACGATATTGATGCAGAAAGCTTAAATATTGACGTTGAAACCTTCCGCAAAGAATTCGCGCCAATCGCCGAAAAATTCGACATGCGTTGGTATGTAAAAGACAGTGAAGATCGCCCTAAGGTCATTTTGTTAGCAACCAAAGAATCCCATTGCCTAAATGACATTATGCACCGTTGGCACACCGGCGAATTGAACTGTGAAATCGTTGGTGTGATTGCTAACCATGAAGACCTTCGTTCTATGGTTGAGTGGTACAAGATTCCGTATTTCTGCATTCCTGTGCCGAAAGAAGACAAAATGCCTGCCTTCCAAGAAATTGAAGCCTGCATTGATCAGTCCGGTGCTGACACCATTGTGCTAGCGCGCTACATGCAGATCTTTCCTGAATACTTGTGCGAGAAATACCGTCACAAGGTAATCAATATTCACCACAGCTTCTTACCATCTTTCATTGGTGCTAAGCCTTACCACCAGGCTGCCGTGCGAGGTGTGAAATTGATTGGCGCAACCTGTCACTACGTCACTGCAGACTTAGACGCAGGTCCGATTATCGAACAAGACGTGATTCGTGTTCGCCACAGCCACGCGGCAGAAGACATGGTTCGCCTTGGTAAAGACATCGAAAAACTTGTACTGTCACGTGGACTTCGTTACCACTTGGAAGATCGCGTTCTTGTACATGGTAATAAAACCGTCGTGTTTGCTGAATAAAGCAAGCACTGCAAGGTTTGTGAAAAGGGAAGGCTTCATGTCTTCCCTTTTTTTTGGCTTTTTGAGACTGTTAAGCGACGGTTCAACCCTTGGCAGGACGAAAAGGTTTCTTTTTTTATCTTTTTGTAATGTTAGAGGTAGAAAATTACTGTTCTTGAAAAAAGTGTCTATAGTTAACATGAACGATAAATGATCAATTGATTTACATTTAAGAGACGGCAGGCAATGTGAGGTGAACAATGAAACTCAAGTTAACGCCAACTCAAAACTTATGTGTTGGGTACCTAGAATCTGGTTTTAAATTGATCCAATTGGGTGAGCAATTTTACTTTATTAAAGGCGAACGCCGACAAAAGGTGTTACCAAAAACCTTAGACGCACTCGTCAACCGTGGTGCACTGGCTCACACCGAGCAGGGCGACTACATGCTAAGCGACGAATTTGTCGAACATCGTAAACGAATGCGTGAAACGAACGACCCAGAACAGACCCGCCATTGATAACAGATTTATGTCTACCTTGGCCCCATTTTTTCTTCTCAGGTAAATGGGGCCTTTTTTATGGCAAGGATTCAGATCCTAGATAAAACCAAACGGCGTTTATCTTCGAAACTAACGCCTACCTCATCAAAACGCCGTTTGCTTTCATCGTAAATCGTCATGAACCAAGATTCCACGTAGGTCGCGTATTTATGCCGACAATGTAATTATTTCTTCCTGTTTTATAAGATTTGATCAAGAGGGCTATTTGTTCCCGCAAAATGTTGACCAATTACATGGGTATAAATTTGTGTTGTTGATACGTCATTATGACCTAATAACTCTTGAACCGTTCTTATGTCTCTACCAGCCATTAATAAATGCGTTGCAAAAGAGTGACGAAAGGTGTGGCAATTTACTCTTCTCTCATTAACTCTAGCGTCATTGACGGCTTTTTTTAATGACTTACGAGGCACTGACTCATGTAAATGATGCCTGCATAATTCACCCGTTAAAGGGTGCGGGCAAATTGATGTAGAGGGAAATAAAAACATCCAACTGAATTGACGAAATGCATTTGGGTACTTTCTTGATAACGCAAATGGCAAAGAAGGGCCATAACCCTTCGCGTTGTCATTTTGTTGGATTTGTTGGGCATAGGACTTTTGTTTGCCTAAAGGTTAAGCTAATTTACGGCTAAGAATGGTAGTTCTATCTTTATTACCCTTACTGCAACGAACAGCTAAACTACCCTGATCCAAATTAATATCTTGAATGCGAATACGTAAACATTCGCTAATTCTAAGGCCTGAACCATACAGTAACGAAAATATTAAGTGGTCTCGTTCATTCATACAACCTAATATGTTTTGAATCTCATTGGGAGCTAAAACAATAGGTAAACGCCGCCCTTGTTTAGCATGCTGGAACCCTAAATCACCCAATGGTTGATTTAGCAATTTGTTATATAAAAAGGCGAGGGCGTTGAGGGCCGATTTTTGTGTATTAATTGCAACATTTTTCTCAACCGCCAAATGCGATAAAAACACTCTTACTTCTTCCGCGCCCATGTTTTGAGGGTGCTGTAGCTTATGGAAACGAATAAAGTATTTAATCCAATACAGGTACGATTTCTCTGTTTTTAAGCTATAACCGCGTAGGCGCAGCTCTTGACGAATAAGATTGAGGAAAGGGCTAGAAGACATCACACACTCCTTGTGGATAATAGATTTATAACTGTACAAATATACAGTTTATTTTTTGAGCTTGCCAATTTTTGGCACGCTTTGTCTGAAAAATAATCAAAAAAGTGCGTGTTTTTACTGGTGACTGGTTAGAAAGTCCTCTAATATCAATGAATAAGGATTCGTAGAGCCAAAATAACGCGCTGTGGATAAAAGGAATAACACGCATGCTCGTTTTTCCTGGTTTAGACTTTGTTGATATCCATATTAATGTTTTTAAAGTCAGTAATTTATAGAGACATTAAGAAGATTTTAAAGATGTGTAAATGCGCATGCGCACTATTAAACTGTTAGCCTTTAAAACGAGAAGCAAAGCAAGTATAAATAATGGCCGCAAATAAGTTTTCAATTTCCGGAACACCTAATAGGACAAACTCTCTTGAGGAGTTTCTGAATCAAGAGCAGTTTTTGGATCAAGAGGATCCGGATCATGGTTTTTTTGAAGATGTTCTGTATTTCCCAGAACAGTTCAATCCAGGTCCATCAAGGGTTCTGAAGCAGAAGAGAAAAACATATAAGAACGTATCATTTAAGGATACTGAATTTCGCAATGTCAGCTTTGTGTCTTGCGTTTTCAATGGTTGTTTGCTGCTCAGTTCTAAATTTATTGACTGTGAGTTTATCGACTGCACATTTATCGACACAAACACCAATAAGTCCCAATTTGAAGGAACCCTTATTGACCCTGCTTACTTTAAGAATAATTTTGATCTAAAGGCGGATACAAATATAGCTGCTGATTTATACCATAGTCTATATAAGAACCTAAGTAATGAAAGACAGCCTGATAGAGCAAAACAGAGTCTCTATATGATGCATCGTGCAGAGAATGCACATTTGAATTCTCAATATAAGAGAGGGCGCATTGGAATAGCTACGTTTCTATGGAAAAAGTCTGTCCATCTTTTCGATTTTTTGACATCTGGATATGGATTAAAGCTCTATCGAGTGTTTTTAACATTTTTGATTGTTGTTTCGAGTCTCTCCTTAATGAACTACATATTCAGAGATGATTTTTTTAAAACTGGAAAAATATGTTCATTGATGGACTCAATATATTTTACAATAGTTACTTTAACAACTCTTGGGTACGGTGATGTTTATCCGCAAACACAGCTTGGAAAAGCTGTTATCGCGGGGGAAGTTACACTTGGAATAGTAATAATATCCTTATTCCTAACTTCTGTTAGTTCAAGAGTAATAAGGTCTTAATTATGTTCGCCATAGTTATTTTTGGGTCACAAGTTTCTGGTGGGAATGATGATAAGAGCGATCATGATCTACTCATCGTTTGTGAAGCCGGTAATAAAAGAAGTCTCATAGAAAAGTACTCTAAAATAGGATATAGCGTGTCTGCATATACACCAAAGCAGTTGGAGCTTATGCAAAAGAAAGGCTCGCTATTTATTCAGCACTTAAAATTTGAATCAAAAATACTCTTCGATAAGGATGGTGAGTTTAAAAGATTTATCGAGTGTTGTTCATTTATAAAACCAAAAACTAAAGAAATTAACCAGTCTAGAGACAGCATACTTAATGCTATTCAGTCGCCACAAGACCGAATCTTGTTAGGCTGGAAGGCAGATTATTTATTTGTGCTTTCAAGGGATTACTTTGTTAAGTATTTAGCAAGAAATAATGATCTTGTATTTAATACTAAAAGATTGAGTGTTGAAATATCTAAGAAATTTAATCTAAGTATAGATGAAATTAATACTTTTTTACGGTTAAGGGAGCATAAATCCAATTACAGAAATGGTGAGGTTAATCAACAAATAGTGGCGAGAGACGTCGATGAATGGGTTAGTATTTTATCAAAAGTTCTAGCACTAAAAGGGTGGGGTTTACACAAAAGAGATCGGTATATCAATTGCCTAGATTATCATGACTTCAAATCCACATACGACCTTCTTAGGTATGTTGAGTCTCTGAGGATACTTTTTCCAGAAATTACGCTTTCTTCAGATACGGAGAAACGAATTCATAAGATTATTACACGCCCTAACCATTACTCAAGTACTTCAGTAAGTAGTAAAAGTTTTTTAAATAACTATCTCTTGGAGTTTCGAGCAAGGGCTAACAAGTCAAAGCACGCGGACTTGCTGAAGCTGTCACCTTTTTTGTTCCAAAAAAGCCGCCAGCTTCAGCAAGCCGGTGTTTGAGGCGTTAGCAGTCTTTTCACCAAGCTTGGAGTTGGGATAAATTTTGTATGAGCAATAAGGGTTACTTTGGAAAAATAAAAACAGGAGGAAGCAACTCTTCTATTGGATTTGCTTACCAAGATCTGTGTGCGGCCTTTTATTTTCTAAAGCACCTTAATGTGAGCGAGTTCAATTCTATCGGAATAGAAACAGATGATGACTTTTCACTGCTGTTTGACAATAAGAAAATAAATGTTCAGGTCAAGTATGAAGAGCTATCAATACCAATTGTTAAGAAATATATTTGTGAAAATCAAATTGTTTTAGGGCCATCAAAAAATAAAAGCTTGTCGACGCTTCTCTCTTACTTAAATCAATATAGAAATAATAAGTTCTCTAGTGAGGATCTTCTTTCAAAGATATCAGTATCGGAAGATTTTAGAGAGGTTTTAAAGCGGAATGGCACTGCAATAGAAAATGTCAGGGAAATTCCTAATACTTGGAGTGTCGACGTTCTTCCTGAAGATAAGATTAGAGAGATAATTAAATTAGAGATGATTGAATGGGGTATTGATCACTCTCTTTTATTAGATGCGGATGAATGCTTAAAAGAATTGATATTTATTATATATGAAAGTCGCAGTGAGAGGGGGTATATAGAAAGATCTGACATTGAAAATATTTTTAAAAAACACTCAAAAAAACTTATCCTCAAAGAAGAGGGTGGAGCATCGTTAAATTTTCTTGAAAATTTGGATTTAGAACATAGTGAGATTTTAAGCAGCGTTAATTCAAAGGTTAGCAAGGCAGAAACCTTTCTCATCGATGGCCATTATGAAGAGGCTTTAAGAGAATATATAGAGTTATCTAAGGCAGTGAAATCCGAGAAACTGTATATAAAGTGCGCTGGAATTTTGCAGATTTTGGGTGAAATAGATAACGCCATACTCTACTGTGATAATGCTCTAAAGATTAATCCTTTGTACGCCATGGCCTTAGCAGTAAAGGGGACTTTAGTTGCTGAGAAAGGAGATGACGACTTCGCTTTAGAGTTATTGAAAAGCGCTGAGTTCCAGGATAACACTGATCCTTTCATTATTTATAATGTCGGTGTCGCATACCTAAATTTAAGAAGTGTTGACGAAGCGGTAAGTTACTTTGAGAAAACAATAGAGCTGAATTCTAATTTAAGCTCGCCGCATCTGAATCTTGGCGTTTGCTATTTCAACAAAGGAGTGTTTTCCGAGGCAGCTAAACATATTGATTTTGCCTTGCTCCTAGAGCCAGGACTTCCAGAAGCATTGTCTCAAAAGGGTGAAATAAAACGCTTTTATGGGGAGGTGGATGAAGCAACTAAGCTCTTTGAAAGGTGCTTGCTTAATACTCCGGACAATCTCGTCGCCAATTTAGGCTTAGCTTTTTGCCTGATAGAAAAAGGCGACCCACTGGGGTTTGGGAATTTGGTATTGAATTATCAGAAGCAGCTCTCTGAACTTGAAGTAGATAAGTCATTAGTAATTGTTGATATCGGTTGGGAAAGAACGTTATCAATTTCAATAGAAAATATAGATAGATCCTCATATTTGGTAAATTATGACGGTCTTGAAGTCTATGTTCCCAAGCCAAACAAAGATCGGATTGCTATCGGTGTTCTGAATACACAAGAAATCGAGCTTCCTCTGATCATGAAGTCTTACACTGACTTAAATTCTTACAAAAATGCAGTTAATGCTATTAAGCTAAGCCAACCTATAGATCTATTTGTGTCCGCGAATGGTTTTGTTAATGGAAAATCCGACCATTGTGAAATTAAGATTGATTTACAGCACTATTCTATATATGGAAAAACGGATAAGAGCGATAACAAGGGGTATCGTGCTTTCATAGATTGTTTTGATGGGTGGTTCCTGCTAGTAGTTACCCATGACGAATCGAAACAGCAAGAAAGTTTTAATGTGGTTGGATTGGAGTGCAACTGAGCAATATTAACTGCTAACAAGCGCATTAATTAGGACGCTCACAAGTTCGCGCCAATTATGCGGGCGTTAGCTCTTCGAGGAGAGTAATGAGTATATCCACGAAAGATTTGAAAAAACTGTGGGGAATGGCCGCTGGTAGATGCTCTAAGCCAGGTTGTTCTGTCGAATGTATAAGGTTTTTAGATGCTGATGATCCAACTGTAATAGGCGAGATGGCGCATATTATCGCTAAGAAGCCAGATGGTCCTAGAGGCCAAGCCGAGGGCGGTGAGGACACTTATGAAAATCTAATCTTGTTGTGCCCTACTCATCATACTGAAATTGACAAAGCTCCAGAGGGTACATTCACAGTTGAAGAAATTCATAGATGGAAGTCAGTGCACGAGCAAAATGTGAGTGATTCCTTTCTGAGTCCAAAATTTGAATCAATGCCAGATCTTGCCAAAGCAATTAAAAGGCTACTTGTCCAGAACCACCAAGTTTGGCGGAGTGCTGGGCCCGAATCATCTGAAGCTAAAGCGAACCCAATGAGTAATTTGGTCGAAGTATGGAATTTACGAAAACTAGATACTATCGTTCCGAACAATAGAAAAATCATAAACATCATTAATATTAATAGCCATCTTGTTGATGTTAGTGATCTTGAATTATGTTATGAGTTTATTGAGCACGCAGAGGGATTTGAAAGGAATTGCTATGAAAGAACCGAGGGCGTTTTACGTTTTCCTAAAGGATTTGAAGAGGTTGTAAACAAATATGTCATTTAATGATTGGGGGGTTTCCTATAGCGCTATCTCTTTTGCGGAACGAGCATTAGGCGGTCATGATAAAGTAGCCAGCTTTGTAAGAACAAAAGATATATTGTTCACAATTACTCACATAAATGGTGAGACAATATATATGCTGCTTGTCGATGAGTATTGCCTTGGCCTTGCAGCAATTCATCGGGCTAGAAATGAATTTCCAGAGGCTGATTACATAGTTACTTGTGCTAACTGGAATGGCTATACACGAGAAGCGAAAGAGTATGGGGATGAGAATAATCTAGGTATCTTTAATATAGGTGAGTTTTTTGGGGCACTTAACTGGACTAACCCCAAAACCTATTATCAAAAGGATCGGGATGGTAATCGAATTTATGCTTACAAAGTTGCCTGAAGGAACAGAAGTGTATGTTTTTGGGTCTTTTATAAATACTGCATCTCCAAACGACTTAGACATTTTGTTTTTGTATGATCCGAGCAAGTGCCTCCCGCAGAATGCTTACAAAGAGCACCTAAGCTTTATTGAGTACTTAGAGGTATGCAGTGAGCTCAAGGTAGATGCAACTTTGCTAACCTATGAAGAACAGCTGGAATCAAACTTTTTGGCCATTTCAAAAGCCATCCCGGTCAACGAGTGTGAAGAGCTAACAAAGCGCTTCACGCGGATAAATTACTCGCTGCGCTCCAAATTTGCCGCAGAGCGCGGCGTTAGCCTTACGACCATAATTACTATTTTTTAGAAGTCTGTCTTATCAAGGCGTTTACTTTTAAATATCACATCGCAAATGCTTACCGAGCTTGTTTCGTCAGATCACGCCTCGTTCCTCGTCTCATCAGACCTACGTGATCGGTGGGTGAATGTTTGCCAATTATTGAGACTAGTGGGAATAATCAGCTGGTGATGGCAGCATTAGTTCTTTCCAAATTGGAGTGATACATTTTAATTTGAGATGTTGCTATGAGAGCCGAAGTCGTTACTACGCTAAAGAGGCAGGCATCGAAGCTGCTTGCTGATTTACGTGAGTTAAAAGAGCCTATTTTCATAACCGAACATGGTCAGCCATCAGCCTATTTGCTTGACGTAGCTGATGACGAGTTAATGGTGCAACGGATGAAGATCTTGGAAGGTATCGCGAAAGGCGAGCAGGCCATCCGTGAAGATCGAACAATGGATATGTCGCAAGCCAAAGAGAAAATGAGTAAATGGCTCAAGTAATTTGGACTGAGCCAGCACTGGATAATCTGAATGATATTGCTGAGTATAGTGCAGTTAGTAATCCGTACGCTGCGAAGCAATTTCAGTCAAAAAACCTTACGCTAAAAAGCTTAAGAAGCAGGTCACGATAAGGCTTGATGAGGATACTGTTGAGTATTTTAAGGCGTTGGCGGACGACAAGGGAATTCCTTATCAAAGCTTAATTAATTTGTATTTAAGGGACTGCGCGCAATCACACCGTGACTTGAAGATGGAGTGGCAATTAGTCATTTCACGCATTCCAAAAAAAAGAGTCTGTCTCATCTTTAAATTCAGACGTCCAGACTCCAATTCATTTCTCAAACACGACATTCACTTGATGTCGGTCTAAAAAGAGGCAAAGTATTGTTTGCCTCTGATGACGAATATTATACGTCAGCGCCGCCTAGAACTTTGTCTAGTTGCATTTCTGTTAAAACACGGTCTTGGACAGGTTGTTTAGCGGCGTTAATTTCATCAACCCCCCAAACCAAGCCAACAGGTGTGCGTGTTGGGCGCTTACCAGCAGGCATGTCTGCTAGGGCTAAATAAGCATCTACTACCATTTGTGGATTAGGTGCTTGATCACTCTGCATAAATTTACCGAATTCTTCGAACATGGCGGTAGGGATGTTTGCCAATTCACCGTAGCTATCCAGTATGTCTGTACGTGATGGTTGTTGTCCTGATGCTGTTAGACCTGTTGGGAATGGGCCAGGTTGTACGATGGCGACATCGATGCCAAATGGCGCTACTTCGTAGCGTAAACCTTGAAGGTAGCCTTCTAAAGCATGTTTGGTCGCGGCGTAGGTAGAAAAGTACGGTGCTGAAATTTGGCCAACCATGGATGAGGTGTTAATGATAAGGCCAGACTTAGCTTCACGCATCGCAGGTAAAACGGCCAGAATAGTGCGCATAGCGCCATAGTAGTTGGTTTCCATTTGCTCGCGAGCTTGGTCAATACTAAATGCTTCTGTAATGCCAAGATACATCACGCCTGCATTGTTAAGTAAAATATCAATTTTGCCTGCTTTATCTAGTACGCTTGCAATGGCGTTTTTGACTGATTCGTCGTTGGTAACATCCATATCAACAACTTGAATTGAATCGCTATACGCTTCCAGCTCTGCTTTAACTGCAGAATTTTTACCTTCTGGACCGCGCATAGTGGCGAACACTTGATAGCCTTTATCTGCAAAATCTTTTACTGATTTTTGACCAAAGCCACTGCTGCTTCCTGTAATAACGATGCTTTTTTTTGTATTGCTCATTTTTTCTTTCCTATTCGATTTGCTAATTAAGTACCAGGCGGTACAATAAGCGCAAAAGATTAGTATGTCAAATTAAAATACTGGGTGGTATTAAAATGAGTTTAGATTCAATTAAGCCTTCAAGGGGGCGACCAAAGACCCTAGATCGCGATCATATTTTAGATGTGGCAATGAATTCTTATTGGAAAGAGAACATAGCCAATTTGTCTCTTAATGAAATTTGCAGGAGGTCTGGTGTATCAAAGCCTGGTCTTTATCGTGAGTTTTCAAATGAAGATGGCTTGATGAAGGCTGTACTTATCAGGTATCAAGAGCAAGTGTTAGGTCCAGTTCAGCAGATGCTGAATAGTGACGTTCCATTTAGAGAGGCTCTTGATAACCTTATATCGTTTGCCGCTTCAGTTAGTTGTCATGATGAATCTCCAAATGGCTGTCTTTTTATAAAAATGCGTGAATCACGAACGCATTTGGGTGAAGCGACTCGAGCGCAGGTAGACTTTCTTGAAGAGCAGGGTCTTGTTACTTTTCAAAAATGGGTAGAGCGTTCAAAGGCTAAAGGTGAGTTTTCTGCAGAGATGTCGTCAGAATTTGCCGCTACTTATATCGATGCACAGCTAAGTAACGCTTCGTCTCAGGTGGCGCGCGGTGAAGATCCGCAGATGGTTCAGAAAATACTCGTGGCTGCTCTTTCAATACTGAAGTAGGACTATGTTAAAAACCAGAGTCTGGGTTGTTCATTTCAAACGCTCCAGACTCCAATCCCTCTATTTCTAACCTTTCCCAATTACTGCACTGACTTTGGTGTTTGTGTGAATATATAACTCACGGCTTGGGCCAGTTGTGGGCTGGCGTGTCCGCTGCGCAGTAATGCCCAAAGTGGTTGTTTGGCTTCTGGGTGTTGGCTGAGTTCGGCGGCGATTTGTTTGAAGGCGATGTAGCCATCTTCTCTGTGAGCCAGTTTTTCCATGATGATGCGCATTAGTTGTGGGTTTTGACCCAACCAATGGGGGCATTTTGCGGCAAGGGCAGCGATAGGGTGAAGGTCGTCGTCTTTGCATTCGGTTAGGCTACCAAGTAGACCAAACAGCGGCAGTAATAGCGTGTCGTTTAAATCGGCTCTGGATAGGGCACGTAAGTAACTGGCTTGCATCAGCGCGTCTTGCTCGGTTTGCAGTTGTTCGATAAGCGTATCTTGTAACTGGTTAGATAGAGTCTCGTGCTCAAGAGCGTGGCATAAAGCACTAACTACGGGCTTAGCAGCATGTTGAATGGCTTTTTGTATAAGTGCTTGGTATTTGTCTTCATTTACTCTGGCGGCAAGTTCAGCAATGCCTTGTAAACCAAGTGTTTGCCAGCCGTCGTTAGCATCTGTTAGATCAGATGACAGGTATGCAATGACGTCATCGAAATAGTGCGACTGTGTTTTATGCAGGTCTTTGCCAAGAATGGCGTGAAAACTAGCCATGCGCTCTTGGTCTGGTTTGAAGGCATAGGGGTTGTCCTCTAGGGCTTCTGATAACCCCGCTTCTTCACCTTTGTGCAGTATTTTATCAACAATACTTTTAATGAAGTGGTCACGTGTGCCTAGGTTTAAGCAGCCAGCTTCGTCTAGTGGCATTTTAATAAACCAAATAACACTTTGATCTTGAGTATTTTGGGCTGTTGTTTTGGTATTTTTCATTTTTAACAGGCAGGCCAACCAAGCGTGTTGACGAAATGGGAATGGGTAAGCCTGTTGTTTGCGATCAAATTGGATGGCTTGTTGCGGTGTGATTTTTGTGATGTTGCGACCTAGGTCGTAGTAGCTTACATCGCAACCAACCGTGGTAAATAGGTCTGAAAGAGATTCGATTTTATTCATACTAAAGTTTGGGCTCATATGGTCGATAAAGGTATTTAATGTACCGTTATCGCTTTAAAAAAGATTCGCTATCTTACCGTTTTTCAAAGGAGAAATCAGGTTGAAAAAAGCCTTTTCTGCCCATCATGTGTTGGCTGATTTATTGATGGACTTGCAAATGGCAATGCAAGACTGTGGTGTTTGGGAATGTGAGATACCTTCAAAAGAGGCTGTAGCAAGCACAGAGCCTTTCTGTGTTGATTCTATGTCGTTCGAGCAGTGGTTGCGTTTTGTGATGATAGAGCGTTTTAAAATGATGTTAGCGTCGGGTGAAACTTTACCTAGTCGATGCCATATATCTCCGATGGCGGAAGAAGCTTTTAAAGGTAAGCCACAGTCTAAAGTCCGTTCTTTGGTGGCTTGTTTAAACCGTATTGATCAACATTTAAGTGGTGCTCTGTGATTTCGGATCGCGTTCAACATCCTTTTGTAAAAGATATTGCTTGGCTAGTTGAAGGGCATTATATTGAGCGCGATTTTGAGCTAGAGCCTTATTGGCTGTCAGATGTTGAAGCGCAGCTGCTAGCATTAGATGATCAACCCCAGCCATTGATAGACGCTGTAACAGAGTGCAAGTCTCATTTTCTTGGCAGCTATTTCGAGACCTTGTTCTCGTTTGCGATTCGTCATTTGTCTGTTTTGACGGTTCATTACGAGCATGTACAGATTGTTGGTGAGGGCAAAACTCTAGGCGAAGTAGACATGCTGGTGGAAACGCCAGCAGGTCAGCTTCATCAATTTGAAATTGCCATTAAGTTTTATTTAGAGCGTCAAGATTTATATCCAGACCATTGGATTGGCCCAAATAAAAATGACAGCTTACTAAAGAAAGTATCTAGAGCCAGAGGTCATCAGTTACGAATTTTAGAAACAGACGCGGGCAAGTGTGCCATTGCGGATATTGCGCAAGGTCGAATGCCTCAGGCAAATTTGTTGATTTTTGGTCGATTGTATTCCTCGCTTAATGCAGGGCAGGATATATCAACTTGGTTAGCTCAATCAGAATACGGTGGTTGGATCAGAGCGTCTGATTTTATCTTGCTAAAGTCATATTTTTTAAATTTTTTAGTTTTACCGAAACCTCATTGGTTGTCTTATCCTGCTGTAAATGAGAATATTCCTTTCAATTATTCGCAATTTGCCTACAATCTCGTAGGTGAGATCCTACATGATTCACGTCCAAGACACGTGTTTATGTGGAGTGCTGCTGATGCAGCAGGGGACATATGCAAACATGTGTTTGTTGTACCAGATTCATGGTGATAGTTTGCGAGGCCTCTAGTGTCAAAACGTATAGTAGTATTTAAAGTTGATGACTGATTTATCAATGCTTGTGCATGCAAAAATGCCATTAGCTGCCTGGATTATAGATATCGAGCAATCGAGTGTTCCTTGGTGCAATGACGCTGCAGAGGCGCTGTTAGCCGACTCTTTGAATGATATTAAATCCGGCCAACGCCTGATTGGCGATGCGTTACAAAAACGCTTGTCTTTGTACATCGAGGCTCTTGAGTTAGGCGAAGAGTTGCCTTTCAAATGGCCCTATGTGTCCAAAGATGGCGCTCGCTATAAGGTGATTGGATCGGTTATCTCATTAGGTAATGGTCGTAGAGGTTTGTCAGTCGAGGCTCATCCAGACCTTTCCCACGTTAGTTTGCCTACTCCTACTTCTATCACTGCTTCAATTACTTCGTCAACGCTTCCCCGGGCACCAGAGTCATCTGGTTTGCTGACACAATTTAGAACCTTATCTTTTGCTGCTTTTAATCCGAAGGGCGAGATGATTGAAGCAAGTGAATGCTTTATAGGTGTTTTTGGAGATATCCAATACATTAGAGATTTATTTGCTGTTTCTGGCGCTGCTAATAGCTTTATACAGCGCTTAGAAAGGCTGGAGTGCCTATCTCAGGAAATACGACTTTCAAGTAAACAAGGCGTGCGTTGGTATAAAGTAGAGGTGTCTTACCATCATTTAAATAATAATGTTTACTTATTAACGCATGATATTCAGGAAGAAAGAGACCACGAAGTCGCACTTTATCGCCTTAATAACTACGACAGTCTAACCTTACTGCCAAACCGCAATTTACTTTATCAGCAGCTGGAAAGCGCGCTGGTTAATGCACGTAAACGTGAGCGAGAGTTTGGCCTTTTATATATAGATTTAGATAGCTTTAAAGTTATTAATGACAACTTTGGCCATCGCGTTGGTGATGAGCTTATCCAGCGAGTCGCTGAACGAATCAAAACCTGTATTCCTCCTCGGGCTTGTTTGTACCGTTTGGGGGGCGATGAGTTTGTGGTGGTGTTGGAAAATACAACCGGAATTGAAGAGCTACAAAATATTGCTGAAAGCATTATGCAAAACGCCAGCAATACCTATCTTGTCGCCAAAATGGAAATGATGATTACCGCCAGCATTGGTATCGCAAGCTACCCTCAACATGCTGATGATATAGACAATTTACTTAAAAATGCCGATGCCGCCATGTATCGTGCGAAATCTACTGGCCATAATATGTATTTTGTTTACGAAAATAACATGGCTGAAAATATTGATGCGCATCTTACTTTAGGTGGTGGTTTACGAAAAGCCATTGAGGAAGAGCAGTTTGTTTTGCATTATCAGCCTAAAATTCGTTTATGTGACGAGGAGGTTGTAGGGGCTGAAGCTCTTATTCGTTGGGTGCATCCCGAACTTGGGATGATCAGTCCAGATCAGTTTATCCCTTTAGCTGAAGAAAGTGGTTTGATTCTTCCTTTAGGCGAGTGGGTTATTCGACGAGCTTGTAGGCAGTTAAAAGAATGGCGTGAGTCGGGGGTTGCTCCTATTAAAATGTCGGTGAATTTATCTAGTCGACAATTTATGCAGGCTGATTTGGTGGATATGGTCGAAAGGGTGTTGCAAGAAACGGGTGTTGAACCTGAGTATTTCGAACTTGAATTGACCGAAAGTATGTTGATGGCAGACGCTCAGCAGTCTATCGACAAATTGCATGGTTTTCGAAAGTTGGGCTTAACCTTGTCAATTGATGACTTTGGTACGGGTTATTCCTCATTAGCGTATTTAAAAAAATTCCCCATTCAAACTTTAAAAATAGACAGGTCTTTTATTAATGATTTGGGGCTAGATAGTGATAACGATGCAATCGTAAAAGCCACCATAGCTATGGCAAAAAGTTTAAATTTAAAAGTCATTGCCGAAGGCGTAGAAACCCGATCGCAGTTTGACTTATTAGATGGATATGGCTGCCAAGAAGTGCAAGGCTATTTGTTTTCCAAACCCTTATGTGGGGAAGATTTTTTGCGTTATATGAGCAGTCAGAATGTGGTTACTTTTGCGTAAGTAGTAGTCCTTTAGCTTGTTAAATAAGAAATGATTATGTCTTTAGGATTTTTGATGTTCAGAGTGTTGGTAAAAGGGTATCCTTTTTGAACGTGAAATTATTAACCGATGAGTAAACTGTGTTGACGCTTGAAAACCTGTCTTGTCCGATAGATGCCACGCCATTACGCCGCGAGCAGCGCAGCTTAAAATGTGAGCAGGGACATTCTTTCGACTTAGCTAAAACTGGCTATGTGAACCTTCTTCCAGTACAAAATAAACGATCCAAAGATCCTGGCGACAGTAAAGAAATGGTCGCTTCCAGACAATCCTTTCTTAATCAAAACCACTACTTTCCTATTGTTCAGGCCGTTCTTGATTCTTGGCCAAAAAGTCATTTTTTAAAGGGTATGCGTGTTCTCGATGCTGGGTGTGGGGAAGGCTATTATCTGGATGAAATCAGTCAGGCGTTATCGAATCAAAATATCCAGATGGAACGTTGTGGTCTTGATATATCTAAGTGGGCGATTGCCGCGGCGAGTAAGCGCGATAAAACCGTCAGTTGGATAGTTGGCAGCAATGCGAGCTTGCCTGTGCCTGACGAACGTTTTGATCTTGTCTTATGCTTATTTGGCTTTCCAGTATTCACAGAATTTTCACGTGTGCTCAGTGACAATGGTTTGATGTTGCTGGTTGAGTCGGGGCCAGAGCACCTTATTGAGTTGCGTGAGATACTCTATCCTTCTATTCATGAATACAAACAAACATTTTCTGATGGCGTGTCTGGCTTTGATTTGGTGTTAGAGCAAGCGGAAACTTTTACTTTCAGTTTAGACTCGCAAGAAAAAATACAGAATTTATTAAGTATGACACCGCATATTCATAAGGCGTCATATGAAGGCCGAGAGGCCGTTCAACAACTTGAATCCATTATTTTAACGGCAGACATCAAACTCCGCTGGTATCAAAAACAAGCTAAGGAAATGAACCATGTCTAATTATTTAGATGATCTTTTTGCTAAAAATAGAGAGTGGGCTGCCAAAGTAACGGAAGAAGACCCAGAGTTTTTTTCTACGCTGTCAAAGCAGCAACAGCCAGAGTACCTTTGGATTGGTTGTGCCGATAGTCGTGTGCCAGCAAACCAAATTGTCGATCTTTTACCGGGTGAAGTTTTTGTACACCGTAATATTGCTAACGTTGTGGTGCATACGGATTTGAACTGTTTATCGGTTATCCAATTTGCGGTTGATGTACTAAAAGTAAAACACATCATGGTGGTTGGTCATTATGGTTGCGGTGGTATCAAAGCGGCTATGGGCACCGAAGAGCATGGCATGATAGACAACTGGTTGCGTCATATTAAAGACGTATATCGACTACATAAAGACGAGCTTGATGCTATTGCTGACGAGCATACTCGCTTTGATCGTATGTGTGAGTTGAATGTGGTTGAGCAGGTAGCAAACGTTTGTCAGAGCAGTATTGTTCAAAATGCTTGGAAAACCGGCCAAGAACTTCACGTTCACGGCTGGTGTTACAGTATTGATAATGGACACATTACTGATTTGAAAAGAACTGTATCGAGTGCTGAAGAGTCCGCCCAGCAGATGCTGACTATGTAATATTTTGCTTCCTAAACTTTAGCAAAATATTGCCATAAAAAAACGAGCTTAGAGCTCGTTTTTTTATGTTTGATTTTCACTTTTAAATGGCACCAGCCAGTTAGAGATTATTGTTTTCTGCTATGGTTTTTGCACAACCTGCAATACTGGAGCGTATCCAAATATGGCCTGGGTCATGTTGAAGTAATGGGCTCCACAACATTTTAAGTTCGACAGGCGGTATTTCAAATGGTGGTGGAAGTACCACTACCTTGTCATTATCTTTCATTAGGCGAGTGGCTAAGGAAGGTAGTGTAGCGATTAGTCCGAGCTGTTCTGTGGCGCGCATAGCAACGTTGTAGTTGCGAGTAAATAAACGAATATTTCGTTTAAAACCTAGATCAGCCAAGGAGCCATCGACCCAACCCAATTTTTGAACTTCTTCTGGTTGAATACCAACTCCAACACCAAACCCTGTTTTACTTACCCAAACGTGTCGGGATTGAAGATAGGTTTCTAATGAGAAATTTTTCGCGATCTCGGAGTTAGCAGGTACTAGGCAAGAGAAATGATCGACCCACACTGATTTTTGATGGAAAGATTGCGGTAGCGTGTCAAAGCGGTTGATCACTAAGTCTACTTTACCTTTCTCTACATCGTGAAAGCTAACATCACTTGGGTTCATGACATCAAGAATAACGTTAGGCGCTTCTTCCTGGAGCTTTTTCATCAAGGGTGGAATCAAGGTTGCTTCTGCGTAATCGCTCGCCATGATACGAAACACGCGTGAGCTGGATTCTGCTTCGAAGCTTTGCCCGAGATGAAGTACTTCATCGACGGATTGTAGAATACTTTGAACACGAGGTTGGAGTTGGATTGCTAAGGCAGTTGGCATCATGCCATCGCTGGTTCTGACCAGTAATGGGTCATGAAATAGGTCTCTTAGACGTCGTAAGCCGTTACTCATGGCAGGTTGGGTAATGCCAAGCTGATTGGCTGCATGGGTGACGTTTTGCTCCCGTAATAAGGAGTCTAAATAACGAAGTAAATTGAGATCTATTTTGTCTAACTGCATAAAGAAAGGGGCTCGCGTCCACTAACGTAGGGGCTGCATCATACTCCATTTTGGCTATAAATAGAATGATCGCCCTTTAGTTAGTGGGGATTTGTTAGCGAGTTTTAATTCTGTTTGGTGAGTTGTTCTATGACCTCATAGCAAGCGCCCATGGTGTGGTAGTCTGTTTTGCCCGCAGGGCTTTTACAATCATCAAAGGCTTTATTGTCTTGAGTCAGAATTCGAAACCAAGCACCATATTTATGATCTATCATATGTGACCAACTGTATTGCCAGAGTTGTTGGTATTTGTCCCAGTAATGGTTTTCTTTCGTGTATATGGCAAGCATTGCTGCCGCGGCAAAGGACTCCGCTTGAACCCAAAAGTACTTGTCGCCATCGCAGATATTCCCTTTGGGGTCATAGCCGTAGCACAGACCACCATTAGTATGGTCCCATGATTTTTCCCATGCCGAATTGAATAGCTTCTGCGCGGTTGGAATTAGCCAATCATCATGCGAACGTTGGTGTATTAATAACAGTAGTTTAGACCATTCAGTTTGGTGGCCAGGCTGAAATCCCCATGGGCGGAATAAATGCTTTGGGTCTGCTTTATTATAGTCCCAATCAACTTGCCAGTCGGTTGTGTAATGTTCCCAAATTTCACCGCCAGCGAGAGCTGCTTGGCGTACGCAAATGTTATGAGCAAGCAAGGTAGCTCGTTCAAGGTAATGGACTTCTTGTGTGGCATCGTAAGCTGCCAATAGTGCTTCGCAGCTGTGCATATTGGCATTTTGGCCACGATAAGGTGAAATCGTTTGCCAATCACTGGATATTTCGTCTTTGTACAAGCCAAATTCAGCGTCCCAAAAATGTGTTTCCATGACGTCGAAGGTTTCTTTTACCCATGCTTTTGCTTCTTTTATTCCCGCTTTATAAGCGGTTGAATAGGCAAGCATGACAAATGCAAAACCATAGCAATGATTGGTTTCATCTAGGTTTTTATCTTTGTTAAGTAGCCAAACATAGCCACCATTTTCACGACGGTGGCGGTTTCTTAAATACTCTAGACCGTGCTGAGCGGCTTCTAAATAGGCGGTGTTTTTAGTGGCTTGATAGGCTTTGGCGTAGTTGAAAATGAAGCGAGTGCTGCTAACAAGGTGGCGAGTGTCGGTATCATAAATATCGCCGTTATCTTTGAAGAATTGAAAAAAACCGCCAGATTCATCGATGCAGTTTGGGTGATAAAACGCCATGGTAGATTGAATATGGTCGTTTAAAAAATCAACAGATTTAAAGTCCGGAAAAGAGTTCATGATGAGGTCCTTTGTTTTGGGCTTTTGTTCAGCGTAATAGCCCTTTATTGTTTTGCAAAAGAAAAATTGATCAAAAATGGAGCGTTTAAAGACGTATCTCTCATCTTAATGAGTTATATTATTAAATCAATTAGATTTATTAAATGGTAGCGATTAGTTTACAAGCCAAAGTATGAGAGTAGGGTTATATGAAATCTTCTGGTAGCACCTCAGAACAAAGTCGGATTTATAATGAGCGGATAATACTCCGTTTGGTTCGACAGCATCCTGACATTTCGAGAGTGAGCATTGCAGAGCAAACAGGGCTAAGTGCGCAAACGATTTCGGTCATTACTTCGTCTTTATTAGAGCGTCAGCTGCTTCATGTCGCAGGTAAGGTCAAGGGGCGAAGAGGCCAGCCTTCAATCAAATTAAGCATTAATAAGAAAGGGGCGTATGGCCTGGGGATTAATGTTGACCGCGATCATATCAGTGCTGCTTTGTTAGATTTTAGTGGCGAGTGCGTTTTATTGGTTGAACGAGCGGTGTCTTTTCCGACGGAAAATATGGCCAAACAGATTGCGAGCGACTTAATTGAAGAGGTCAAAGCTACCTTGGGTGATGATTGGAGTCGAGTACAGGGTATAGGTTTGACTCGCCCAGATTATATGGACTCTTGGTTGGAAACATTAGTGACGGATCAAGATCAGCTGTCTAATTTAGATTCTCTGAAAGACGCTTTATCTTATTGGCGTTCAGATGCATTTGAAACTTGGTTAGCGGAGTCAACTGGGCTGGTGTGCTTTTGTGAGAATGATGCGGTTGCCGCAGCAACCAGTGAGTTGTTATTAGCGCCGGGTGTATTGCCGTTCGATTTCTTTTATTTGTTTGTCAGCACGGCATGTGGCGGAAGTGTGGTGACAAATGGCGAATGTTATTTTGGCTCACATGGCAAAGCTGGTAGCTTTGGGCTTATTCCAACTGCAACAGGCAAACACGGAAAATGGATTTTAGAGGCCTTATCTTTATCATCATTACGACGTTTTTTATGGTCGAATCAGCTTACTTGGCCAGACTGTGATGAAGCATGGCAGGATGATGTGTATATAAAGGCCGTGTCGCAGTGGTCGAATGACGTTGCTCATGAAGTGGCTTCTGCTTTAGCAGCCGTGGTGGCTTTATACGATCCTGAAGCCATTTTGATTGGGGGGCGTTTACCAACGACGGTGTTAACGGCGTTGATTACTGAGCTTGAACAAGTGGTAGCCCAGCAAAGTACCTTGCCCATACCACCGATTCGTCATGCTCAAACAGGGCAGACGGCTGGCGTGCTTGGTGCAGCTGTTTTGCCACTTTATGAAATCTTCGCGCCACAGAAGAATTTACTGTTGCTAAGCTCCAAAGACAAACAGCGAAATACTAGAGAGAAACCATGAGAGTAGAGATACAGTGTGAAGATAGAATCGGCATGGTGCGCGAAGCGCTTGACCTATTTATTCCTCATGGCATTGATATGCGGTTAGTTGAGGTAGATACAAAGCGCCGCTGTATTTATTGTGGCTTTCCAGACATTCCTTTTCCAAAACTGCAGCAGCTGTTGGCGGATATTCGTCGCTTAGAAAGTGTTGAGGATGTTAAGACTGTGATGTTTACTCCGTCTGAGCGTGAACACAACGCGATTTATACTTTGTTAGAAGTCTTGCCGGATGGTGTGATGTCGGTTGATCTAAAAGGTCACATTACAATGGCAACGGAGCTGGCGGCTGAAGATTTGAATGTCTCTGTAGCAGATTTACTTCATCAACCGCTACAGCATTTTATAAAAGGTGTGAATGTCGCAAAGGAAATTTGGGCCAATCCACGAGAAGGGATGACGAAGCGCATTCGCATTCGTAATAAAATGCTATTGCTAGAAATGAAGCCGATTTTTGTCTCCGATGACGATGGTGTGACCAACCCTGCCGGAACCGTCATTTATCTTAAATCGAAAACGCGGCTAGATCGTCAAGCTGCCAGCTTGAAACAAGCACCGGATGCGGAGGCACATTTTGAAGCCTATTTTAAACCTTCGGTCATCAAGAGTGAGTCCATGAGAGAGGCTTTGACGCAAGCAAAAGTCTTTGCAGATGTGTCGATGCCTTTATTAGTTCAAGGCGAAGTGGGAACAGGTAAGCGAGATCTAATTGATGCTTTGTTTCAATATTGGAACAAACGACAAGGTGAGCTAGAGGCGCAATTGATCGTGCGTAATGCTCGTGATATTGAGCGCTCTGATATCGCTTCGTTAGATCAAATGTCTGGTTGGCTTGTAATTGAGGATATTGAGTACTTAGATAAAAACGTACAGATTGAGCTGGCTCATTGGCTGGCTCGACAGCCTGGCACCGGAACCAGCCTAGATTCTAATTTACGCATCATCAGTACTTCGGTGTTAAGTCAGTCCCAGCTAGCGAATGGTAAAACGCTGCATTCAGGTTTGTATTTTTCATTAGCGACACTTGTGTTGTCTGTCCCTGCACTTCGAGATCGTCGTGAGGATCTTGAAGGCTTGGCCCAGCAAGTTATCTCGACTCAAGCAGAGCGTTATCGCCTACCCGTTGCTAGCTTGTCAAAACCTGCTTTGATTAAGTTAGCTTTATATACTTGGCCTGGTAACCTAAAAGAATTGCAGAATACATGTTTGCAGACACTACTGACTGCAACAAATAGGGAATGGGCGGCAGATGATATCCACTTGCCTGAAGTGAATAATGGCAAAGCGGTGACTATGGTTTTACAGCAGAATTCGTTAGAGAAAACGGTAAAGCAATGGGAGGCTGAATTACTAAAACAGTTGTACCCAAGCTACCCAAGTACAAGACGGTTGGCGAAAGCTGTTGGAATGAGTCACAGTGCAATAGCAAACAAACTAAAGGAATATGACATTAAAATATGATTAATTAGCTAGACTCACCAAGCGGTGTGTCCAGCTAGTATCGTATTTGGAAAAGAAATGATTAATAAGAGCGTTTACGTTGAGGGTGTGGGCGTTTTGCTTTTTCTCGCTCAATCTTAATAGGTTGTAGTGTTGCTTTTGGTTGAAAAAAAGATTTCTGAACGTTGGCTACCAAGAAAGCAATTGCTGCACAGGCAGCTATGAATAACAAAAATTCAAACATGGTGCTTCTCCAAACTAATTATTCTGTAACAATCATGGTTCATTATGATCGTTGGGTAAAGTCAATTATGTTGTTTTTTGGTTAAAGAATGTAGAAATATACACTCTTTACGCAACTTATCGCTCTAAAAAAGTCTTTGTAGCATCGTAATTATGAACACTTACCTAGCAATAATGGCGTTAGATTTTATAAAATCAACCATTCGGCAGTGAAAGAGTTCGTCACAAGCTAAAAAACTACAAATCGTATCTTTTTCTTAGATACTTGGCGACGCCGTCTTCGTCATGGTGGCCAATAACATCACTTGCCGCTTCTTTCACGTGGGAAAGTGCGTTCTCAGTGGCAAACGCCTCATCCGACTGAGAGAACATGGTCAAGTCGTTATCACCATCTCCAAAGACGATTAACCTTTCGGCACCAACTTCAGCTTTAAGTTCCATTAGTGCGGAACCTTTACACACATTACTATGATGGATGTCCAACCAAAAAGCGTCAGGGTTATAAATTCCACCACCTGAATAGGCGGTTAAGTGGCTGTACTTTTGAGAGTCTTCAATTATTTTGTCTATAAATGTAGGGTGCCCCATGGCACTTATGTTAGTGATCTTTGAGT
Organism: Marinomonas foliarum; assembly: GCF_003337275.1. Lineage (GTDB taxonomy): Bacteria > Pseudomonadota > Gammaproteobacteria > Pseudomonadales > Marinomonadaceae > Marinomonas > Marinomonas foliarum. Next base: position 65,335 of record NZ_QPJQ01000004.1, on the reverse strand, counting down.
TATTAGAAAGTTCGCTTATAGGGTGAAGACTCATGTTGGTATGGTTGCCTAGCTCATTGGCAATATGATCGCTTAGGTGGCCAGTTAATGGCGAATGGTAGACTTTATGAGAGCCATCATCTTCTAAGCAAAAGACAAAAGGCGTGACTTGGTTTTCTTCAAAAGAAGTAAGTAGTTCAGAGATGTGGCTTTGTGATAACAGGCTTCGATGACGGTAAGTGTTTTGCTGAGGATCCCACCATTCAACCCCATTTTTGAAAATTTGCCAATTTGGAAAATCATGACCTACGAGGCAAGGCGTCGCAGCGAAATGTGTTCGCCCTGTTGCAACAGTATAAAATATGCCAGCAGACTTTAAACGCTCTAGCGTTTCAAGTGTGTAATCAGACAGTCTTTGATGTCTATTCAGTAGGGTACCATCTAGGTCAAATGCCACTAATTCCATAATCACCTCATCTTTTCATTGTTCAGCACTATCGCATTTTATGAGAGAGAAGTTCAACCTATTTACATTAGGTTTATTGAAGGTTTTTTAGACCGAAAGGGAAGGTAGGGCAATCAGTAAAGAGCTATGATTGCCCTGTCGGCTAGGCTTTGTGTGATAGTGCTTGTGCTGTAAAGTTAATGCCAGTCCAGCCATTTTCGATGAACTGTCGGATGTTTTGATGGTCGCTGGCTTCAGGGTTTTCTAATACATCCACACGGTAAAAATCACCAAATAAATGCAGCGTTTCTGCAGCAGCTAGCTGATTTATAGAGGCAAAGGAAAAAATCTTACAAGAACCATTGTTCTCGTTTATCGCATTGTTTTGTGTGCCATTAGAAAATGCTGTTGGCGTGAAATCGTATTCGCGCTCTATGACATCAATCACTTCTTTGAATTGAACTTGTTCAGGAGTGCTTTTGATTTTTTCGATGAGCGTTGCTGTGCTTAGCATGAGAGCCTCGTATAGTCAGTTATAAGAATGATAAGTTGAAAGATAAATGGCGATATTATGCCTGTTCTTTGTCCAATGATTTTGAGTAACGCACTGTGGCTTTAAATGTCACAAAGGCAATAATACCGCATGCAGCCATGGTGCCAAGCATTGGAACAAATGTGCCATTGTGAAGGAGACTCACGACAACGCCGCCTAATGCTCCCATGGCAAAGCGAGACGTTCCAGCTAACGCCGTAACGCTGCCATTATGGTTACCAGAATATTTAAGGGCACCAGCCATAAAGCCGCTGCCTAAAATCCCCATGGGACCAACAAAAAGCATGCTTGAAAGGACGATAAGCCAAATAGGCGGGTGGTTGAAAAAGCTCAAAACAATCATCATGCAAGAAGCAATAAGCGGGATGAAAATCGCGTATTTCGAAAGTAATTCTGTTCCAAGTTTTTCTACGTAACGGCCATTTATTGTAGAGGCGATCATCATAGAAATAACATTAATGCCAAGCAAGAAGCCGAAGTTTGCTGGGTCAACACCATACACTTCAATATACACAAATGAAGAGCCCGTAATAAAACTCATCATGCCAGTAAAGTAAAAGGCAGAGGCGACTACATACCCCATCACCGCGCGATTTTTTAGGAGTGTTTTATAGTTCTTAATTGCGTTGAGAAATGAAAATGGCACTCTTTTTTCTATTGGGAGCGTTTCTGGTATGGTGCGCAAAAATAAAAATATTGCGAGTGCGGCTAAAACACCTAAAAACACAAAAATATAATGCCAGCTAAGGATGGTTAAGATAAAACCACCAAGAATTGGAGCTGCTAAAGGAGCCAAAGCCATCACCAGCATAATCATGGACATGGCTTTGGCAAATTGGTTAATCGACATACCGTCTTTAACTAGAGCCGGAACACAGACGGCGACAGCAGCACCACCCAGTGCTTGTATGGCTCTGCCTACCAGCAGCATTTCGTAGCTTTGGGCTACTGCGCAAACAAAGCTACCAACAGCAAAAATACCTAATCCGCCGACAATTACCTTACGGCGGCCAATGGCATCAGAAATAGGGCCAAACAGAATCTGCAAAAAGGCAAAAACCACTAAATACATACTGAGTGTCATTTGGATAAGGCTAATATCCGTATTTAGTGCTTTGGAAATAGTTGGAATACTTGGAAGGTAAGCGTCAATCGCTAATGGTGTTAGCCCTGATAACAGGCCAAGTACTAAAACAATGGGGAAAGTGAGCTTCATATAATGACTTATTTAATAGGTTAACCGAGTTTATTCGGCAGAATTAATACCACCTAAAAAGGTAGAAACGAATTATAATAGGTTTGTGATAGGTAAGAGAACGTAATTGTGCAAACACTAAGTAAAGCTTGAGAATAGCAAATTATAACCTTTGATCTTTTCTGGTCTTCAATTATATATCATGGTTCAATTTCGTCCCCCCTTATCATGAAAATGCTTCTTGCCTAGTTTGGCTCTGCTTTTGTGGCGTTTTATTTTTTAATAGTGTCAGATTTAACGGTTTTATAAGGAACAACATGTTACGTTTTTTTGAAAAATGGGTGTCAGCATATCCTGATATTGAAGCCGGACAGGCGCCAAAAACACTTTATGCATTTTGTCGCCATTTCTCTAAAGGGGTTGAGTTACCTCTGATATTAATGTCACTGCTTACGGCTGCTATTGCGATACTCGAAGTGACTCTGTTCAGCTTCATGGGGCAATTAGTCGATTGGTTGATTAACAAAGACCCCGCGACCTTCTTTGCGGAAGAAAGTACGCACCTATTGCTAATGTCATTGATGATTTTAGTTGCTATGCCTTTGGTTACTTTTTTGCATTCGGCAATCATTCACCAGACGTTATTGGGAAATTACCCAATGCGAATTCGCTGGTTGTCTCATCACTATATTTTGCGCCAAAGTATGTCGTTTTTTCAGGATGAATTTGCTGGGAGAGTGTCAACTAAAGTGATGCAAACGTCATTGGCGGTTCGTGAAACCGTTATGAAACTACTGGATGTGCTGGTTTACATCGGCGTGTACTTTATCTCCATGGTGGTGTTGATTGCTAAAGCGGACTATCGCCTGATGATTCCTCTGTTAGGCTGGTTAGTTTGCTATGTTTTATTGCAGCTGTATTTTGTTCCAAAACTAAAGAGAATTTCATCAGAGCAGGCGGATGCGCGTTCAACGATGACAGGCCGTGTTGTAGACAGCTACAGCAATATTTCAACGGTGAAACTGTTTTCTCATCATAAGCGTGAAGCGGATTATGCTAAAGAGGGAATGGACGGTTTCTTGCAGACGGTTTATAAGCAAATGCGTTTGGTCACCATGCTTAACGTAGGTGTGCAAACTTGTAACTACATTTTAGCATTTTCGGTGGCAGCATTATCTATTTGGTTATGGACTGGCAGCATTATAAGTGTGGGTGCAATTGCGATTGCGGTGAGTTTAGCGCTGAGATTAAATGGCATGTCCCAGTGGATTATGTGGGAAATTAGTGCTTTGTTTGAAAACATCGGCATGGTTAACGACGGCATGAAAACACTTTCTCGCCCTGTTGAGATCGAGGACAAAGTAAACGCTCCAGCGCTTTCTGTTCCGAATGGCCGCATTGAATACGACGCCATCAATTTTCACTATGGTAAACAAGACGGTAAAGTAATTGAGAACCTTGTTTTATCTATTAAAGCAGGCGAAAAAGTGGGTTTGGTTGGTCGCTCTGGCGCAGGCAAGTCTACTATTGTAAATCTATTGATGCGTTTTCATGATGTAGAATCAGGTCAAATTCGTATTGATGGGCAAAACATTAGTGAAGTTCAGCAAGATTCGCTACGATCTCAAATTGGCATGGTGACGCAAGATACATCCTTGTTGCACAGGACCGTTCGTGAAAACTTACTTTACGGTCGACCTGACGCTTCGGAAGAAGAAATGATCGCGGCGGCGAAGCAAGCAGAAGCCCATGAATTCATCCAAGACTTGACTGATCCATTTGGTAACGCAGGTTATGATGCCATGGTGGGTGAACGTGGTATCAAACTTTCTGGCGGTCAGCGTCAGCGTATTGCGATTGCTAGAGTCTTATTGAAAGATGCGCCTTTGTTGATATTAGACGAAGCGACATCCGCATTGGATTCAGAAGTAGAAGCGGCGATTCAAGAGAGCCTATATAAACTGATGCAAGGCAAAACTGTGATCGCGATTGCTCACCGTTTATCGACGATAGCCGCAATGGATCGATTGATTGTATTGGATAAAGGCAACATTGTAGAGCAAGGTAGCCACGAAGAGCTGATCCAGCATAAAGGCATATACGCTTCGCTATGGGCGCACCAAACAGGCGGCTTCTTAGCTGAGGACATTGACTTAGAAGACATTGATATTGAAGATGTTGAGCTGGCAGGCGCTAAGTAAAAAAACGGTTCCGTTTGGAGTCGACAATTTGGGGAAGGGCTTATGACGTATTTTATTTTGTTTCTCGCCATATTGGCGGAAGTGATCGCAACCACCGCGTTAAAAGCATCAGAGTCTTTCACTAAATTGGTCCCAAGTGTTGTGCTGGTGATAGGTTATGGCGTGTCTTTTTACTTGTTAACCATTGTTATGCGATCTATGCCGACAGGGGTGACATACGCCATTTGGTCTGGGTTAGGGATAGTGTTGATCTCGGTGTTTGGTTATCTCTTTGCTAACGAAAAACTCGATCTAGCGGCGTGTATTGGTATGTCTTTGATTATCGCTGGTGTGGTGGTTATTAATGTTTTTTCTAAAACAATAAGCCACTGATAAAAAGCGGAATACTGAATGCATAAAAATCCCTCGTTGATGATATCAGCGAGGGATTTTTTGTATTTGGAATGGCCTGTCGGACTCAGTCTTACAGACCTTCAGCGATTTCTTTTACCTGCATACGCACGCTTTGCAAACCGTTACCGGATAAGTACCAAAGCTTAGGCGATAAATACGTGACTTTAATAGAGCCCGCACCTTGGGCGGCAAGATCTGCTTCTAATTTATTTATGTCGAGCGCTTCGTTTGTATTGCCAATAGCTTCGCTGCGGTCAACGATAAATAAGGTTGTCGGGTTTGTTTCAGCGATATCACTAATGGTAAGTGGTGTAAATGTTCGAGTGCCTCGCGTATGGGATTTTACATGAGCTGGGATGTTTGCTGTTTTCAAACCCAAAAGCTGGCTGCTAATGGCGTCTTCTCGTAGCCCTAAAGAACCGCTGTTATGAGTAACAATCAGAACCGTTGTGTCTTTATTTAGGGTCTTCTTGGTGGATTTTATGTAGCCTTTCAAATCCGCAAGGGCTTTATCTGCTCTGTCTTGAACATGAAATAGTGTGGCAATCGAATTGACGTTGTCACTAAAATCATGCCAATAGTTTTCCCCTGACATGTTGACTTGTTTTACCGCGCTAATTTTAGCCAGCTCGTCTTTCTTGCCTGCTTGGCGTCCAGTAATAATGATAAGGTCTGGTTTAACTGTGCTTAGTGCTGTTAAGTCTGGCGATTTTAAGCCACCAATGTCGCTATAGCTTGCGCTGTCAAACTGTTGTAAATACTCAGGAATCATTTGTTTAGGAACGCCTGTAACTTGGCTTTCAAGACCTAGCTCTGCCATGGTGTCTAAGCTACCAAGATCAAAAACAGCGGTGGTTGGTAATCTCGTTTCAGCGGTTGATAGCTGACTAAATGCAACCAATGTCCCTATGGCTAATATTTGTTTTAACTTTGTCATCTTCACAATTACCTATTTATGAGTCTTGAAATAAAAATAACCATTATCGTTATTTGATAATGGTTATCATTGTCTCACTTTTATAGGTAAGTGTTGTTACTAAAACGAGATACGATACGTTGCTGAATATGAAACAGGTAATTAGCTGGTTTTTACTTTCCCTTTTTTGTTCGCTAGCCAAACAAACTGATACGGCATTAGAGTGACTTTGCCTAAATGGTCTTCATATACCTGCTCAGAAACAAGATCTGTCCAAATATCTGTGGCAATCAGGTTTAGTTCAGACAAATTAAAGTGTTGTGGTTGATCTGTCATGTTATAGACCGCAAATAAACTTTGTCTACGGTCTAGGCTTTGACGCCAGAAGGCAAACAGGTTTTCACCCATGTGCAAAATATACTGAGTTGCATTAGGGTGAAAAGCGGGCTGAGCACGACGAATTTGTGTCAACTTAGTGATGCTCTGGAAGACTTTTTGGTGATGGGTTGGGGTGTTAAGAACATGGTTCAAATCCTCCATATCCCAAATGTGGCGATTGATAGAGCGGAAATGCCCTGTATTGTTCACGCGCTCCAAATCGTTTTCTGTACCAAACAGGCTGTGAATATAAAAAGCAGGCACGCCTTCCAAAGCCATCATGACGCCAGCCGCGCAAAGGAAGCGAGCGAACTGCCATTTATCTGGCCCATGCAGCGCCGACCCAGAAAAAGCGTTCCAAAGGCTGATGTTAATTTCATACGGCTTAGCTTCACCTTGCGGCGTAGTACGTGAGCTAATTTTGCCACCAAAGCGTTTCATGGTGTTAATCAGGGTTTCCAGTTCCCATTCCGATAAGAGCCCCTCGGTTGGGCGTAGGCCGATCCCATCATGGGAAGCGAGGAAGTTAAGATAAGTAGTGCCTTGCTGTGCTGGTGGCATGCTCATTAGCCATTGTTTTAAGTGGCTGCAATTGCCTGTGACCAAGCTGTTAATTAGCAGAGGTGGTAAGGAGAAGTTGTAGATCAAATGGGCTTCGTTGGCGTTACCAAAGTAGGTTAAATTCTCCTGATTAGGAATATTAGTTTCGGTAATGATGACGGAGTCTGGCGCATAATGCTCAATCATGAGTCGGAGTAAACGAATGATTTCATGAGTTTGCGGTAGGTTTATACAGCTTGTGCCTGGTATCTTCCAAAGAAATGCCACAGCATCTAGACGGAACCAACGAATGCCTTTTTCGAGATAAAGGTGAATGATACGTAAGAATTCCAACAGCACTTCTGGCTTTTCAAAATTCAGGTCGATTTGGTCATGGCTAAAGGTACACCAAACATGCTTTTCACCATTTTGGGTTTGTACTTCTCGTAACAAGGGTGAGGTTCTAGGGCGAACAACGGCACTTAAATCGGCATTTGGGTCTGCTTCGTAAAAGAAGTTAGCGCCTGGATTAACACCCGCTTTAAAGTTTTCAAACCATAGGCTTCGGCTCGAACAATGGTTTATAACCAGATCGCCCATGACTTTGAAGTCTTTTGATAAATTAACGATGTTTTCCCAACGACCACAAGATGGGTTCACCGTGGTGTAATCCATGACACTAAAACCATCATCGGAACTGTAAGGGAAAAAAGGCAGCAAATGCACTGCAGAGATGCAGTCTGAAAGCTTATTTTTAACGAACTTATGTAAGGTTTCTAACGGTGCTTCGTCTTTTTGTCGCAAGGTGTCAGCGTAGGTAATCAGCATAATATCCGACTGGTCCCACAAGTTTCTGTGCGGGCGAGGGGACTCAGTCATTGGATCTAGGTGAAACATCGCTAAGCATTTGTCAGCTAGGTCTTTGGTATCTAAGTTCGGATAAATTACCTGTAAATGCGCTATGAGTCGCTGCTCTAGGTGCGACAAAGGTGCGTTTTCCATATTTACCTACCAATCTTTTTTGTAAGTGGTTGAAAAGCAACATAGTGTGACGTCCTTTGCACAAATCGCGTCACCTTGATGATCTAATTTTTTGCTGACAGCTCTATTCTTAGGGGGCTATTTTTTAGGTCCATATTCAGCCATATCTAACTCAACAGCTTGAGCAAGCTGTGACATCACCCCAGGAAAAGCACTTAAAACGCGGTTCCAACTAGGTATAAAAGGCGTTTCCATTGGGTTGTCTAAATAGTGGTTACCCGCTTTCATAATGTTACTAGCGAACAGTTCGACGGCTTGTTCTTCTGAATGCACGTCTAATTTTAAACCATTAATTTCAGCGTCGTTTTTGTAGGTTTCAATGAAATCCAACGCGACACGATAGTAAGTTGCTTTAATGGTTCGGAATGTTTCTTGATTAAAGATAGTACCGTTTGTCGCCAACTTCCGAAAAATTGCTTTGGTGATATCGATCGACATTTTAGATAGACCGCCATCGTCGTTATCTGCAGATAAATCCTGATGTTTGTGATCATAAATATCGGCAATGTCTACCTGACACAAACGGTTGGTCGAGTAGTTGCGGTACATCTCACTTAGTACGCCAATTTCTAAGCCCCAATCACTTGGAATACGCAAATCTGTCATCACATCACGGCGGAACGAAAACTCACCAGCCAGCGGGTAGCGATAGCTGTCTAAATAATCCAAATAATCTAAATGGCCAAAAACTTTTTTCAATGAGCAAAGTAAGGGCGTGACCAACAAACGACTGACGCGTCCATTCATCTTGCCATTGGCGGCGCGGGCATAAAAGCCCTTACAGAATTCATAGTTAAAATTCGGGTTCGCCACAGGGTAAATAAGGCGCGCCAATAATTCACGGTCATAAGTGACGATATCACAGTCGTGCATGGCAATCGATTCGGCTTTGCCTGCCGCCAAGTTATAGCCCATACAGAACCAAACATTACGGCCTTTGCCAGGATCAGATGGTGAAAGGTGTTCGCCTTTTAATACACTGTCAATTTCTCTTAGGCGGGGGCCATCATTCCACAGTACTTTTACATTTTGCGGTAACACGCTGAAAAATTCTAAGGCGTGACGATATTGCTCTTCTGTGGCTCTGTCCAAGCCAATGATAATTTCAGACAAGTAGGGAACTTGCTGCAAGTGTTTCAAAATATTCGGCATAGCGTCTGTTTCTAATTCAGAATACAGACAAGGCAGGATAAGTGACATTGGGCGCGTTTTCGCAAACTCACACAGCTCTTTTTCCATTTCTTCTAACGGGCGGTGTGCCAGATTGTGAAGCGTGGTGATGATACCGTTCTGATGAAAATCGCCCATAGTAATTCTCCTTAAGTCGTAATAATGGTGTGTTTATTGTTCTTTTCGTGGCTTACAAAATACCTTGTTTAGTGAGTTGTAAATTAATCGCCTGAGCCCAGCCTTCTGGTCCATAAGCATCGGTTAACCAAGCGTCACTGCGGTTTGGAATTTCAGGTGGCGCATGCACTGGTGAGCGAATGACGACAGGAATATCAGCTTGGCTCAGCATGCCGATGTCATTTTCACCGTCGCCCAACGCCATAGTGATCACCTCAACGTCGCTTTGTTCGTCATATAATTCTTTCAGCCATAACATGGCGTTGGCTTTGTCACAGTGTTTGCCCATTAAATGCGCGAAGCGTCCGCCTTTTTGGATCTGCACGTCATGCGGAGCAAGATCATCACGAAGCGCGCTAAGAGCAAGATTCGAGTCTGTCCAAACCATGGGTTCAGTGAACTCTCGCTGCATCGCCAATTGCGCATTCGTGCTATTTAGACCCGTAATAGACATGAGCTCTTGATAGGTCATATCGCTAAAGCGCTTAAAGGTGTATTTGTCTTGTTTATCGTTAGTCAGTTTGATGAGTTCGTCGCGTTTGGGGCCGAATGACTTGCGCCAGAAGTCGCCGCAATCTTCTAGTTGTTCATCAATTAAAATAGATGTGTTTTTTGGGATATATACCGCAGAGCCGTTTTCTACGATAAAAGCGTCTTGGTGATTGAGCTCTTTTCTAAGGGAGGCAAGCTCTGCAAATGTCTTGCTGGTATTGATAATACAAGGGATGGAAAAAGTCTTTAATGACTGAAGAGCAGCCAATGCTGGCTTAAAACTGTAAGTATGATGATCGAGCAAGGTGCCATCTAAATCGGTAAAAATCAAAAGTGTTGTCATCTCTATTCCTTGTTGGGTCCATCAAAATGCTGCTGATGAACGTTAGTATGAAGCTTGCAAATCTGGTGCCAGTGCGTAAAAGTGGTGCTTTTCCTATTAAGGTGCATGTCTAGCCTAACTAGACTGTTGAACAGATTAATGACAAGTTTGCTACGTTTATGTGTCTTTGTGATTTTGGCTTTGCTGGCATTCGCAGCAAACTCTGTATTGTGTCGTTTGGCGCTGAACGATGGTCTAATTGATCCTGCGCAATTCACCACGTGGCGCTTGCTTAGTGGCGCAGCGACTTTGGTGTTCCTCTGTTTGTTCCAGTCTTTAAAGCAGCAACAGATTGATTTAAAAGCCACTTGGTTAGAGGGTAGTTGGTTATCGGCTTTTGCGCTCTTTGTGTATGCCTTAGGCTTTTCTTATGCATACGTCACATTAGAAACAGGCATAGGCGCTTTAATACTCTTTGGTGCCGTGCAACTCACCTTGATCTTATTTGCCGTGTGGGCAGGGCAGAAGCTGGTTTGGTTGGAATGGTTAGGGCTGGCGATAGCCTTTGCAGGCTTTGTCTATTTAGTGCTTCCGACTTTATCTTCACCTTCTTTATTGGGCTTTGTCTTAATGACGCTAGCAGGCGTGGCATGGGGCTTGTACACATGGCGAGGTAAAATTTCAGCTAAGCCTTTATTCGCAACAACGTCTAACTTTGTTAGAACTATTCCCATGTTATTGGTCGCGCTGATTGTCATTTCTTTTAATGGCGAACAAGCACCGAGCGCACAACTTGAAGGCATTATTCTCGCCGTCACCTCTGGCGCCATTATGTCTGGTTTAGGCTATGCCATCTGGTATGCCGTTCTGCCTTATCTTAGTGCTTCCATCGCTGCTGTGTTGCAGCTACTCGTTCCTATTATTGCCACCATCGGCGGCGTAGTTTTCGCCAATGAGTCCATAACAATGCACCTCGTTATCGCAACGCTAAGCGTCCTAGGTGGCGTATTGCTTGTCATAATCGCGAGAAAACGAACATCTAAAAATGCCTAGTTTTGGTGCGTTTTTATCTTACTGCGCCATAATTGACAGCTTTATTGATTGAAAATCGATCGCTGTTTTGTCCAATATATAGGGTAGGTCGCGGCTTTAGCCCGACACTGTATTTATTTCCTCTCCTTATGTCTTTCAAAGTGAGGGCGAATAATTGGGGTCAGATGAAAAATCGCCTTAATTTTCATCTGACCCTAAATTAAAATTGACGACACCAATAATGTGCACCGCCACAGGCTTCAATACCAATGACGCAAGGTAGAAGATTAGCAATGCAGGGCAACAATTTACTACGGCTGAGCTTTTTTCTGATAACCGTTTGCCTATGGCTGTCTACGCCGTGTAGTTGAAAGCTGGTTTTGCTCAAATCGACTCCGAGAGTACATACCTGACCTTTTGGGTTCTTCACCTTTAACAGCCATCAAACTTAAGATAAAACAGCGTTGGAAATATCGTCTAGAAGAGAGGCACCTTTAGGTGTCCAACCTAATGCCTTTTTACTTTCTTCGCCGGACGCATTAAGCGATAGCTCTGCAAAATAAGCATAAGGTCCGAAATAGTCTTGAGCTTGTTCTTTGGTTATGGCGTGAGTTGGAAGGTTAAGTCGATTACCAATGGTTTGCATAATTGTCTTAAATGGAATGTTTTTCTCGCCCACCGCTATGTATTTATGTCCACTTTCTCCGTTTTCTAACACTAGACGATATAAGTTGGCGGCATCTGATAAGTGAACAGCAGCCCATTGATTATTTGTGTTTTCAATATAGGCAGAGACTTGTTTACTTTGCGCAATCTCTAGTATGGGACTAATTAAGCCAAATTTATAAGTATTATGAACTTGTGGTAGGCCAACAATCATGCATCTTGCACCGTTTTCATGACAGACTAAAGCGGCTTCATCTGACGCTGCGCGTGGAAACTGCTCAGAATGAGACTCTTCTATAGCCCAAGGCCCTGATGTGACAATGAGTGGGCATGATTTATTATTAAGCGCTTTTCCCAGAGCTAAGATAATATGTCGATCATCTTCGCAGCTTTGTTTGTAGGCAGCGAAATCATGATTGAAGGCGGTATGGATCACCGCATCGACACCTTCTATGCCTGCTAAAACTGAATCGATATCTTCCAGTGATCCAATGTGTGCGGTTGCGCCAAGATTCTCTAATATTGCAGCACTGCTTTTATTGCGTGCTAGTCCCACAATATCGTAATTATTGTCTAGAAGATTTTTTACGATAGCTTGCCCTAGAAATCCTGTTGCGCCAGTAACAAATATACGTTTCATAGTTTGCTCTACTTTATGTTGGTCAAAAAAGTCATTGTATGAAGTGCTGAGCTTTATTAAAGTAGTGACCTTATCGTGGTATAGCAACTAATAGGATAATTGTGAAAAATACGACAGAGCAGCACCTTGCTATATTTCTAAAGAAAAAACGTCAAAGCATTGATCCTATTTCATTGGGCTTCGATAGTGTGCGACGGCGTACTCCAGGTTTACGACGTGAAGAAGTGGCTCAGCGTGCCCACATTAGCGTGACTTGGTATACTTGGTTAGAGCAGGGGCGTGGTGGAGCTCCGTCAGAAGAAGTTCTATCACGTATCGCAAAAGCGTTATTGCTGACTAATGCGGAAAAAGAATATCTTTATCTCACGACGTTAGGGCATTTGCCTAAGACGGATTATCAATTATCTGATGTTATAACGCCACGATTACAATCTATCCTTGATGCTTTGAGTCCAAATCCTGCGATTATTCGTAACTTATCGTGGGATGTACTTGCTTGGAACGACGCTGCGGCTGTAGTTCTCACAGATTACGCATTATTGGCCCCAGAAAATCGTAATATTATGCGCTTATTCTTTTTAAAGAATGAAGTGAGAGCACACAATCCTGATTGGATTGATACCGCTAATTTAATCGTTAGTGCTTTTCGTGCGGACATTGCTAGGTTAGGTGAAACAGAGCATACAGAGCAATTAGTGACCGAATTGTCTGAACACAGCGAGGTGTTTAAAAAGCTTTGGATAGCACAAGAAATTAGTCGTTCTAATGAAGGTGTGAAGTGTCTAAATAAACCAGATGTTGGCGACATCTCTCTCGCGTACTCTTCGTTTAATGTTTCCAGTAGACCTGAGTTAAGTTTAATCGTTTATACACCAGAAACTGAAGACAGTTCCAATAAAGTAAAAAAACTGATTCGTGACTGTAAAAAATATAATGCCTAGATTATTCGAGCGAAAATTAGCTTCTTTTTCAGAAGCTATTTCGGCAGGACATTTTACTGATTTTAATTACTTGAAAGTGCGATAATTACGTAAAAGGGGTTTCTAAATAGCGAATAATATCCGCGAATTCGAATTTAGCGAATTTAGGGTCAGATGAAAAATAGCATTTAAATGCATTGCCTTGAAAGTGGAACAGATCATAAGGTCTGAGGGAACTTAGTGTCACGGCAAATACGCCCTGTAGCTGCACTTAAAAACAACCCGGCATCTACCACCCGCGTACTAAAAGAAGGTGGGTGCGTAGCCAAAGCATAACAAGCGCATTAAAAATCGCCCTACGGGCTGGACGTTGCTGATACTTCGCCTGTTATGCGAGTGTTAAGCAAATATCTATTTCTTTCCACGGAGGCGAAATGTACAAAGGCAGTTGTTTGTGTGGCTCTATCCAGTTCGAGCTACATGGTGGAATTACAGATCCTATTTATTGTCACTGCTCACTGTGTCGAAAAGCGAGTGGCAGTGCGTTTGCAACAAATGGTTATGTGAACAAGTCAGATCTCAAGCTTAACGACGCAAAAGGCACTCTTACGTATTACGAAAGTAGTGAGGGTAAGCGGAAATACTTTTGTTCATTATGCGGTGTGCCAATCTATAGTTCAAACTCAGCAAAGCCGGACAAGTTAAGAATCCGTTTAGGCGTAATTGACAGTGATATCGTTGAACGTCCAATCTCTCATAACTTCATCACCTCAAAAGGCAACTGGGAAGAATTAGACATAGATTTACCCAGATATGAAAGGCACGAGCCATCGAGAAAATAGTTGGTGTTATTTATCATTTCTGTCGTTTGTATCCAATAAAGAGCATAAAAAACGGACTCCATTCAATGGCGTCCGTTTTTTTTATTGCGAAATCTTACTACTTACGCTTCAGGAATGTATTCTGAAAGCGCGGCATAAGCCACTGTGAAGGCGCCTTCTTGGAATGCACGTAAGCCTGTTGCTTTGAATGGAATCGGCATTGGGTTGTGCTGAATGATGTCTTTTACTTTTGCGCCGCTGAACAAATTTACTTCAACCGTATCGATCAATTGGATCGCCGCTTCAATTTTAAAGCCTACCGCACCGCCAGCGAATTTGCCTTTGGTTGGGCGTTCACGAATAACGGCTCTTTTCACTTTGTAATCTTCAAACAGTTTTTTCAGCATGAACTGAAATTTACGTACGCTTTCGCTGTCGTTTGGGTTGCTCAATGTGTGACGCACTTGGCGACAATCGGCGATTTGGAATAGTCCGTCTTGCTTAGACAGAAGGCAAAGAATGACTTCGCTGCCTTTAATTTCGATACCACAAGTAATCATAACTGGGTCCTGAATAGGGGATTTCGCGCATTATCGCACAGTTGATGGGGATTTCGCAGAGTAAAAAATACTGCTTGTTGAAATGGAAACCAGTCAGATCTAAGGCGAAAATCAAAGCAGCTAGTTTATTACACTCTTTTCAGTTTGCTGTCTCTTATTATTGGTAGGGATATTGTACTATTGCCAAATATTATTTTGTTAAAATGCAAAACGCGATATTTTCTACTGTAAAAGCGTAAATAATGGTTTTTTACTGTAGGAATATTTTTTCAACTCTTACTTAATTAGGTTGCATAAAATGACTGCTTCATCGCCAATGGGTATTCCTCGCCCCCAGGTGAAATCTTTAGACGAAATTCTTCCACATGAACCTTTGTTGATGATGGGTGCTGGTCCTGTTCCAATTCCTGAGCGCGTGGCGAAAGCCAACTCTGTGGTGATTAATCACCTTGGCGGCGTCATGGCGCAGGTGATCGGACAAGTGAAAACCATGGCGCGTTATGTTTTTCAAACAGAGTCTAAATGGGTGCTTGGTGTAGCAGGGCCAGCCTCGGCAGCGATGGAAATGGCGGTGGCTAATCTATTGGAACCAGGCGAGCGTATTTTATGTATCAATAATGGTTTCTTTAGCCATCGTATGGCGGAAATGGCGATTCGTATTGGTGCCGATGTTCATGAATTACACGTTGGTGTGCATGAAGCGGCTGACCCAGAGCGAGTTCGTAAAGCTATTGAAGAAACGCGTCCGAAGGTACTGACATTAGTGCAAGGCGAAACATCGAATACGGTGTTTAACCATTCATTAGAAGAAATCACTAAGATCGCTAAATCTTATGGTTGTTTGGTAGTTGTGGATGCTGTTTGTACGCTTAGTACGATGCCGCTGAAAATGGATGAATGGCAGGTAGATGTTGTTATCACGGGTGGGCAAAAAGGTTTGTCATCTATCCCTGGTGTTTCTTTGTTGGTGTTTTCTAATGAAGCGTGGGCAGCAGTGAAAAACCGTACTAAGCCAACTGCTCAATGGTGCTTTGATGCACAACTTGCTGAGAATTTTTGGCACAATGATGGCTATCATTATACGGCGCCTGTTTCTGGCATCATGGCGTTGCATGAAGCATTGAAACTGGTATGTGATGAAACTCTTGAACATCGCTTTGCTCGCCATTTACGTTGTTCTAAAGCGTTGCAAGCAGGTATTGAAGGAATGGGGCTGTCATTGTTTATTCCTTCTGAATCTCGTTTGAACTCTGTGGTGGGGATTAATATTCCTGACGGTTTAACCGCAGGGCAAATTTGCCGCCATATTTCAGAAATGTATCGAGTAGAGATTGCTGGGTCGTTTGGTCAGCCTATTGTGCGTATTGGTCAAATGGGCGAGCAATGCCGCGAGCATAACTTGTTCCGCACCTTGCATGCCTTTGGCAGCACCATGCGCGACTTGGGAGTGAAAGTCGACCAACCAAACGGCATGGCGGAAATGGAAGCCTACTTGCAGAAGATTCCGCGTACGCTTTACCAAGTGGCTTAATGCTTTAATTTTTTGTGATCTATCAAATACCCTTGGTTTCAACCGCCAAGGGTATTTTTTTGTTTGGCATTAAACTAGCGAAAAGGGCCCCAGCAGTAATTAATAGGCAGGCGATGATTTGCCCAGTGGTAAGTTGCGCTTCGGTAAAAAGCCCAAGCCAAGCTGTCGATAGGGCGGGGGCGGTATAAGACAGTACACCGAGTAATGACAGGTTGCCTTTTTTAACGCCAAAGTCCCAACAAAAGAAAGCAATGCCAACGGGTCCAAAGCCTAATCCTAAAATGGCAATCCAAGTTGTTGCAGGGAAGTCTATTGAAGGAATCCAGCTTTGCGCTTCGATCATGAGGTGTGATGCGCCTGCTAGGAGCGTTGTGATTAGGCAATACCAAAGTACTGCGCTAGACGGAACGCTTTGAAAGCGTCGATTGGCTACCGAGTAGCTCGACCAAATGAATGCGCAGGCAAAAGCCGCTGCGTAGCCTGTCCAATGGTAGACGGTATTGCCTTCTACATCAGTTACTTGCCCTTTCGATTGCAGCATGATGCCGGTACCGATAAACGCAATCACTGCACCCACCAAATGTGTCCATGACAAAGAATTACCTTTTGTCATACCTGCCATTAATACAATGAGCAATGGCCAAAGATAGGCGATGAGTCCTGCTTCGACGGGTGGGGCATGCTGAAACGCATAAAAGTAACAGAAGTGGTAAAAGTAAAAACCTAACCCACCCATGAAAATAGCGCTTTTGGGTGTGTTTTCCCAAGATGACTTTAGTTCGCCTTTGACTAAATACACGATAAAAAACAATAGGCTTGCCACACCAAAAGTGAGTGTGAGCAAGAGTAATGGCGCTACTAAATTGGCTTGTGTGGTAAACAGTGCAAGGGTACTCCAAAGTAAAATGGCGATGCTACCAATAAGCGTGGCGTGGGGTGAGTGGGCTGTCATCTTGTGGTTTCCTATATCCTAATCTAGTCTGATTGGGTGATAGATTACCTTGCTTGTCTATTAAAGGCATTGTCAAAAATGCGTGTTTTGATTTGTAAAAAAACGCTGTTTTTCTCACAAATAAGCAAGAAATATTGATCGGTGACAGGGTAGTGACAGGTTTGACAGGTAAGGTTTAGCAAATCGAGCTTATTTAAATCTTAATATTTAGGGCTTGATAGGCTAACAACAAAAAAAATAACAAGCAGGAGATAACCATGCTTAATAACATTTCTTTGAAGTCTGTTCTAATTTCTGGTGCGGTAGCACTGACTATTGCTGGACAGGCTTACGCCTACGAACCAGCTCGTAGCGGAGAGTGTATCGCTCCAGCTAACCCAGGCGGTGGGTGGGACTTTACTTGCCGTAGCGTTGGTAAAGTATTAGTAGACCAAGGTTACTTCAAAGGTAACGTACAGACAGTTAACATGACGGGTGCTGGTGGCGGTGTAGCTTTCGCTCATACGATCAGTAAACGTGACAAAGATGACAACCTTGTTGTTGCCGCAAGTACAGCAACGACGACTCGCCTTGCTCAAGGCCAATTCCCAGGCATGAATGCTGACCAAGTAAAATGGGTTGGTACATTGGGTGCTGATTACGGCATCATCGCTGTTGGTAAAGATTCAAAATACACTTCACTAACTCAAGTTCTTGATGCACTTAAGAAAGACCCAAGTGCGGTTAAATTCGCAGGTGGCAGTGCTTCTGGTGGTTGGGATCATTTAAAAGTTTTGATGACGGCGCAAAAAGCGAACGTTGAAAACTTGCCAAAAGTTCGTTACTTAGCCTTTAGTGGTGGTTCTGAAGCTTTGGTACAAGTGGTTGGTGGTCACGTTGATGCGTTCACTGGCGATATCTCAGAAGTTAAAGGCTTCATGGATTCTGGCGACCTACGCGTTTTGGCGGTTCTTTCTGAAGAGCGCTTACCTGCACCGTTTGATTCTATCCCTACAGCGATGGAACAAGGTATCGATTCTGTAGCGCCAAACTGGCGTGGATTTTACGTGCCAGGTAACTCAAGTCCAGAATCATACGATTGGTGGGTAAAAACCATTGATGAGTTGTACACAACTCAGGAATGGAAAGACATCATGACTAAAAATGGTTTGATGCCGTTCCATAAGTCTGGTGCTGAATTCACTCAATTCGTAAAAAACCAAACTTTAGATATCAAAATCTTATCGCAAGACATCGGTCTAATTAAATAACCTCAGACCGCTATTTGGAGGGGATCTTTCCCCTCCTGTTTTTTTATTTATTCACCTCTTGATTAACATACATGGAGCAGAGACATGCGTATAAATGATCGTGTGTTTGGCATGCTGATGCTAATTCTTGCCGTTGCATACGGCTGGGAAGCAACACAATTTCCAATTCCTTTTGGTGGACACGAAAGTGTCGGACCAGAAACTTTCCCTATCATGCTGTCCATCATTTTAGGCATTAGTTCTATTTATATGATTGTTCGCCCTGATCCTGATGAAGCATGGGCACCTGTTCCAATGTTACTTGAGCTGAGTGTTGTGGTTCTTTCTATGCTTGCGTTTGCATGGGCGATTGAACCTATCGGGTTTATGCCTGCGGCAGCGTTAGTCGTGAGTTTCTTGAGCTGGCGTATGGGAGCAAGTATCGCGAAGAGCCTTATCACTGGTGTGACAAGCTCTGTTGTTATCTTCTTCCTTTTCAATAATGTGCTTGAATTAGCACTGCCTCTAGGTCTATTGGAGTTTTAATATGGATACTATGAGCTTATTAATGCAAGGCTTTGCGGTAGCGTTAACGCCGGAAAGCATTATGTTTGCGGTTATAGGTGCTATTTTAGGTACTTTGATTGGTGCGTTGCCGGGTCTTGGCCCTGCAAATGGTGTGGCAATTTTGATTCCATTGGCGTTCAGCTTGGGCTTATCTCCAACATCGTCTCTCATCTTGTTAACGTCGGTTTATGCGGGTGCCATGTATGGTGGTCGTATTTCGTCAATCCTGTTAAACATTCCGGGTGACGAGCCTGCCATGATGACTTGTTTAGACGGTTATCCAATGGCGTTAAAAGGTAAGGCAGCAGAAGCCTTGGCTATCTCTGCAATTGCTTCTTTTATCGGTAGTTTTATTGCGACCATTGGTTTAGTTATTCTTGCGCCGATCTTAGCGAAGTTCGCTTTGAGATTTGGTCCTTCTGAATACTTTGCCTTGTTTGCATTAGCCTTTGCTACCTTGGGCGGTATTACAGGTAAAAACCAATTCAAAACGCTAATGGCGGCGGCAATTGGTCTAATGATAGCGACAGTGGGTATCGATATTTCTACTGGCGTACAGCGTTTTACTTTCAACACACTTGAGTTGTTTGAAGGTGTTGATTTCATTATCGCGATTGTTGGTTTGTTTGCGATCAGTGAACTCTTGTTCTTCTTGGAGCGTCACGCTGGTGATGGTCTAAAACAAGTTGCTATCAACAAACTTAAATTGTCTGCGAAAGACATTATTAAAGTACTTCCTGCTTCTTTCCGTGGTGCGGTGCTTGGTTTCGTCGCTGGTGTATTACCAGGCGCGGGTGCTTCTTTGGGTAGCTTTATTAGTTATACCTTGGAAAAACGCGTATCTGATAAAGGCGAATTTGGTAAAGGTGACCCTCGTGGTGTAGCCGCCCCTGAAGCCGGTAACAATGGTGCAGCGTCTGGTGCGCTTGTTCCAATGTTGACACTAGGTGTTCCTGGCAGTGGTACTACGGCGGTTCTGTTGGCGATGTTGATTTCTTTGAACATTTCTCCTGGCCCTATGTTGTTCCAACAGAATGCGGATCTTGTTTGGGGTGTTATTGCTGCGATGTTCATCGGTAACCTTGTGTTACTACTATTGAACATTCCAATGGTTGGCATCTTCGTTAAATTGTTGAGCATTCCGCCTAAATACTTGATGCCGATTGTTACCTTGGTAGCGTCTGTTGGTATTTACTCTGTAAGCCACAGTGCATTGGATTTGTACTTCATGGTTGGCTTTGGTGTAGCAGGTTACATCTTCCGTAAGGTGGATATTCCTTTAGTACCTATTATTTTGGGTATGTTGCTTGGACCTGAAATGGAGAAAAGTTTACGTCACGCGTTGGTACTTTCTGACGGTGATTGGAGTGTGCTTTTCAATAGTGGCTTGAGTATCGGCTTATGGACAGTTGCAATACTTGGCTTGGTTTTACCTATCATTGTTGGCCCGATTGTTCGCGCTAAAATGAAGAAATCAAAAGAGTCTGTTAAAGACGCGTAAGCCCTGTAATACTGTTAGTAACTCACAACAAAATTCGAGTAGCGTCTGCTGCTCGGATTTTGTTGTTTCTACAATAATAAAGACGATGGTCGAAAGGTTATGCGAATTCTAGTCGTAGAAGACACTCAGGTATTAGGGCAGGCAATCTGTGAAAGGTTGGCTAGCCTAGGGCACGCTGTAGACCTAATAGGCGATGGCAAACGTGCCGATGAGTTACTCAAATACCAGTCGGTTGATTTGATATTGCTAGACCTTAACTTGCCTGGGCTGTCTGGATTGCAATTATTACAGAAGTTGCGCCAACGAGAAGATGACACACCAGTATTAATCTTAACCGCGCGCGACCAGATTGAAGACCGTATTCGACTTCTGGATGAAGGGGCGGATGATTATCTAACGAAGCCTTTTGATTTTGGTGAGCTTGAAGCCCGTTGTCGCGCTTTGCTGCGTCGTAAGCAAGGTTACGCAGCCAATGTCACAGAACATGGCAATATACAGGTCAACCGCGATAGTCGTCAGGTGTTTATTGAAGGCGAGTTAACCGCAATTACCAACCGAGAGTTTCGATTGCTTGAAATCTTTTTAGGTCATCTGGGGCGAGTCTTGAGTAAAGATGAAATAACAGATCACTTATTTAACTTTGACGAACCGCCTGGTCCGAATGCCATCGAACTTTATGTTGGTCGCCTAAGAAAGAAAATGAATAAAGGCGATTTAGCCATAAATACCCTAAGAGGAATTGGTTATGTGGCAGAAATCACTAAATCACCAAAACCTCAGTGAAGAAGAGGAGCAAAGCGCGTTAAGAAAGGCGCCATCCTTACGTTTTCGCTTTATTCTGGCAGGCTTTTTGGTGATTAGTATTATTGCCGGTTTGGCTATTAACCTGATTTTTGATTATAGCCAGAAGTTAGCCGATTTATCTTACGATCGCTTATTACGCAGCGCATTGCTGCAAATGGATGAAAACGTTGGCTTAATGCGCAACGAGGTAAGCATTGATATTCCATGGTCGGCCTTTGCCACCTTAGCGCAAGCTGACGAAGATAGAGTGTTTTATAAGGTAGAAAGCCTTGAGCAGGGATTTATCACGGGTTATCAAGATTTAAATAGCGAGCCACCTCAGCCACCAGTACTAGATCAAATGCAGTTTTATAACCAAGAGTATTCTGGTGAAATGGTGCGTTTTGCTTGGATTCAACGCCACCTAACAGACCCTGAAACAGCGCAAACTGTGCGAATTGTATTAGGGCAGACGCGATTATCAAGGGAGGCGATGGCGTCTTCTATTACGCACAAAGCCGTCGAAGTAGTAGTGTTTATTGCGTTAGTGGCTATTACACTTATCATCATTGGTAGTCATCTTGTTTTGCGACCTTTGCATCGCATAGAGCGAGCATTAGAAGAGCGAACCATGGGAGATCTCACACCAATTGAGATTAATACGCCAAAAGAAACCCATCACTTAAAAGTCGCTATTAATCATTTTATGGCTCGACTTCAAACCAACTTAGAGCAATTAGAAAATTATACTGCGGATGCGGCCCATCAGCTGCGTACACCATTGGCGAGCTTAAAAGCCTTGGCGGAAAATGCACGCGATATTAATTCTGTAGATCAGCATTCCACAGACCTTGCTTGTTCTGATCGTCAGCATCAGGCATTAGATAACATAGTTAAACAGTGTGATGCGCTGAGCCAAACCGTAACCTTATTATTAAACCAAGCGGTGGTTTCCCATCGTTTGCAAACACACCGATTGGAACCTATTGATATACTGCCACCTATTAAGGCGTCTTGTCGTGAGCAGGCGGTGACGGCTTTGCATAAAGGCGTTCGCCTTTCTTTTGACTGTGATTTAAAAGAGACCATGATTTTAGGTGATGCTTTTTCTATTCAGCAAATGATGCAAAACCTCATCGAAAATGCGGTGCGATACAGCTCATCAGATGAGCAGTATGATACTGAGGTGATCGTACAATTAAGTGAGTTTGAGCGCTTTTATCGTATTCAGGTGGTTGATTATGGTGACGGCATTCCAGATTTAGAAAAAGAACGAGTGTTTGAACGCTTTTACCGAGGGCGTTATGACATTGCAGGCAGTGGCGTTGGCTTGGCGATGGTGAAAGACATTGTCGATCATCATTCGGCGCGCATTGAAATAGTAGACACAGAGCCGAAAGGCACCACATTCCAGGTTGATTTCGCTAAGTTTCGATACAATGAGGGCGTTTTATGAAGCAGACTTTTTGGGGTTTTATACTCATTGTCAGTATGCTTTTGGGAAAAGTATGGGCGGCAGAAACGATCTGGTTTGGTAACAGTGCCGCTACGCGTGTTTTGTATATCAATTCTGCGTTGGACTTGGCCTCATTCGAACCGATTTTAAATGAATTTGTGGCCCAGTACCCTTATATAAAAGTGGCTTATCGGGATGTTAATACGCTAGATTTGTATCACCTTACAGTCAAGGAGCACAATAAGCCTCAGGCGAGTTTGGTTATTAGTAGTGCTATGGACTTGCATTTAAAGTTGGTAAACGACGGCTATGCGCAAAGTTATCAGTCGAGCTTTACGGATCGTCTGCCAGATAGTTTTAAGTGGCGTAATCAATTGTTTGCTTTTTCACTTGAACCTATTGTGATGCTGGTTAATAAGAAAGCTTTTCCGGGTGACATGCCAGAAGATCGCCAGTCTCTATTACAAACTATTCGGCAAAATGAAAAGACAATGACAAAGCGCATAGGCACCTATGATATTCGACAGAGTGGCGTGGGGTATTTGTTGG
The DNA here is from genome assembly GCF_003337275.1 of Marinomonas foliarum. Lineage (GTDB taxonomy): Bacteria > Pseudomonadota > Gammaproteobacteria > Pseudomonadales > Marinomonadaceae > Marinomonas > Marinomonas foliarum. The sequence continues at coordinate 42,326 of NZ_QPJQ01000004.1, read as the reverse complement.
CGAGTCAAGATGCACGCCAAGCAGATGTTACTTGGGGGCGTTTATTAGAGGCCTTTGGTAGCCATGACGTACAAACCTATTGTTGTACACATGACATTATTGATGATGTCGCATCTGGAAAGTTGGTCTTGGGTTATAACTTGCTGGGTTCTTATGCCTCACAAAGAGCGCAAGAAGACGATAGGTTGAAAATGATCTTACCAAAGGATTATACCCTGATGCTGATGCGTGCCGCTTTAATTCCAAAAGGCGCGCCTAATGCCGAAGATGCGGGTGTGTTTTTAGACTTTTTGTTATCGGATAACTCACAAAAAATGATGCAAGATCAGGGCTTACTGTTTCCTATTTGGCCTGATTTAAACAGCCAAAATGATCCCTATGTTGTCAATGCCCCTGGCCCAACAGGCGTTATTGAGCTTGATCAGCAATTATTGGTTGGCAGAGATTACGCGAAACAGAAGCGCTTTATTCGCAATTGGGAAATGGCGTTAGAAATTAGCGACGAAGATTAAGAAGACGAATTGCTGTTTCGATAGCGACCAGGAGTGATGTCGTAGTGCTTAATAAACAAACGTACTAAGGCACTGGCATCGCTTATTCCGACTTTGTTCGCAATATAATCGAGGCTTTTGTTGCTCGACGTTAGCCATAGTTTCGCTTCAGAAAGACGACGTTGAAGCAGGTATTGTTTGGGGGTTATGCCTATATGACGCTTGAAAAGCACAGAAAGCTGACTGCTACTTAAATGGACAGAATCTGCGAGCTCAGCAAGACTCCATGCATTTTGAAAGTGGTGATCTAGATGGTGTTTTGCTTTTGCCAAGCGTGCATCAGCTTTTACTATTTTTTCTTGGGGAATGGGTAATAAATGTTCCAACAAGTTTAACGCTTGATAGGTTCTGAGCTCGTTGCTGGGTTCGGCTGCTAAGCTGGCCAGGAAGGGGAGATAGGCGGTTGTTTGCGCTGTTAGCTCTACAAAGCTTTGCTGAGTTTGAATGCTGTCATCCCAAACGGGTAAAGAGTTAAGTATCAAGCAGTGGTTATTTTCTTTAGCAAGGTGAGTATGAGCTTGATTGGACGAAATCATACAAGCCTGTCCAAATTGAACAGCCTGCTGAGTGTTTTCTACTTCTAATATTAGCCGCCCAGACAATGGCAAAACAATTTGTGTGTGGGCATGTAAGTGAGCTTTGTCTGTGTCTTTATAGGAAATAACTTCTATATGTTCACGTATTGTTTCCATTTGTTAACACCTGCTTTTACTTTAACCTTAAGAAAGATTAATAAAGTATAATCATCTCACCGAGCTTAATGACCAGTATATTAAATGCTGGATAATAAAATCAAAGCCGATTAAACCAAAAGGAAATAAGATGCGCTATTTGATCGCTCTAATGCTTTTTTTATCCCTCCCTAATGCGTGGGCAGAGGTTACGTTAACGGTTTTGGACCAAGATAATCTTCCTGTCGCCGATGCTGTTATTACTGTTCCTAACCAATCTATGAGTACGCCTGATAAAGTAGCGGTTATGGACCAGATCGATGAATCTTTTGTACCACGTGTATTAGTTGTACAAAAAGGCCAATACGTTAGTTTTCCGAACAGCGATGACATAAGACACCACGTTTACAGTTTTTCTAAACCTAAGTCATTCGAAATTAAGCTTTATAAAGGCACTGAAATCGCGCCAATTTTATTTGATGAGCCAGGTCTAGTAGTGCTTGGCTGTAATATTCATGACGATATGATCGGTTACATTATTGTAGCGGACAATGCACTAGCATTTAAAACAGATGAAAATGGCCAAGTAAGCTTACCTGTAAAAAAAGGTGATACGGTTTCTTTGTGGACAGAAAGAACGCTACAAGGTATCAATGCTGCTCTACCTATCACGATTACGGGTGAGGAAGAGCAACGGATTACGATGGAACTATTGCCGCCACCGCTCGACATGATGGATCACGGCAGTATGACTAAGGGATTTGGAAAGTCGAAATGGTCATATTAGTGATTTTTTAAAAACAGCAGGCATTTATGAGTAGTAAAGTAATAAAAATGGCAGCAGCAGGGTGCTTCATTGTGTGCGCATCGCCGAGTATAGCTGCCAATGGAAAAATATTGGCGACAGCAGGTCTTTCGCAATTGGAAGGCAGTGGTGGTGGAGGCCTTACTCCGTGGGCAACACTCGCAGGCTACGACAGTCAAGATGAAACAGCGGCTTCGTTTTTTATGACCGATGTAAACGTCAGTGACTATCGCTTGAGTTCCATTGGTGTGGCAACCAGTTTTTACGACAGAGTCGAATTGAGCCTTGCTCAGCAGACATTTGTGTTGCCTGCTTCTTTGATTACCGGATTAAGCCTAAGCTCTGAACAGATCAAACAAGATGTTGTTGGTGTGAAAGTTCGTTTATATGGCGATGCATTGTATTCCGCCTACCCTCAAGTCAGCGTTGGTTTACAGCATAAGAAATTAGACAGCGATTTTGTAGCGTCGTATCTAGGTGCAAAAGATGACAGCGGAACGGATTTTTATGTTGCTGCTACCAAGGTGCATTTAGGTGCAGTTGCGGGTTACAACCTAGTTTGGAACGTAACCACTCGCGCCACCAAAGCTAATGAAATGGGCTTGTTAGGCTACGGAGGACCAGACAACAACGATTACCAAGTAATGATGGAAGGCAGTGTTGGTTTGTTGTTATCGCCTAACTGGGTTGTAGGCATGGAATATCGTCAGAAGCCGAGTAATTTATCCAGTGTAGAAGAAGATGGCTGGAAAGATATCTTCGTAAGCTACATGCCAAACAAAAACGTAAACTTCACCGCAGCCTATGTTGATCTAGGTACAGTAGCGACGAAAAAAGATCAAAAAGGCATTTATTTATCCATGACGGGGTACTTATGGTAAACCTAGTAAAAGCATCGTTTCTGGCGTTGAGTGTGTTTTTGGTCGCTTGTGCAGCACCAAGCAAAGCCCCACAAAGCTTGTATGATGAGATTGGAGGTGCGCCAACCATTGAAGCGATTACAGAAAACTTCATTAATGAAATTAGTTTTAACGAAACTATTTATCGCTACTTTGAAAAAACTAACATCACTCGATTCCGTGAGAAGTTCATCGAACACCTTTGTGTTAATACAGGTGGTCCATGTACCTACACAGGCGACACCATGTTAAGAGTTCACCAAGGTCAAAACATCAATGAAACTGACTTTAACTTAACCGTCGATTTGTTGGTAAATGCCATGGAAAAAGCAGGATTAACTTACCCTCAGCAAAATCGAGTACTGAAAGAGCTAGCTCCGATGCGCAAGGAAATGCTGTATAAATAGAGCGGTAGATCCGCGGATTTGAGATATAAAAAACGACATGGGTCGTTTTTTATATCGTTTATACTGATATTAAGCTTCGCTTTTTAGGAGCTTTAAGCTGCCATCGATATGAACGTCTCGTTGAGGGTAGGCGATGACAATCTTGTTGGCGGCGAGTAATTCGTCTAAGCGGAAACGAACATTACTTTTCGCCATACGTAATCCGCCTTCCACGTTGGATTGTATCCAAAAATTCACTTCAAAAATAAGTGCGTTATCGCCAAAGTCTTCAAAGATAACTTGCGGTGGAGGGTTGCTTAACACGCTATCTTGTTCCTCAACGGCTTGAAGAATCAATTTGGCTACTTGTTTTGCAGGAGAGCCGTAGGCAACGCCTATCTTGACTGATGTACGCATTAGTTTGTCGACCAAGGTCCAGTTCACAATTGTATTCTCTAGTAGCTTACTGTTGGGAATCAGCATATGTACACCATCAGTGCGACGGAATCGCGTCGAGCGAGTGTTGATCTCTTCTACGACACCCTTGGCATTTTCTACTTCTAAAAAGTCACCAATACGTATTGGCTTTTCCCACATCAAAATCCAACCACTGATGAAGTTATTAATGATGTTTTGCGCACCGAAACCAAAACCAATGGCAATTGCACCAGACAAAAAAGCAAAGGCCGTAATCGGCACATTAATAATGTCTAATACAGTGATCGCAATGATACTGATCGCAATGGCATATAAAAGGCGACGAACAAGGTGAATGATGTTCGGATCAGCATTGCGTTTGGTTAACTTTGTTGTTAGAAAACGCACTAAATACTTCGTTGCCCAAAAACCAATCAAGGCCATTGCGGGGATAAGTAGCACCCCACCGACCGTCATGGAATGACCTGCAATACTGAAAAACTCGTAGCTTATCATTCCTTTTATTTGTTCTATGTTTACCAAGGTCTTGCTCCTAACATTCGATCTAGGTATTAAATACTATTTCAGCGATATTCGCTTTATAAAAGCATCGTACTTATTGCTGATATTTTATTTTTTAGTTATGTCATTGATGTCTACAAAAGCGGGTCCATACCATTAAATAAGTGTAACATTGCTCAGCTCCTCAATGATGGGTAGCGTATTTCTAAAAAGGTAATATTCTTGAAAATCACCTTGTCTATCAGTGCTCAACACTTTGTATGGTTAGCTGTTGCCATTGTTTTAGGAATGACGATCATACAGGTTGGCCAGTTATTGCTGTCTATTTTGGTGTGCCATCTGGGATAGTGAGTGCTTTAGGTTTCCTTTTGGTGGACAAGCTTTTCTTGAAATATGTACAAAGCTTGTTTAGGCGTTTGTTGTTAAGAGTGCTTTGTATGTTTGTTATTTCAGTGGCTGTCTTTGCGATGTTTGTGCTTTTAAAGTGATTATCTAGTCAAAAAAACAACCCCATCCTCCGCCTTCCCCTTGAAGACAAAAAGGGAAGGGACTAAACAAAAAAGGCGACTCATCAGTCGCCTTTTTTGTTTCTAGAGTGCTTGCTTATCAAGCGTGAATATCGCCACGTTTTACCTGCATACGACGCAAGAACTCGGACATGATGTGCATGTAGAGTTCATCGCCTAGGTATTTGTCTTCTACGCCGCGGTCTATGCTTGGGTTGTCGTTAACTTCGATAACGTAACCACGGCCGTTAATTTCTTTTACGTCTACGCCGTATAAGCCTTCACCAATTGGCTTAGTGGCAGCGATGGCGGCTTGTAGCACGCGTCGTGGCACTTCGAAGGTTGGTAAGGTATCAAAGCCACCGCTTTGGCTTTTACTGCCTGTGTGTTGATAAATCTGCCAGTGGTTTTTCACCATGTAGTAACGACAAGCAAAGATCGGTTTGTTGTTAAGCACGCCGATACGCCAGTCAAATTCTGTGTATAGGTATTCTTGAACCAATAGCAAAGACGATTTTTTAAACAAGGTGTTCAAGCTTTCGGTCAAAGCTTCACGGTTTTCTGCTTTTATAACGCCTTTAGAAAACGCGCCATCAGGAATTTTTACCACCATTGGGTAGCTGATGACAGCTTCCAATGCGTCTTCTACGTTGTCTTCACCCTTGTGTACGATGCGTGTTTTTGGGCAAGGTACTTTGTGTGTGTTAAACAAATCTGCCAAGTAAACTTTGTTGGTACAACGCATGATAGATTGTGGGTCGTCCATCACAACTAAGCCTAAGCCTTCGGCTTTTTTAGCGAAGCGGTAGGTGTGGTGGTCTATGTTGGTGGTTTCACGAATAAACAGGCCATCGTATTCAGGCAGGCGCATGATGTCTTTTGGTCCAATGGTATCCACGTGTATACCAAGTTGCTTGCCAGCTTGGATAAACTTTTTAATCGCTTGGTCATCACTTGGCGGCATGGCTTCTTCTGGGTTAACCAAAATTGCCATATCGAATTTCGCCGCGCGTTGAATGCGGCCTTTGCTCCATACCTTGTTGCTAAAAGCTTCCAAAGATTCGGCGAATAATGTTTCTTCTGCGTCGTTCAGTTTACTTTGTGATGTAGAAAAGAGGGCGGTGACTTGCCATTCTTTGCGGAATTTCAAAGTTACTTCCAATACAGGGCTAGGAAAACTCTCGAATAATTTGCGTGCGAATTCCTTCATCTCTGGATGAATGGTTTTGCCGAATACGCAATGGAATTTCATTTCCATCGGTGCTTCTGGTTTGGCGAGTTTTTTTGCCAGCAATGGTAACCACTGAGAGATCTCTAACTCATATAGGTCTTTTTTGCTTAGGTCGTTCAGCACGCGCACAGAAGGCATAACGTGATGACCACGACTTTCTGCCAACAGCGAACAGTAATATCCGTCAGACAGATATTTACTGCTTTTACATAGGTTGATGATTCGTGTGCGTCCTTGGTTTTTTGTCGCGGCCAAGTTTAGGTATTGAGTAAAAGTGATCACTCGATCACTAGGTAAAAACGCGGACCAATCTTTGGCCTGATCAACAACAATGTAAGTCTGTGACATTGGGTATGCTTTTCCTTTTGCTTAAAAAACACTATGAGTTTGTAAAAGTTGCTTTAAAAAGGGGGGTTAAAAAGTACCCTCAATTTGTGCGGATAATGCGCTTCTTCAACTGATTAAACAATAGTCTAAAATGAAAAAATCAAATGTTTTTTTGATGAAAAAATAGACTATCTTTTAGGTAAGTTTCGCCCTAGAATGCGCGAAAATTTCCATCGTTAAACTGTTTTCAGTTCGACGATCCTAGCGACCTTTTGCCCTTCTGAGGCGATGTAATGATCACCAGTTCTTCCCCAAATATTGATATACGTTTAGCCAGTATAGACGACTTAAAAGCCTTGCTCGTTTTGGAGGGCAGAGCCTTTACTGGCGATCGTTTGAGTCGCCGTAGCTTTCGTAATGCTATTACCAGTTCTGGCTCGGCATTATTTGTGGCAATGAAGGAAGGCGGCGAGCTGTTGGGTTATGCCTTATTGCACCTTCGTCAAGGTACTCACTTGGCGCGTTTGTATTCGCTTGCGGTTTCTCCTGAGGCGCGTGGTCTTGGTATTGGCAAATTACTGATCCAAGCCTGTGAAAAAAAGGCCCTTAAAAAAGGCAAGATGTTGCTACGTTTGGAAGTCAGTGATGTGAATCACAATGCCATCGCCTTGTATCAAAAAATGGGTTACAAGGAATTTGGTCATTATGATGCCTATTATGAAGATCAAACCGATGCGATTCGTATGCAGAAACGTTTGCGTCATGCCGGTGACGAGCAAACCACGAGAGCGATTCCTTGGTTAGCGCAAGGCACGCCATTTACGTGCGGGCCTGCGTCGTTGCAAATGGTGTTGTCTTCGATGCATCCAGATTATCAAGCAACGCCAAACGATGAGTTAGAAATTTGGCGTGAAGCGACGACGATTTTTATGACGTCTGGTCATGGCGGTTGTCATCCTATGGGATTGGCTTTGGCGGCGGAGAAGCGTGGTTTGTCTGCGGATGTTTGGTTGAGCGAAGAGGGGCCATTATTTGTTGATAGCGTGCGTAACGAGTTAAAGAAAAACGTTATAACTCGCGTGCATGAAAGCTTTGCTCAGCAATGCGAAGAAGCCGATGTTCCCTTACATTATACAGCGATGCCGTTAGAGCAATTGATCGAAGCTTTCGACTCTGGCGCTTTGGCGATTATCTTAATCAGTACTTTTCGTATGGACGGAAAAAAATCCCCTCATTGGGTAGTGATGTCGGGCTACGACGAACATTGCATTCTGGTGCATGATCCGGATTTGGACGATGATAAAAAATTACCTGACGATCCACCAAGCCCGCTGGATTGTCAATTTGTGCCGATTGCTCGAGATGAGTTTGAAAAAATGTCACGCTTTGGGCAGAGTCGTCTGCAAGCCACGGTCGTGCTTAAAACTCAGTAAATAGCTTTTCTTCTCTGTTAATTCTTCAAGCAACTCACGGCACTTTCTCCATTTAGTTTTGAGGAGGGTGCTGTTTTTGTTTTTTCTACGTTGCACAAAAATCCAAGCGCTCGTATTTAAACGCTGTCATGATGTTACTCATTGAAATGAAATAAATTGATTTAAGGAGTATTCAATGAAGGTTGCGTTTACCAGTGACAATATTGCCGGTGCGTCGGATGCCGTATTTAAAGCCATGTTGGAAGCCGCGCAAGGCGATGCCATGCCGTACGGTAATGATGATGGCACGGCGCAAGTTACGCGTATGTTGTCGGAACTGTTTGAATGTGAAGTCGATGTGTTTTTGGTTTCTACTGGTACGGCCGCGAATTCGTTAGGAGTCAGCGCCTTTACGCCACCTTGGGGCAGTGTGTTGTGTCACACAGAAAGTCACTTATTGAATGATGAGTGTACCGCGCCGGAGTTTTATACCAGTGGCGCGCGTTTTGTCGGTATTGGTGGCGAAGATGCGAAAATGGACCCTGTTCAGTTGCAAAAATTGGTCAATCAAAAAATCGGAGATGTGCATTCATGCCAGCCTTCGGCGATCAGTTTGTCACAAGTCACTGAAGTGGGCAGTGTGTATTCGTTAGAAGAAATACACGCCATTACGAGCGTGGCGAAATCGGTTAATTTGCCTGTTCATATGGATGGGGCGCGTTTTGCCAATGCTTTGCTTGCTTTGGGTTGTACGCCCGCGGAAATGACGTGGAAAGCAGGTATCGATATTTTGTCTTTTGGTGCAACGAAAAATGGTGTGATGGCGGCAGAAGCCATTGTTGTGTTCAAACAAGCTTTGGAAGACAAAGGGATTTCTAGCGAAAAGGTAGCGAAAGAGTTGGGTTATCGTCGCAAACGTGGTGGTCATTTGCATTCCAAAATGCGTTTGCTGTCTTCTCAGTTGATTGCTTATCTAACGGATGATTTGTGGCGCACGAATGCGACTCATGCCAATGCCATGATGGCTTTGTTGCAAGACGGCTTGAAAACCGTTCCTGGTGTGAAAATTAATACGCCAGCTCAAGCGAACATGCTGTTTTGCACCTTGCCATTGCCAATGATTGACCATCTGCAAGCTGAAGGTTTTGGTTTTTACGGCGGTCGTTGGGAGGAAGGAGTGATTCGATTGGTGACGTCGTTCAGAACACCAAAAGAAGGGGTTGAGGCGTTTATCGCATCCGCGAAGGCGTTTGCAGCGCAATAGTTCTGCTACGAGGAGCTTTGATTAAGAGCGATAGCTTGATGGCGCAACGCCGAAGGCTTGCTTGAAGGCCCGATTAAAGTGGCTTTGGTCATAAAAACCGACATCGGCCGCGATGTCGGTGATCACTGCATTCGGTTTTGTTAATTGCGTGATAGCCCGTTCTAATCTTAGGCGCATTAGCCAGGCGTGTGGCGGGAGTCCGGTTTGTTTTTGGAAGCGTCGAATAAATTGAAAGCGCGTTAGTCCGCATAATTCTGCTAGGTTATTCAAGGAAATTTTGCTGGATAGATTGGCTTCACAATACTCTCTAACGTGTTTTAGTTGCTGATTTGTTAGAGCAAATGTTTCTTGGCTTAGTGGCTTTTTCTCTGCTGCCAACAGTAAATTTGATAGTGCATTGGTCCATAAACTGTCTTTGTGAAGCTGGCTGGCGTATTGGTTTGGATTGAATGCTTGAATCAGCTGTAAAAACGAACGATTGTGAGCGGGCTGATCGATTATCGATGGGGCAAGCTGTAGGTTGGTGTCTCGAGCTTGGCTATCGAGCAGCGCGGCTTGCATTAATTCTACTGGAATGCGAAAGGTTTTTAAGTGGCGTGTTGTATTGTCTCGCCCTGAACCATCGTGAACTTCGCCAGGTGGCATCAGGCAAATTTGCTTAGGAACTAAGTCCAGAGTTTTATGTTGAACTTTTTGGTGTTGAGAGCCTTGGGTAACAAGCCCTATATGGTAATCCAAATGGTAGTGTGGCTGAAAATGAAACTCTGTGAGTTTTGCTTCACTAATAACCACGCCGGGTAGTTCTTCAATGTGTTGGTAATGAAAAGAGTCATTGCTCGACATCATGTAAAGATCTCATTGCTTCTTCAATTAATCTGGTTTTGTTGGTGACTTTTGCACCTTAACAGTGCTTACTATGGTAGCGATAAAATAGTCGTTCTGCTTGTATTTTTGTGCGTGGTGATTCATAACATCTTGGTGAAAATATAAGTCGGGTGTGTTTTGAAAATTAAGGATTCATTGTTATGGAAGAGTTACTTAGCTATATCTTGAGCGTACAAACGCTGGTTCTCGTACTGGTTATCTTTTTATTAAAGAGTTCGATCAAGTTTGTGCCGCAGAATCAGGCATACGTTATTGAGCGTTTTGGTAAATACCAATCGACGAAAGAAGCGGGTTTAAACTTCATTCTGCCTTTTATTGATCGTATTTCTGCGGATCGCTCTTTAAAAGAGCAGGCTGTGGATGTACCAGAACAAAGTGCGATTACCAAAGATAATATTTCTTTGCATGTGGATGGCGTGTTGTATTTCCGCGTATTAGATCCTTACAAAGCGACGTACGGTGTGGACGATTACGTCTTCGCTGTAACTCAGTTAGCGCAAACAACCATGCGTTCTGAGCTAGGTAAGATGGAATTGGATAAAACGTTCGAAGAGCGTGATGTGCTGAATACCAATATTGTGGCGTCGATTAACGATGCGGCAGGTCCTTGGGGTATTCAGGTACTGCGTTATGAGATAAAAGACATTGTGCCGCCACAATCAGTAATGGAAGCCATGGAAGCTCAAATGAAAGCGGAGCGTGTGAAGCGTGCGCAAATTTTGGAATCCGAAGGTGATCGCCAAGCAGCGATTAACCGCGCTGAAGGCGAAAAAGCATCAGTAGTGCTAGCGGCAGAAGCGGATAAAGAAGAGCAAGTGTTGCGTGCAGAAGGTGAAGCAAAAGCCATTGTTGCTGTGGCATCAGCACAAGCGGAAGCGCTTCGCCAAGTCGGTGAAGCGGCAGCGACCGAAGAAGGTCAAAAAGCCATTCAGCTTGATCTTGCAAGTAAGGCAATTGAAGCGAAACGTGCTATTGCTAAAGAGTCTTCTGTTGTCTTGCTTCCTGATGGTGCTACTGAAGCATCAGCGGTGGTTGCGCAAGCCATGACGATCATTCAGCAAATGTCGAAAGGGAGCTAAGTATGGATATCATTGCCAATAATCTGGCTCAGAGCTTGTTTATTGTTGGTTTGATTCTATTAGTCGTCGAAGTGACTGTGCTGGGTTTTGCTACTTTTGTACTCTTCTTCGTTGGCTTGGCTGCGATGGCAACCGGCGCTTTGGTTTATGTTGGAATACTGCCGAATAGTTTGCTGAGTGCTTTGTTGAGTACTGGTGTAATGACTATCTTGGCCGCGTTAGTATTGTGGAAGCCATTGAAGCGTATGCAGTCAAAGGTGAGTACAAAAAAAGCCAAAAGCGAATTCACGGATCATCAGTTCTTTTTGAAAGAATCCGTGTCGCCAACTCAGTCGCCTAAATATCATTATTCTGGTGTGGAATGGTCTTTGGTCAGCGATGAACTGATTGAAGCCGGAACCAAGGTGGAAGTGACTGAAGCGGAAGTGGGTAAATTACACATCAAAGCGATTAGCATTAAGTAAACGGCTTTAGATCCTGATAAAAGAAACGCCAAGTGTGTCGGTTGTAGCGCCGAACACGCTTGGCGTTTTTTGTTGATTTAAATAGTTAGTTCGTCGCTTTCTGTGGCAACCAGAATGAAATAACACTGGTAAGTATAAGAAACCCACAAGACACCCAAAGGCAAGCTATTAAGCCAAAGTCTTGGTAAATCCAGCCTGACAAAATCGTGCCAATGAGCCGCCCCATGGCGTTGGCCATGTAGTAAAATCCCACATCTAAAGACACACCATCTTCGCTGGCATAGTGAACGATTAAGTAGCTGTGTAGCGAAGAGTTGATAGCAAACACTATGCCGAATACTATGAGCCCGCTCAACAGAATCCATAGCACCTGATCTGCGCTTTCTAAGCCAATAGCGATGGCGGCAGGAATGGTGGTGAGCAGTATTGCCCAGAATCTGGCTTGTGTGCCGGTTGGTGTTTGTTGTTTGGTTTTTCCTGTGATGTGTGGTGCAAGGCTTTGGACTATGCCGTAGCCGATGACCCACAAGGCGAGGAAGCTGCCGACGCGCCAGTGATCCCAGTCAAACTGGCTGGATAAATACACGGGAACAGCAATCACAAACCACACGTCCCGAGCGCCAAACAAGAAGAGACGTGCCGCCGATAGAATGTTGATTTCAGTGCTCTTGGAAAACATTTGTGAGAACTTCGGCTTGTTCTTCGACTTGCCTAAATCTTCTCGAAGTAGATACAAACTGGCAAGCCAAACGATAGCAAGGGCAATCGCCATGGCTAAGATGGCATTATGAAAACCAATAGTGCTGAGTAGAAAACCACCGAGGAAAAATCCCACACCTTTAAGGGCATTTTTCGAGCCAGTTAGTAGGGCAACCCATTTGTACAAGGTGCCGCTGGCGTTTTTGGGAACGAGTGTTTTGATGGCACTTTTGGCGCTCATTTTGTTGAGGTCTTTGGCAATACCAGACAAAGCCTGTGCTGCCATCACCCAAGGGATGGTTAAAAAGCTAGTGGGTAGTAAGAGCATAGATAAAGCGATGACTTGCATCGCGAGGCCAATGTTCATGGTGCGATTGAGTCCCCATTTCGCCCCAAGCCAGCCACCAAAAAGATTGGTAATGACGCCAAAAAATTCGTAAAACAAGAAAAGCAAAGCGATGTCTAATGCGCCATAACCTAGCTGGTGGAAGTACAATACAACCAACATGCGCAGTGCGCCATCGGTGAGAGTAAAACTCCAATAATTACCAGTAACAATAATGTACTGACGAACGCTTTTAGGAAGTTGTGACAGCATGTGTGTTTTCGCTTTGCTCTGTTGTTTGTTTAGATGGCTTTGTCTAGCGTGCCGACTTTACGCATTAGTTCTGCTGTGCGATTGGCGTAACCCCATTCGTTGTCATACCAAACGTAGAGTTTTACTTGGGTGCCGTTAATTACCATGGTGCTAGGAGCATCGATAATGCTTGATCTTGGGTCGGTTTTGTAATCGATGGACACGAGAGGGCGTTCTTCATAGCCCAGAATACTTTTTAGCGGGCCGCTTTCACTGGCTGCTTTTAGCACTTCATTGATTTCTTTTTCATCTGTGGCGCGGTTCATTTCAAACACGCAGTCGGTGAGTGAAGCATTGGTTAAAGGAACACGCACGGCGTGGCCGTTTAACTTGCCTTTTAGCTCTGGAAATATGTGAGTGATGGCAGTGGCGGAACCGGTAGTAGTTGGGATCAAGCTGGTACCACAAGAGCGAGCGCGACGTAAGTCTTTGTGTGGCGCATCGATAATGGTTTGCGTGTTGGTTATGTCATGAATGGTGGTCATGGAACCGTGCTTGATGCCAATGGTTTCTTGTAGCACTTTCACCACAGGGGCAAGGCAGTTTGTCGTGCACGAAGCGGCAGTTACGATTTGGTGTAAGCTAGGGTTGTAGTCGTCATCATTAACACCCATGACTACGTTGAGTACGCCGTCTTCTTTGATTGGGGCTGTCACGACAACACGCTTTACGCCTTGATCCAAATAAGCTTGCAGTAAGGCTTTGGTTTTCATCACACCAGATGCTTCAATCACCACGTCGCACTGAGACCAGTCAGTTTCGTTAATGTTCTTATTTTGTGTGCAGGTAATTGTTTTGCCGTTGATGATGATTGCATTGTCTTTGCTGGTCGCTTCGTTGTGCCAGCGACCATGAACTGAGTCGAAGTTAACTAAGTGGGCGAGCGTAGTCGCATCACCTTTTAGGTCATTGATTTGTACAAACTCCACATCGTCCCAGTCAAAGGCGGCGCGAAATGACAGTCGACCCATACGGCCAAAACCGTTTATTCCTACTTTTATCGTCATGGTGATGGATTCCTATTGGTTAATTAAAAACGTTAACAGCAACTGCCGGTGCGTTTTGGGCGGCCGCCCATGGTTTCGAGTTGATCTACATTGTCTTTTAACCACAAAACTTGGTTGTCTAACGTGGTTTGTAGAACACTTTTAGACCAATTGGCGAGTTCGGGGTGTAATTGATAAAACACCCATTGGCCTTGTCTTCGGTCGCTCAAAAGGCCGTTTTTGCGTAGTTGGGCTAGATGGCGAGATATTTTGGGCTGTGTTTCATTTAGTGCTTCGGTTAGCTCGCAAACGCATAACTCTTGGTATTGAGTGATTAATAGTAAACAGCGCAAGCGAGTGTCGTCGGCAAGCGCTTTGTAAAAGGTATCGGGTGTCATGTTTAAAAGCACGTCAGTGAATAATAATTTCAGTGTATGTGGAAAATCGCATATATGCAAAACCATATATTTTGTTTGTTAAACATTTAACAAAAAATTCATCTAAGGTTTGCTTTAAAGTGGAAAGGGCTGGTGGCAATAAAAAAGGGCGAGCTGGGAAGAGGTCGCCCTTGATGTATCTTGCTTCATGAGCATTGTTTGATAGGAGTTGAATGCTCTAGCGCAGAATCAAGAGTGGAATGTCGCTCTCAATAATCATCTTACTGGTATTGCTACCAACGAAGAATTGACGAACTTTAGAATGGGCATAGGCGCCCATTGCCATAAGTTCTATCTGATTTTCTTCACGGTATTGAGTCAGAACAGGGTAAATTTTACCAGGTATGATGGAGGCTGTTACCTCAAAACCTTCCTCTTCTAAAATACGATGAGCCTCTTCAAGCTTGGCACGTTTTTCTGCGGTGGCTTCACCAGCCATCACCAGATGACAAGGTAACCCCAGTAGTAATGGGCTTTGTGCAATACGAGCAATAGCGTTATCTGCCGCTTCGCGACCATCGTAAGCGATCATGAAGTTTTTTGGGGCTTTAAATTGTCCTACCGTGATTAATATAGGGCGATGGGATGTGCGCGCTACCCGTTCAATATGAGAGCCAATCGTATGGGAGCTTTGAGTGTGACCGCTACCGCTACGACCAATCACAATCAGTCTAGTTTCTTCTTCTAGATCAGAAAGGTTTTCGATTAGGTCGCCGTGGCGCTGCAAGAGTTCAATTTGCTTGGCGCCAGCCTTATGAGCAAACTCTTTAGCGTTTTCTAGAACAAGTTTTCCATGTTCAAGAGCCAACTTGGCACGTTTTTCATCCAGTGCAATGAGCTCTTCTAGTAAGTGTTCACGGCTGCCTACGCCGATAGAACCAGAGAGGTCATCATCTGTTCTAGCGGCTTCTTTTTCTAAGGAGTGCATCAAGGTTAATGGCGAGCCCATTTGCTTGGCCGCCCACACAGATGCGGTGGTGACGCACTCAGATAGAGAAGAACCATCAATACAAGCTATTACATTATTCATGTTGCACTCCTTGTTATTATTCTAGGGTGTTCTAGTGGCCACCCATTACCTTTTCGACTTCTTCGGGATTGTTGTGAACCCCAAATTTATCGACAACGGTTGCGCTGGCTTCGTTCATTCCTACCAGCTCAACCTCGGCACCTTCGCGACGGAATTTGATTACAACCTTATCTAATGCTGATACTGCTGTAATGTCCCAAAAGTGTGCTTCAGTTAAATCAATCGTAACCTTTTCAACGGCTTCTTTAAAATCAAAAGCGGCATTAAATTGATCTGACGACGCAAAAAACACTTGTCCAATCACTTTATAAGTACGGTGACCTGCTTTGTCGCCTTGCTCGTTTTTTACCACCATAAAGCGACCGATCTTGTTTGCAAAGAACAATGACGCTAACAGTACACCAACAAAAACACCGATTGCTAAGTTGTGTGTGGCAACCACAATAGAAACTGTCGCCAACATTACAATATTAGTCGATAGTGGGTGTTTTTTCAGGTTAATCACAGACTCCCAAGAGAAAGTACCAATTGATACCATGATCATTACAGCAACCAATGCCGCCATTGGGATTTGGCCAATAAGGTCATCTAAGAAAACCACCATAATCAATAATAAAAAGCCGGCTATAAAGGTGGATAAGCGACCGCGGCCACCTGATTTAACGTTAATAACCGACTGACCAATCATGGCACAACCTGCCATGCCGCCTAATAAGCTTGAGCCAATATTGGCAATACCTTGGCCCTTACACTCGCGGTTTTTGTCGCTGGTTGTATCTGTAAATTCGTCAACGATAGTGGCTGTCATCATTGACTCTAGTAGACCAACAACAGCAAGCCCGATGGAGTAAGGCAGGATGATCATTAAGGTTTCAAGATTTAATGGCACATCAGGCCATAGGAATATAGGCAAAGTATCTGGTAATTCGCCCATGTCAGAAACGGTACGTATGTCTAGTCCGTAAAACATAGCAAACGCAGTAAGTAATACTATGCATACTAATGGGGAAGGTAGCGATTTACCAATGATGGGAAGCAATGGAAATAGGTAAATAATACCTAAGCCTGCTGCCGTCATAGCGTATACATGCCAAGTCACATTGGTCAGCTCTGGAAGTTGTGCCATGAAGATTAATATGGCTAAGGCGTTAACAAATCCGGTCACCACTGAGCGAGATACAAACCGCATCAAAGACCCAAGCTTTAAATATCCAGCAAAAATCTGAATAACACCCGTAAGTAAACTGGCGGCTAAGAGATATTCTAAACCGTGGTCTTTTACTAAGGTCACCATTAGTAGCGCCATTGCACCAGTTGCCGCAGAGATCATGCCTGGGCGGCCACCGACAAATGAGATGATCACGGCGATACAAAAGGATGCGTATAAGCCAACTTTAGGGTCAACGCCAGCAATGATCGAAAATGCGATGGCTTCTGGTATTAATGCCAGGGCCACAACTGTGCCAGCGAGAGAATCGCCCTTTACGTTTGAGAACCAGTCCCGTTTAATTGTATCGATCATGTATTACCTTCTGAATAAATTAGAGCAAATAAACCGCAATCAGTGCTATTAGCACCTTTATAATTGGCTTATATCTTATTAGTTGTTTTAACAATTTTTTCGGAGTTCCGAGCCATGCCTAGGAGAACATAATCTTCCTTATAAAGGCTCGTTGAGTGAGTTATCAGTTCGGGGTAGACAATGGGCGACATCTTATAGCCTTAATTAAGGTCAGCGGCCGAAATTGCGAAAATTATAAAGAGTTGGGTTATGTATGGCAACGACAACAATAGATAAGATCCAGTAGATACGGACTAACTTTGTTAAAACATCCTTAAAGCATAAAAAAATGTAAAAAAAGAGGTCTGACTGTACCAAGGTACAATAGCTAGCTGGGCTTTTATTATCTATCTTGTGAGTAATCATAAAATTATTTCGGCTTCATATAGTCTTCTTATTTAAGGTAAGCATCATGAGCGACAATCAAACATCATTTGCAACAATAGGTAATGCAATCGGTACTATTGCCAAGCTTTCAGGTTCGGTAACGGTTCAATCTATTGATGGGCAAGAGCGTATTGTTAAAATTGGCGACCCGATCTTCTTTGGTGAGACTGTTTTGACTGGTGCTAATGCTACTGTGACCATCGCTTTCAATGATGGTACTGATGTGGTGATTGGGGGCGATTCTATTGTCGAAATCACAGATGAAATCTATAACACCGGTGATAACGACGAGCTTGTTGCAGATTCCTCTACAGATATAGAAGCATTACAAGCCGCTATTTTAGCAGGTGATGACCCTACTTTAATTCAAGATGCTCCGGCTGCGGGTGAAGCTCAAACAGAACAGCAACAGCGATTCGATGTCGATGTTGACCGCAATGATAATGCTGCACTTCCTACTTTCGGTAATGACACGCTGAGCACACTGCCAACTTACGGTTACGACACAGGTGTAAATGGTGGTCAAGGTGTCCAGCGAGCATCTTTTTCAATAGGAACTCCGTCGAAACGATCTCAAGAGAATGTCTCTTCAAATGATGAATCTGGAACTGGAACTGGAACTGGAACTGGAACTGGAACTGGAACTGGAACTGGAACTGGAACTGGAACTGGAACTGGAACTGGCTCTGGCTCTGGCTCTGGCTCTGAAGTTAATGTTGCTCAATTTGCCGATGGCTTAGTAAATGGTGTTTCGTACTCTACCTCCAGCGGTTTATCTGGTCTAACGGGTGACCAAGGATCTGATGGTTCTTTCAAATATAATGATGGTGATACGATTACATTTTCTGTTGGCGCAGTGGTAATAGCCGAATTTCCATCTTCTGTTATTCTGGGCGATATATTGTTTCTGCAAGATATTGCTGAAGTGGCTTTATCTGATACTAATTCGAATTATGTAGAGAACATGGCTATTTTCTTACAAGCCATTAGTGACGGTTTGGAAGATAGCGATAGTTCTGATGGTGTATTAAATACAAACGACATAGTAAACATGCCGACATCAGGAAGTGTCATTACTATTACTCAAGAGATGCGGGATGCTTTTGCTGATTACTCGCTAACGCTTAGTGAAGCCGGCAAACAAATGCTTTCTGACGCGCTTGCTCACGTTGGCATAGTATTTACTAGAGAAAGTGAACTTTCTGACAGAACCGGGCAAAACGTATTTGAAAGTGATGCAATAGATCACGTTACTGACACAATTACTGACTTAGCTGGTGACAGGGCTCCCGCTGATTTTGATGAGCGTACAGTGGACACTATCAGTGTGCCTGGTGGTACGGTTCAATATAACTACAGTGAATTAGATGGAGAAATTACTTTTTCTGCCAGTGATCTATTGGTTGGTGCTATTGCTAAGCAAGTCGTTGCAGAAAACTTACTTGTTTCCAATGTTAGCTTATCGAGTGCTTACGAAAATATTGGAACTCTGGTTAATAATGGAGATGGCACCTACACGATTAAATTGAATGACGGTGTTGATCAATATGATCTTGAAGGTTTAAGTCTTAATTATCGAGTAGAGGATTGGACTGTTTCGCAAGAAGTAACTTCTTCTGCGCTAGATACTCATAAATCTCATCTTTCAACTGATGTTCAATCCGTCTCTGAGGGTGATGGTTACAATCAGTTTACCCTTTCAAGCACTTTATCTTTTGACGAAGATCAAACTCTTAATATTACTTTTACAAGTGAGAAGCTTAGTGCGGAATTAGGGATGCCAATTGCCGAATACGCAGATGACTATTTAATGCCAATTGAATATTCGACTGATGGTGGTGAAACTTGGGTTTCTGTGTCTTTAACCTCCGTTGAGTTTAAAGACAATGGAGATGTATGGCCTACATTTGGAATGACATTACCAGCAGGTAGTGACTCTCTTGAGGTTCGTATACCTATTTTTGATGATGTCGAAGTGGAGGGCACAGAGTATTTTAATGCCACGATAACAGGTGATAACTTCTATGACGAAGATGTTACCTTTGCTATCGAAGATAACGATGAAATAGAGAATACGACACCAGCAGTTTCTATTGATTTTGTTTACGCTGTTGAAGGTCAAGAATACGCAGAATTCACTATTTCTCTAGATCCTGCGTCAGACACTGAAGTTTCGGTCGATTATGACACTATTGGTGTGGGCGCTACAGCCGGCCTTGATTACACTGATTATGCAGGAACAGTTACTTTTGCCCCCGGTGAAACAGAAAAAACTATCCGAATTGCCATCACCGATGATCTTGAAATTGAAGATATGGAGATGGCATTTGTTACCTTGTCCAATCTCACGGGCAATGCTGTATTAGGAGATGCTCAAGGTTCTCTTCGTATTTTTGATAACGACACTCCAGCAACATTGGATGCCCAGCTTAGTATTGACAACATTACACAAGACAATGTCATTAATAACTATGAATCTTCTGGCTCAATTACTATTACCGGTACAGTCACAGGTGTCGGTTACTCATTAGCCATCGTAACCCTAACTGTTAATGGTAAAGACCATTCTTTAAAAGTATCTCCAGATGGTTCTTATAGTCTTACGCTAGACGCTAGTGAACTAACGAGTGATGAAGACTTAACCGTAGAAGGTAAAGTCAACGTCTATGATGGCAATGGTAATCGTGGTGAAGCAACAGATTCTCACACTTATCGCGTTGATTTGGCCGCAGATAAAGGTGCTGTAACAGTAAATAATATTACTGCTGATGACGTGATCAACGCCACTGAAGCTGCAGGTACAATCACGGTCACAGGTACGGCGACAGGTGGCGACATCGCAGAAGGCGATACGGTTACGCTTGAAATCAACAACCAGACTTACACAACGACAGTAGGTGCCGATGGCACGTGGTCTGTTGACGTGGCGGGTTCTGATCTTGCGGCAGACGCAGGCACCGCGTTCGACGCGGTTGTGAGCTCGGAAGATGCAGCTGGAAACACAGTTGACACAACTGGTTCTTCAACTCATATGGTAAACCAAGCTCCTGTAGTAGTGAGCCAAAGTGCTTCTGTAACCGAAGATTTCACAATAAATGGTGTGGTAAGTGCTACAGATGTAGATTTACCCGCCGGTAAATCTTTGACATTTGAAACCACATCTACCGTAGCTGGCCTGACTTTTAATGATGATGGCAGGTATAGTTTTGATGCATCTTCTTACGACTCGTTGCAAGAAGGTGAAATAAAAGAAATTTCAATTGATGTTATAGCTACTGATGATCAAGGAGACAAAGGTACTGGAACATTGGTTATTACTGTAACAGGAACCAATGATGCGCCAACCATTGAAGCCGCAACGGGCACCGTTCAGGAAGACAGTATTATTACAGGGACGATTAATGCCAATGACGTGGATCTTCCTGGCTCTGAAAGTTTGACCTTCACCACCACTTCTACGGCCACTGGTTTAATCTTGAAATCGGATGGCTCTTACAGCTTCGATGCATCGTCCTACGACAGTTTGTCAGCAGGCGAAACACAAGTAATCACCGTGCCTGTGACCGTTGAAGACGATCAAGGCGCTACCGCGACTACGACCTTAACCATCACAGTAACGGGCACGAACGATGCACCAACCATTGAAGCCGCAACGGGTGCCGTTCAGGAAGACAGTATTATTACAGGGACGATTAATGCCAATGACGTGGATCTTCCTGGCTCTGAAAGTTTGACCTTCACCACCACTTCTACGGCCACTGGTTTAATCTTGAAATCGGATGGTTCTTACAGCTTCGATGCGTCGTCTTACGACAGCTTGGAAGAAGGCGAGAAACTGGTTCTTGAAATCCCAGTGACCGTGACCGACGACCAAAATGCGACCGACACAACGACCTTAACGATTACCGTGACGGGTACGAATGACGCGCCAGTCGCGGAAGCGGCAACGGGTGCGGTGGCAGAAGACGCGACCATCACCGGCACCATCAGTGCCAGCGATGTGGATCTTGCGGACGATGCGAGCTTAACGTTCAGCACGACCTCAACAGTGGAAGGCTTGACGTTGAACGAAGACGGTTCTTACAGCTTCGATGCGTCGTCTTACGACAGCTTGGAAGAAGGCGAGAAACTGGTTCTTGAAATCCCAGTGACCGTGACCGACGACCAAAATGCGACCGACACAACGACCTTAACGATTACCGTGACGGGTACGAATGACGCGCCTATTGCTACTGCTGACTTAGTGAGTACTTCTACTAACAGCGGATCTATCACAATAGATGCTTTAGCTAATGATACTGATGCAGAGGGTGACTCTTTAACCATCATTGATGCTTTTGTATCTAATCAATCTCAAGGCACGGTAACTATTGTTAATAATGAGTTGGTATTTACTCCAGCCGTAGGATTTAGTGGGACCGCTACTATTAATTACTCAATTAGTGATGGTAAAGGTGGTGCAGATACTTCAACCGTTACTGTTAATGTGAATTCTGTAACTATAGATCCAATTACTAGTGATGATGTGATTAATGCTACTGAGGCTGCTGCTGATACGATTTCAATTAGTGGTAAAGCATTGGGTGGCGATATCGCAGAAGGCGATGTTGTGACCATGACGATCAACGGTACAGAGTACGACACCACCGTCGATGCGAATGGTAACTGGACAGTGAATGTTGCGGGTGCAGACCTTGCGGCGGACACCGAGTTCGAGGTTGTCGTGACGTCTTCAGACGCGGCTGGAAACACAGTCGAGAGCAAAGCGACTTCAACTCATTCGGTCGATCTGGAAGCGGATGCGGGTACGGTGGCCATTAACCCAATTACTTCTGATGATAAAATTGATGGTGTTGAGTTAGGTCAAACAGTTACCGTTTCCGGTACTGCAACAGGTGGTGATATTTCTGTTGGTGATGTGGTTAAGATGACCATCAATAATAAGGAATATTCAACAACAGTTGCCACTGGTGGTGTTTGGGTACTTGCTGTCGCTGGCAGTGATTTGGCGGCTGATACTGAGTTCCAAGTAGTTGTCACATCAAGAGATGATGCTGGTAATACAGTTGAGAGTGTTGGTGTTTCTACTCATGTTGTTGACTTGTCAGCCGAGGTGACTTTGTCTGCTGATGAAGGTCAGAGTGTGGTGCTGACAGATCTTCCTGAAGGGTTCCGCTTCCCTGATGGTGTTACTCAAGTCACAACGGATTTTGGCGCTACTATAACACTGAAAGAAAATGGTGATTACGAATATGAAGCACCTGTTCGTGATCATGGTGATAATGTTTCTGACCAAGATAGTGTGACAGTGACACTTGATGATGGCCGGACATTTACAATTAAGGTTGATGTTGAAGATTCTGCGCCTGTTGCGATTAATGATGAAGATAGCATTATTGTTCAACGTGAGACGTTTGAAGTTACTGACATTGAAGCAAACTGGGTAAGCTATCAGAACGGTTCGGATGTTAAGACTTTTGATGGGACTTCTCAGCTTGGAGGATTAGATAATGATTTAGGCAAGGATCAAATTCGTTGGGGTAGTTCGGCAGATAGTTCAAACCTTCAGTCTGGCTATGGTTTTATTGATAACGATGCTGGATTAAATGGTCAGTTTGATCTTAACGAAGACATTGTCATTGGTACCTTTACTCATTACAACTATCCAGTTTATGAGGGTGGTGCGATCAGTGAAGCATCAATGGTTGTCGGTTTTTCTGTGACTGATAATAAAGGTGTCACAGAGCCTGTTAGTTTAACGGTGAATTTTGATCATAATGAGACGCCAAATACCAATGATGCAGAAGCTTCAAAAGACATTGTAACTGTTCGAAATACCTTTGTGACGTTTGAGTGGGAAGGCGAGGTTTATACCTTGCAAGTTGTTGGCTTTAAGGATGCTAGTGATCCTGATAGTCCAGTGGTGACCTCTATTCATACGGCTGAAAATGCTGCAACAAGCTATGAGTTGGTTGTTCGTGTTGTTGAAGGCGCTGGTTACAGTTTGCCAGAAACAACAGGTAATGTTCTTGATGACAATGGATTAGGGGCTGATGAGCTTAGTGAAGATGGTTCGGTAACTGTCGTTGGTGTTGCTCCTGGTGATACGGTTACTTTAACGGATACTAATGTGGGTCAAAGTATTCATGGGCAGTACGGAGACTTGGTATTAAATGATGATGGCAGCTATGTCTACAAAGTGACAGCTGGTGTTTCTAGTATTCCAAGTGGTGCTACTGAGACATTCTCATACATGATACAAGACTCTGATGGTAGTAGTTCCTCTGCTAGTTTAACTATCAGTGTAGGCACTAATACAGCGCCTCAAGCTCAGGACGATGGTTCTTCTGGTGCTCTGTTTGCTGGTCTTGTTGGTGAGTATTACGGTACTGATTCACAGATTAATAGTATCAGTGATTTTAAAGCGCTTATTGACAGCAAAGAACCAGACGCTACGTTTAAAGCTTCAAATGTCAACTACGGTCCTGGTTCAGGTGATGTCGCCAAAGGCTCTAATTTGCAAACTTTCTTGGGATCAGATTCAAGTACATTAAGTGCAGATCCTGGTGACAATACGGATGGTGGTATTTACCTCAAAGGATATGTGTATTTAGCCGCTGGAACGTATAACTTTAAAGTAATTGCTGATGATGGTTATCAGATAAATATTGACGGAGAAGCGGTAGCGACTATTGATAATAATCAAACGTCTAATACTACTACTCATCAGGCTTTCACTATTGGCGAGTCTGGCTATCATGCTATTGATATGGTTTGGTGGGATCAAGGTGGAGATTATGTATTCCAGCCAACCTTGAGCTCTGACGGCGGAGCAACGTATTTTGTTATTGATTCTTCAATGTTGAGTTCTACAGGTGAGGCTGGATTAACTACTTCAGAAGAGCAAGGTCTGGTGATAAGTACGGATAGTTTACTTGCAAACGATACAGACGCTGATGGTGATACTTTGACTGTAACGAGCGTAAGTAATGCTCAGAATGGCTATGCTTACATTAACTCTAACGGTGATATCGTATTCACACCAAAAGCTGGATTTATGGGTAGTGCTTCATTTGATTACACAATTACGGACGGTCAGGGGGGTTATGATACTGCCACTGCTACAATTGCTGTAAATGCAGCGAGTGACGCTGCAAATGTTATGGTAACTATTACTGAAGTTAAGTCGAACTGGGAGGGTTTTGGGTCTAAATCTGATGTCATAGATTCTGCAACTTACCAAGATTACAATTATGATCAATGGCAGCAGTTTGGTTCAGGTAATGACCAAATTGTTATTGATAATGATGTTGAAAAATGGCTGGATGCAGGAGATGGGAATAACTCGATTTATGTTGGAGACGATGTAAATAGAAATGGTGAAGCAGGTATCAAAACAGGTAGTGGTAATGATGATATCTTTGTCAAAGATAATGTACACAGCACTATACAAACTGGTGAAGGGAACGATCGAGTTCAGATCGGCAACGATCTAGGCAATGATTCAGCAGGTGCGCATATTAATCTAGGCGATGGTGATAATAAGCTGATCATCGAAGATGATGTCAACAAATACTCTACTGTGCATTCCGGCTCCGGCGATGATTTTGTCTCGATTGGTGATGATGTTAGGTATGGCGCAGACATACAGTTAGGTAGTGGTAATGATACGCTAAAGATTGGTGGTGATATTGCTGCAAACGTTTCGATCAATCTTGGTTCTGGTAATGACCTATTAGTGGTTGGTGGAGCAGTATCAAGTTCAGCATGGGTCGATGGCGGACAGGGTTCTGACTCTGTATGGTTTCAATCCTATTCGATGTCTGATTACTATTGGAATAAAGATGGAATTAGATCGCGTTTTGTTAACTTTGAGAACATCAAATTTTCTGACGGCTCAGTAATAGGTGATAGTTCAGCATTTGATTCAACCAATAATGGCTCTGCTCCATACTTTAAAGTTCAAGTGAGTGTTGAGAATCTTTCTGATTCGGAAGTGATATCTACCGTAGATATCTTTGGTGTTCCTGAAGGTGCCAAATTACTTCAGTCAGGTCAGGATATTCAGGTGAATCAAGACGGTAGTTATACTGTTCAAGTAGCTAATGGAGCAACTGCTATCGATGATCTAACCGTTGTCAGTAAATCAGAAAGTGATATTGAAGAGTTTGAGTTAACAGCTTCAATTAATACCGATGGACAGCATGACAAGCTAGTAGGGACGTCAGATGAGGATGTTATTGTTGGCGGTATCAATGATGATTATCTAGAGGGTGCTTCAGGCGAAGATACATTATTAGGCGGCTCGGGTGATGATGTATTGTTTGGTGGCGATGATGAAGCCTCTGATATCCTGACAGGTGGGGCAGGTAACGATATCTTTATATTGAATGACGTAACAAATAGTTCAAATATAGATACAATAACTGATTTTAATGTGGCGGAAGATGCACTTGATTTGACTGATTTGTTGGTTGGTATAGAGGGCAGTCCTGATAAAGATGCAGATGTTGACGCAGTTACGGCATTCTTATCTGAACATGTAAAAGTGACGGATGGCAGTGTCAAAGTAGATAGTGAAGATGTTGCCAACTTTGGTGAAGAATCTAACTTTAGTTCAAGCGACTCTATTAAAGTTATCTACAACAACGAAGAGTACAGTATCAACATTGATGGCTAACTTTTCTTTGAAGTAGACGCTACTAAAAAGGCCGAATCGTTTTTCGATTCGGCCTTTTCGTTTCTGTCACTTATTCAATTTAGAAAGTGATTATTTCAATTACTTAAAAACTATACGCCTAAGCCGATAGGGCAGCTCACGCCAGTACCGGCTATCCCGCAATAACCATTCGGATTTTTGTGAAGATACTGCTGGTGATACTCTTCAGCAAAGTAGTAGGTATCGAGTGGTTCAATCTCGGTGGTGATCATGCCGTGACCTGCATCAAATAATTCTTTTTGGAATGCAGCCTTACTAGCTTCAATAATTGGCATATCTTTATCACTGGTTGTATAGATAACAGAGCGATATTGGCTGCCTATGTCGTTGCCTTGGCGCATGCCTTGAGTTGGATCGTGGTTTTCCCAGAAAACCTTAAGCACGCCCTCTAGCGAGATAATAGAGGTATCAAACACAACCTGTACGACTTCGCTATGCCCTGTTTGTCCTGAGCAAACTTCTTCATAAGTTGGGTTGGGTGTAAAGCCGCCAGCATAACCAACAGAAGTGACGATAACGCCGGGAGTATTCCATAGCTTGCGTTCGGCCCCCCAGAAACAACCCATTCCTAGAATGACTTCGGATTCACTGGGATTTTCGTCGCGGACAAACGGTTCATTGTTGACAGCGTGTATACCTGAAATTGTTAAAGGCGTGCTTCTACCGGGTAGGGCATCGGCTTCAGTAGGGATTGCTGATTTTTTCAGAATGGCTTCAATATTGCTGGGCATGATTGGCTCCTAACCTATTGGTCGAAAATATTGGATGGCTACCTTTTACCTTGTGGTAGCGTAGGATACAAGTATTTAAGCTTCTCTATATCTAATAAGAGGCTGAGTCTGTTTGGTATAGGTAGATAATGAGGCAGAAAGAGTTTTTTTCAACTAATCCTATCTAGTTCTCTTGTAGCGCTTGACTCTTAGATTAATCTACCTATAATACGCACCTCGTTGGCAAGGGTTGAGCGAATTAGCTTAACCAACAAGCATTGATGGATGTTTGTTGCTAACGATGATTAGTCGCGGGATGGAGCAGTCTGGTAGCTCGTCGGGCTCATAACCCGAAGGTCGTTGGTTCGAATCCGGCTCCCGCAACCAACTAATCAAACGAAATTGTTAGTGATTCATGAAAGAATTAATTTGTCGCGGGATGGAGCAGTCTGGTAGCTCGTCGGGCTCATAACCCGAAGATCCGGCTCCCGCAACCATTTTAAAATAATAGGTCTTAGGTTCACTTTTAATTCCAGTAAAGTGCTCCTGAAATCGATTTAAAATAAAAGCTAATCAAATGAAATTGTTAGTGATGTAAAGAAAGTTAATTTGTCGCGGGATGGAGCAGTCTGGTAGCTCGTCGGGCTCATAACCCGAAGGTCGTAGGTTCGAATCCTGCTCCCGCAACCATTAACTTAGTCACCAATTTCTTAATTAAGAAAAGATAAAACCTAAACGAGATTTATCGTTTAGCATGGCGCGGGATGGAGCAGTCTGGTAGCTCGTCGGGCTCATAACCCGAAGGTCGTAGGTTCGAATCCTGCTCCCGCAACCAAATACACTTAGTGTTTTGGCTATGTTTTTATCTTTCATATCTGCATATAAACTATATAAATAGTTTAATCTGTCGCGGGATGGAGCAGTCTGGTAGCTCGTCGGGCTCATAACCCGAAGGTCGTAGGTTCGAATCCTGCTCCCGCAACCATTTCTAAATTTACTACCTTCTTATAAATATCCTTTTACGTTCTTCTTATTTTGTCTTAATTCGCGTTTCATTTCGATTTTGCACCTTGCTTAATACTGAGCTTTCTGGACTATGAAGTAATTCAAAACGATGCTCAGTAAAAATTAGACTAATTTCAACAATAAGGCCTTGTTTTGAAGCAAGGCCTTATTGTATCTATTACATTGGCTCAAAAACTGACCCTAAACTTGGAACAAACAGCTTGTTGTACATACGGCTGGCGTAATCGTCGGTCATAGAGGCCATGTAATCGCAGATAATACGAAGTCCATTCTCCCCACGATCTTGGCTTTTTTGCCATTCGCTGGCGATTTCTCGTGGCAGTAATCTACTGGGGTCGGCTGAATAAGCTTCAAACATTTCCAATAGCATCTGCTGGCCTTTATAGACGAGCATTTGTACTTCTGGACGTTGGATGATGTGTTGCATCTCAAATTGCTTTAATAAGTTTAAGGCTTGGCGTTGACCTTCTGGTAGGCCAACTTGAAAGCGCAGTAATGGGTGTTCGAATTGTGTTTTTTCAATCACTCGGCAGGAAGTGATAAACCAGCTTACTAGGCTGCCAATTGCTTCTTTACGAAGATGGCTTTGGCGGCTAAATAGTTGGGTGCGAATGTCGTTGAGGTTTTCTGCTAAAAATGGCGATGCTAAGGCGGCAAGTTTTGGCTCTAAATGCTCTAACCACATATCTTTGGTAACCATGCCGAGTACGATAGCGTCTTCTAGGTCGTGAACGCCATAGGCAATGTCGTCAGCCAGGTCCATGATACTAGTGTCGAAACTGGCGTGTTTGGCTTTAGCGTGGCCTTCTGGCTCTGTCTGTTGCACTTCTTGTAATAAGGTTCTGTCAGCTTGGCTAAAGGGTTCAACAATCCAATTGAGCAGGTCGTGCTCTTCTTGATAGACGCATTTTGGTGGCGCCCAATTGGAGGCTTTAAATTGACGGAAGTTAGCGGTTTTTTCTGGGTAATTAGCAACAACCGTCGAATACAAAACCGGGTACTTTAATACGCCTAACAAGGTTCGACGGGTAACATCCATGCCGTAAACGGGTGAGTATGAACCGCGCTTTCCTAGAATTCTCAAAGACTGCGCATTACCTTCAAAACCGCCATAATTTTGCATCATGTAGTTAAGTGCAATTTCACCTCCATGGCCAAAAGGTGGGTGACCAATATCATGGCTGAGGCAAATAGTTTCAATTAACGCGTCATCGGCAAGCCAAGGCTGAAAGTCGGCGTCTGCAGGAGAGCTGTGTTTGAGTTGGTGAACGATGCCGTTGCCAATTTGAGCCACTTCTAAGGAATGAGTTAGGCGTGTGCGGCTGTAGTCGTTTTGTCTAATGGCGAGGATCTGAGTTTTTGATTGCAGCCGACGAAATGCGGCGCTATGTATGATTCTGGCTCGGTCGCGCTGATAAGGTGTGCGGTAATCATTGTCGCGGGATTCTTGGTGACCGGATTGTCTTTCGTACCAAGGTAACATCACATCTTGTGTGGTTGTCATTTTGTTAATCCATAGGGTTAATAATATTCAGTCTTTCACGAAAACACGATATAGGTCAATGTTCGTAAAAAAAGCATTGGGCATAATGTAACCAACTATAAGGAATCTTTATGCTTAATACACAACATCTCATTACTTTTAAGGCGCTGGTTCAAACAGGGAGTTTTACGAATACTGCAAAGCAGTTAGGGTTAACTCAGCCTGCGGTGAGTCAGCATATTCAAAAATTAGAGCGAGACTTAGGCGAGGCGCTGCTTATTCGACATGGACGAACAACGGAGATGACACCAGCAGGCAGGATCTTATTGGAGCATATACAAGAGCTTGAAGTGTGCTATGAAGGTTTTATAACGTCTTGGGAGAATCATCTCGCACGTCATTTTTCAGAAGATGTTGAAACAGTTGAACATGCCTGATGTTATCAAGCATGTTCTGGGTTGACTGTGTTATTGATCAGCAGATGCTTACTGCTGAGCAGTTGGTATTAGGTTCGCGACGTGTAAGCCGCATTCTTTGTGTTCAGATTCTTCCCACCACCAACGACCTTCACGTTCGTGTTGATTCGGCAAAATAGGGCGTGTACATGGCTCGCAACCAATGCTGGTAAAACCTTTCAAGTGCAATTCATTGTATGGCACGTCAAACATTTTGATGTAGTTCCACACGTCTTCAGAAGACCAATTAGCCAATGGATTGAATTTAAATAAGTCTTTTTCATCCGTGCTAAACGCAGCATCTTTTTCAGCAAACGCCAAAACATTGCGTGTTCCTGGGCTTTGGTCTTTACGCTGCCCTGTTATCCACGCATCTAACGTTGCCAGCTTACGTTTAAGTGGCTGTACTTTGCGGATGCCACAGCATTCTTTATGGCCATCTTCGAAGAAGCTAAACAAGCCTTTTGCGCGAGTGAAGTTTTCGAGGGCTTCACGATCAGGAGAAAGGATATCGATCTGAATATTATAGTGTTTGCGTACTTGCTCCATGAAACGGTAGGTTTCGGCATGAAGACGACCTGTATCTAGAGAAAATACGTGGATGTCTTTTTTTGCCTTGACAGCCATATCAATAAGAACAACGTCTTCTGCACCACTAAAAGAAATGGCGATATTGTCGAATTGTTGCATCGCGTTATGAATAATTTTTTGTGCTTCGTCTTCTTTATTGTTGGCAATAAAAGACGCTAAATCGAATGCTGACATAGGATAATTTACCCTGATCTAAGTTACGTTATCGGTACCATAACAATTTGTGTCGATGAAGCAAAAGACGAAAGAACACTAACCTTATAATAGTTGAAAGTGTTGTTAGCGAATGTGTTTGGCCAGCGTTTGATATAAACCGTATAAAATACCCGCGGTAACGCCCCATATACGGATTTCTTCATAGTCAATTTCAAAGTAACCACGCTCTATGGTATCAAGTTTTTTGTGTCTAAAACGATAATTCTGCGGAGTAAGCAGGTGACGCAATGGCACCCAGTGGACAGATTTTACTTCGTCTTCACAGAGACTTAATTCACTTCGGCGTGTCATTTCAGCGACGATCGGTTTGATGCAAAAACCTGATATGGTGCAGTACTCGCCTAGTTCGCCTAGTAGGTCAAAACAGTCTGGCGACAGTCCGACTTCTTCTAATGTTTCTCTTAATGCCGTGTATTGAATGCTGGCATCGTCTGGGTCATGTTTGCCACCCGGGAAAGCAATCTGCCCCGGGTGATTGCGCATATGAAGAGCACGTTGAGTTAGGAGAACATAAAGCTCTCCATTCTCAGGTTCCCGCCAAATGGGAATAAGCACAGCGGCAGACCGATATTGCAAATCATACCCCTTTGGGAACATTTCCTCATCAGGGTTATGGATTTGCTGCGCGTAGGGTTCTTTATCTAATGCTGCGCGAATATCATCCAAACTCAGGTCAATGGGAGGAGCACTTAAAAACTGCTCTATGTCAGACATGATACGGCCTATTTCAAAAAGTCTTGTTCTAGAGTATGGGTTAATTTGCCTACTTTGGTAAAGGTTTCTTGATATTCTTCTTGGCATTTTGAATCAGCAACTAATCCGCCGCCTGCCCAACAATGTAAATTGCCATTGTCTGCTACCAAGGTGCGAATGGTTATACTGGAATCCATTTGACCGTTTGCACTGAAATAGGCGATAGAGCCGCAGTAGGCGGAACGCTCATCAGGTTCTAGTTCATCGATTATTTCCATAGAGCGAATTTTGGGTGCCCCAGTAATAGAACCACCGGGAAAACTCTGATGGAAAACACGAATTGCTTGGTCAGCTTGATCGATTCTACCTTCTACGGTGGAAACCAAGTGATGCACATTGGCGTAACTTTCTAAATCAAAAAGCTTAGGCACCTTGATACTACCCGTTAAACAAGTACGACCTAAGTCGTTGCGCAGCAAGTCGACAATCATTAGATTCTCGGCTCTGTCTTTCTCGGAAGCTAATAGCCAGGCTGCATTTGCTTTGTCTTCTTCAGGCGTCTTACCACGAGCGATAGTGCCTTTGATTGGCTTGGATTCGACTCTACCTTGATCACATAATAGGAAGCGTTCTGGAGAATGGCTCAAGATACTTTGCTCTGGCGAAAACTCCATATACGCCGAAAAAGGCGTAGGGCAAACCTCTCTTAATGTGTGGTATGCGGTGAAGGTGTCACCTTGATATTGTGCTGAAAACCGTTGCGCTAAGTTGACCTGATAACAATCCCCAGACTGAATGTAATCTTGCACCGCTGAAAATTTTTGCGCATATTCCGCTTCGGTCATATTAGAGGAAAAGGGCGTTTGTAGTGTAAAAGGTCGCGCTTCGTTTAGATCGTGTTTTACCAATACGTCATCGCTTGCGCTGGTGAAGCGATTGATTAGATCGGCCACATCTTCAGAATGGCACCAAGGTGAGGTGATTAGCTGAGTGGTTTTTTCTTGATGATTGGTAACCACAGCCCAGCCGTAAAGCCCAATGCTTAGAGTATCTAGCTGGATGTCGTGTTTGACAGTATCGGGTAGTTGCTCAACAAAGTGGCCGCTTTCGTAGCCATAAAAGCCCAATAAACCGCCAATAAAGGGTAGGTCCTTTGGGGCAGACTGTGCCCACGGTTCTTGGCAAATTAAACTCATCAATTCGTTCAGTAAAGTCATCGGGTTGTCCGTATGACTTAGCTCGTAAAGTGGTTTATCGTACCAAGTGATAGCTTGGCTTTTTTGTGTAGGGTGAACCCGTGCGATAGGCTTGGCGACTAAAATATCGTAATTTGTATCAGGAAAATGTTCGTGGTTACTGTCGAGTAAAGCAGGGTAAGGTAAGTCTCGTACAGCAGAAAAGAAAGACAGTAACGACGCTTGATAAGGGAGATTTACCTGTTTGATTTCTGACATTTATTTTAATACCTAGTAATATGAGAACTGCGCTTATCAAAACTCAGTTAAAAATAGACTAGTCTTGATTTCGCTCGCAACCTCGCAACATAGTGTGCAAGGTCTCAATGTATTCGTTTTGCTAATCACAGCATTGTATTCTTTTAATAAGGCTCCTCACAGGTTAATTACAAGTGTCTGACATTTTTTTTCTTTCTTTACCCAATGCGCGTATCGCGTACCGCCTTTATGAGAATCCACAAGCAGAAAGCGACCGTGTGTGCCTGTTATTGCATGGTGCAGGAGTCGCAGGTGAAATTACCTTCTCGCCGATGATGCCATATTTCACCCAGTGGCGATGGATGCTGGTACCAGATCTAAAAGGCATGGGCGACTCCTTTCATCATCATGGCGAAGAGGGAGCTGTGTCGATTGCTGAGTTGACCGACGAAGTTGAAGCCTTATTATCCCATGTTGAATGGGACGATTTTGACGTGGTTGCTTATTCTCTAGGCGGTTTGGTGGCGTTGAATCTGAACTATCAACGCAGCGTACAAGGTAAAATGAACGCCAAAATGGCCTTGTTCGAGCCAGCCTCGTTGGATAGGGAAGATTTATCTACCCTGATGGATGTTCGCCAAAAGTATCGACATGCGTCGAAATTGATCCGTGATACGGGCGATGTGGAGTTGGGTGTAGCGAGTTTTATGGACGGCGTATCGCCTAATCGGCGTAAGCACCCAGTGGCTGAAGCCACGACGCAGTCACGCCTTGCTCATCGGCCGTTTGGCTTTGCGTATGCCTTGGATGCGGTGACAGATCAGGTAGAAATCATGGCGAATCAGCCACATATTCGTCAGGTAATGATAGATTCTTCTGAGCAAGTGTTCTTGTTCTCGGGTGAATTAAGCCATGAAGCCTTGCGCCAACACTATGATCTGTTAAGTGAGAGGAACGCGGCTTGGCAGCATAAAACCATGAGCGCTTGTGACCATTCATTGCCTTTCCAAAAACCAAGGCAGCTAGCGAACCATATTAATAAATGGTTTGCTATCAAGGATAGATAATTAAGATTAAGTACGTGTGAGTCATTCATAATGATTGAAAAAGGGCAGGATGCCCGTTAGCTATTTAATCTCATGACAAGCAATGACTTGAAAACAAGGAGGTTTTCAATGAGCCGACAAAACGGTTTCTCTCTACTAGAACTGCTCTGCGTTCTGGTTATTTTAAGCATCTTGGCCCATGTGGGTTCAGTGCATTTTCTCAGTGTTAGTCAGCAAGCCCAAGATCAAAACACGCTCAAGACAGAGATGAAACGTCTAGCTGAGGCACTTATTCAAGCTCGTCAATTGGCTGTTTCAAGTGGCCAAACCAGCTATGTCTGTGGCGGTGTCAAATGTGTTGGTGGCTGGTCTATGGGTTTTCTGCTCTATCAAATTGAATCCAGAAGTGGCGAAAAGCATGAGTTTAGGCAAATTACTTTTGATCATTCCGTCACTGTGTTTTGGCATGGCTTTCCGATTAGAAAACAACAAATAGAGTTCCAGTCTAATGGCTTGTCTGGCTATCAGAACGGCACTTTTTCTTTTTGCCTAGGAGCTTGGCAAGCAGACTTGGTGTTAAACCAAAGCGGACGATTTTATCTATCTGATCCACAAAAAATGACTGCAGGGCAGTGCGGATGAATCAATCTCGCATAACTTATAAAACACATCTTAGACAAAAGCAAAGAGGCTGGATCATGCTTGAAGTGATTCTCTGTTTGGCGCTATTTTCTGTTGTGCTGTATGTTGCACAACGCCAAAACGCAGCACAATGGCAATCTACTCAGCAGGCTAATGAACAGCTCAAACACAGCGAAAATGAACAAAAACAAGCGTCCATGGCGCAGTTGACTGGTTCGGTTAACTGGCTCGGAAATATACAAAAACCTCTCAATCAAACTTACCCAGATTGCCAGCGATGTTCAGGAAGCGATTTAAAGCGTTGGTTTCAGGCTTCATTACACCACTTGCCAGAATCGGCTATTGTCACTTCAAAACAAGAGGGTGAATAATGAATCTGCGAAGTCATTTGAAAGGCAGTTTGTTGGTCGAGTTGCTAGTGGTGTGCGCTTTAATCGCCTTGTTTTTACCTCTCTTAGTTACCGCCATTGCTCGAATGCAAGAACGTCAACTATTGGCGCAAACCTATCAAGATCAGCACATCATAAAAGCGGCCATTGATGCCCATATTAAAGCGCAATGGTCGCGGCTGTTGTCTGCTAGTTGTCGCATGGATGAGGCGTTATTTTTAACAATTGGATCGGGGGCTTTGCCTCCTCTTCGCTTAGCATCACGTGAGGTGAGTAAGGATTCAGATTGGTTGAAAGGCGTGGATTATGGCTTGTGCCGACGTTCGATAACACTTGATGAAAACCCCATAGAAACGGCGATGGACTGTCACTGGAAAGCGGGAGACAGGGTCACATTTTCATCTTGTGAATCTTATTATCATGGTCAGGTTTTAAATGTGACTACGAGAAAAAGTGTTATCGATTTTGGCGTGGATGTCACTCTAGGTCAGTCTGGCATCATCGAAAGCCAAGAGGGTTTTTATTGGTATGTTTCAACAGGGAAGGACGGCTTAAACGCACTATGGCGTACACCAGAGGAAAGTGGCAATTCGTTAGAGTTGTGGAATGGGGTTGAGCGGATTGCGATATATCCTCTAGTGGATAACAGCAGCAATGGTTTTTTGGATACGTTAGAAACTCGCTATGGGAACTTTTCGCTAACAAGCATAAAAGGTTTGTGGGTGGAATATCTTTACCAATTAAGTGATTGCAAGCAGGCAGGTAAAATGGAATTTCAACAGCAATATCAGTCTTTGAGAGGCGAAACCTGGCGTTATTTTTCTCCTTGTCAGGGAGTGGGTAATCAAATAATAGTGCTTTAATTTTTTTGCTTTTAGTTACTCTCTAAAAGGTGAGTAGGTAAACATACGGCTAGAGATTTGAGTGCGGGGAGCCTAGAAAATGGACTTTTCTTTGTTAAGAAGCCAGCGAGGATGGGTGTCGTTGCCCATTATAGCGTTACTATTAATGGTTGCGACAGTGTCTGTGCATTACCAAGAGAGGGTGCAGGCTTCATACCAGTGGCGTGGACAGTTGAATGAAGTGGAAGTTAATCAGCAAATCTGGAAAGACTTCCAACAGACGTGGATTGTGTCTCCAAATTTTACTTCGGCAAAGGCAAGTAGCTGTTTCGGTTTTTGTGAGCTGAAAAACAATAGTTTGGAAAGTACTTGGTATAACAAAGAGGGTTTGTCTCTTGGTTATCGCTGGGAGAGCTACCAATCTTTACCGGATGAATCTGATCATAGTCAGGTTTTCCATCGACTCTGCGCCACACAAAACCAGCAACAATATCGCTGCTGGTGGTGGCGAGAGAAAAGGCAAGTTTCAAGTGGCTGGGTTAGTGCTTCTGATTGAAGACTTTTAAATGTTCCGCACTGCAAAATGGACGTGCTTCTTGGTCATGAATTGCATGAGAGCGAGGCGTGAATGTTTGGCATTCTTCACAACGAACCATGCTTTCTTGAGACTCGTCTTTTTTAGATGAATCTTTTGTTTTGGTTTCCTGCGGCGATTGGCCGCGTTTAAAAATGATAAATTGGCGATATAACCACCAACCAATAAAGAAAATAGCAACAAAAACGATCAAACGTACGATCATATACTTTACCTAGCTTAGGTTATTCCAGACAATAACGGGCATATTCTAACAGAGTTCACGAGATAGCAACTGTATGACATTACGAATTGCAATGGCCCAGCTGGATATGCTGGTCGGCGACATTACAAAAAACACACAATCTGTCATCGAAGCGGCGAACAAAGCCCGTGATGAAGAGCGCGCAGATGTGGTGGTTTTCCCAGAATTGACTTTAACTGGTTACCCACCAGAAGACTTACTGCTACGTTCCAGTTTGGATCAGCGTATCGAATCTGCCTTGGCAAAGTTATTAGCCGAGATTCGCGATATCTATGTGGTCATTGGTTATCCTCGTCGAATCGATGGTGAACTGTTTAACTGCGCTGGCGTGATTTATCAAGGTGACTTGTTAGTGGAATACGCCAAGCAGAAACTGCCTAACTTCCTCGTATTTGATGACAAGCGTTACTTCAGCGAAGGCCGCGAAGCGGGCCTTGTGGATATCAAAGGTGTTACTGTTGGCTTAAGTATCTGCGAAGATATTTGGCATCCTGAGCCTATTGCTCAAGCCAAAGCGGCCGGGGCAGAACTGATTCTTAACTTGAACGCCTCGCCTTACCACATTGAAAAAATGGGCGAGCGCGAAGAATTGCTTCACCAGCGTGCCACTGAATCGGCATTACCCATTGTCTATGTGAACTACATGGGTGCACAGGACGAATTGGTCTACGAAGGCGGCTCGTTTGTGGTTAACGCCAAAGGCGAGAAAATTATGCAAGCGCCTTGGTTTGAAGCCGGTCTGTACTGTATCGACATGATCGTCGATGAAAGCCAACCTAACAAAGTTGAGCCAGTCGCTGGCGTTATCGCGCCAACATTGGACGTTGAAGCCAGCGTTTACCAAGCCATGGTGCTTGGCTTGCGTGACTACATCACCAAGAACCGTTTTGAAGGCATTGTGCTGGGTTTGAGTGGCGGTATCGACTCGGCCTTGTCTCTCGCTGTTGCTGTTGATGCCATAGGCGCAGACCGTGTTCAAGCCATCATGATGCCTTACACTTACACCTCGTCTATCAGCTTGCACGACGCCGAAGAAGAAGCCAATTTGTTAGGCGTGAAATACAGCGTTTTACCCATTGAATCCATGGTTTCCGCCTTCACCGACGTGTTAGCGCCAGAATTCGAAGGCTATGGCAAAGACACCACAGAAGAAAACCTTCAAGCCCGTACTCGTGGCGTGACCCTAATGGCGATTTCTAACAAGAAAGGCTACATGGTGCTAACCACAGGCAACAAGAGCGAAATGGCCGTAGGCTACGCCACATTGTATGGCGACATGGTTGGTGGTTATTCCGTCTTAAAAGACGTCTTCAAAACGCTCGTTTTCAAACTTTGCCGATACCGTAATACCTTGGGCTACGTGATTCCTGAACGCGTCATCACGCGTCCACCTTCCGCGGAACTGGCGCCAGACCAAAAAGACGAAGACTCCTTACCAAGCTACGACATCCTCGATGAGATCTTACGCATGTACATCGAAGAAGATCAAAGTGCAGACGCTATCCTAGCGACCAAGAAATTCGACCGCGACACAGTGTATCGCGTACTTCGTCTTGTTGACGTCAACGAATACAAACGCCGTCAAGCGCCTACGGGTGTTCGTATTACCGCTCGCGGCTTTGGACGAGATCGTCGTTATCCGATTACCAATGGTTGGCACATCGGGGAGTAAGTATCTATACTAAAAACGTGATCCAAATTTGATTTTTAGGTTAAGCTTTTTTTGCGCTATATTGAGTGATTAAGATGATGGATGAACGCATTTCAAAATATATTAAATACGGTGCGTTGATCGCGGTATTTATATTAATAAGCGCGTGTACTCCTGTTGGTGGTAGCTGCCAATACTTGGATAGTGCAGAAATTGTTCAACTTAGAAAACTTGCTAATCCTGCAGAGGTGCAAACCGAAAATGGTGAGGTTTTCGAAATTGATCCAGCGCGGCTAGTGCCCACTGCACAAGTAGGGCAATATTTTCAGCTTAAACTACGCCGGATTACGAATGGTAGCTGTACGCCAATAGTGATAAGTAGTTTGAGACCTTATGATAGTTAAAGAGGGCTTCCGGCTTTGACCTTGCATCATACAGCGAAAAGTAAATTGGTGAAGCCGCGGAAAACTCTCTTTTTTGGGACTATTCTGTTGGTAATATTCTTGGGTGGTTGCGTCCCGACAATTAGTGAGCGTTACAATGGCCCTGAGGTTAGTGGCCGTATTGTTCGTTTGTCAGATTTAATGCCTGTAGCCAATGCTAAAATTTCCTATGGTGATACTCAGTCTCCTTCAGAAGACAATAATGTAGCTTTGTCTAATAAGGCTGGATACTTTGTGTTGCAGCCTAATACCTATTTAAAGCCAGAAATTCTGATGCCTGCAAATATGGCAAAAACAACAACAATTCATGTGTATTCGAGTTTGTCTATGCAGGCAAATTATGTTGTTAGCGGGTTCCAAGACGGTTTTTATACACAAATGGATATTGGTAGCCTTATAGTGGATGATAACTCTGATGAGTGGCCAACCCCGTTTTCTTCCGGTGGCATTGATCTAGGGGTTTTAAGAGGGGGAGGGGCTTTTGACGGTATGTTTTCAGGCTGCGATAAAGAGAATGGTTATAGTGCAATGCAGCTTTTAAATATCAGCCGTAAACTTACTCAAGTTAAAACAACGGGCTCACCAATAAGTTTAGAGTCAAAACGGAGCTACCTAAAAGAAAGTCTTGGTCAAACTCAGCTGATGTGGGAACATTTTATCTACCAATGCAATGATCAGAAACCAAACCAACACTTGAGAGATTTGTATTTACAAGTTGTACAGGAGCTGGAAAGCATGAAATTAACAATTGATTGAGGGAAAAACGTGTGTTTAGTGACTGTATTATTTAAGCACAACCTTCAATCCACATTGCAGCAGGTAATAATCCAGCTTTAATGATATCTACCTTACCATCCACATAATCAATTATGATAGCTCGTGTTTTAGCATTGTTGTACCAACGAAAGTAAAAACCAGACTCATATTCGTGTTCTTCGATGTCTATATCTTGGCGATCCATGTTCAACTTATTAAATGGTTTCCCATTAGTGATTACTTCATAAAAAGGGTTGTTGCTGTTAATAAACCCAAAATCTGATGTTTCAATTCGCTGAATAACATCATCAATAATCATCACTGAAACGGTAGGGTATTGATCAAACACTATATAGTGACACCCTTCAATTTTTTGACTTATAGCCTTATACGTTAACTGAGACGACGACAGCTCCGTGCCAAAATAAATATCACCAAAACGTTGGTGATCTAACCCAGTGGCAAGTGTAGGATTAACGAAAGGCAGTAAAATAAAAAAAATAATGGTTTTTTGAGTGAACATAATCTTTTTAACCGTGCTATAAATTTTTAAAAAATCCAGAATCGATCGCTTTTAGTACTCTAGCTGACACTGTTTATTTTAATTGGTATAACATGTTTTGTGCAGTTGTCTAAACATATTTGCGAGTTCTTCTCTTACATTACTCTCTTCTATAAACAACCTTTGGAGTTCTTTTATTTCATCTTCAGGACGAGCTATGGCAGTAACGCCTGGAGTGCTACCGTCAATTTTGATACTGTCACGATATATAGATGGCTTTGACCATCCTATTCCTTTTTCAAAATCAAACGATATTGAATACTCCTTCCCATTATCGGTGTATATAGTGGAGCCTAGCAGGCATCGATTGCCATACCCATGTGAGGGCCTTTCGCCTACAACAATAACATCACTAATTTCTTCATCTAGTTGGATTTTTTTAATTTTAGACATGATTTTATTGAAAATAAGTTCATTGTAACTATCAACAAGTTTGTTGTGTCTATTAGATAAAGAATTGTATTTATCTAATAGTGATTCGTAATCATTTGATAAAGACTGGGAATCATTTAATAGAGAGTTATATTCATTTGA
This sequence comes from Marinomonas foliarum, assembly GCF_003337275.1. Lineage (GTDB taxonomy): Bacteria > Pseudomonadota > Gammaproteobacteria > Pseudomonadales > Marinomonadaceae > Marinomonas > Marinomonas foliarum. The sequence goes on along the minus strand of NZ_QPJQ01000004.1, from coordinate 2,140 downwards.
TAGAGAGTTGTAATCGTCTATTAAATGATTGTATTCATAGTTAGAAACTTCTGATAAAGCATTAAAAGATAAAATTATTGAAGTGCTTAGAATTATTCTTTTCATTACCGATCCTTTTTATAGATTGATAGGAAATGTTAGATAGATAAATCCCTAGTTTGTATTTTAAAGCCTTCTGTTGAGGTAATAAAATAATATTTCATTCAGTGCTGCTAATGGATAGTGTTATCTAAAATCTATGGATAATTTCAACGTAAGATTAGTATAGTGTAAAGACGTACGAAAATCTTCCCTAAACAAAGCATAAATCCGCCTAAAAAATAAATTGAAAGTCTACATTTCAACATTTTTGATTCATAATGCTGTATTAAAGAGTTTACAATGTCGAATTGGGTTGGGGAGTTAATAACCTTGTGGTAAACGAAATCAATGGATGTTGTTGGACGGTATGTCCAGAATGTCAGGGGCGTGGCAAGAAAAGCCGAAGACTACGAAAAAAAGTGCGTTTAACTTACCAGAAGGAATGGGATGCCTTTGTTAAAAACAATGGTGAAGGCGTAGAACCTATTCGTCCCAAAGGACATCTTGAATCTTGTTCACCATGCTCTGGTGCAGGTGTCATACCGTCTGATGAGTTCCCACCTGTAGACACAGAAAACTACCCTAATATCGCCATCATTGGCGGTGGGATTGGTGGCGTTGCTTTGGCTGTCGCCTGCTTGCATAGAGGAATTCCTTTCACATTATACGAACGCGACAGTAGCTTTAATGAGCGCTCCCAAGGTTATGGTCTAACCCTGCAACAGGCGAGTAAGGCAATTGAAGGCTTGGGGATTTTTGCCTTAAAAGAAGGTGTTATTTCCACTCGTCATCTTGTTCACACTACACAAGGTAAAGTGGTTGCTGAATGGGGCATGAGAAAATGGCTGGCATTGTCTGAACAGCCAAGTGCGGTAAAACGTACCAATGTCCATATCGCTCGCCAATCACTGCGTTTAGCCTTACTCGATCAACTCGGTGAAAGTAGTGCAGTGCAGTGGAATCATCAGCTAATTGAATTTACAGAGACGGATGATGTGGTCGACCTAACCTTTCAAGTGGGTGATGAGCTGAAACACTGCAAAGCGGATCTGATTGTTGGTGCCGACGGTATTCGCAGTGCTGTACGTAAGCAATTGATCGGCGATAAAGCCAGTCCACTGCGCTATCTTGGTTGTATCGTGATTCTAGGTATTTGCCCATTGAGTGATCTTGATAGTATTGAAAGCGACTTATTGGATTCCGCGACCGTTTTTCAAACTGCCAACGGTAACGAACGAATCTACATTATGCCTTATGCCGCAGATTCTGTGATGTGGCAGTTGAGCTTTCCTATGTCAGAAGATGAGGCCAAGGAATTAAACGCCCAAGGGCCACAAGCGCTCAAAGAAGAAGCTTGCCGAAGGACCCAATGGCACGACCCCATTCCTCAGATTTTATCCGCCACCAAAGCTTCTATGGTGTCCGGTTATCCTGTGTATGATCGCGACTTACTAACATCCGAAGATTTAGCCAAAGGCGGAAAAGCCACCTTGATTGGTGATGCCGCCCACCCAATGAGCCCATTCAAAGGCCAAGGCGCGAACCAAGCCCTATTAGACGCACTGGTTTTGGCAAGAGAAATTACCAAAGGATGCTGGTCTTTATCCCATTGGCGCGAGAAAGGCATACGAGAAAGCGTATTAACGGCATATGAAGCAGAGATGTTAGAACGCAGTGCCGTAAAAGTGAAAGACTCCGCTGCTGCTGCCGAATTTCTGCACTCTGAAATGGTATTGCATGAAAGCGATGAACCGCGAGGGCGGTACCTCAAGAAAGACTAAGTTCTTTCTTTCAGCAAAAAGCTGAATGGGTAACTTTTTTCCGTTGCTTAAACGCCATAGGGGCGCGCAACTTCGTCGCGTCGAACTGACTTCATCATAAAGGCCGATTATCGTAGGGCGGATGAGGGAGGTACGACCGCTTTCTGTAATATAAGAGCGCCGTTGAAAGCGAAGCTTTCACATGTAGATACCATCTCTCCTAATCAGCCTCAAGTTTTTATTTAACTAACTTGAGGCTGATATTCTGTTTGATTCTTAACAACACCAAAACATATTTG